>NZ_SSNW01000056.1 GCF_004801315.1 Deinococcus sp. Arct2-2
TCAAGAGTGTCTGTTTGATCCCCCTATTCTAAAGCTTTTTATTCGGAGCCCGTATAAGAAAAGAGTGGCAGCAAGCGAAAGCCGTCTCCTTTGCCTACAACTGGCGAGGGAGACGGCTTTCACAGTGAGGGAGCCGAGTAATTCAGCGGTGAACCCGCCCCAGCACCCTAGACCTTCAGACCCTTAGACACAGCACTCTCAGATCGTTTTCGGCAACTCCCGCAAAAAGTGCAGCGGCAAGCTGGTTTCCCCTTGCTTGAAGGCCGCCAAGAAACCATTGACTGTGCCCCCCGCCCGCTCGGTGAGCCGTGCCAACGCCTGAGCCGTGCCCCCGCTGGCGATCACGTCTTGCACAATCGTGACCCGTTTGCCCTTCAGCCGCGCGGCATGCGGGCCGTCCAGCCACAACGTTTCCGATACGCCCATCGTCATGCTCGGCACGTCTACGATCAGTGGGTCTTGCATGTAAGTGCGGCGCTTTTTGCGAACCACCACGTAGGGAATACCGCTGCGGTCACTCAGTTCGTGTACGAGCGGCAGCGCATTGGTGACCACCGACAGCAGCATGTCCGTTCCGGCAGGAATCAGGGCCACCATTTCGGCGGCTACCGCGTTGGTAAATTCCGGATCGCCGATAAATTCTACGAGTGGCACGCGCCCGGTGCTGCCCACACGCACAGTAGGCAGGTCACGGCTTACGGCCCCGACAGTTACATTCAATTGTTCCACCCGCCTAAGGTAGCGCGGCGAAGGCCAGTGCAACGTCAGGTCAGTGGGCGCGGTTTTAGGTGAACAGTGGCAGATGCCCCAGCGCCGTCACTTCGGGGCGCTCCTGCCCTTCGGTGAATACGGCAATTACGGCAGCCACTTCGCCCCCCACTTCCTGAATGATCTGCGAGATGGAATGCAGCGTGCCGCCACTGCTCACCACGTCGTCTACGATCGCCACTTTGCGGCCCCGGATTTTCTCCACGTCAAAGCCGTCCAGCACCAGCGTTTGCGGCTTGCCCGTCGTGATGCTGACCACCTCGCGCACCACTGGGTCTACCATGTACGGCTTCTGCGTTTTACGAATCACGATGTACGGCTTGCCCGATTCGCGGCTGATGACGTGCGCCAGCGAGAGCGCCTTGACTTCTGGCGTCACTAGAATATCCACGTCTGCGGGAATCAAGAGGGCCAGCGCTTTGCCCGCCGCCTCGGTCACTTCGGTGTCTCCGAGCATATTGAACAGCGCCACGCTGACGCCGGGCGCGACTTCGACGATAGGCAACTCGCGCGAAACGGTGCCGACCTGAACATGATGGGTTTTCACACGGCAGAGTGTACAGGGCCGGAAGGTGAGGACGTGGAATATTCGTCTGTTCCGGTTGCCCACAGTCGGATCACTTCAGATCGGCAATACCTGAATCTAACGGTGTAGGACTGATCCAGACGAAAACAAACGCCGAGGGTTTGCCCCTCTCAACCCCCTAGACCCTCAGACCGCCTTTTGTGCCCGAGCCAAAAAAGGAGAACCCCTTTCGAGGTTCCCAATCGCTTAGAAAGTGGAGGCTTAGAAGAAGAACTTCACGCCGGTCTTGATGGTGCCGCCGAAGCCACGATCCGTCGCGGCAGTTCCGGCGAGGCCCGTACCAGCGCCCTTGTTGCTGAGGTAGTAGCGGGCATCGGCTTCGACGAACGCGGTGATGCTGTCGGTCACGCGGAAGTCCACACCGGCCAGCGCGTTGGCGTAGATGTCGCTGGCGCTGGTGGTGGCGCTCGCACGGGTGCGGCTGCTGGTGAGGCCCAAGCCTGCGCCCACGTAAGGCGTGATGTTGCTGCCGTTGTTCAGGCTGTAGGTGGCGTTGATGTCGGCGTTGAAGCCGTTCTTGCCGGGGACGTGCTCTGCGGAGAGGCGCACACCGACGGGGCCGATGACGTTATTGGCACCGATCATCGCGCCACCGGAGAGGCAGAAGTTGACGGCGCGGCCACTGGAGTTCAGCAGGTAGCAGGGGTCGTTGCCCTGAGTGTTCTGTGCGCCCACGCTGACGCCAGCGTAGAGGTTGGTGCTGCGAACGGCGTCCACAACGGTGTCGGTGTTGCCGATCACGACGGTGGTGGGAGGAGTCGTCACAGGAGGAGTGGTGGTCACGGTACCGGTGCTGGTGTCGCCCGTAGTCGTGGTGGTCGTGGTTGCACGTGCTTCGAGGGCAGCGATGCGGGCGGCCAAGGCGGCGGTGTCGGCGGCGGCTCCGGCAGGGCCAGTTGCGCCAGCAGGGCCAGCGGGGCCAGCAGGAATGTTACGGATGGCGGCTTCCAGCGCGTCGATGCGGGCCGTCAGTGCGGTGGTGTCGGTGCTAGCGGTATTGGCGGCAGGCGTACCCAGCGCGTCAATTCGGCCTTCCAGCGCCGTAATGCGGGCCTGCTGCTCGGTGGTCAGGGCTTCCAAATCGGTCACGCGGGTGCTGATGGCGGCCAATTCGGTGCTGACTTCCTGCATACCGGCGGTAATGGTGGCGAGGTCGGTGGAGCTGAGGCTGCTGTTGCTGAGCTGACCGCTTTGCAGGAGACGGTAGAACACGAGGGCGGCTTGGTAACGGGTCAGGTTCTCGTTACCACGGAAGGTGCCGTCGGGGAAGCCCTGAATCAGGCCGCGCTGCACGATCAGGTCAACGGCGTCTTTGGCCCAGTGGCCCGCAGGCACGTCGTTGAACTGCACCACTTGCGCGGCTGCCGTTGCAGGAGCAGCAGTGGTGGCGGGAGCGGCGGTATCGGTTTGGGCGCTGGCCATGCCGAGGCCAAGAGCGAGCAGGGAAGACAAAATAAAGGTGTTACGCATGGTGGTTCTCCTTGAATGAGGATTGAGGACGACGAGGAAATGATGCACGGGTACGCATAGCGTTGCCCTGCCTGTGCATACCGTAGGCAGTTGGCGTGAGCGCGCTGTGAACAACCGGACTGTTGATTGCGCTGCAATTGGAAGGTTTTCACGTAACTGACTGAAAGTGCATAAAAATAAGAGCTGTGTGATAAATATGGCTTTTCACATGAGAAGACTTTTTGACCTGACAGCGGCGTCTTCAACGATTAAGATGAGAAACCTGTCAGAGCATTCAGTCTTCGGCTTCATGAGAGACTTCTCATGCAATGTATGTTTAACACACGTTCATTCATCAAGGAAAGTCAGCTTTGGCCCGTGTAGCTGCCCAGTGAGGGCTGTAAGTCCAGTTCCTGCGCCAGATCAAGGCACGCTCCCTATACTTTGGCCCATGAGCCAGATTCATGTTCGTGCCCAACCGGGCGACGTCGCCGAGTACGTCCTGTTGCCCGGCGATCCCAATCGCGCCCGGCACATTGCCTCCACCTACCTAGAGGGCGTGACCGAGTACACCAGCCACCGCCAACTCTTGGGCTTTACCGGGACTTACAAAGGCATGCGCGTCAGCATCCAGACCACCGGAATGGGCTGCCCCAGCGCGGCCATCGTGACCGAAGAATTGGCCCGGTTGGGGGCCAAAACCCTGATCCGGGTAGGCACACTGGGCGGCGCGACGCCTACGGTGGCCCCCGGCGATCTGGTCATCGCCACTGCTGCCGTACCCAACGACGGCACCACACGCCAACTGTTGGGCGGCGCTCCCTACGCTCCCGCCGCCAGCTTTGAAGTCGTAGAGGCCGCCGCACACGCGGCCCGCGCCCTGAACGCCCCACACCACATCGGCCTCGTGATGACCGAGGACGCTTTCTATGCCAGCACGCCTGACCATGCCCGCCTGTGGGCTTCTCGCGGAGTGTTGGGCTTCGAGATGGAAGCCAGCGCGATCTTTTTGGTGGCCGCGTTACATGGCCTCCGCGCCGCCTGCCTGACCACGTGCAGCAACGATATCGGCGACCCTCAACTCGTCCCCGGCGATGTGCTGGCTGCCGGAGTAGACCGGATGGTGCAAGTGGCGCTGGAGGCTGTGGTGCGGTTGGACACAGCAGGGCGGAAAGCCTAAATCTCTTCCCACACGCCTTCTCAGACCCTTAGACCCTAGACTCTCAGACTGCGCCTGTACGCCAACACTCCCCCGCCCGTGTCAGGATAAGCAGCATGACCATGATCGACGAATACGACTTTCAAAACGTGCAACTCGACCAACACGGCCCCATTGCTGTGCTGACCATTTCGCGGCCCAAAGCCCTGAACGCCCTCAACGGCGACACCCTCAGCGAGATTTCTCAGGCGCTTGACCTGATGATCGAAAACGCTGAAATTGGCGCATTGATCATTACAGGCAGCGGCGACCGGGCGTTTGTGGCCGGGGCCGACATTGCCGAGTTTTCCAACGTAGACGGCGTGTACGCGGGCCGCGAACTGTCCCTGTCGGGGCAAGACGTGATGCATCAGATCAGCAGCCTGCCCATTCCGGTCATCGCCGCCATCAACGGCTTTGCACTGGGCGGCGGGCTGGAATTGGCGCTGGCCTGCGATATCCGCATTGCTGGCCCTACCGCCCGTCTGGGCCTGCCCGAAGTGTCGCTGGGCCTGATTCCCGGTTTCGGCGGCACGCAGCGGCTTTCGCGCCTGATCGGCATGGGCCGCGCACTGGACATGATGCTCACCGCCCGTCAGGTTAAGGCCGAAGAAGCCCTGATGATGGGCCTCGTGAACTACGTGGCCGACGATCCTCTCATGAAGGCCCGCGAAGTGGCCGAGCAAATCCTGAAAAACGCGCCGATTGCCCTGTCGTTGGTGAAGGAAGCTGTGCGGCGCGGGCTGGACACGACCTTAGAGGGCGGCATGGAAATCGAAGCCGATCTGTTCGGCATGACCACCGCCACCAAAGACTTCCGCGAAGGCACGGCGGCCTTCTTGGAAAAACGCCCGGCAGATTTTCAGGGCGAGTGATTGAACTGTAGGTAGTGAGTAGGAACGGTGCAGTGGCCCTAAAGTCTCTGTTCTGAGCAAGTGCAAAAACCTCTAGAACGCTGTGATAGGTGCTGGAATAAGTTCTGTATCAAGCCCACATTCAAGCTCTTGTCAGACCACTTGTGATGAAATGAGCGCCCGGTTTAGGCCGGGCCATTTTGTTTTTCATACTGGGTTTTCTATAGGTCGTTTTCGAAACGTCGTAGTCATTCGGGTGAACTGGGTCAGCTGGGCAAGGGATGAGCGCCAGCAGGGGAGAACAGACATGAACGACGATTCCAAATTGCCCGTGCAGAACGCTGCTATCGAACTGACATCAGAGCAATCTGAACTGGAACAAGCCGACTCCAGCGCAGGCGACGCCAAATTTACTCTGAACGTGTCGGGCGGCAAGGTGCAGGATGTAGAGGGCAAACAACCGGGGCGAGTGGTGGAGTACGCGACGCCCCGTGTGAAACTGATTGAGGAAGCCAATCAGGCCATCCGATTAGATTTGGAGCCGTATCCCAAAGCGTTGGCCGCCTACAACGCGCTGCGGATAGACCCGGAAGCATTGGCGCACTGGGACATGGCGAACTACATCACCATGCGCAAGCTCGGCTACAACGATCACGGGCGCGTGCATGCCTTTATTACCGGGGCCGCCAGCCTCGCCATAACCGAACTGATGCTGGATGCAGGCGTGAAGACAGACATCATGGAATCGGGCGTGGGCGACGCCGAAGACGTGTTTCTGACCGTCATTTTGGGCACGATGCTGCACGATATCGGCAACCAGATTCACCGCGTAGGCCATGAAGGACATGGCGTGGCGCTGGCCCTGCCGATCCTTGACCGGATCATGGGGCCGCTGTATGCCGATCCCTTCAAGCGGGCCAAAATCCGGGCTTTTATTCTGGGAGCCATCAACAGCCACGACCTGAACCCGCCCCCGCTGACCCTAGAGGGCGGCATCGTGGCCGTCGCGGACGGAACCGACATCACCAAAGGCCGGGGCCGCAAAGCCTTCAATCTGGGCAGCGTGGATATCCATTCCATCAGTGCGCTGGCCGTCGATCAGGTGGTCATCGAGCGGGGCCGCACTATGCCCGTGCTGATCAGCGTGACCATGAACAATTCCGGCGGCATTTTTCAGGTGGAAGAAGTGCTGGCCCCCAAGGTGATTCGCACGCCTATGCGGAAATACGTAGAACTGCGGGCCACCACGCGCCCACAAGGAGACGAACAGATCTTGTCGCGGGTGCGGCTGGAAGGCGATCATTTCGTGATGGACTTGGAGAGCGGCGAAACGGTGGCCGTAGAAGTGCAGGACAGCCAAAAGAAGATGCAGGACGCCGTAACGCAGACTTTGGGAGCGGGCGTTCAGAGCCGTTAGGCGCACATAAGGTGAAGAGGTAGGTCTGGAAAGTGGGTTGAATGCCCCGTGCTTGGTTGGTTCTGGTGCGCGGCGGCTGTAACTTATCGATTCCTGTATAACTGAGCAACGTTCAGAATTGGCGATTCTGGGCGAACCCCCCAGTCTGCTTCGCAGCCAGCCCCCCTTGAGGGGAGCACAACAGATGTGGAGTCCTCCCCTCAAGGGGGGGCGTTGCACCGCAACGGGGGGGTTCACCTTCCAGCTCCATCCTTAGTCAAGCCTTGCCCAACTGAGCAGGAATCAATAACGGCGCAAACCGGGTTCAGATGCAGAGGCGGCGTGCAGAGGGATCAGGCACGCCGCTTCTGCTAGTTCCCTAAAGTCTCTATGGACGCCCTCTGGCCCGGTTCCCACCCGATATCTGGCCCGGTGCGCCGTATACTTGCCCACAATGAAGCCGATAGGTCCTTATGTGGCCGCACGCGAACTGCCGGGCCGTGATGTGGCTGGAACTGTGGTTGGCCCGCTGATAGGCCCGGCCACAGTTCGTACTCTACGGGCCACCGACCGTCTGACCGGAATGCCTGTGCTGGTGCATGTGCTGCCCTCCGCGCTGCCTGTGCCGCAGTTGCCCGATCATCCGGCCCTGCTGCCCTATTCCGATGAGGGGATGGACGGCGACGACGCTTATTTGGTGACGGAACTGCCGCTGCACGCCGTATTGGCCGCCGACCCGGTGCTGGCGGCGCGGGGGGCGTTGGCGGGGTTGGCTGCCCTGCACGGCGCGGGCCTCGTTCACGGCGGCGTAAGTGCCTCGCAACTGTGGAGCGTAGACGGGCGTGTGGCACTAGCGGGCGCGGGCCTGCCTTGGTCAGCAGAGGCCGGATCGCCTGAAGACGATTTGCGGGCGCTGGCCGACGCTCTGGCCGCATTGGGCGGCGTGCCCCAATCGGTGCGGGCATTGAAGGACAGCCCCGGTACGCTGACGGCTCAGGCAGCGTTGGCGCAGTTGCAAGCGAGTGCGGGGGCCGGAAGCTCTGCATCCGCAAACGCTGCTCCTTCCCCAGTCCAGACCAGTGCGCTAGAGGTCGAGGTCAAGCCAGCAGAGGCAGCAACGCCGCCGACTCCACCCACCCCGCTCCATGACGGCACACCGATCATCTTGGGCGAGTCTTGGCCTGACCCTGCTGACGCCAACACCTCTGCTGCCACTACTGCGGCTCCCCATCCCTCCGGGCCAGATGCGCCTTGGGGCAAGGTGGAATTGGCGGTGGTAGACGTGGCGTTCACGCACCTGCCCGAAGTGCCCGCGCGTGTGGCAGACCCGGTGACCGCAGAGGACGTGCGGGCCAACTCGGAACCGAGAAGCGCCGCCGAGCCTGCCGTCCAGTCTCCATCCCAGCAAGTTTTAAGCCAAGCAGACGCCAAACAACCAGAACCCGGTCAAGCAGACCTGAGCGCCCCAGCCGTCATCCAAATAGACCTGACCCAGCCCGGTGCAGCCCAGCCCAGTGCGGCTCAGCCGAACACCGTCCAGCCGAGTACCGATGCGCCCGACGCTGCCGTGACTATTACGGCGGTGCGGCCTCCAATCCAGCCGGAGCCTTCCACTTTGCCCGCCGTATCGCCTGTGTCGGCCTATTCCAACGCGCCGCCCGGTGTGGCCGAAACGCCGCAGGAACGCCGCAAACGCCAGAACGACGAACGCCGCGCACAGGCCATGCAGGACAGCCGGGCCGCCGCAGAGCGCAAAGCCGCCGCCCGCCGCGAGCAAGAAGCGGCCCAGCCCGCCGTGGTTCAGATCGACTTCGACGATCTGCCGGAGTTGCCTCCTGCGGATTCGGAGGCTCCGCAGACGGTGGGAATGCGCTTCCCCGCATCTGTGAATGTGGAGCGCGTTCCCGCCTCTATGCGCCGAGCGCCCCTGCTGCCCGAACGCGCTGACCAAGAAGGCTCGGAGCAACCAGACCAACGGGCAGCACAGGAAGTGGGCCGCCTGCCCGCCCGCCGCACTCAGGGCGAACCGATCCGCATCGGCTGGGCCGAAGACGATTCTTGGCGCGTGGTGAAAGCCCCCGGCAAAACTGCCCCGGCCCGCCGTGCCGCGACTGCTCCGCGTTGGCTGCTGCCCTTGCTGGCTGCACTGCTCCTCATCGGCGGCGCGGTCTGGGCCTACCTCGCCTTGCCTGCGGCCAAAACTCCAGCAGCAAGTGGGCCTTGTTGCACGGTGCGGTTTACCGTGCAGGGCGCAGCCGGAGTCACCGCCCGCCTGACGGTTCTCGATGCCCCAGCCGCAGCCAACCTGACGCCCGGCCAAGAACTGGGGGTGGCTCCCGGCCCAATCGACTTGCCTGTGCGCGGCACGTACCGCTTGCGTGTGGCTGCCGATGGGTACGCGCCCGGTACGCTCAGCGTCACGGCTCCTACGTCGCAACCCGTCCGAATCGACTTGGGGCCGTAACCGTTCCCTAACTGTTCTTGGGGGCCGCTACTTCATCAACCTGCCCAGAGTCAGAGGTCTGTGAGTCAGGCGTCAGACCTTGCCCTGACAATTTGCATAGAATGAAGGCAGATTTAAGATTGCTGGGTTGAATCTGCGTCAAGTTGCTCTGCCTTGCCAAGCTATTCCGTTTTGCTGTTCTCAGCTCACTGCGTCAGCTCACCGCGCACCCCTTCCCCGGAGGATGTTCATGAAGAAACCCGCACTGAAAATGTCCATGTTGGCCGCCACCGTTCCCGTGACTTTGGCGCTCTTGGGCACGGCAGCCAGCCCCGCAGCACAGGCCCAAGCTACCGGTAAGCTCAAGGCCTGCTTTATTTACGTGGGGCCAGTGGGCGACATCGGCTGGAGCTACGCGCACGACGAGGCCCGCAAGAAGACCGAAAAGGCCTTGCCTTGGCTGGAAACTAAATACGTGGAGAGCGTGCCGGAAGGCCAAGCAACTCCGGTCATTGACCGCCTCGTCAAAGACAAGTGTCAGGTCATTTTCACCACGTCGTTCGGCTTTATGGATCAGACGTTGGAAGCCGCCAAGAAGTACCCCAACGTCATTTTTGCCCACACCAGTGGCTTTAAGCGTGCGCCCAACATGGCGACCTATATGGCCGATTTCTATCAGATCTACTACCTGAACGGCATGATGGCCGCCGCCCTGAGCAAAACGGGCAAATTGGGCTACGTGGGCGCGTTCCCCATTCCCGAACTCAAGCGCCATATCAGCGCCTTTGCCCTCGGCGCACGCGCTGTAAACCCCCGCGCCGTCGTGAACGTGAAGTGGATCAATGCGTGGGTTGATCCGAACAAAGCCCGCGAAGCCGCCGAAGCCCTGATCAGCGAAGGCAACGACGCGCTGGCCTTCACCGAAGACACGGCCACTGTGGTGCAGACCGCCGCCGCCCGCAAAGTGCCGTCGTTCGGGCATTACAGCCCTATGTACAAATTCGCCCCCGACTACGTGGTCAGCGGCCAATTGGTGCACTGGGAAAAGATTTACATCGACTTCCTGACCAAAGTGCGGGCGGGCAAGTACACCACCAAAAACCTTCAAAGCGTAGACTACTGGAACCTGCTGAAGGGCGGCTCGGTGGAACTCGGCGCACAAGACGGCATGGCGATCAATCCCAAGTGGGTGCCTCAACTGAAAGCCGCCAAAATGACTGTGAACGGCAAGCAGGTCAGTGTGTATGACCGCGTGATGGCCCTGAAAGCCGACATGGAGAAGGGCGGGAAATTTGACCCCTACAACGGCCCGATCAAAGACCGCAACGGCGTGCTGCGCGTGCCTGCTGGCAAAACCAGCTCCATTGGCGACCTGAACAACATGAGCTGGGTAGCCCCCGGTGTGGCAGGTCAGGTGGCCGACGAGCCGAAGTAAAGACGTGGGTTGTAAGCAGTAGCGTAACCCGAGCATCAATAAAGAGCGTGTGAGAGACAGAATCAAAGTCTCCCACACGCTCTTTTTCCACGATCTAGCTGTCCCTTCCTGCCCTCTCCCGCACCTGCTCCGGCGTCAGCGGCCCGCCGTGCCCCGGCAAAATCACCCGCAACTCCATCTCCGCTATGCGCTTTAGGGTCTGAAGTGCCTGTGCATGGTCGGCGTTGTAGGGCGCGTGGGGTAGGGCGGCCCGCCTTCCCCCCTTGCCGTCAGGCGCAGATAAAACGGCATCGGCAGCGATCAGCACGCCGTTCCTCATCAGCCCAATCTGGCCGTGTGAATGTCCGGGCAAATGGAGGACTTCCCAGCCCAAGATTTCTTGACCCACTTCCACAGAGGTCAGCGCCCCGGCGGGCACTTTGGGATGCAGGCGCGAAATGATGGCTCCTACACCCGGCATCCCGGCGGGGTAGGGCAACTCATGGCGCTGGCCCGTCAGTTGAGAGTGTTCCAGCGGGTGCGCCAGCAGGGGTAAGCCCAGCCGCGCCGCCACAAATGCCCCGCCCGCATGATCCACATGTGCGTGCGTGACCAGCACCGCGTCGGGCCGAAACTGACGCAGCAGACGGGAAAAAGCTGGGGCGTAGTTCAGCGCTCCGGTGTCTACGAGCAAGCGCCCTTGTGGGCTGGAAAGTAGAAACACGTTGGCGTACATGCGCCGAATCTGCACGCCTTCACGGGAGAGGAGGTCTACGGGAAAAGCGGTCACGAGGGTGGATGATGGCACATCTAGCCCGCCCACAAAGGCAACGTTTGCTGGCCTGTAGGCGGGCGTCCGCTCAGATCATTCCCATTCAATCGTAGCGGGCGGCTTGCCGGTAATGTCGTACACCACGCGGTTGATCTCGTGAACGTGGTTCACGATCCGGTTGCTCATGGTGGCGAGAAAATCGTAGGGCAGGCGTGCCCACTCCGCCGTCATAAAGTCGTCGGTGGTCACGGCCCGCAGCGCCGCCGTGTAGCTGTAGGTGCGCTCATCGCCCATCACGCCCACCGACTGAATGGGGGTCAGAACCGCCAGCGCCTGAGAGCAGCCGTCGTACAGCCCAAATTCGCGCAGGCCAGAAATAAAGATGTCGTCTACACGCCGCAAAATATCCAGTTTTTCTTCGCTGATGGCCCCAATCACGCGGATGGCGAGGCCGGGGCCGGGGAAGGGGTGCCGCATACGGATGTGTTCGGGCAGCCCCAGCAGGCGGGCAATTTCGCGCACTTCATCCTTAAACAGCGTGCGGAAGGGTTCCACCAATTTGAAGGCCAGATCGTCGGGCAGGCCGCCCACATTATGGTGGCTCTTGATGTTGGCCGCGCCCGATTTCTCGGAATGCAGGCCGCCCGCGCTCTCGATCACGTCGGGATACAGCGTGCCCTGCGCCAGATAGTCGAAGGGGCCGTGAATGCGGGCTTCCCGCTCAAAGGCCCGGATAAACTCGCGGCCAATGATCTTACGTTTTTGCTCCGGGTCAGACACACCCGTCAGTGCGCCCATGAATTCGGTGCGGGCGTCCACGGTAATCAGATTCACGCCGAGGGGCAGCAGCGCGGCTTCCACCTGTTCACGCTCGCCCAGTCGCAGCAGACCATGATCTATAAACACCGCCGTCAGTTTTTCGCCTACCGCCCGCGCCAGCAGCAGACCCAACGTGCTGGAATCCACGCCGCCGCTGATCGCCAGCAGCACCCGCCCGTCGCCCACCTGTGCCCGCACGCCTTCAATCAAATCTTCCACGATGTGTTCGGCGTTCCAGTCGCGCTCTATGCCGCAAATACCGAGGAAATTGGCGAGGAGTTGCCCACCTTTGGGCGTATGCACGACTTCGGGGTGAAACTGCACGCCGTAGCGCCGGGTTACATTGTTTTCGATAGCAGTCACGGGTGTGTCCAAGGTTTCGGCCACCACTTCGTAGCCAGCAGGGAGAGCCGTGACCGAGTCGCTGTGACTCATCCACGCCACGAATTCGCCCGCGATGCCCTCGAAGAGTTGGCCGCTGTAGCGGGTCAGGTCGGCCTTGCCGTATTCCCGCCTGCCCGCCCGCGCCACCGTACCGCCCGCCTGCTGCGCCAAAAACTGCATGCCGTAGCAGACGCCCAGAATCGGTACGGGCAAGTCCAGCACACCAGCCGCCGGACGGGGAGCCGCCTCGTCGTACACGCTGCTGGGGCCACCCGAAAGGACAATGCCCTGAGGGTTCTCCTGCGCGATCCGCTCTAGGCTGGCCGTGCCGGGCAAAATCACTGAATACGCCCCCAGTTCACGGAACCGCCGCGCGATCAGGCGGGTAAATTGACTGCCGAAATCCAAAATGACAACGCTCACGCCCTCGATTGTTTCACGGCGCGGCGGTGGGGGTAGCGGGGCGGGGCAGATAGGGCTGGAGGCAGACAAGCCAACCCCCCAGTCTGCTTCGCAGCCAGCCCCCCTCAAGGGGAGCGCAACAGCTATGAGCGCTTCAGGCTTGTGACAAGGATTTGAGAGGCGGCGGCCCACACTGTACGAAGTTCACGACTTACAGCCCACCGCCCAAAATTTTCCCCAATTCCCACCGATGCTGCGGAAAAGTGAACCGTTTGCGCCCAAAATGCGTATAGCTTAGTAAGTCTGCCCCTGTCTGCCCCTGTCTGCCCGTACCCGCTCCGAGCTTTTGCCCGTCTTCAAGGAGAATCCATGACCATTTTGCCCCCTGACCATGACCGCGACGACTTGCCCAACGACGATCAAGCCACCCAAGAAAGCCCATCCCGTATCGTCAACCCGCGCCGGGAGTTTTTGCGGTCTGCGGCCATGTTTTCGGGGACGGTGGCGGCGTTGGGCGGTGGCCTAGAACTGCTGACGCGCAGGCCCGGAGCCGCTGCCGAGGCTGCTCCCGGCGAGTTTGGAGACTTGGCACAGGGGCAAGTGCGCCGCCCACTTGGCCCATACGACACCAGCGAACCCGTCACGCCCTACGCGCAGGCCACCAGCTACAACAACTTTTACGAATTTGGCACCGACAAAGCCGATCCCGCCCGCCTCGCC
This sequence comes from Deinococcus sp. Arct2-2, assembly GCF_004801315.1. Lineage (GTDB taxonomy): Bacteria > Deinococcota > Deinococci > Deinococcales > Deinococcaceae > Deinococcus. Next base: position 13,206 of record NZ_SSNW01000056.1, read on the forward strand.
GGATCGCTGAAAGTGCGCCCGTGGACGGTAAAAATCGACGGCGAGGTTCGCAAGCCCCAGACCGTCGACATAGACACCCTCCAGTCGTGGTTCCCCCTTGAAGACCGCATTTACCGGATGCGCTGTGTAGAAGGCTGGTCGATGGTGATGCCGTGGCTGGGCTTTCCGCTGGCCGCCCTGATTCGGCGCATGGAACCCACCGGCAAGGCCAAATACGTGCAATTCACGGCCCTGAACGATCCCAAGCAGTTTCCCGGCCAACGCAGCCGTGTGCTGGACTGGCCTTACGTGGAAGCCCTGCGGCTAGATGAAGCTCTGCACCCGCTGGCATTCATGGCGGTGGGACTGCAAGGCCGCGTGCTGCCCGGTCAAAACGGCGCACCGCTGCGACTGGCCGTGCCGTGGAAATACGGCTTCAAGAGCATCAAGTCCATCGTGCGGATTACGCTGACCGAGAAGCAGCCCAAGACGACGTGGAGCATTGCCGCACCCGACGAATACGGCTTTTTTGCCAACGTGAATCCCGCTGTGCCGCACCCTCGCTGGAGTCAGGCCACAGAGCGCCGAATTGGTGAACTGAGCCGCCGCAAGACCCTGCCCTTCAACGGCTACGCCGAGCAAGTGGCGGGCCTGTATAAGGGCATGGACTTGAAGAAGTTCTACTGATGTTGGGGAAACGCGGATGAGCAAACCTCTCTTGCAAGCTTCGGCAGGGGCGGTCAAAGCCCCGGTACGGCGCACGGCATCCAAGCCGCTGGCATGGCTGGTTCCCGCCGTCACAGTAGGCGGTTCAGTCCCCATAGCCGTCCTGATGTGGGATGCCTACACAGGCGCATTAGGGGCAAACCCAGTCCAGCGGGCCGAATTGCAAACGGGCCTGCTGTGTTTGGCCCTGCTGATTTTGTCGTTGGCCGCCACACCGCTACGTTTGGTCACAGCGCGATTGGGCTTGGCGGGCGGCAAGGGTTGGACATGGCCCGCCCGTATCCGCAAAAGCCTCGGCCTGCTGGCGTTCGGCTACGGCGTCCTGCATTTCCTGATCTACCTGTTCGATCAAGGCTTCACGCTGTCCACAGTGACTGAAGATGTAATTAAGCGCCCCTTCGTGACCGCAGGATTTACGGCGCTGCTGCTGCTGCTGCCGCTGGCCCTGACCAGCACGCCTAAATCCGTCAAACGCTTAGGATTCGCCCGCTGGACGCGGCTGCATCAGCTTGCGTATCTGGCGGTCAGTCTAGGGGCGCTGCACTACTGGTGGGGCGTGAAAAAAGATCACACGCCGCCGTTGATTGCTGCGTTGGTGATTGCCATGTTGTTTGGTTTGAGACTACTGGGACGCAAGAAGGCGCGGCGGTCAGTGGTGAGGGCGTAGTGGAAAAAGAGGGTAGATCATAGAACGTGGATCGTGGTTTGGCTGTTGCCCCACGATCCACGTTCTACACTCCACGATCCTGCCCCTATCTTTCCCCCCGCATATACGCCCGCCCCAATCCCGCCGGAGCGTCGCCCTGCTGCCCGCGCAAGCCCGCCAGCGCCAGCACCACCAGCACCAGCACGAAGGGCATGGCCGAAAAGACCTCGGTGGGAATGGGGCTGTTGCCCTGAAGACGGAACTGCAAGTAGTACAGCACGCCGAAAAACAAGGCTCCCAAGATGGCGCGAAGAGGCCGCCAGCCTACGAAAATGACCAACGCGACGGCGATCCAACCCAGTCCGGCGGTCATGTTGTCGGCCCACGATGCGCGGTAGCTGAGGGCCAGAAAAGCTCCGGCCACGCCCGCCAACGCGCCCCCGGCCAGCACCGCCAGCGTGCGAACCCGGCCCACGTTCACGCCCAATACGTCGGCGGCGGCGGGGTTTTCTCCCACCGAACGTAGCGTAAGGCCGGAGCGGGTGGAGTTGAGGTAAAAAGCTAAAGCGCCCGCCAGCAGCAAAGCGAACACCGTGAACGGACTGATGACGAATCCGCCCAAATTCCAATCGGGCACCTTGTTAAACAGAGGCGCACCCTCGTAGCGTTTGCCCAACAAGCCCGCCGCGCCGGTACCCAGCAGGGCCAACGCCAGCCCACTCACAAACTGATTGGCTCGCAAAGTGACAGTGGCAAGGGCGTGCAGCGCGGCCAACAGTGCCCCCGCCGCCGCCGCTGCCAGCACCGCCAGCCACAGATTTCCCCCCGGCGCAACCGCCACCGCGAAGGCTGCCAGCGCACCCACCGCCATCATCCCTTCTACGCCCAGATTTACCACGCCGCCCCGCTCGTTCAAAATTGCGCCGAGGCTAGCCAGAAGGAGCGGCGTGCCCACGGCCAGCGCACGTACCAGCGCTTCCACAAAGACGTTATCCATTTGCTTTACTCCCTGCGGGACGGCCTGTACCCCACGTCACCCGGTTTCTGATAAACACCTCGGAACTGATCAGGCACAGCAAAATGACGCCGCTGAACACGTCCACCACGCGGAAGGGCATGTTCAGGTCAATCTTGAGCAGGTCGCCGCCTGCCAGAATAATCGCCATAACTGGGGCCGTGATCAGGCACAGCGCCGGGTTCCCGCGTGCCAGCCACGCCACGATCACGGCAGTAAAGCCGTAGCCGAGGCTAAGTTGTCCGGCTTCCAGCAGGCGGTGATGGATGCCCGCTACTTCGCCCGCGCCTGCTAGGCCCGCCATGCCGCCCGTGATCAGGGCCACCGTGGTTGCCACCCGGCCCGCGCTGAGGCCCACATACCGCGCCGCGCCGGGATTTTCGCCCACCACGCGCAGGGCGTAGCCAAAGGTAGAGCGGCTGAGCACCCATTGCAGCGCCAGTGCGCCCGCCACCCCCAGCACCAGCGTGGGCCAATGCACCTGCGTGCCGGGAATCACGGCCAAAAATCCATTTTCGGGGAATAGGTCGGTGTAGATGTACCCGCGCACCTCTTTGCCCTTCCACGGCCCCGCGATCAGGTAGGTCACCACCGCGACGGCAATATAGTTCAGCATCAGGGTACTCAGAATCTCGTTCACGTTCAGGCGGCGCAGCCACGCGGCAATTCCGGCCCACAGCCCGCCGCCCACCGCACCCATGATGAACATGGCGGGCAGCAGCAGCGGCCCAGGCAGCGGCACAAACAGCCCTGTGCCCGCCGCAAACACTGCGCCCAACAGCAGTTGTCCTTCTGCCCCGATGTTAAAAAATTGGGCGCGAAACGCCAGTGCCAGCCCGGAGCCGATCAGCAGCAGCGGAATGGTGCGGCGGGCAACTTCGGCCAATCCGGTGGAATCGCCCAGCGTGCCGCGCAGCATCGTGCCGTAGACCGTGCCGGGGCTGACGCCGTAGAACACGAAAATCAGGGCGCACAGCAGGAGCGCTACCACTACGGCGGCCAACGTGACCCAAGCAGCGCGGGCGGCAGACGGGGCAGACAGGGCAGTAAATCTCATGCAATGACCCCCTGATCTGCGCCGGGAATCACCGTCGGATGTGCCCCGCCCATCATCATTCCCAACGATTCCCGCGTCACTTCGGCCACCGGGAACGGCCCGCGCAACTCGCCGCCTACCATCACGCCAATTCGGTCAGACAGGCTCAGCAATTCATCCAAATCCTCGCTCACCAACAGCACGCCTGCGCCGCCTTCGGTGCGCTCCAGCAGCACCCGGTGAACCTGATCGGTGGCCCCAATATCTAGCCCGTAAGTGGGGTGAACGGCCAAAATCAGTTTGGGCGAACCGTTCAGTTCCCGCGCCAAAATCAGCTTTTGAATGTTGCCGCCACTCAGCAGGCGGCTGGGGGTATGAATGCCGGGAGTGGCGACGGCGTAGGCCTCCACATCCTGCCGCGCCCGCGCATCGGTGGCCGCTAGGTCACGGGCCAGCCCCCTTGCCAGCGGCGCACGCGCATAGTCGCGCAGGGCCAGATTCTCGGCCACCGTCATGGTCGGTACGGTGCCGGAATGAATCCGGTCTTCGGGAATATGGGCCACGCCGCCGCGAAAGCGTTCGTCGGCATTTCCGGTCAGGGGTTGTCCCGCCAGCGTCACTTCACCCCCGGAAGCGTGCAGTCCAGCCAGCACTTCCACCAGTTCGCTCTGGCCGTTGCCCGCGATTCCGGCCACGCCCAAGACCTCGCCCTGACGCAACTCAAAGCTGACGCCGCGCAGGGCAGGCAGGCCGCGTGCGCCCAGTGCGGTCAGGTTCCGCACCGTCAGCAGCGGCGTTTCTGGCCTCGCAGCGGCTAGGCGTTTGCGGGTAAAGTCCACGCTGCGGCCCACCATCATCTCGGCCAAATCCTCGCGGGTCGCGCCCGCCGTATCGCGCCCGCCCACCACTTTGCCGCGCCGCAGTACCGTCACGCGGTCAGCCACCGCCAGCACTTCATCTAGCTTATGAGAGATGAAAATCAGGCTGCGTCCATCGGCCTTCAGCTCGCGCATCACGCGGAACAGGGCGTCGGCTTCCTGCGGAGTCAGCACGCTAGTCGGCTCATCCAAGATCAGCACCTGCGCCCCCCGCATCAGCGCCCGCACGATCTCTACCCGCTGCTTTTCTCCGGGCGAGAGGTCAGACACGCGGGCCTGCGGATTCACTTCTAGGCCGTATTTGCCCGACAGTTCGCGCACCCGCCCGGCCACGCCCCGCGCTGGAAACAGGCCGCTGCCCCCGCCGAGTGCGAGGTTTTCGGCCACCGTATGCCGCGCCACGAGCAGCGGATGCTGAGGCACCAGCCCAATGCCCAGCTTGAGCGCCTGCGCTGGGCTGGTCACGCGCACGGGCTGGCCGCGCAATTCCACCGTGCCCTCATCGGGCTGATAAAGGCCGTACAGAATGGAGATCAGGGTGCTTTTGCCCGCGCCGTTTTCACCCAGTAGCGCCAAGACTTCGCCCGCGTCTACGGTCAGGTCTACGTTGTCGTTGGCAACCACGCCGGGAAACCGCTTGGTGATGCCGCGCAAACGCAAGGCAGGCGGGGAAGAATTGGTTTGTTTGGTCTGCGTTACGCTTTGGGTCACAGTCACCGTCCAGAAAGAAGGGGAGAGGGTGTGAGTGGATGGTGTGGCGGCAAAAATCCCAGACAGTCTTGAGTGTGATGGAACAGCACAGCCAGAGCCTATCCTGACTCGTTTGCACTCTGCGCGGGCACAGTCAGACCACTGGCGGTTCAGTCCGGTCAGCCCAAGCTAAAAATTGTGAGTTGTATTGCATAGTAGTACGGCGTCTAAGTAAATGCAATCCGGCTTGGGCGAAGGAAAAAGGCGGAAGCCTCAGCCCCCGCCGTTAGAGCTGGCCTGATTCCTTACGCAACAGGCGCAACCTCGTCGCTGTGAATCACGCGCAGTTCTTCGGCCTTGCCCTTCAGCAGTGGCATCACCAGTTCGCCAAAGCGCCGGGATTCCTCTAAGTGCGGATACCCGCTGAAAATAAACGAGCTGAAGCCCATCTCCTCATACCGCCGGATTTTGGCGGCCACCTGTTCCGGGCTGCCGATCAGGGCCACGCCGACGCCGCTGCGGGCCATGCCCACGCCCGCCCACAGGCCCGGTTCCACCATCAAATCGTCGCCCACGCCCGACAGCAGCTCTATTTGGCGCTGCTGGCCCACGCCGTCCACATAGGCATAACTCGCCACAAATGCCGCCCGCACCGCTGGGTCAACCCGGCTGATCAGGCGTTGGGCGGCGGCGCGGGCCTCGGCCTCGGTTTCGCGCACGATGACGTGGGTTCGCAGGCCGTAGCGCAGCTTTCGCCCGGTCTGGGCTTCCAGCGCCCGCATCTGCGTCAGACGCTCGGCCAGCATGTCTTCGCGCTCGCCCCACATCAGGTACACGTCGGCCAAGTCGGCGGCAATCTGCTGCGCCACCGGGGAAGCGCCGCCAAAATACAGCGGAATCGGTTGCACGGGGGCGGGGTCTAGGACGGCCTTCTCGAAGTGGTACAGGTCGGATTGGAACGACTGCGGCGGCGGCTGCGTCCAGAGTTGGCGCAGGATGGTCATAAATTCGCGGGTGCGCTCGTAGCGGCGGGCGTGATCCTCGTTGTCGCCGTACATGGCATTCTCGGCGGGGCTGCTTCCGGTCACGATGTTCAGGCGCACCCGCCCCGGAAACAGGTTTTGCAGGGTCGCCAGCATCTTGGCGTACATGGCCGGATGGAACATACCGGGCCGCACCGCGATCAGGAGCGCCGGATCGGTGGCGGCAGTGCGGGCCAACGCTGCCACCGCCGCCGTGTAGTTTTCATGCTCGGAGTGGTAGTTGGTAGCGGTCAGTAGGGCGTCGAATCCGGCCTCGCCCGCCGTTTCGATCAGGCTGGAAATGTAGGGTAGCGTGGGCTTACGCGGCGGCTTCTCGCGAGTGCCGATGAATTCGCCGTCGCGGGAGAGTTGCAAGAACCACAGGAATTCGGACTGGGAAGGTTGGGTCATGGGGTTGCTCCTTGCTCCTCTTGACGGTCTTGCCAAAAGTACAGAGTTGGGCCGTAATCGTCCGGCTCAGTGGCATAATGGAATTTAAATTTCTTGTCAGGAAACTGCTCTGTAAGCGCCGCCTGCCAAGTGCGATGCAAAATTTGGGCAAGATATTCATAGACTTCTAAAGGATGTTCTAGGTCATCTTGGAACAAATCATAGACGTGTAAATGATTTAAGACGCTTTCGACCTGACTGCGGTTGCCCTCTGTTGATTTCATCCAATTCTGAAAGCTTACTGGATCATAGTTTTCAGCACGCAAAATACAGCCATCAACTTCGATGAACTGCGGCCAAAATAAACTTGCGAAAGCTACGGCAAGGTCACGATTGCCTTTTTTATTCAGATATTCGCTGAGATCAAACTGCTCTCCCCAGAGTTCTTGTTGCACTTTGAGGCGTGGAAGATGCTGAATTGGCGGCAGTGGAATATAGCTCACGCCTTCACGCCCCCCGCCGTCAACCCCGCCACAAAGCGTTTTTGGAACACGGCGATCAGCACCACGATAGGCACGGTGGCAATGACCACAGCGGCGGCGATCAGCGGCCACGGAAAGGCGAACTCGCCCTGATACAGCGTGACGCCCACCGACACGGTTCGCATACTCAGGCGGGTATTGAAACTGAGCGCCAGCAGGAATTCATTCCAAGAATTGACGAAGACCAGCAGCGCCGCCGTGACGACGCCGGGGGCCGAAAGGGGCAGCACCACGCGGGTCAGTGCGCCGAAGCGGGTGGAACCGTCCACCATCGCCGCCGATTCGAGGTCACGCGGAATGGAGCTGAAGAAGGCCACCAGTGTCAGGATAGCAACGGGCAGGCTGAGGGCCGCGTAGGGCAAAATCAGCGCCGGATACGAATTGAGCAGCGACGCGCCTCGCATCAGCCGGAAGAGGGGTACCAGTAAGCTGACTACCGGAAACATGGAAAAGGCCACCACGACAGTCAGCAGCACGCCCCGGCCCCGAATATTCAGGCGCGAGAGGGCGTAGGCGGCGGGCGCCGCCACCACGATAGCCAGTACGGTACTGAGCAAACTGACGGTGAGGGAGTTGAAAAAAAAGCGGGCAAACGGCTGCTCGGTGAAGACCTGCGCGTAATTGGAGAAATTCAGCGCACTCGGCAGGTATTGCACGGGGAATTTCTGCAACTCGCCCTCTGTCTTGATGGAGGTCAGTACCATCCAGATGAAGGGAAAAAACCCGCCGAGAATGAGGGCGCTGAGGCCCAGCCAGCGGCCCGCCCGTTCCAGCGGCGAGAGGCGTGGGGGTGCGTCTTCCATGTCAGTCCCCCCCGCGCACGAAGCGCACGTAGACGGCAGTGACGGCCAAACTCACGGCAAACAGAGCCACGCTGAGAGTTGCTGCGTAGCCAAAATCCAGAAACTCGATAGAAGTGCGGTAGATGTACACGCCCAAGGTTTCCAATAACCCCTGCGCCGGAGCCTGCTGAATGAAGGTGTACGGAATATCGAAGACCTGCACGGCGCTAATCGAGCGGAAGATGAAGGCCACCGCTAGACTGGGGGCAAGCATGGGCAAAATGATGCGGAAGAAGGACTGTACCCGCGTCGCGCCGTCCACATCGGCGGCCTCGGTGAGTTCGCGGGGAATGCCCTGCAAGCCGCCCAGCACGATCAGGGCCACGAAGGAACTGGTTTTCCAGACAATCGTGATGACCATTGCGGCCACCGCCAGCCCCGGCGTAGACAACCAACGCAGCGGCTCCTGAATGATGCCCGTGCGTACCAGCAGGTCGTTGAACACGCCGTATTGCCCATTGAACAGCCACGCGAAAATAAGCCCGGTGATTACGGGCGGCATGGCCCACGGCAGCAGCAGGGCCACCCGCGCCAGCCCCCGCACGCGGCTAGGGGTATGCGCGGCCAGTGCCATCGGAATGCCGACGAGGAATGAGCCGACAACGGTCAGCACGCCAAAAAACAGGGTATTGCGGAGCGCCTGCCCAAAGCGGGGATCGCCGAACATCTGCACGTATTGCTTGAAGCCTACAAACGGCGTGCCCAGCCCCGGCTCGGTCAGTTTGTTCACGAACAGGCTGTCGCGCAGAGTCGTAATCATGGGAAACAGCAGCACTCCGCACAGCAGCAGAGCGGCGGGGGCCAGCAACATCACGGCCAGCCAGCCCTCGGAAGGCTCGCGGCGAAAGCGGTGCGGCTTGGCTGGAAGCGAGGTGGATCGGGAAGGGAGAGCCATGCACAAACCTCGCTTTGGTGAGGGGGTGAATCGATTTAGCTAACTTGGTGGGGCGTCTAAGGGTCAAAGGGTCGAGGGTCTAAGAGCAAACACGAAGGGGGCAGTTGTCCTCCCCTCTAAGGGGGGGCGTTGCGTGAGCAACGGGGGGGTTTACGCGCAGAGTTGAAAGGCAAACCCCCCAGTCTGCTCCGCAGCCAGCCCCCCTCCCTTCGGGCTGTCCCAGTCAAGGGGAGCACAACAGCTTTTAGTCCTCCCCTCAAGGGGGGGCGTTGCACAGCAACGGGGGGGTTCACCTTCCAACGCCAACTTCAACCGCCCCCAGGAACCGCTCTTCTTAGACCAGCGCCCTTACTTCAGCAAAGGCTCCAAATCCCGCTGCATTTCGGCCAGTGCTACATCTACGGTCTTGCTTCCGGCCACCGCTGCCGATACGTTGTTGCGAATAATCTCGCTGACGCGGGGGTAGTTGGGCGTAATGGGACGCGGGCGGGCCTTGGTCACGATGGAGAACAGGCTCTTGAAGTGGGGGTTAGCGGCTACAACTCCAGCGTCGTTGTATAGGCTCTTGCGGATGGGCAGGTACGCGCCTTTAATCGCCATTTCTTTCTGGATATCGCTGCTGGCCATAAATTGCAGCAGCTTGGCACTCGCGGCTTTGTTGCGGCTGTACGCGCTCACGGCCCATTGCCAGCCGCCCGTGCAAGTGGCGGTGCTGTTTTTGCCGAAGGCGGGAATGGCAACCACGCCCACATCGCCCTTGACCTTGGTGGGCTGGGGGCTGCTGCCCTGAAAGTGCGCCCAAGCGTAGCTCCAGTTCAGGCCGAACAAGACGTTTCCGGCTTGAAACTGCTGGCGGCTGTCGTCGGTTTTCATTTCGCTGCTGGCGGCGGGGGCCAATTTGGTTTTCACGGCGTTCACCAAAAAGCCGAGGCCCTGTTTAGCGGCGGCACTGGTCACGTCGTTCACGTTGCCGCCGCCCGTCCATGTCATCTCAAGGAAGTTGCAAACGGTGCCTTCAATGGGCGCACCCTGAAAGTTGAAGCCCTGCAAGTTGCCACCCTCGGCCTTCTGAATGCGGGCGGCGGTGGCGGCCAATTCTTCCCACGTTTTAGGGGCTTTGGCGTTGTACTTGGCTAGCAAATCTTTGCGGTAATACAGGAATTGCGCGTCGGTGAAGGCGGGCATGGCATACAACTTGCCGCCTACACTTGCTGCATTTACCGGGCCAGCAAGGAAGGCTTTCAGGTACACGTCTTTGTTGGGTACGTAGGCGTCGAGCGGTTCGGCCCACCCTGCGGCGGCAAACGTCGCGGTACGCACCACGTCGATCAAGAAGATATCCAGCGTGTTGTCTTTGGCGGCCAGCACAGTGGTGAGGTACTGATTTTGCGCCTCGCTGGTGGCCCCGCCCGTTTCGATCTTGATCTTGATATTCGGGTTCTGCTTCTGAAAGCGGTCAAACAGCGGTTGGAAGATTTCGGGGCGCTGCTGGCTGCCCATGAACACGTTGAGGGTGGTGGTGGCGGCGCTGGCCGCAGAACTCAGCAGCAGGGCGGTGGTCAGAACAAGACGGGTTCGCAGAGTGGTTCGCATAGTCAAGCCTCCAGTGCGGGTCAGAGTTGACCCCAGAACAGATGACCGATCCTATCAACAATTCATAGGCTGGGCCAGATGATGCCGCCCACCCCACTGCCTCCCCCTGCTCCAGCCAAAGCGGTTGCCAAAAAGACAGGCTGACACGGGGCCAACGGGTCAAGAGCCATTCCACAGTTCGGGCGGGATTGTGCAAGTAAGGTTGAAGAATCTATATCACACAATTTCCAGTGTCGCCCTACTCTGACTGGCCTGCGAATTATGTTGGAACCGTCATCAGAGATAGGACAGTGCCCAGTCTGTATGCCCGTGCGCCAGCCCCGCCCGCAGCAAGGCTTCTCCACTTGGTGGGCCGTCATGAAAGTGAGGCAATCCCGCCGCCCGACTCTGAAATTCTTCCATGCTCTGCTTTTCGGGCGCGTGAATGACTTCAGCCACCACGCCCGCCTCTACCCGGTACACCGCGCCGTACACGTTGCCGCGCCGGGCATCCAGCGATACGGCCACCTCGCCCGACAGCTTCACGCCGTCTGGCCCGCGCACCAGCCCTTCTAGCGTGGGCACGCCCACCACCTCTGCGCCCCACACCCGCGCCAGCCCCAGCGCGTAGCTTGCGCCCACCCGCACGCCCGTATAAGACCCCGGCCCCGTGCCGATCACGATGCGCCCTGCCCGTAGTGGCAACTCGGCCTCTGCAAACAGTTCGGCCACCGCGCCCGCCACCCGCTCGGCATGGGCGCGGCCTACCTCGGCAGACCAGACCCGCACGCCACCCGGCCACACCAGCGCCAACGTCAGAAACGGAGTAGCGGTATCGAGTGCCAAGGTAATAGGAGTAGGGGAGAGGGTCACGGGGGGAATTGTAGGGCGCAGGGGAGGGGATTGAGGATTGTGGGTGAATTGTCTAAGGGTCTAAAGGTCTAGGGTCTAAGGTAAGGCAATCGCTTGGTTCACTTCCCATCAAGCGGCTGCGGTTGTTTTTGCTTTTTCCACGTTCCACGATCTACTCACCACTCACGGCGCACAGCGTCCCTACCCCTCCACCGCGTAAGGAAACAGCAGCGTTGCCAAAATGACCGTGCCTATGTCGAACGCGGCTAAGAAGCCCACCCACGCTGTCACTTCCGGCGTCCAGCCCGTTTGCAGAAGCAGGGTAGTGGCTTTCACGGTAGAAATGACCACCGGTACCAAAATGGGGAAGGCCAGCGCGGGCAGCAGGGCCTCACGCGCTCGCAAGCTGACAGTGATGCTGCCGTAGAAGGTGGTTCCGGCAGCAAAGCCCAGCACGCCCAGCACGGTCAGGAGCGCCAGCGCGGGCCAAGGCACAGCACGGCCCGCGCCCGCCGCGCCAAACAGGATCAGGCCCATCGGCACGGCCAGCGCTGCCACCAGTAAGAGTGGCCCCAGCACGCCCAGCAACTTGCCCAGATACAGCGCCCCGTGCGCCCCCGGATAGAGGGTCAGTTGCTCTAGCGCCCCAGCCTCCTGCTCCTGTGCAAAGGCCCGCTGAGCGCCCACGGCGGCGGCCAAAGCGAGGGCTGTCCAAACTGCGCCCGATGCCAACGCCGCCGCCTGATCGTCTGATCTGGTCACGCCGCCGGTGAGGGCCAGCCCCAGCACCAGCAGCACCAATCCGGCAAAAAACCCAGTCGCCAGCAGCGCGTCACGGGTGCGCCCAGCCACGCGCAGGTCTTTGGCGGCTACCGTCAGCACGGTTTGGAAGGCGGATCGTGGGGTGTGGAGTGTGGTGGGTGGATCGTGGATCGTGGTCAGAACATCTTGTTCCACGATCCACACCCTACTTTCCACGTTCTTTTCACCCGCCATAATTGTCCTCGCTCAGCACGCCCGCTGCCAGCCGAAGCGCACGCGGGGCCACTTGCCGTGCCAGTTGCGGTTCGTGGGCGGCAATCAGCAGGGTCACGCCGCGCCCAGACAGCTCGCCCAACAGGTCAAGTGTCAGTTGGCGTCCGGCGTCGTCCAGATTGGCAAAGGGTTCATCAACCAAAGTAATTGGGCGGGCCAGCAAGTGAGCGCGGGCCAGTGCCAGCCGCTTCCGCATTCCTGCTGATAAAAAGCGCACCCGCCGTGCCCCCGCCCGTTCCAGCCCTACCCGGCGCAGGGCCGAGGCCGCGTCTCCTTTCAAACTGTGCATTTGTAGAGCAAAACTCAGGTTTTCTTCTCCCGTCAGATCGGGATACAGGCCTGCATCTACGGGCATCAGGTGTACGCAGTCGCGCACGGCCCGCCCATCGCGTAGATCAAATCCCAGCACACGGCCTTCTCCGCGTGTAGGCTTCAGGCCCGAAGAAATCAGGCGCAGGAGGGTTGTTTTGCCCGCGCCGTTTTCGCCCAGCAAGGTCACGCCGCTTCCGGCCGGGATATCCAAATCCAGCCCCCGCAAAATGACTTCGCGGCCCAAGCGGAGCCAGACGCCGCGCAACTGGACGGCGTGGGGGAGCGTGGATGGCGCGGGTTTAGACATTTTGCGTCCTGCTATGGGCCGTCCAAAATTTCAAGAGCCTCACACCTGCTCCTACAATCCACGATCCACCCACCACGATCTTTAAACTCTCAACCATTCCGGCATCACCTGATAAAAAAACGTTGCCAGTCGCGTAAATTGCCCGGTGATCATCAGGAGGCCCACTGCCACCAGAATGCCGCCGCCCACGCGCTCAAAAATACCGGAATAGCGGTTCAGACGGCGCAGGTTCAGGCGGTTCCAGAGCAGGGCGGCCAGCAAAAACGGGACGGCGAGGCCCAGCGTGTAGGTAGCCAGCAGGCTCACGCCTTGGCCGAGGCTGGCTGTGCTGGCCGCTAAGCCCAAAATGCTGCCCAGCGCGGGGCCGAGGCAAGGGCTCCAGCCAAAGGCAAACGCCGCACCGAGGGCCACTGGGCCGTAGCCGCCCGCATCGGCCAGCACACGGGTGTCGCGCATCAGAAAGGGCAGGCGCACGACGCCCAGCATCACCAGCCCAAAAAAGATAATGAGCACGGCGGCCACTTGCCCCAGCAAGATTTTGTGCGGGGCCAGCACCGCGCCGAGGCTGCTGGCTGTCGCTCCCAGCGCAATAAACACCAAGCCGAAGCCCAGAATAAATCCGAAGGCCCGCAGCAGGGGCGAGCGTGCGCCGCCGATGACGCCCAAATAACTGGGCACGAGCGGCAGCACGCACGGACTGAGAAACGAAAACAGCCCGGCCAGAAACGCCACAGCGAACGTGGGGGCAGACAGGCCGGAAGTCAACATAGGGGCAGTGTAGCGGGCGCGGGGTGGGCAGGGCGTCCCGGCTTAGTGTCTTGGGGTGTCGGTGGGGGCAGGTCTAAGGATCTAAAGGTCGAGGGTCAAAGGTGCTGGGGCAGTGAGATTCTGGCCGGGTAAAACGTTTGCTGGAGTACGGTTAGCACAGCCTTTGACTTTCTTAGTCTCTTAGACCCTTGACCCTTAGACGCCTTTCCACGTTCTGTTTACGGCTTGTCCGTCCCGCCCCATTCGCCCCGAAACGTTCCTTCCCATGCGTTCAGCACGCGCCCGCCTTGCACCAGCAAAACTGTCGGGTAGGCACCCACTTTCAACGTGCGGGCAAAAGTGGTGGCCTCCGCGCCGCGCCAAGGGTTGATGCCTGCGGGGGCTGGAGCGGGGGTGTCTTCAGCGTTTACGGCCCTTACGGGTAAGCCGCTGTCTAGGACGGCCTGCCACAGGTCGCCCAGATCGCCGCAGTCGTGCGAATAGACCACCACCACTTCGCGGTCGGCGGCACTTGTCCACGGGTGCGGAGGCAAAGGTTCGCCTAAACGCACGCGAGCGTCGGCGTGTCCCGCCCCCAAAGTCAGCAACAAAGTCAGAAGCGGGGCGTGACGCATAGGGGCCATGATGCGCCGCCCGCCCAGCCGTTGCGTGACCGGGCCATGAGAGTAGGCAGAAATGAAGGCGGCCCACCGAACTACTGGGGCCGCCAAAATGAGGGAAATCAAGGGGTGGTCGGTTCTAAAGTGCTGGACTGAGCCTTTACCGCTTTGAGGGCCGCTGGGTCGGGCTTCTCGTCTTTTAAGGGGGCCGGGTTAGGGTCGGGCGCGTAACCGGGGAGTTCCTCAATGTACACGCGCCGCTGCACGATGTTGGTAGGGGGCGTAAATTCGGTTGCCAGCCGCCCAGTGGTGCGGTCTAGGTCGATCATGGCGGTGCGGGGGTCTTGGCCGCCCGGTGCGAATGTGGTTTCGCGGTACACGGTGGGCAGGGGCGCGTCGGGCACGATTTGGGTGTTGGCCGCATCACGGTAATTGGGGTCGAGCAGAGCAATCTTGACGCCGGGCAGGTAGCCGGGGTCAGGCGCGTCTGCCGTCAGGATACCGGGCGGTTCCGTAAATTGCGTCACGGTTTTGCCCGCGTGGGCCAGTTCCATCATGCGCCGCCAAATCGGGGCGTTTACGTAGCCCGAATAGAAATAGATGGGCATCTCGCCGCCTTTTTGCTTGCCCACCCAGACGGCTCCGGTATACAGCGGCGTGGTGCCCACGAACCAGAAATCTTTGGGGCCGTTACTGGTGCCGGTTTTGCCTGCTACCGGCCAGTCTCCGAACTTGGCTTTTGTGGCGAGGCCGCCTTGCCGCTCCGTCAGGTCATTGACCACGCCCTGAATCATGTTCAGGCCCAGATACGCGACTTGCGGCGTCCAGACGCGCTTGGGTTTTACGGGGGTGGTTCCGGCGTCGTACAGCACCTCGCCGCGTGCGGTGGTCACGCGGGTCAGGTAGCGCGGCGCACGGTACAGGCCGCCGTTCACGAAGGGGGAGTAGGCGGCGGCCATCTTCACCGGAGTGGTTTCCACTGCGCCCAGCGCGGCAGCCAGCCCGGTTCCATCGTTGGGCGGCACACCCAGTTCGCGCATCTTGCCAAAAAAGGTTTGAAGGCCGATTCGGTCTGCAAGGCGTACTGTGACCAAGTTCAGCGAACGGTCTAGGGCTTCCCGAATGGTCATGCTGCGGTAGCTGACCGCGCCCTCAAAGTTTTTGGGTTCGTACACGCCGCCTTCGCAACTGCGGCACGGAAAGGACACGGGCTTGTCGTCCTCGCGGTGATCTTGGGTCAGTCCGGTACTCAGGGCGGTGGTATACAGCAGCGGCTTGATGGTAGACCCGATCTGGCGCTGGCCCTGCGCGGCGTTGTTCCACTCGTCGGGCGGGGCATTGCCCACCAGTTTTTGGCCGATCATAGCCAGCACTTCTGCCGTGTACGGGTCAAGGATGGTTGCGCCCAACGTTGCGCCGGGGGGCAATCCGGTGGCTTCCCGGCTGGCCGTTTCCACCGCGTTCTGAAGTTTGGGATCGAGGGTGGTATACACGCGCAGGCCGCCGCTGCCGTACACTTTCTCGCGCCCAAATCGGCGCACGAGTTCGCCCTCCACTTGCCCCATGAAGTGCGGGGCGCGGGTGGTAGTCACGGCTTTCAGTTCTTTGGCGGTGCGGTCTACCAGCTTGGCGGTTTTCACGTCGCCACTTGCGGCATACACCACTTGCCAGCCACGCGGTTGCAGTTTTTCTTGCCACGCGGCGTCAGATTGGGCCTGCGTAATCCATTGGTCTTCCACCATGCGGGCCAGCACCAGTTTCATCAGCGGGCGCACTTCCGCATAGTTGAAGTACCGTCCGGCGCTGGGCACCAGAATGGTCAGGTACACGCTCTGGGCCAGAGAAAGTCGCTTGGGCGTAGTGCGGAAATACGCCTGAGACGCCGCATAAATGCCGTACAACTCCACCGGGCCGCCGTCGCCCCAATAGATGGTGTTCAGGTAATTCTGAAGAATCTCTTCTTTGGTAAAGCTGCGCTCGACCTGCACGCTCAGCATCCATTCTTTCAGCTTGCGGTCAGGCGTGCGGGCTTGGTTGTATTCCTCCAGCAGCAACGTATTTTTCACGAGTTGGTTGGTCAGCGTGCTGCCGCCCTGCACCTCGTCGCCGCGTGCCAGCCGTTGAAACTGCCGTGCCAGTCCATATGGATCAAGGCCGTAATGCTCAAAAAACCGCCGATCTTCGTTCGAGATCAGGGCGGCCACCATAAACGGGCTGATTTCGTCCAGCGTGACCAGCGTGCGGCTGATGGCCTGCTCGCCAATTTTGGGAATCAGGCTGCCCAGTGAAGTGTTGTCGCGGGCAAAGACCCGTGTTTCTGCACCTAAGGAGCGGGTCAGGGAATCGAGTTGGCGGTAATCGGGCAGTTCGCGTGCCCATTTGGTGGCGTAGGTAGCGGCCACGCCCACTCCCGCCACCAACGCCGCGAGCAGCAGGGAAGTCAGAAATTTTAAGAACCTCAGAACGAAAATCAAGACTTTCTCCTCTTGTGCGGCTCCTCTAGGCCCGGTCGCTGTGCGCCGGATTGCTGCGTGATCTGAAGACCATCTATCAAACAGTTTCTATCAACACTGTGTATAGGGCATGTGGAGGAAACGCTGTGTCAGGCAACGTGTACCAGAGCTGATCAGGCTGGGGAGCGCCGAGTCCTGTAGCGCTCACCACCCGCCACTCAGCGGCGGCGGGCCTCGATCAGTTGGTTCACGCGGCCCCGCAAATTCTTGCCGGACAAGGGTTTGTACACGATGTCGTCTGCGCCCACCAATTTGGCATGGTCGCGGGTTTGGTCGTCGTCGAAGCCGGTCAGCAGCAGCACGGGGGTATTGCGTAGCCGCTTGATCCGCTTGACACGGGAGCAGATTTCGAAGCCGTCCATGTGCGGCATTTTAACGTCGAGCAGCATTGCGTCGGGAGTGTGGTCACGAAGGTAGTCCAGAGCCGTCTTGCCGTCCTGAACCGCTATGATTTCGTGCCCGTCTGCCGACAGAATGACCTCCAGCATAGTCCGGATGGCCGGTTCGTCATCAGCGACGAGGATGGTATACGCCATAAGCCCCATGATAGTGCAGCGCGGCCCTGTAAGAAACGTCACCTGTGCATGAATCACGTGAGAAACCCCCACACAGTGGCGGGGGTAAGGCGGGGGTACGGTGTTTTGGAGGGATTTTAGAGCTGCGAGACAGGGTTTGTGGAGCTTCACAGCGTAAATTAACGTTCCGGGCGAACTTCCCAGTCTGCTCTCCTGCGGAGCTGTACCAGTTCGCAGCCAGCCCCCCTTAAGGGCAGCGCAACAGCAGTTGTCCTCCCTTAAGGGGGGGCGTTGCGTCAGCAACGGGGGGGTTCAATTTCCACCTCAGCCCAACCATTCCCCAGCAAGCCAATCATCAATCCTTCACCCCTTGCCCACAGCCTGCGCTTCCCGCGCTTCCTGTGCCAATTGGCGGCGCAGGATTTTCATGGCGGCGGTTTTGGGCAACTCGGTGCGGAATTCCACGCTACGCGGCACTTTGTAGGCACTCAAGTCTTTTTTGCAGTAGGCGATGATCTCGGCCTCGGTGGCCTTCATGCCGGGTTTTAGGGCCACCACCGCATGGACGCTTTCGCCCCGGTAGGCGTCGGGCAGGCCCACGGCGGCAGCTTCCAACACCGCCGGATGGCCCATCAACACTTCTTCCACTTCACGCGGATAGATATTGAATCCGCCTGCGATGATCAGGTCTTTTTTGCGGTCTACGATACTGAAATAGCCGTCTTTGTCCATGATGCTCATGTCGCCCGTCATCAGCCAAGTGCGCCCGAAGGCTTCGCGCAGGGTCTTGGCGGTTTCGTCGGGGCGTTGCCAGTAGCCCTTCATAATCATGGGGCCAGCCACCCACAACTCTCCAATTTCGCCGTCTGGCACGGGCTGGCCGTCTTCACCCACCACCACCGCGTCTACGCCCGGCATGGGCAGGCCGATGCTGCCTTCGCGCTGGCCGCTAAACAGCGGGTTGGTGTGCGTAATCGGGCTGGCTTCGGTGAGGCCGTAGCCTTCTACCAAGTTCGCGCCGCCCGTAATTTCCCGGAACTTGCGCGAGGTTTCCAGCAGCAGGGGGGCGCTCCCGCTGATGCACACGCGAATGCTGGTCAGGTTGTGCCCCGGCGTGTCGGGATGGTTGTTGATGGCGTTGTACAGCGTGGGCACGCCCGGAAACAGGGTGGCTTTGCTGGCCGTAACTGCGCCCAACACCATCTTGATGTCGCGGGGATTGGGCACGAGGGCCATCGTCGCCGCCACCAACACACTGAGATTCATGGCAACGGTCATGCCGTATACGTGAAAAAATGGAATAGCCGCCAGCGTGACTTCCTGACCTTCGCGCAAGTCGGTCATCCAAGCGCGGGCCTGCTCGCAGTTGGCGACCAGATTACGGTGGGTCAGCATGGCTCCTTTGGGCACGCCCGTCGTGCCGCCCGTGTATTGCAGCAGCGCCACATCATCCGGCTCTCTCCGCACGGCGCGGGGCGTGGGCGGCTGAGAGTTCACCACAGCCTTAAATTCCAGCACCTTGCCGCCCGGTTTCACGCCCACCCAAGTGCCTTCGCGCCGTGCCTTCACCGGGTACAGCAGGTTTTTGGGAAACGGCAATGCATCCTGAATCCCGGTCACAAACACGCGCCGCACGCCCACGTTGGCCTCTATTTCGGCAAAGCGCGGATAGAAGGAATCCAGCAGAATCAGGGTTTCGCTGCCGCTGTCGTTCAGCTGATGCTCCAGCTCTTTGGGCGTGTACAGCGGGCTGGTATTGACCACTACCGCGCCCGCCAGCAGCGCCCCGAAAAAGCCCACCATAAACTGTGGGCAGTTGGGCAGCATGATCGACACTCGGTCGCCCGGAGCCACGCCCGCTTTCTGGAGAGCCAGCGCAAACCGCTGGGCATCTTGCCACACCTCTTTATAGGTCGTGGTTGCGCCCACAAACGTCAGCGCGGCGCGGTCTGGAAACTTGGCGGCGGCCCGCTCCAGCAGCATCGGCAGCGTGTCGGCACTGGGCGTAAAGTCGTGCGGCACGCCCGCTTCGTAGTGGGCCAGCCAAGGACGGGGCAGAGGGGGTGCGGCTGGGGGCTGGGATGTAGGGGGTTGGGGTGCAGTCATGGGCGTGGGCACGCTCCTTTTGGGACTTCTGTTTTCTGGTCTGTTTTCTGGTGAAGTAAGTCGGCGCGGATAGACGAACAGATCGGCAGCGGGGCGGGCAAAAGGAACGGCGGCCAAACAGCGCAAAAGCACCTGCGAGACACACAAACACTCTGTAACGAGCATTGGGGAGCAAACACTGTGTAATTGAACCGAGTATAACAAAATCTTTATTACGCCGCTATCACACCCCCAGCGGGCCAATGAGCGCAAGGCTGTCGGCCCGCTTAGCCTGCCTGCACTCCGACTCAAGGTTGCCTCAAGCCGCTCTCACTGGCGTTTTGACAGACTGGAAGCATGACTGACCAGCCTGCTGCACCCTTGACCCTCAGCCACCGGGCACACCTGCAAACCGCACTCCAAATGGCCCGCGAAGCAGTAGCGGCGGGCAGTTCTCCGGTGGGGGCCGTGCTGGTGAACGAGCAAGATGAAGTGGTCGCCACAGGCCGCAACCGCGTGGGAGAAGACCAGACCGCCGAACGGGTGGGCGGCGCGAGCGTGGCCCACGCCGAAATGGACGTATTTTTTGCGCTGGGCAAACTGAAAAACCCCGGCAAGCTGACCCTGTATTCCAGCCTAGAACCCTGCCTGATGTGCGGCGGCGCGTCCTCGTTGCTGGGCGTGGGGCGCGTAGTGTGGGCCACCGACGATGCGTGGGGCGGATCGGGCCGCCTGATCAAGTGGGCCGATCATCCCGCCATGCAGTCCACCGAAGTCATGGCCTGCCCCTACCCCGATCTGGAGGCCGAGGGCGCACGCCTGTTTGCCCCCGAAGCCAAGCGGGCCTTTCCTGATGAAGGCTGGGAACTGTGGCGGGAGCGCTATCCGGCAGAAACGGCGGAAATAGAGGAAGGGGGAGAGGAGCAGGACGAGGAAGACGGGAAGGACTGAATGCTCTAGCCTCAGCCCATGTCCATTCTTGTCATTGGCAGCGTCAACGCTGACCTGACCGTGCAGGCCGCCCGCATTCCCGCCCCCGGAGAAACCGTGCTGGGCGGCGACGCCCGTGTGTCGCCGGGGGGCAAAGGCGCGAATCAGGCGGTGGCCGCAGCGTTGGCGGGCGCACACGTCAGGCTGTGTGGGGCGGTGGGCGGCGATGCAGACCCCTTCCGGCTTTCGGCGTTATCGGGCCTGACCCGTGCGGGTGTGGATTTATCGGGGCTGCATACGCTGGACGCCCCCACTGGACTGGCCCTGATTACGGTAGCGGCGGGCGGCGAAAACGCGATTACCGTCGCCAGCGGCGCAAATGCCCGCTTTGGGCCAGAGCATTTGCCCGCTGGTTGGAGCGGTTTCACTCATCTGCTGCTTCAGCAAGAGCTTGCGCCCGCCGTGACGTGGGAGGCTGCCCGCCGCGCCCATACTGCCGGACTGACCGTGATCCTGAACGCCGCGCCCGCCCGCGCCGCTGACCCGGAACTCTTGGCCCACACCCACCACCTGATCGTGAATGAGCATGAATTGGCCGCACTGATAGGGCGAGCTGTCGGGCCGGATGCACTGGAAGTGGCCGCCCATTCCCTGCTAGAGCTGGGGCCGAGGGCCGTCACGGTCACGCTGGGCGCACAGGGCAGTCTGACCGTCACCCCCGATGCGACTTACCGACTGGCGGCCCATCCGGTACAGGTTCTGGACACCACTGGGGCGGGCGACACTTTCTGTGGCGTGCTGGCAGCGCGGTTGTGCGGCGGCGACCCCCTTCCTGACGCGCTGTACTGGGCGGGCGTGGCGGCGGGCTTGGCCTGCACCCGCCCCGGCGCACAAGACAGCATGCCGGGGTGGGCGGAAGTGTTGGAAGCGGAGAGACTGCGCTAGGGCATCACTGCTTATTCTTTCGGGCTGCCTGCGCTACCCACAGCACCAACCCTTGTACCCGCCCATTCAGATCAGGGTCAATGGCCGGATCAGTTCTCCACTCGTCCAAACGGCTGATTAGCGTCTGCCAAGGCTCCGGAAAAGTAGACAAGGCCCAGCGCACGGCGGCGGGTTTGCTGCCCAGTTGACCGGTGCTGAGCGTGTGGGCAATGCGGCACATGGTTTCGGCGGCGTATATGGCGTGGCCCCTGTGCCCCCAACCGGGATCGTGGGGCGTGAGGGCAAACGCCCGCCAGTCTTGCAGGCGGTGCAGCACGGCACGGCGAATCTGGGCCTCAGAGACGGGGGCAACGAGAGTCTGAGGATCGGGGCCAAACAATCGGCTCTGACCGTGCAACACGGCCCAGCGCTCCACTACCCAGTTTTCATGGTGGGTCTTCCATTCCAGTTCTCCGCCCCCGCGTGACAATGTAGGATGCTGCTCCTCTGGTCGCCAATATTTGGCAGAGACGCGGGGCAGATAAGCCACTTCCAGCTCACGGCAATACGGCTGCCCGGAGGCGAACAGGCGGGCATGCATCGCGGCCAGCTCAGCACATTCTGAGGCGCTGAGCGGCTGATCTGTGATGCAGAGGGCGTCTACGTCACTGGTTTCAGGATCGAAGTCGCCTAACGCCAAGGAGCCGCGCAGGTACAGTCCCACCAGATTCGGCCCCAAAATGGCCTGTTGTTCGGCCAGCAGGTGGTCAAGAAATGCACGGACGATAGGCGGCCACATGGCTTTATCCTAAGTTGCCCCCGCCCGCCTTTGATACGCTGCCTTCTATGCGTTACCGAGTCTTTACCGAACACGATTACGACGCGCTGCACGCCCTAGACCTCGCGGCGTTGGGGCAAGCCGACCCTGCCTTCGAGACCTTGCCGCCCCGCGAACGCGAAGGCCGGATTTGTACCACGTTGCCTGCTCTCAAGTTCTACGAGCGCAGCGAGCATTCCTTTGTGGCCGAAGACGACGGCGTGCTGCACGGCTTTATTTTTGCCCAGAGCGTGTGGCAAGGAGACCGCCCGGTGGTGCTGGTTCGCACGGTAGCCCTCGCGCCCCATGCAGAGGCTGCCACCGCCGAGGGCTTGCTACACGCCACCGTCAAAAGTGCCTACGACACCGCCGTCTATGAGGTGCATTTTGCAGTCACACCCGCGCTAGAGGCCGCCGCCTTTGCCGAAGGCGCACATGTGCTGGGGCGCTACGCCGTGCGGCATCTGGGCACGCGGGCCGACAGCGCACCCGGCCAAAAGCTGGGGCCGCTAGGGGTGCCGGAATTGGGCCTGCCTGCCCGCCCCGAGTCTCTATAATGCAGACTATGACCAAATCTGCAACCCGCGTCCTGCTCGGTGTGCGCGGCATGAACCGCGAGGCAGGCGAAAAAGTGGCCGGGGCGCTGCTGGCGCTGCCCGGCGTCGTCCGTGCCATGCCCGACGACGGCCAAATCGAAGTGCATTACGATCCCTCTCAACTGACGGTTATGGACTTGGTTCGCGCAGTTCGCGGGCAGGGCTTCCTTGCCGGAATGCTCTAAACGCGGTGGCGCTGGGCTACGTCGGTGTGCTGACCATCCGTGTAGAAATGCCGTGGGTCAGTAATCTCAAGGAAAAACGGGCGCTGGTACGGCCTGTCGTGGAGCGCCTGAAGGCCCGCTACCCCCTGACGGTGGCCCGCTTAGACGGTCTGGATGCCCACGATTGGGAGATCATCGGCGTGGCGACACTCAGCAACGATTACGTCTGGGTCGAAGAAACCCTCCGCATGGCCGCCGACTACATCGCCCGTGAAGGTGAATACCGCGTGGCGTGGGAAACCACCGAAATCACGGTGCTGGGCGAAGATGACGGGGAAGACGAGTAGGCCAGAGTCAGAACTTCTCGCCCAAATTGAAGAAGGGGAGCCAGTCATGTAGACGGCTCCCTCTTTCTTGATTACTGTTCCCTAGTTCAATTACTTGTTGAAGCTGTCAAACCCTTCGGGGCGGGTCAGTACGCGCCAGTTCAGTACGTTTTCACCGCTGAGGCCGTCGGCGGCGACAGCGTTGGCAGCGCAATCGTATTTGATAGTAGTTTTCCGCATGATAGGCCAGATGACAGCGGCGGCGCGGCCTGCCACATCACGCTTCAGCACCGGCCCAAATAGTCTCGAATCTTCGCTGCCGCTCGCGGTGCGGTTGTCGCCCATGACGAAGTATTGTCCGGGCGGTACGGTCACTTCGGGTTGATCGGTCAGGAAGCTGTTGTTGCCTTTAGAGGCGGCCAAATTCGCTAAGCTGCTTTGAGTGTCCCAGCAACCTTGCTGACGCCAATAATCGGTTGTCCAACTGGAATCCAGTTTGGTGCCGTTGACCGTGACTTCGCCGCCACTCACGCTGATTTTGTCGCCGGGCAGCCCGATCAGGCGCTTGATGAGAAATGGGCGGTACTTCCAAAGGTTCAGCGGGGCGCTTCTGTTCAGCTCTGCAATGGCATCGGCGGCGGCGCGAGGCGGCTTGAAAATCAAGATGTCGCCGCGCTTGAATTCTCCGATGCCTGCTTTGTGCAGCCACGTTTCGTATTTGGGCACGAACACGCGCTCGCGGTTGCGGAGGTTGGGCATCATGCTGACGCCGTCCACACCCACCAGTGTGGCGACAAACTGCGTAATGACCACCGCGAAGACGATGGGTTCCAGTAGTTCCTTCCACAGTTTTTGAAGGGGGCCGGGGGCGGACTTGAGCAATCTGGTCATGCAACGCGCAGGATAGCGGATAGCGAGTGAGGAACGCCCACACTGGCGGGGCCGTGCTTCAGGATGTGGGGGTGTTCGGCGGGAGTGGGGCAGAGCTTTGGCCGCTGCCCAGCAGGGCATGAATACGCGGCAACTCGGCCAGTGCCGCCGTTCTGCCTGCTTCTATGGCCTGCACCGAGCGGTTGAAGTTTTGTAGGTCTACGTCGCCCAGCACGGGCCGCAGCAAAATATCGGGACGGTAGAGGCTCAGGCGGGCGTCGGTGAGTTGGGCCTGCATGATTTCTACGGCTCGCCTAAGAGCTTGCACTGGCCCCAAATGTGCTTCTCTGCGCCACAGCAGCACCCGCCGCCCGTGCAGTTCCAGCGGACTGGTGGCCGTTACGTCTACGGCCACCACCTTCCGCACGCCTAAAAACAGCGCCGCGTCCACTGGAACCTGATTCAGCACGCCGCCGTCCGATAGCAGCATTTCATCGAGTGGCACAGGGTCGAGCGCCCCCGGATAGGCGGTGGTGGCCCGGAGTGCCGTCAGCAGGTTGCCGCGTGACAGATACACGCCCCGGCCCGTGAGGACATCGGTGGCCGTGAGCGCCAACGGAAGGGGCAGTTCCTCAAAAGTAGCAGGCAAATGTTGTGACAACCACGACTCGAAAGCCGACACCCGAATCAGGCCGGTGCCGGGCCGCCAGTCCACCAACCGACGCCAAGACACCGACGCCGATATTTTCTCCAATTCTGCGCCCGAATAGCCTGCCGCGATAAACGCGCCTACCAAGCCGCCCATGCTGGTTCCGGCCAGTACGGTGGGCTTCAGGCCCGCTTCTTCCAGCACCCGCCACACCCCGATGTGCGCCAGTCCCCGCGCCCCGCCGCCGCCCAGCACCAAGCCGTATCCTGTCATCCGCACCCCGTCATAGGGGCGATTCTACGGGCCAGCGGGCAGATGTGCGGCCTAGCCCCCTTTTCGCGGATGACTGCTCTGGGCGCTGACTGTCCCGCCACATGCCCCTTCATCTGGTTGGGGTGTCTACCCAGATGGGCCACTCTTACGCTAGCGTGGGGCCGATGCCTTTGGCGGGTCAACTTGTAGGCGATGGGGTGCGATTGATTCGTCCCGTCGGGCGTGGTTCGCACAGCGTCGTATACTTTGCGGTCTCGCGGGAGGGGACGCCGTGTGCCGTCAAAATCTTTCCGCTGCATCTGGCGGCCTACGCAGACCGTGAATACGAAAACGCCGCGCCGCTGGATCACCCACGCTTGGTGCGGGTGCTGGAGCGCACCACCGTATTAGACCAGCCCGCGCTGGTGGTCACGCTGGCACGCGGTGAAACCCTGTTTGACCGGTACGCTGCCCGCCCCGCCCTGACCGAAGAACGCCGGGCCTTTTTGCTGACGCTGGTGCATCTGCTGGACGCGCTGGCTTACCTACACGCACGCGGCATGGTTCACCGCGACATCAAGCCCGAAAACATCGTGGCCGAACCCGATGGCAGCGCCAAACTGGTGGATTTTGACCTGTCAGGGCCGCTGCACGAAATCATGACCGCCCCCACCCGCATGGGCACGGCAGCTTTTCAGAGTCCGGAAGCTTACCGGGGAGAACCGCTGGGGCCGGAAAGTGACCTGTACGGGGTAGGCGTGCTGCTGGGCTGGGGGCTGCACGGCTCGGTGCTGGAACCCGGAGAAACGCCGCCCCACAGCGATGATCCCTTGTCGCATCTGCACATCATCCTGACCCGCCGCGATCCGGCGGCCCGGCCCAACAATGCGGTATGGGCGAGGACGGAGTTGCTGGCGTTGGCGGGGTTGCCGTATTAGTGGGGCGACAGGGTCAGGTTCCGGGTGCTTGGTCTAAGAGACTGTCTGGAAAGCGTGGTTGCAGGGGGTTTTGAGAGATTATACAATTT
>NZ_SSNW01000057.1 GCF_004801315.1 Deinococcus sp. Arct2-2
AGCGGTGGTACAGCCAAACTGCATGCTGGATGATCGTCATTGGGAAACGGTGGCGATAGGGCTTGGCATCGGTCACGGACAGTCAGCCTACCCTGATCAGTTAAGGCAACACAACCGTCTTCAGCCGTAGCTGACTCGGAAGCCTGAGGTTTGGGCGATGCGCAGTCTTTGGAGAAGAGCAAATCGAGAATGGCAACCACGATGCGTCACGGTAGGGTTAGGTTTGTGGCAAGTGTTAGGTGTTGAGCTGAGTCTTAGACGCTTAGCTCGGCACTCCCACTCGGGCCAGTGAGCCTGCTGACTGTGGTGTCGTCGGTTCTGGGGGAAGGGGAGCAAATGGCAGGGCCAAAAAGCCGCGCCCCAGAGTTCGGGCGCGACGGTTGAATCCCGGTATTGCTGAGCAAAAATGCGAAGACTTGTTTCTGGTTTTAGTCAGCTTCCAAATAAGGGCGGCAGGCATTGAGGAGGGCTTCTATCTCATCTTTGTTGAGCCTGATTTGAGGCCCGGCGATCATTCTGAACGCGATGAGATAGCCATCATCTTGAGGCGTAATGCTGACAGAATCGCTGTAAAACCCGGTTTCTTCTTCTATACATTTCAGCATTGAATCCACATCGGACTGAAATTGACACTCGTCGAACATATCCGAGAGAACCTTTTTTTCTTCATCGGTAAATTGATCAAGTGCCGCGATGAACTCATAAATGGTCATTATTTTCCTTTGAGTGGGAAGGCGGTGATGAGCTTTTTCGCCTCTACATCGTAATAGCCTCGGATTAAAATTCCACTCTTTGAACGCCCCTCCCACTGGAACGACAGTCTGCCTTCAAACATGGTATCTGGTGTGCGGGTCTCTATGTTGGCAAAGGCAGATTTGATCTCTTCAAGCACGCGGGCGGGCGTCCAGCTTTCGCCTTTGGGAAAGAAGGTGGCTGAGCTTTTCTTGTCCAGCCATTCGCCGGTCAGAGGGTCTTTGAGCTTGATATCCGCTACATACACCCCATGTTGATCCGGCGCCCCCTTGTACTTCCTGACTTGGTTGGTGGCCGGGTCGCCCGCCGATTCCAAATGCCAGCCGTCGGCCACGCGCTCTCCCTTGGAATTGGTACTTACCTCTCCCTTAAAAATATGGTCGAACGCGCTTTCATCTATCAACTCAGCGCCGTCGCCCGCACTGTAATTTTCGTAGAGGGGAATACTGCTGGCGATCAGGGTGATGTTGTATTTTTTCGGGGCGACGGGCGTGGCCTTGAAGGAGTGAATCCACTTGAATTGCCGCTTGAGCAGAGCCAACTGGCGCAGCAAGACCTTGACCGGCAGGTTGGCCGCATCGTTGACGCCGATGATGACCAGCGCTTCCCCAATCGCGAGAGGCAATTGTTTGGCTTTTTCGCCCGCCTGCTTTAGTGCGGCCCGCGCATCAGCAGAACCTAGGGCTTTTTCGGCTTGGGCGGCTCCCCTGGCCCCCAGCTTCTCGAGAAGTGCCTTTGGGATCAGCGATTTGACCACTTGCGTCGTCGCTGTTTTGGCTGTTGCCACCACGGCTTTGAAGGCGGCCCGTTTTTTCTGCACTCCAGCCACCAGCTGAGTCGCGCCGGGGATTTTGGCAATGACTTGCCCCAGTTTCCCAGAGGCCACCAAACCATTTTTGACTGCCGTGACGGTGCCCGCTGTCAGGTAGGCAATCGCCACCTCCGCCAAAATCAGGCCCAAGACCTTCCCTTGGGTTTCGCCCCGTTTGAACGGATCGGGTTGCACCCAAGCTTTGGCTTCAGCCAAGATTTTGGCTTTCAGGCTGCCGCCCAAGGCTACCGCCATCTGCTTGAGGGCCTCCCAAGACAGCCCTTTGGCCCACGCAGACATTTCACCGATTCGGGAGGTGATTTGGCCGGTGAAAACATCACGCACCAAGCCGTACACCATGGACGCCGCAGACCCCAACGCCTGAAGGTTGTCCCATAGGTCGCCAAAAAAGCCTTTGACCACCCCCACAGCTATGCCTGCGTTGTAGACCGGAAGCTCATAAGCCGCCTTCCACGCCGCCTGACCAAGCTGCTGGAGCCAACCCGAACCTGACGCTTTAGGAACCGCCGACGTGATCGCAGAGTTCAGGCCTGCAGTCGTGCTGGCACGCTGCAAAGCTCCAGACACACGGGAGATGTTCCCAGTTGTGGGCGCTGGCTGACCCATCCGGGCAATTTGCGGGAGCACTGGCATATTCGCCAGTTGCGTCCCTACCCGCTGAGCTTCGGTTTCGAGTACAGCATCTGGGTCTATGCCCTTGCCCACATGTCCTTTGCTCTGCTGAACCGTATGGGTCACTTCATGGGCCAGCAGCTCTAAACCAGAGCGGGTGTTGGGGTTGAACTGTCCGGAACGGAAGAAGATATCTGTACCTGTGGTAAAGGCAACGGCCTGCACGCTTTTGGCTAAGTTGTCGGCTTCGGCATCCTCGTGAATCCGCACCGCGCTCAGATCATGGTTGAGTCCCTGCTCCAAATGCCGCCTCACAGCTTCGGGCAACGGCTGACCCCCGCCACGCTTGGCCCCAATCCGCTGCCAGAGGGGTTGGGCCGCTTCCGCTTCTAAAGCAGCGGCCTGCCGCTGTAATTGGGTCAGGGTCAACGCTGCTGCGTCTTGGACTTCTTGTTCGCGTTCCCGTTGTAAAGCGGTATCGACAGCGCGTTGCAGGGCAGGGCGTTCTCCAAGTGGAATCAGACCCAGCACACCCCGCACCACTGGCGCAGACAGGGGATGGCGCTGCAATGCGACCAGATGCGTTGCGTACTCGCTATAGCGGGCTTCCGGCACTTGACGGTCTTGCCGGAAGCTTTTGCTGAGCCGTTGAGCCGTGAGTTGTTGTACTCCAGTGTGCTGGGCCTGTTGGTCTGGGTTCAGGCCTACCGAACGGCTTTGGCCTTCCCACTGCTGGGCGTGGGCACGCATCACCGTCACCCACTCGCGAGGGGTCTGTGGACGGGAAGGCACTTGAAGAGGGGCTAGGCGCTCGGCCTGCCGTTGCAAGGCTGCCTTGATTTCGAGGGGCGAAAGCTGCTCGACAGCGGCCAAACTTCTTTGAACGGTGGTTTGAGCCTGTTTCAAACGGACATTTTCTTGATGGATCAATCCACTGGCGTGCCACACGGGAGCCACGACCGCCCGCTGAAGCTGAACTGGGCGCGTGGTGTGGCTCTGAAGTGCCGCCGCAGGGGAAACCGCTGGCGCTGCCCACTGCGGTTTCGCTACTGCTACAGGACTGGAGAGGGGCTGAAGCGGTTCGAGCCCTGTCGCTGCTGCTTTGCGCTGGAGAGGCGACAGTCGTTCGGTCATACGTCAGGCTACCGCACAGAAAGACTCGGAGTCAGCCCAAAGACTTCATGGTCATGGGAAACGCTGCTGTTCATCTGCTGGGTCTGACTCCCAGTCAGCACTCCTGAGCGAACAGCACCGTTGGCTCTCGGTGTCTTTTTTACTGCAGATAACACGCTCTCTAAGGCAGCTTGACCGTAATCCCGATCACGGGTACAAACACCGCTGCACTCTACATGGTGCCGTTGCCGAGTTGCCCGAAGTCGTTGCTGCCCTGCGCGAATAAGGTGCCGTCGCGGCGCAGGGCTAGAACGTGTCCCCCCGACATGCTGACATCAACGATGCCGCTCATCCCCTTGACCTGAACCGGCACAGAGGGGTTGTTGTTGCGGTCGAGACTGAATGAGTACAGCGTGCCGTCAGTCTTGACGATGTAGCCCAACTTGCCTGCGGCCGTCATGCGGTGAACGTCCGTGAATCCGGCCAAGGGCCGGAACTTCCAGTCCTTCACGAAAAAACTGCGGCCATCCGCGGTGGTGGCAATGACGATTTCGGAATCCAGGCCCTCGTGCAAACAGCACTTCGTTCGGATTCTACCTGCGCCGATAGGCCCCCGATCGCGCATCTGCCGTGGCTGGCATCAATGTGCATCGGTCAGTGAGCGTGCCAGCAGCTCACCCTCGCATAGGTGAGGCCTGTACGGATAGTGGCTTTGCCCCCATATCCAAGCAAGATATCCGAACGGGCAGCGGCGGTGTGTCACGCGCTTCAGGTGGCCGTACGGCCCCTCACGGCGCAGGAAGTTCATCGGTACCCTCAAGGATGCACGCGCAGCGTCCGTAGACGAAGTGTTGGAGACGCTGGTGACCCTCGGCCATGCGCGTCAGGTTGGCGAGAAAACCGTGGCATATGCGGCGTGAGGTGAGTAAGCTCAGCAGTCTAAGCTCCCGCTGAACGGTATCTTCAGCTATGTCCGAGTCCCGAATTCCTCTTCACCTGTCAGCTGCACGCCTCGTCTATGCCAAGGAGCTTCATCGTAGGGCGTCTGGAGAGGTCAAGGAGCGCAGGCACGGGCACTGGAGACCCTGAGAAAGGTCTTTAAAAAACACGCTCAGGTCGGCAGTGGACGGCTCGCCGATCCCAACGAGGAACAGGTGTTGCAGAGTCTGTTGGGCCACCCGGAATACCTATTGCCTCTCGTAACTGAGGTGGCATCAATTGGCCCGTTTGCACCCCACGAAATCACGGTGAGTGATGCGGAGGCGCAGGCCGCCATGACCACGCTGCTGCAGCTCTTGGGCCTGACTGTGCCTTCACATCTCCCCAACAAATTTTTCCGGGAGGCTGTCACCGTGTACGCACCGAAACAGAAACGGGGCGCTAAACAGTGGTTGCTGATGGGGTTGGGCGGCACGTTGGCAGCGGCAACCCTCATGCTGCCTTTCGTGGGACCAGCGGTCTTGGGTGTGGGTGCTGCCGGAGCCGCTGGCTTTACCTCATTCCTCGCCACCCTGGGGTTTGGAACCGTGGCAGCGGGCGGTGCGGGGATGTTGGGCGGCGTGCTGCTGATCACGATCAGCGGAATGACCGGCGCTGCGCTGCTCAGTCAAGGCATGCAAAACCTGCTGATGTTGGGCGTTGAGGGCATGCGGTTGGAGCTGTGCAAACTCGAAACCACCGAGCGCATGTCTTGGTACGCCGGACTGGATCACAAGAAGCAACTTCTGCGGACAAGACAGTCACTCAGAACCCTTCTGGCCGAGTTCAGTAACAAGCTGGCGCAGGAGCGGCAGATCAGCGATCCGGAGTCAAAACCCATTCGTGACCTCGAAGAGATTGTACGGCTCATTGAGCTGGCACTCAGGGAATGTCCAAAGTGGTATCAAAACGGAACCACGGCTTAGCAGCGTGCAGCCATCCAGCCCTGACTTTCTCTGACCAGTTGCGCTGACGTGACCCCAACTCCAGATCATTGGCAAGAAGTGGTTTAAACTGCCAATATGACTGCCCACCTGGAAATCGACCGCTTTGGCCGGGTGTTGATCCCGAAAGCCATTCGTGACGCCCTGGCGCTTAAGGCTGGCGAGCAGCTGGAGGTAGAACTCGAAGGCGGTGTCCTACATCTGCGCCCCGCCTCGCGCCCGGTGCAGACTGTGCAGCACGCAGGCCGCCTGATCCTCGACGCGCCAGGCCCGATCACGGGCGATCCCGTGGACGAGATGCGCGACGCCCGCCTGACCGAGGTACTCGGTTCGTGGTGACGGTGTTCGACACCAGCGCCCTGGTCGCCGCGCTCACCCGCGCCCATCCCCGCTTCGCTTGGGCCGACGAACAGGTGCAGGCGGCTGAGCGTCCCGCCCTGTGCGTCCACAGCCTCGCGGAGTGCTACGCGGTGATGACCGCTCACCCACAGCTGCGCTATCCACCCACGCAAGTCCGCGCCGTGCTGGACAGCCTCACGCAGACGTGGACGGTGTTGCCGCTCCTGCCCGCCGACTACTTCGACGCCATGACCCGCTGCCGAGACTTGGGGCTGCAAGGCGGGGCGATCTACGACACCCTGATCGCGCAGGCGGCGCTGCGGGCGGGAGCGGTAAGGCTGGTGACCCTCAACGCCAAACACTTCGTGCGCCTCGGTGACGACGTGCAGCGGCTGGTGGTCGCGCCGGAAGGTTAACGACCGGTTCTCACGGACTGAACCGATGCCGCTGAGCTGGGAAAAGCTGGCTGGTGGCCTTGAACAAAGACGCGCATTTGCGTCCTCGCTCCTCTGTACTGACTGCTATGGTCAGGCATGAAGCGGTTGCTCCTCCCCCTGACGGCCTCCCTGTGCCTGCTCACTGCCTGCCCGGGCCCGGCGCCGGAACTCCTGAAGATCCCAGACGGCCCCGCCGCGCTGAACGGCGTCTGGCAGGGCACGGTCTACTCCAGCGTGAACTGGCAGCCCGTCGCTGCTGGGGGAGGACTGCTGTATGTGGTGGCCTCCGAGCAAGCCCTCCCTGCCCGGTTCGACGATGTCCAACCGCCCCGATCCGCTCAGTTTCTCGTCGCGCTCGATGAACGCACGGGGCAGGAGGTGCGCCGCGTCCCTTGGTCAGACGTCGTCAGCAGCTTCACCTTCCAGGCGGCTTCGGGCACCCGTCCGGCCCGCCTGCTCAGCATTGAAGCGAAGAACAGTCGCGTGGGCGTGATGGAGCGTGACCCCCGGACGCTGGAGGAACTTGACCACTGGGGGGTGGCGGAAGGGGTGAGGCGGTTCAGTCACGACGGCACCCGGCTGGAACTGACCTCCGAACGGCTGCTCGATCCCCAGACACGTCAACTCGTTCCCCTGCACCCCGCAGTGGACACCGCACTTCGTCAACTGCCGAAAGAGGCGGAGGCCAGTTGGAGCGGGGATCTCCGCTGGCTGACCATCCGGCGGTGGGAACAGCCCTCGTCGGGCCGGGTGGAGCGGGTGTCCCTGATCTCCAACGACACGGGCCAGACCTTGGACGGGCGGGCCCTGCATCCTGTGGGGTGTGGACTCAATTCGCCGGGGGGCAGAAGCGGTCTGACGGCCGTCCGGGCGCTGAGCGACGGTGAAGTGGCCCTCGCATATGAAGACGGGGCCATCGAGGTTCGCCGCAGTGACGGCACGCTGCGGGTCACGGTGCAGCTGGGGGTCTGTTCGGACACCGACCTGCGGGTCGATGGGGACACGCTGATGTTCGCGGTGCAGGGAGGATTCGGGACGGTGCGCCTGTCCGACGGGCAAGTGGCCAGCCGGGTCAAGCAGGACGGTGTTCTGGGCTTGTTGTTGCCGGGCGCCGCCGTCAACCGCTTCGGGACCACCCTGTTGTATCAGCGGCTGGACGGCCCCAGTTGGCGTCAGGTGGCCCCGGCCAAGCCGCTGCACCTCGACGCGAAAGCCACCTGGGTGTCCAAGTCGGAGTACCACGTCACCGGTGAGGCGCGCATCGACGATCAACGGCTGAGCTTCACCGCTAAGGCAACCACCACGGCCATCGAGTTGCGGGCACAGTGGAGTTATCCGCGGCCCGAAGTGCAGTGGCGGGGCGAGCTGCGCCGGAGCGACGGCAGCCTGTATGGTCGACTGGAGGGCAACCACGGGTCGGCCAGCACAGAGCAACAAGTGTTCTTGGAGCTTGCCGGGAAAGCGCAGGACTTCGCCTTCGGGGGGAGATTGATCCGCTGAGCGGAGCGGGTCACGACCAAGCCACCGCAGACCAAAGTAAAAGGCGACCCGCTGAGGTCGCCTTTGGTTCCTTAAAGATAGTGCGGAATGCGGCCACGGTCAACACTATGCATTGAAATCCGGACAAAAGTGTGCATATTCAGGGAATGACGCCCTCAGCGACGGTGAATATCGGTGGCCTGAGCGAATTCGTGCAGCCGTACCACACGTTGTTCCAAGCTCGGCGCCTCTTCAGGGCGTTTCAAGCGGCGCTGAGTGGCATCTTGGCGAGTGGCACGACGCGTCTGGCACAGATGGCGCGCGTCGCCCCCGGTACGGGGGCGTGCCCGCAGGCGGAACGCCGACTGAGACGACTGATACACCACGAGCATCGGCGGAGTGACCTCAGCGCTGATACCCTGCTTGACCAGATTCAAGCGCAGGGCGCGATGCGGATCGCCGGGTCGGATGAGGTGGTCGTCATTCTGGACGGCTCTGACCTCCGCAAGCCGCACAGCCAGACCCTGGAATATCTAGACACGGTGCGGGATCTGAACGGCCAGCCGGTCGCGGGCTACCGCACCCTCAACGCCATTGGCGTGAGTCCTGATGGACGTCAAACCCTGCTGTATCACACGCTGTACAGCGCTCTGGCACCAGGATTCACCAGTGAGAACACGGTGGTGCTCCAATCACTCGCACAGATCACTCGCGCCCTGCGGGCAGCGGGTGTGCTGCGGATCATCTTCGTGCTGGATCGCGGGTTCGACAGCCTCCGGATTCTGCGCCGTTTGCGGAGATTGCACGTTGATTTCGTCATCCGTGCCCGCCATCTGGATCGTCAGACACGCCTTCGTCTAACAGGTGAGGGGGAACCGCTGCACGGTGCACTGCACCGTGCTCCTGTCACTCATGTCTTTGAACTGGCCCGGCCGGTGAAGCAGGGTCAGCGGCTGATCTGGCGCCCGACGCGCACAGAACTGCGTGCGCAGCAGGTCTGGCTGGACGAGGGCCGGCTGCCCGTTCAGGCGGTGCACTTGAGCTTTCCCACGCGTCCCAAAGGGGATGAGGAGGGTTGGGTGCTGCTCACCAGTCTGCCGGTGTCGCCCGGCGTGGACGCCGGGCAGGTGGTGCGCCTGTACTTGCGTCGCTGGTCCATTGAAGACGTTTTCGCGTGGACAAAGACGTCCCTCGGCTGGGAGGACGTGCGCATTCACGATTTCCAGGCCCTGCGTACCTTGGTGGCGATGAGCTGGGTGGTGGCCTCCTACGTCTTCACGCTGAGTGAAACGCTAGATGCGCCAGCACTTCGATTGCTCGCGCATCTGGGCGGCGATGTCCCCCATAAGAACCGCCCACCTGGCAAGAAAACCCTGCTCCTCGGCTTGCAGCGGCTGGCCGCTGCATATCTCACCACCCAGACCACCCAGCACTGGGGCCAGGATGTCTCTGGAAACCATGTCCTCAACCGCCTTTTGGGTACGAGGTAAGTTTTGTCCGGTTCTCAATATGCAGTAACACCTGTTTGATCCTGTCCCAGTCGCTGTATGCACCATTCAATGCAATGAATAACAACTTGCGAGGTTCCTTTGCAAGCTGTGACCTAGCCTTCTCACCCCTTCTGCCCTCGCCTCCTCCCAGATCAGCACCGCCAAGCAGGTCCAAAGCGAGCGGGGCTTGGCCACGCACCAGGCCAGCGTTCAACTGGGTGAGCTGTAGTCGGAGGGGCTTTCAGCTCTTGGTGCAGCGCTGTGCTGCTGCCCTGGGAGAACCGTTGAAGTGCGGGACCCTGAGCTCCAGCGCGGGTGCTTACCGTACAGGAACGAGTTCTTCCTCAAAACTCAGAACATTGAGGCTGGCCTGACGCTCTTCAAGGCGGCGCAAGATGATTTTGAGGTGCATCGGGTTGCGCGTTGTAGCCTCAATCGCCCAGAAGCCCCCGTTGAGCCCATAAAAGCCCTCTGAGACGGTTCCCATCGCATATGCTCCCTGGCTCGGCACCCTACGGCCTGTCGGCAGGGTGAGTGCCGTAGTGATCGATCCGCTACTCTGTGATACATTCTAGTGGTACTACGTAGTGCAATATACCTGGAAGACGAATCAGGAAGGAAGGTGCCACCCTGGAAAACCTTACGGAGATGTTGAAAGGCGTCCTTGAGGGCTGTGTGCTGGAGATCATCAGTCGTGGTGAGACCTACGGCTATGAAATTGCCTCATCCCTGCGAACACTTGGCTTCACGGACGTCGTGGAAGGCACTGTCTACACCATTTTGCTGCGGCTTGAGAAGAACAAGCTCGTCAGCATTGAGAAAAGACCGTCCACCCTCGGTCCGCCCAGAAAGTTCTACTCGCTGAACGAGGCGGGGCTGGCCGAACTCGCGGCGTTCTGGGCGAAATGGGATTTTCTTTCTCTCAAGATAAACGAACTTAAGGAGAAAGTAGATGCATGATTTCTGGAGGACAATCACGGGAGACAAGAAGGAATGGAACCGTATGGAGGCGCGTGCCAAGGCGCTCCCACGCGATTTCCTGATCGTGTACGGTGAGATTAAAAAGTACATGTGGAATTTCTCGGCTGGCACCGGGATGGATATGGTACCGATCTTCAGGGATCTGATTGAACTCTTTGAAACCAGTGCGGCAGATGGCAAGGGCGTGATTGAAATCACCGGCGAAGATGTGGCCGCGTTCTGTGATGAACTTCTGCGGAATGCCAGAACCTATACCGAGGACTGGCGTGAGGCGCTGAACCGCAACGTGATGCAGAAGCTTCGCAACGAGGGAATCAAGAAATGACGAACCTCGCCATCCAGACGAAAGGCTTGAAGAAGGCCTTCAAGGATGTCAGCGTCCTGAACGGTGTAGACCTCGACGTGCGGCGCAGCGAGATTTTCGCCCTGCTCGGCTCGAACGGCGCGGGCAAGACGACGATCATCAACATCCTCTCGACGCTGCTCATCCCCGATAGCGGCACGGCCAGCGTCGGCGGCTTCGATACCCAGCGTCAGCCGGAGCGCGTGCGCGAGCTGATCAGCCTGACCGGGCAATTCACCGCTGTGGACGGCATGCTCACCGGACGGGAGAACCTCGTGTTCGTCGCCAGACTCCGGGCCGTGCCCAACCCCACCCAGATCGCCGACCAGCTCCTGGGGCAGTTCGGATTGCGGGACGCGGCTGGGAAGCGGGTTGACACCTACTCCGGCGGCATGACCCGGAGACTTGATATCGCCATGAGCCTCATCGGAACACCCGCCGTCATCTTCCTTGATGAGCCGACGACGGGCCTTGACCCAGAGGGACGGCTCGAAGTCTGGGACACCATCAAGAAGCTCGCTGAGGGCGGTACGACGATCCTCCTGACGACGCAATACCTCGACGAAGCTGAACTGCTTGCGGACCGAATCGCAATTCTGCACGAAGGGAGAATCATTGCGGGCGGCACCCTCGACGAACTCAAACGGCTCTTCCCACCCGCGAAAGTCGAGTATATCGAAAAACAACCGACGCTGGAAGAGATCTTCCTCGCCATCGTCGGCAAGAAGACAGAGGAGGTCGCTACGTGAATGCTCTACGAGACACCGGCATCCTGGTCGGACGCTCCATGCGTCACATCCAGCGCAGCCCAGACACGATCATCACCGTGGCGATCATGCCGATCATGTTGATGCTGCTGTTCGTCTACGTGTTTGGCGGCGCGATCAACACGGGCACCGACAACAAAGTCAATTACATGCTGCCCGGCATTCTGCTGATCGCCATCGCCAGCGGCGTCGCCTACACCGCCATGCGGCTTTTCACCGACAAGCAGAAGGGGATCGTCGCACGGCTCCACTCCATGCCGGTCTCACGCTCAGCCGTGCTGTGGGGGCACGTGCTCACCTCGCTGGTATCTAACGCGGTCTCGCTGGCCATCATCATCCTGGTCGCCCTGGTCATGGGCTTCCGGTCCAGCGCAGGCCTGACGGCCTGGCTCGCTGCGGCAGGCATCCTCACCCTGTTCACCTTCGCACTGACCTGGCTGGCAGTGGTTCCCGGTCTGACGGCGAAATCCGTCGAAGGCGCTACCGCGTTCTCCTACCCGCTGATCTACCTGCCGTTCATCAGCGCCGCGTTCGTTCCCACCGCCACCATGCCAACCCCAGTCCGCGTCTTCGCAGAGCATCAGCCCGTCACCGCCATCGTCAATTCGCTTCGCGCCCTTCTGGGCGGCCAGCCCGTCGGCATCGACATCTGGACTGCATTGGCTTGGTGCGCGGGCATAGCCATCCTCGCCTACTTCTTCGCCATGAGGGCTTACAACCGAGTCCCATAACCTAATCCCAGAGCGACGACCCGGGAGCAATCCCAGGATCCTCAAAGTTAAAATGTCGAGCTATCCGAAACAACCTCGTCCATCTCGTGCTTCACCTACCGGTATTGGCCTTAACGGCGGTTTTCGGGCGATTGAGGCTATGACGCGATTCTCCGCTGACTGACCAACCGCCAGACGAGTGTGCCGCCACCGGGCTGCTGTTCTCGGCTTCACGTCTAGTCCCCTGTCGCTGAGCCGAGTCTCGACACGCAGTCATCCAAACATGGGGGCCAGCTGACTGACGACCAGTCGGCTCTGATGTGAGCCAGCTGAAATTGTCTTCCACTGCCCAGTGGGGTTCCCCCGATATTGCACAGGTGGAGTTAAGCCTCACCATAGGAGGCACCACCATGACCGAGCGAAAAATCTATACCGCTGAATTCAAACGCGAAGCCGTCAGACTGGCTCAGCAGCCCGATCTGGGGATCACCCGAACGGCCCGTGATCTGGGGATCAGCCTGTCGGCACTCAACCGCTGGATCAAGGCCGATCAGCAAGAAGGGGAGCAGGCTTTCCCTGGCAGAGGGCGTCAGCATCTGACGCCCGAACAAGAAGAGATTAAGCGCTTACGTCGTGACTTAAAGATTGTGCGTGAAGAACGCGAACTCTTAGAGGGTGACGAGCTTGGACGTAAACCAAGGAATGCACAGCGCTCTACGCCAAGCGCGCCGAGGGAGACGGGACGATGTCGGTGCGCTTTCGACTGACCGGCAGGCGCCGGTCGCGGTACTGCGGTTGAGCGAAGACACGCCTGCAACATCTGTGCACCGCCTCAGCCTTGAGAGTACTGCCGGGCATAGATCATTTGGCTGGTCAACCTCGTGTCCAGACTTGCATGACGGCCTTCGCGCGCCTGTTGACGCGCATTACCTGAGTAAATCAGCGATATCGAGACTGCGGAAGAGCCGCAAAATAGAGATATTCCCAAAACCTGTGTGGCCCAGAGTTCTGTGCTGCATATCAGGTTCCTTTGGGGATGGGGCCGGGCGGTGTCGGTCGCCACTGGTGTGCTCCGGCGGCGCGGGTGAACCTCAGCACTGGACAGCCGCTGCCGGCGGCCATCTGGTACGGCCTGAGGTTACTTGGACTCGGTTCGGGCCAGCGGCTCGGCCCGGCCCTGCAGCGCGGCGCGGGCAGTGTCCCAGGCACGGTCTTCAGGGTACAGTGCGCTGCGGAGGTAGGCCCAGGTCAGCCGCTGAACCGCCGACACCCGCTCGGGGTTTTCATCGGTCGTCTCGGCGGCGTCGTAGCCGGAGACGCCCCCGAGGATATGCTCTCCGCCGAGAATCGTCAGCAGATCCTTGGGGCCGGGACTCAGAACATACGGGTCGGAACGCCAGTCCACGCGATCGGAGAACATGGGATTCACGTCTTGGTCCCCCGCGACCACCAGGGCCGGCGCCGTCATCTCGGCGAAACTGTTGTTGCCCAGTTCCGGGTAGTGTTCGGACGCGAAGGCCGCGAGATCGGCCCCGTTGCCCGGCCCGGCCATCACCACGCCCACCTTGATCCGCGCGTCCGAGAGGTCGAGGGCGGTTCCGTCGTTGGGGCTGGTGATCCGCATGCCCGCGAGCATGGCCACGGTGTGCCCGCCCAGAGAATGCCCGACCGCGGCGATCCGGGTGCGGTCGAGTCGTCCGCTCAGGCCCGGCACGGTGGCCTCAATCTGATCCAGATGGTCGAGGATGGCGTGCATATCCTGGACGCGGGAGCGCCAGAACAAGGGCCCTTCGGGGCCGGTAGGATCGAGGCCGAGCGCCTTGGAGTCCTGGTGGGTCGGTTGGATCACAGCGAAGCCGTGGGCGGCGTAGAAGTCCACGAGCGGGCCGTACCCGCGCAGGGAGGAGAGATAGGTCGATCGCCCGTGGCCGTGCGAGAACAGAATGACGGGCAGCTGGTCGCCCACGGCGGGCACGGACACCTTCAGTTCCAGCGGCGCCAGGCGGCCCGGCACGCTGAGCACCACCGGGCTGAAGGAGAGGACGGGCGTAGATTCAGTCACGGGAATGAAGTCGGCGGTGCGGACAGGGGTATTCATGGCAAAACTCCTTGGATGAGGGTGTCGGTCGCCCCCTGGCTTCGGCTTTCGCCAGGTGACGGGTTCAGGCGGGCGCGGCGGCTCAGGACTGGAAAGCGCTAGAGTGTTCGAGGTCGTCAAGAAAACCGGGCTGCCCGGCAGGACGCCAGCCGAGGCGCTGCTGGGTCAGGGCGCTCGACGCCGGCGCGGCCATGGCGACGGGAAAGGCCAACCAACCGAAATGAGCGGCGGCGTCCTCGGTGGACAGGGCCACCACCGGGAGCCCCAGGCCCTGCCCGATGGCCTGTGCCATG
This sequence comes from Deinococcus sp. Arct2-2, assembly GCF_004801315.1. Classification (GTDB taxonomy): domain Bacteria; phylum Deinococcota; class Deinococci; order Deinococcales; family Deinococcaceae; genus Deinococcus. The sequence continues at coordinate 14,170 of NZ_SSNW01000057.1, forward strand.
GCCTTCACCGGCAGGCTCTCTTCGGCCACCGCGTGATATCTCGCCCCAGCCACGCCCTTCTCTAGGGCCAACCGGTAAAGCGGGGCGACGTCGAGCCGGTGGACGGCGGGCCAGCGGCCCTCATCGGCCCCGACGTAAGCTGAGACGCCCTTCTCGCGGGCCAGCGCGATCATGAAGGTGGCGAGTCCCTGCTTGTCGCGGTCGTGCACCTGCGGCATCCGGACCACCACGGCCCGCACGCCGCGCTCCACCATCGACAGGGCGGTCTGTTCCGAGACCCTGGGGGTGCGCCCCGGCGCGTCTGGCAACGCGTCGTCTTCGGTGGTTGGACGGTTCGGTGTGATGGGCAGTCCGGAGGTGATGATGAGGGGCCGACCGGTGCCTTCAAGCACCTCACCCAGCACCTGGATGGCCCGGCGATCGGTCTCGCTGTGCTGCGCAAAGTTGGAGAAATCGTGGTTAAAGGCGGTGTGGATCACGCCGTCGGCGCCGGCGGCGGCGCGGCGCAGGCTCTCCGGGTCTTCAAGGTTGCCCCGGTAGGCTTCGGCGCCCACGGCGCTCAACGACCGGGCCGCCTCGTCGGTGCGGGCCAGGCCCAGCACCTGATGGCCGGCCCGGAGGAGGTCTGAGACAACGGCGGAACCGACGAAGCCGGTGGCACCTGTAACAAAAACACGCATGAGATCTCCTGGAAACTGTTGGTCTGAATGAAGGGCTGAAAGGTGCTTGAGGGCCCCGGCAATGCGCTGTTCGGTGCGGGGCTGCAGGGGTTTCCTTACCAGGGGATGTCGCCGGTGGCCGGGTTGTACTCCTCGCTGAAGAACTTGCCGCTGGGGCCGCGCTCGTCTAAGACGGCGTACTTCACCAGACGCGCTCCGGCTTCCTGCACGGTGCCGGTGCCGCGGTGCCCGTTGAAATCGGTGGCGATAAAGCCGGGATCGACCGCGTTGACCTTCAGGGGCGTATCCCGCAACTCGTAGGCCAGGTCGATGGTGTACATGTTCAGGGCCGATTTGGACGGGTGGTAGACGGCCCCTTTGTGGCTGTAGTACTGGTAGCTGGGGTCGTTGTTCAGCGTGAGCGAGGCCTGGCTCGACGACACCATCACGATGCGGGGCTGCGGGGCCTGCTGGAGCAGATCGATAAACGCCTGCGTCACCATCACGACTCCGAAGTAGTTGGTGTCGAACACCCGGCGAAAGGCGCTGATATCGGCCTTGAGCGCCGATTGCGGCATGCCGCCGTTGATTCCAGCGTTGTTGATCAAGACGTCCAGCGACGCCGTCTTGCTGCCGATCTCTGCCCGCGCCGCCTGAATGGACGCCTGATCGGTCACGTCGATCTGGACGGCTTCAACCTCGGTCAACCCTTCGGCGTTGAGCTGCGCGACGGCGTCCAAGCCATTGTCTAACGTGCGGCTCCCGAGGTAGACGTGATAGCCCTGTTGGAGCAGTTGGCGGGCCGTTTCAAAGCCAATACTCTTGTTGGCTCCGGTGATGAATGCTGTAGGCATGTGGGACTCCTGTGGGTTGAGGACGTCAGAATCAGAGGGGTCTGGTCACCGGGCGTTCTATCGGCTATGCTGGCTAAGCGGAACGTCGTTCCTATACATTACGGAACACTGTTCCGTTTGTCAAGCCTATGAAGGAGATCTGGAGAATGACTGACCTGAATGCGCCCTCCGCGCCACGTATCCCTCCCAAGCGGGCCGACGCCCAGCGCAACAAGCAGATGCTGCTGGACGTAGCCGCTGCCCTGTTCGTCACCTCCGGCGTCGAGGTGCCGGTGCGCGAGATCGCGGCCCGGGCCGGCGTTGGCACCGGCACCATCTACCGCCATTTCCCGACGCGGGCAGAGCTGATCATCGCCGTGTACCGGCACCAGGTCGAGACCTGCGCCGAGGCTGGCCCAGTGCTGCTCGCCCGCTACGTCAGCCCCTACGCCGCTCTGGGGGAGTGGATTCAACTGTTCGTGGATTTTCTGGCCACCAAGCATGGCCTGGCCGACGTCATGCAGCCGGGCGATCCCAGCTTCGACGCGCTGCACCGCTATTTGATCGACCGCCTGGTGCCGGTGTGCATGGCTTTTCTAGACGCGGCGGTGGAGGCTGACGAGATTCGCCCAGACATTCAGGCCTACGAACTGATGCGCGGGGTGGGCAACCTGTGCATCGGTGCCGGGAACGATGCCCACTACGATGCCCGTCGCCTGGTCGCCCTGCTCATCGCCGGACTGCGCCGTGCACAAGCAGACGCGCGCGTTGACCCGGGCGACGAATTGAGCGGGTAAGACCCCGCATGCCCCCAAGTGTGCGGTTGAGGCGTTCTGCGAGGCCCTGGCGCTGGACGTCGCGCCGCTGGGGGGCCCGGCGTGCTGCGGATTGCCACCGCTTGGCACCGGCCTCAGACTGGGGCCGCCTTCCTCTCTGAAATCCATACCTTGGGGCAAGAGCGCCATGGGTTGACCTGGCAACCGTTGACTGAAACAGCGCCTTTGTTCATTGATCAGTACGCGGAACACGCGCGTGCCTTGCCCCGCTGGGTCGATTTGGGATTGCAGGCCGCCGCCTGGCTGCCTCTGGGAGACTATGAAGGCGCGCGGTACCTGCTGCTGGTCACTCGGCTGGATCAGGCCCAGGCGTGGCAAGACGGTGACCGCGCCTTGATGCAGGCGGCTGAGCAGTTGATTCAGCAAGCACTTGACCGCCAGACCCGTCTGCAGCAGATCAAACAGGTCGCGTCCCTCGACCCCCTGACGCAGCTTGGAAACCGCTGGGCCTTTGACGCCGCCCTCCTGCAGCTGGACAGCACGGGACAAGATTTCGCAGCCCTGATGCTCGATATTGACGGCCTCAAGCGTCTCAATGATCGCGAAGGCCATGCCCGGGGCGATCAATTACTGGCAACTTTCGGGCAGCTGCTCAAACGCGAGTTCCGACTTTCGGACGAGATGTACCGGGTAGGGGGAGATGAGGTCGTGATCCTTCTCCGCCAACCTCATCTGCCAGGTACAGCAGAACTGGAGCGCCGTCTTCACGCCGTGCTCTCGGCTTTGAAAGCAGCTGAATTTACTGACATCGACATCAGCGTGGGGGGAGCCCAACGGGGCAGCAGAGCAGTTTCTGCCGCCACAGTGATTGAAGAGGCCGACGCACAGATGTACCGCGTCAAGCGTCAGCACCACGGGGACAGGTCAGGCGGGCACCCTACCCAGTTGGAGAGGCGGCTGTCCTGAGAGCCAGCACGCACAGGTCAGCGGCTCACCGAATTTCAGGCTGCTCATTCACTAACAGTCGCGCTTGCTGTTGGCAAGAGCAGCGCGTAGCCAAGCCAGCAACACGGCTGGATCCAGTCCGTTCACAACGCTCTGCGCCCTCCTGATCAGAGGTGATTCGGAAGCACGTCCTTAGCCGCGCACCTGCCGCTGACGAACCAATCCCACCCAGACTCAATCCATTCCTACTGCGGCTAAAAGCTACATTCACCCGGAAATACCCGCTCAGCGGTTCAACACTGTGCGAGACAGGATGAACGGCAGGCGCACTGATCGGGGCAACACCAGTTCGCCCCAGCGCCAAACTGCGTACTCTTGAGCAGAAAAAGAACCGCATTTCGCTCTCTTGAGCATGAACATCACGGCAAGTTCGTGGTCATTCCGCCCAAGCGAACTCAGATGCTCTTGGAGACCCATCAAAGCGAGGAAACCCGACGGTCACGCCTTTCCGTGACTTGACAGGTAGTTTCGGGCCCACGTGGCTCCCACCCGCTGGACGATGCTGGAGACACCTCTCTCCTCCAGATCGCTGTCCAATGACGCTGTTCGCAACCACAGGTCTGGCAGGCCCATTACTGGCACGGCATGCCACTGAACGGGGAGGACAAGAGCTTTGCAGTTCCCTCTCAGGGATTGGCCAGGGAGCAGACCGGGGGTTGGCTTGGCAGCGTCCCCCATCTGCTTGTCAGATCACTTCAAATTTCAGAAATTTCTGTAAACTCAGAACATGCTTGAACCCAGACTGCAATTCATCGAACGCACTGGAATCGTGATGGAAGGCTTGGGGGTTCAGCGGGTGGCGGGGCGGGTGTTGGGTGCACTGCTCACCGCGCCGCCGCAGGGCCAGACCGCCAGCGAATTGGCCGAATTGTTGGCGTCCAGCCGCGCCGGAATTTCGACGGCCACGCGCACGCTGACCCTGATCGGCCTGATTGAGCGGGTATCCGTAAGGGGTGAGCGTGCTGACCGCTACCGCATGGTGCCGGGGGCGTGGGCCGCCCTGACCGAGCAGGGGCAGCGCAAACTGGACGCCATTCACCAGTTGGCCGACGCGGGTTTGGTTGCCTTACCGGAGGGCGGCGATCCCGGTCCCCTCCAGGAAATGCAGCACTTTTATTTCAGCTGGCAGCAGGAATTTCCAGAAGTGCTGCGGCGCTGGCGCGACAGCTACCGCCAACAACTGGAGCCTCGGCAAGGCCTTCAGGAGGAACGCCCATGACCACCCACCAATTTCCTGCTGCCCTCCCCCCAGCCATCGAACTGCACGGCCTCTCCAAACTGTTCCGGGGCGGCGCGGGCCTGCATCCGCTGGAGCTTCAGATAGAGCGGGGCGAGATTTTTGGATTCCTGGGGCCGAACGGGGCAGGCAAAACCACCACCCTCCGGACGCTGATGGGCTTTTTACGGCCCACCTCCGGCAGTGCGCGCGTGTTGGGGCACGACGTGTGGCATGAGCGCGAGGCCGTTCATGCGCTGGTGGGGTATCTGCCCGGAGAATTGACCTTACCCGCTGCCGAAACTGCCGCCCAAGTGTTTGGGGAAGCGGCCCGGCAACGCGGAGCAGCCGGAGTCGTGGCGAACGCAAAAATGCTGTGTGAGCGCCTGGAACTCGATCCGACGCGCAAGATCGGCACGCTCAGCAAGGGCAACAAGCAAAAGGTGGGGCTGGTGCTAGCACTGATGCACGCGCCCGAGGTGCTGCTATTGGATGAACCTACCGATGGGCTTGACCCTTTGGCACAAGACACTGTTCTGACGCTGCTGCAAGAGGCGCAGGCCGAGGGCCGCACGGTGCTGCTGTCGAGCCACATGCTGGCGGAGGTGGAACGGGTCGCGCAGCGGGTGGGCATCGTGCGGGCAGGCCGACTGGTCCGCGCCGAACGGCTGGACCACTTGATTGCGGGCCTGCCCTCACACCTGACCGTGACCTTTCGCGGCCCAGCGCCCACCCTCCCCTCTGAATCAGCACTGGGCCTGACCGATCTGTACTGGCAAGCGCCCACTGTCAGCCAAGGGCCGACGCTGCGGGCCACCTTGACGGGCGAGCCCAATCCACTGCTGCGGGCGCTGGCGGGGGCCGAGGTCGCCTATTTCCGGCTGGAACGCGCCAGCCTGGAAGAAGCCTTCCTGAACGATTACCGCAGCCAAAACGCTGTTCAGAGCGGGCAGGAGGAGCCACATGCTTGAATTTACGCGCAGTTGGCTGCGGGGCGCACGCGGGAGTCTGCTGTGGTGGTCGGTGGGCCTGTGCGCTTATGCGGGGATGCTGTGGGCCTTTTATCCGTCGCTGCGGGGCAATACGGGCATCAACGACCTGCTGAAATCCTATCCCCAGAGCGTGCGCGACCTGTTGGGCGGGGCCGATCTGAGTACGCCGGGGGGCTATCTGTTTGCCGAACTGTTCAGCTTCATGCTGCCCCTGGCGTGGATCGTACTGGCGGCCCTGTGGGGATCGCGGGCCATCGCCGGAGACGAGGAGGCCGGACGGCTGGAACTGCCTCTGGCTGGCCCCCGCAGCCGGGGCGCACTGCTGGCGGGCCGCAGTGTGGGCGTGCTGCTGGGCATGCTGACGGTGGGCGCGGTCACGGGTGTGGGCGTGTGGCTGCTGGGCCTGCTGGTGTCTTCGGGCCTCGGCCTCGGCCCACTGCTGGCCCGGACCGTGTTGCTGGCGCTGGCCTGCTGGGTGTTGGCAGGGCTGGCCCTCGCGGTAGGAGCCGCCACCGGACGTGCAGGCGCGGCGTTGGGAGCCAGCAGCGCTCTAGGGTTGGCCCTTTTTTTGATGTATTCACTGGGAGGTCAGGTGGCTGCACTGCGCGACTTGCGGCCTCTGCTTCCCTTTTGGCCCGCACTGGGTGGAGGCGCGTTGGGTACCTTCGGCTGGCCGGAAGCGGCGCGGGGGCTGGCGCTGTTGGGCGTCGGGCTGGCCCTGCCGCTGCTGGCAATTCCGCTGTTCAACCGCCGGGATGTAGGGAAATAGCGGGTGGGAGTCAGATTGGCCCGAAAAGACCTGTTAAGTCACTGAAAAGCGTGACCGTCGGGTTTTCTCGCTTTGACGGTTCCCCAAGAGCACCTGAGGTCGCTTGAGCGGAATGACCACGAACTTGCTGTGATGTTCGTGCTCAAGAGGGCGAAATGCGGTTCTTTCTCCGCTCAAGAGTACGCAGTTTGGCTAAAGGGCGTACTTCCCCCTTCCCCCATGAATCTGACTGGTTTCTGATCCTACGCTGCACTTGCTGACACGAACGCTACCTGTAGGCCGAATAAGGGAAGCACCTCTCAGCAGACATGACCCATCGGTGCACTGCGGTACTGGGACAGTCACGAAGAACGCAGGCGGTGGATCATTCAATAGCCAGCGTGTCCATCACAGCCCCAGTGATCTTGTCGAGAAATCCTGCAATCACTCGCTGTTCAGAAGGCGTCAGTGCGTCAACCTCAGCCATGACCAGTGCCAGGAAGGCGCCCAGCCTAGGCGTATCCGTGGACTCTCCTGCGAGCGACTTCACCAGCACACTCCGCCGATCCGTGGGATGAGGGATGCGCTCCACGAACCCGCGTTTGACAAGGCGATCAATCAGGACTGTGGTTGGCCCTGATCCCATCTGAACCCGGTGGGCCACCTCCTTGGCGCTCAGAGGACCGTACAGGCGAATGTGTTCATTGGCAACGAGATCGGACAGGGCTAGCTTGGTCTCATTGGACAGCATGCTGCTCAGCGAGTGTAGCGCGGCATTCAGGGCTATGAATGAATCAAATAGCGCTAAATTGTTCTTACTACCTTCTGTAGTGTCTTGAATTACTTTTTGCTCTAACATGTTCCTATTATACTCCCTCGCAGCAGACCAACTGACTGTGTCTGCCGCTCCAGTGGGATCCGGTGCCACGCTAGCACCGGTCTATTTTTGTTGAATTTCTCCCCTTTCTCACGTCCGGTGGCTCGCCACCGGACGCAGGCACACCCATGTCTGAATGGAGGTGTTCTCTCGTCCATCACTGACCTTCCCCCGTTTGCCCCACCGCCAACCTTCAGGAGACGCCGACATGCCCAACAACCCCGTGAATGCCCTGACTCCTCTTCCAACTCTCGCCCGTACGTCCTGGCATAGCGTTCCCCCCGACTCCGTTTTGGACGCGATACGCGGCGATAACTGATGAGCCGCAAACTTCAGGCGGGCATCGGATTCATCTTCATCACGGTGATCATTGACGCGCTGGGGGTGGGCCTGATCATTCCCGTATTGCCCAGGGTCATCGAGTCGTTCGGGGACGTGGGTCTATCGCAGGCCTCCAGTTTCTACGGGTTACTGATCGCGCTGTATTCGCTGATGGCCTTCCTGTTCGCCGGCCTGATGGGCAGTCTGTCCGACCGCTTCGGGCGGCGTCCGGTGCTGCTGCTGTCGTTGTTGGGCCTGGGCCTAGATTACGTGATTATCGCCCTCGCGCCCAACCTGTCTTGGCTGATCGTCGGACGGGTGCTGGCGGGCATCTTCGGAGCGAGCCAGGTTACGGCTCTCGCGTACATCGCGGACGTGAGTCCCCCCCAGGATCGGGCGAAGAACTTCGGCCTGATCGGAGCAGCCTTCGGCTTAGGCTTCATCATTGGGCCGCTGCTGGGCGGCGTTCTCGGGGGCATTGAGCTACGGCTGCCCTTCTGGGTGGCAGCGGGCCTGTCGCTGCTGAACGTGCTGTACGGCCTGCTGGTCCTCCCCGAATCGTTGCCACCTGAGCGACGCCAGCCGTTCAGGTGGTCACGCGCCAATCCCGTCGGCTCACTGATGGCCCTGCGCCGGACGCCCAGCGCGCTGACCCTGACCGCTGTCTACGGGCTGACCCGACTTTCCCTGAATGGATTGATCGCCGTATGGGTGCTGTACACCGGCTTCCGTTTGGGCTGGAACGTCACCCAGATCGGTCTGTCCCTGGCGTTTACCGGGATCTGTCTCGCCGTCGTTCAGGGTGGGATGGTCGGTCCGGTGGTGGCCCGACTGGGCGAGGTGAAGACCACACTGCTGGGCCTGACCCTCTCTACCCTGGCCTACGTGCTGTTTGGCCTGTTCACCACAGGCTGGATGTTGTACGCAGCCATCGTTCTCTCCGCCTCGGGTGGCTTGGTGGCCCCCACTCTACAGGGCATGATCTCCAGCCGAGTGCCACCCACCGAACAGGGGCTCCTCCAGGGCGCGCTGGCGAGTCTCAACAATCTTGCCAATGTCGTCGCGCCCCCCGTGGTGGCCGGTCTCTTCGCGTATGTCGTTTCCCCGTCGGTTCGCTCTGGATTCGTGGGGACACCGCTGTTTCTGTGCGCCTTGGTTGAGGGTTCGGCCCTGCTGGTGACGTGGGTGGCGTTCCGGCGTCTCAAACCGCCCGCCGACAACGTCAACCCGTCTATTCCTCACTCCGTCCAGTTCTGAATCCTTTCCCTACTCCAAGAGGATGCCACAATGACCAGCCAGTTAGACACAACCATTGCCGCGTTCGAGAAGGGCCTCACTGATTTCTCCGCAGCCAAGGGTGCCAAGAGCATCGACACTTGGTTGAAGACGCTGGAGAAAGCGGATTTTCACGGGGCCAAGATCATCCACGAGAATCTAAGCAAGCTAAAGACGCACCTAGAAGCGGATGAAATCGATGTTCCGGCCATTGGCGAACTGCTTCGCAACCTTGCCGAAGAAACAGGACGAACCGCCAGCCAAGCGGACGGCGCGGTAGGCGAAAAGATCTTGCAGTTGGCGGGGCTGCTGAGCCAAGTTGGCAGTGACCTGAGTCGGTAATGCTCTCGCTCGGTGAGGGGGCATTCTCCCACCGTATTCCCTCGATTAAGGAGACTCCCATGCCCAGCAAGACCCTCAAGACTCTCGCCCAACAGATGGCGGGCATCAACATCGCCATGTTCAACACCCGTACAGAAGGCGGTCACACCGCTGCCCGCCCCATGAGCAACAATGGCGAGGTGGAGTATGACGGCACCTCCTACTATTTCAGCTTTGATCAGTCTCGTACAGTAGCCGACATCCGTCGCGACGCGCAGGTATCACTGGGCTTCCAGAGCGGTAAAGGCCTCTACGTGACGGTGCAGGGTCAGGCCAGCCTGACCGACGACAAGGCCCAGATGAAAGACCACTGGACACCAGCACTTGATCCCTGGTTTAAGGACGGCGTGGACACACCGGGCATCGTGATGATCCAGGTAAAGGCCGAGCGCGTCCACTACTGGGACACCGAGGGCGGTAAGCAGGAGCAGGGCGAGATCAAACTCTAGTTCGCAGGGTGAGGGCGGTTTCCTCCATGGGGGCCGCCCCACTATCTTTTCCCCATCAGCGCAAGGAGCCAAATGACCGATTTAGAGCCTATCCGAGTGCGCGGCGCACGAGAGAACAACCTGAAAAACATCTCCGTCGACCTGCCCAAACGCCAGATCACGGTGTTCACCGGCGTGTCCGGCTCCGGCAAGTCGTCCCTCGTGTTTGACACCATTGCTGCCGAGGCCCAGCGTCAGCTCAATGAGACGTTCACCCGCTTCGTGCAGGGCTTCCTGCCCAGCTATGGACAGCCGGACGTGGACAGCATCAAGGAACTGAATGCGCCCATTATCATTGACCAAAAGCGCGTCGGCGGCGGCTCACGCTCGACGGTGGGAACCTTCACTGAGATCAACGCCGATGTGCGAGCGCTGTTCGCGCAGGTGGGTCAGCCGTCTGCTGGGCCTGCCGCCGCCTTCTCCTTCAACACGCCCCAAGGGATGTGTCCCGAATGTGAGGGGATCGGCACAACCACCCAGCTTGACCTGGATCGCTTCCTGAACCACGAGCAGTCGCTGAATGGCGGCGCGGTGCTGCACCCAGAATTCAGGGTCGGCCGCTGGGTTTGGAAGATCTACGCGCTATCGGGGCTGTTCGAGAATGACAAGCCGCTGAAGAACTACGGCAAGGCGGAACTGGAGCGCCTGCTGTACGGTCTGCCCGCAGGCCAGGAGTTAAAAGTCGAGTTTGGCGGCTTCGCGTATCAGTACGAGGGTCTAGTGGAACGCTTTACCCGCATGTACCTCAAAAAGGACGCCGGGGAGATGGCCGCACGCAACCGCAAGGTCTTCGAGCAATTCACGGATACCCGCACCTGTCCCGCCTGCCATGGTGCGCGGCTGAATCTGGCAGCGCTGGAGAGCCGCATTGAGGGACACAACATCGCTGAGTTGTGTGAACTGGAAGTCAGCGCCCTGGTAGACGTGCTACGCGGGCTGAAACAGCCCAAATCTGCTCCGCTTGTCAAGGCGGTCATCCGGCGGCTGGACGCCCTAGTGGAGATCGGGCTGGGCTACCTGAGCCTGGGGCGTGAAACCGCCACGCTATCGGGCGGCGAGTCTCAGCGGGTCAAGATGATCCGTCACCTGGGCAACAGCCTGACCGACATGCTCTACATCTTGGATGAGCCTAGCACCGGCATGCACGCGCGGGATGTCGAGCGGCTCAACGGGCTGCTGCGGGAGCTGCGCGACAAGGGCAACACGGTGCTGGTGGTGGAGCATGATCCGGACGTGATCGCGGTGGCCGATCATGTCGTGGACATCGGGCCAGGGGCAGGCACTCACGGCGGTGAAGTGGTCTTTGAAGGCAGCTACGCCAAGCTAAAAAACGCTGACACCCTGACGGGGCGTTTCCTGGCGCAACACCTGCCGATCAAGGAAGAGGTGCGGCGGGCCAGAGGCCAACTGAGCATCAAGAAGGCGGTGCAGCACAACCTCAAGAGCGTCGACGTGGACATCCCCACAGGCGTGCTGACGGTGGTGACTGGCGTGGCGGGTTCCGGCAAAAGCACGTTGATCAACGGCGTATTTCTCGCCCAGCACCCAGACGCCATCGTGATCGACCAGGCCAGGGTGACGGCCAACGTCCGCTCGGCCCCGGCCACCTACACGGGTATCATGGATGACATCCGCAAGGCGTTTGCTAAAGCCAACAACGTGAGCGCTTCGCTGTTCAGCTTCAACAGTGAGGGCAGTTGCCCGAACTGCAACGGGCTGGGCGTGACCTACGCCGACCTGGCGTTCATGGAGGGAATCACGTCCACCTGCGAGGTCTGCGGTGGCAAGCGCTTCAAGGATGAGGTCCTGGAGTACACCCTGCGGGATAGGACCATCAGCGATGTGCTGGGGATGACCGCCGAGGAGGCCCTCGCCTTCTTCACCGAGAAAAAGATCCGCAGCGTTCTTCAGGCCATGAACGATGTGGGCCTGGGTTACCTGACCCTGGGCCAGCCGCTCAGCACGGTATCCGGCGGGGAGGGCCAGCGCCTGAAGCTCGCCACCGAGCTACACAAGCAGGGCAGCGTGTACGTGATGGACGAACCCACCACCGGACTGCACCTCTCGGACATTGGCCTGCTGATGGGCATCATTGACCGACTGGTGGACGCGGGGAATACGGTCATCCTGATTGAACATCACTTGGACGTGATCCGGCAGGCGGACTGGATCATTGACCTGGGACCAGAGGGCGGCAGCGGGGGCGGAGAAGTGCTGTTCGCGGGGCCACCGGGTGATTTGCAGGGGTGCGAGCGCAGCGTGACCGCGCGTTATCTTTGAAGCGGCCAGGAGCGCGGGAAAAGCGATGGGGTCATTCAAGGAGGCTTTACCGCCTCCGCCCATAGTCTTGTGAAAAGACAAAACGCGCCCATCCTGACCAGCGCTCAGCGCCAGCAATTCACCCGGTTCCCAACGCTGGACGAGCGCCTGCTGGCCCAGTATTACCTGTTGAGCGAGAGTGATTTGAGACAGGTAACGGCCCGCCGCCGCAATTTCAACCGCCTGGGTTACGCTGTACAACTCACTGTGCTGCAACACCTTGGACGCACCCTGGGTGCTGGAGAACAGCCTCCACCAGAAGTCCTTGGGTATCTGAGCGAACAACTTGGCCTAGATAGGGTCTGAAAACTCTGTCAGCAAGAGGGGAGAATCCAGGAAAGTCCGTCTCAGACGGACTTTCCTTTACGTTCTGGCTAAGCGACGAACCATCAGACGAATCATGACTTCATAGACCAGGTTCTCGGTGGTTTCCGCGATGACCAGAGAGCGGATGTGATGGCGCTGCTGCAAGCAGGGCCTGATCCACACCTTTATCCCGATCAACGCTGGACCTGTCCCCGAGCGCGGGAGGTCATCGGCATGAAATTTGACGTCTGGTACCACGTGGATCACCTGATTCGCTTGCTCCATGCATGGGGCACCTTGAATCACGGGTTGACCAGCATGCTCAAACGGGTAGACACGGCCGTGTACAGCGTGATCCGGGACGTGGCACAGGACTTGCCGTGGCGTGCGGGTGACCGCAGCTTCGGCCTCAGCAACGGCGGCGTGTCCTTGGCCTTTGATCAATACAATCAAGCCTTGGTACCCGCAACGGTTCGGGCCAATCTCAAAGCCGTTGAAGGCTTGATTACGTCTGGTGCCGTCACTGTTCCAGCCAAATAGCCATACACAGTTCTTCTCTTTACGCCCTGTCTGAACTGAGCCCAGATTGTAGGACAAGCAGAAGGCCGTTGATGATGGCGGTCACCAGACCGTGCGCAATGTTGGGCGATTGGAAGTTGGGACTGGCGTTATGTGCTGGTCTGGAAAGGACAACGCGCTGGCGGTGCTGCCCAGATCGGGCGCTGCACGGTGAACTTAGGTTTAAGTTCTGTATCGTCATACCTGCGGTGCCACACCGGTGTCGTGGCCGGAGAGAGCGGCGGAACCAGCCATGACCAGTTTCCCTTGACGGCGCGCCCAGCGCGCGCCTCTCGCTCTTCGAAATGCCGGAATTGGCGGGTGACGCTGTGGTGATCGGCCAGCCGAATGCCCGCTTCGTCGAAGGAATGCAGCACGGCCACGTTGAGCTCCACCAGCGCGCGGTCCAGCCACAAGGTGCGGCGCCGGGAAGTGTCCAGCCCCAACGCTTGAGCTATCGCTGGCAGCAGGTTGTAGCGGGCTTCATCCGCCAAGTTGCGCGCGGCAATTTCGGTCTGCAGGTACCAACCGTTAAAGGGCGCACCTTCAAAGCGTTGCCCTCCGATCTCCAACGTCATGTTGCTGATCACTGGTAAGGCATGCCAACGTAAGCCGAGTCCAGCCAGCGCAGCACAGCTCGGATGGGTGATCGGCACTTCGTGAATGGCGTCGGACGGGAGCTCGAAGAGCGTGACGTTGCCTTCAGCCTCGATGGCCAGGGGCAAGACGTCAAAAGCACTTCCAGGCCCACCCGCCCACCCCAACTGCTGCACATACTCGGTCAACGCGATGTTTTGCGGATCACCAATGACTTGACCATCCGGTTGACGGTATCCGGCATAGCGAATCAATTGATCATTGTAAATACGAATGCCGGGCCCAAACACACTCATCAGCGGGCGGATGCGCCCGCCGTTCAGCGCCCCGCGCAGGTGGTCGCAGAGGGCCTCGAAGACCTGCGGCGCCTGCGGGAGATGACGCAAGTCATGCACTTCCAGGGTGGCCCAGGGCAGCCGTCCGACACAGCGGGTGCTGTTGCGCCACGCCATGCGCGCACCGTGGGTCAGTTCAGGCGTGGTGAGGGAGAGATGCTCACACTGCTCGATCTCTTGCCGCCGTGCGGCGAATCCTGGCAAACCTGTTTCGCGGTGATACATACCAAGGAAGGCCAGCGTCTCGTCCACTTCTGTGGAGACAGGCAGCGGGGGAGGGAGATGAGGCACAGGCATGAGGCCTATGTTGCCCGTTTCCAGCCTATAAAATGTCCCCAATTGCACCCCACAAAGAGGAGTTGACTTAAAGACAACATCAACCTGCATCCCCTTTGGCCCACTGTTTACAGACGACAGGAACGAGACTTGCTCGCCTTCGTCCAGCGAGCGGCGGCAAACCGTGGATCGCCTGGATCGTTCCGAGGTCGAACAACTCATCGCCGCCGCGTACCGTCTGCGGTCGACCCTGTACGGCCTCCTCGTGAAAACGCTGTTTTACATGGGGCACGGGTGAGCGAACTCACGTGAGTGCACGTAGAAAACGTGTATTTCGATCTTGAACCCCTACAAGTACGCTTCACGCACGCCAAAAAGGGCAGCGACCGCTTCGTGCCGATCCTGCCGTCTCTGACACAGGAATTCCGGATCCATCTCGTGGCCCACCGAGCGGGCCACCTGTTCGAAACAAGGCCGCCATGATCATGACGCGGCGCGGACGGTGCAGGCCGTCGTGCAGCGAGCGGCGAAGGACGCGGGCCTTGAAAAACATGTCCACCCCCGTCTGCTGCGCCACAAGGTTGCGACGTGACTGCTTGACCGGGGGATGCCCATTGATCAGGTGCAAAAATTCTGAGGACACCGCAATGTCACGACAACCCAGATCTACGCGGAGATGAGCACGGGTCAAATGGGCCGCAGCTACCTCACGGCTCTGGAACGGTCGTGAGAGGGTGTCCGACCCGTTTGCCCCCGGAATTTAGTGCCCCCGTACGGCAGGTCAGCCTCCCCCGGTCCCGGTGAGACCACACAACCCGCCCAAAGCTTCTAGAAAGTTCATCCACCTGTTCTTCTGCTGACCACATGTGAGCTTGATGGCAGCCATTGAAGTTGTGAACAGCAGTTGGCACCTCCCCTGCCTTCAAGAGCGTTTGGAATAATGGATCCATGACACCCTTCACTTCAGGCTCAGCACGGCTTGAGCCTGAGCACCTCTCCCTGCTCAACATGTTGCCCTGCATGGCCTGGCTCCTCGACTCGCAAGGGCACATCCAAGCGGTGAACCCGGCCTTCGTCGACGCGTTTCCGGAGTCCGTCCCTGGCCTTCTGAATCAGCCTCTGGCAGCCCTGCTCACAACCGATCGACTCGACTCAGCCCCCTCTGGGTGGACCCCCGGGTCCTACAACGGCACTCCGCTCCAACTGCAGCTCCTGCTTCCCGTCGACAACGAATCGGCCTCCATTGTTCTCGAAGCCCAAGTGACGTGCTTGCCGGGAACAACTGACGTCTGGTTGGCCACCCTCATCCCAGACGCCCGCCGCGGCCAGCTAAAGTTGCAGCAGGACTCGCATGCACTAGAGACACTCAACCGCATTCAGCACACCATCTCGGCTGAACTCGATCTAGAAAAGGTGGTTCAGGCGGTCACGGACGCCGGAGTGGAGCTGACCGGGGCGCAGTTCGGAGCATTTTTCTACACCATCAACAGCCATCAGGGTGAGCCGCTCACGCTGTACACGTTGTCGGGTGCTCCAAGAGAAGCGTTCGCTCACTACCCGCTCCCGCGCATGACGCAGGTGTTCGGACCGACCTTCCGCAATGAACGCGTCGTGCGCTCAGATGACATTACCCAGGATGCCCGCTACGCGCGCAACGCGCCGTATCACGGCATGCCTGCCGGACATCTGCCGGTGCGCAGTTACCTGGCCGTGCCCGTGGTGGCGTCCAATAGCCAGGTCATTGGTGGTTTCTTCTTCGGGCACGAGCGGGCGGGCGTGTTCGGCGAGCAGGCGGAACAGCTGGCCGTCAGTTTGGCAGCTCAAGCAGCCGTGGCGTTTCAGAATGCCCAACTGTACCGGAGTGCTCGGCTGAGCGAGCGACGCTTCCGGTCACTGGTGGAAGCAACCTCGCAGATGGTCTGGACGTGCGCTCCTACCGGCGAGTTTCAGACGCCGCAAGCCGACTGGCAGCGGTTTACCGGGCAGACGGAGCAGGAGGCCCTGGGGTGGGGCTGGCTTGACGCGGTTCACCCGCATGACCGGGCGCACGTCCGCCAAAGCTGGTCTAGGGCCGCTGAACTTCAGCGCCCTTATCAAGTCGAGTGCCGGGTGCGCCGCTCGGACAGTGCCTACCGGTTTATGCAGGCGCGCGCCACCCCCGTGCAAAGCGAGAGCGGTTCGGTCAATGAATGGATTGGGGTGCACGAGGACATCACCGAGCGCCGCGACGCCGAGCAGCAACTGCGTGACCGCGAAGTCCTTTATCAGACGCTGGTCGAGCATGCGGTCGTGGGCGTGAGTCGTCTGACACCTGATGGGCGGTGCTTGGACATCAATCCAGCTGGAACGGCTTTTTTGGGCTATTCCAGGGAAAGCCTGATCGGGGGCCATATCAACGCCGTCACGCATCCTGGTGACCGACAGGCCACGGCCCATGCCCTCCAGCGCCTGCTCAAAGGCGAGGTGGAGGCGGTGACCGTGGAAAAGCGCTACCTCCGACCAGACGGGTCGATGGTCTGGTCGAACTCCAGTATCTCGGCCGTTCGCCAAGAGAACGGAGCGGTGGCCTACCTGGTGGTCACCATGGCCGACATCACCGCCCTCAAACAGGCTGAAGCTGAACTGCTCCGGCTGAATGCAGAGCTCGAACTCCGAATCCAGCAGCGCACCACCGAACTGGAACAGGAACGCGGCTTCCTGCGCACCTTGCTGGAGAGCCTCACCGAAGGCATTGTGGCCTGTGACGCTCAAGGCCGCCTGACGGTCTTTAACGATGTGACGCGGACGTTCCACGGCCTGCCACCAGAGTCGCTGCCTCCAGGTGAATGGGCCGCGCATTACAGCCTGTACCGGGAAGATGGGGTGACGCCTCTGCCCACCGAAGAGATTCCTCTGCTCCGGGCATTCCAGGGTGAGCAGGTTCGTGACCAGGCCATGGTGATTGCGCCCGTACAGGGAGAGCGACGCTGGGTGAACGCGAGCGGGAACCCCATGTACAACCTGAGCGGCGAAAAAGTCGGGGCAGTGGTGGCCATGCAGGACGTAACGGAGCGTCGGGTGGCGGAGCACGAAATCCGCCGGGTGAACGCGGAGCTTCAGCGCAGCAATGCGGATCTCGAACATTTCGCCGCGGTCGCCTCACACGACCTAAAAGCGCCCCTTCGTACCATCACGAGCTTTTTGCAGTTGTTGGAGCGGCGGTACGCGGAACAGCTGGATGAGAAAGG
Organism: Deinococcus sp. Arct2-2; assembly: GCF_004801315.1. GTDB lineage: Bacteria > Deinococcota > Deinococci > Deinococcales > Deinococcaceae > Deinococcus. The sequence continues at coordinate 31,359 of NZ_SSNW01000057.1, forward strand.
CCACAAGTACATCGCCTTTACTGTGGAGGCCGCCGCACGCATGGACGCCTTGATTGACGATCTGTTGGCCTATGCCCGGGTCGGCCGGCAACGAACCATCATGACCTTGAATCCGGAACACGTGATGCAGGAGGTCGCTGACAATCTGAGCGCCAGCTTCCAGGAGAAAAGTGCGCGGCTGATCGTAGGACCCTTACCAGCGGTGCAGGCCGACAGCACCCAGCTGCGGCAGGTGTTCCAGAACTTGGTGGGCAATGCCATCAAGTTTCAACCGCCGGGCCGAACGCCTGAAGTAGACGTCTCTGCCAGAGCAGATGGGGGTTGGGTGCATTTTCAAGTGACGGACAACGGCATTGGGATTGCCCCAGAGTACTTTGAAAAGGTGTTTGGCCTGTTTCAGCAGGTGCACGGCAACACGGAGTACGCGGGATCTGGTCTCGGCCTGGCCATTGTTCGCAAAATTGTCGAAGAGCATGGGGGGCGGACGTGGGTGACTTCCGTTGAAGGCGAGGGCACCACCTTTCACTTCACACTGCCGGGCTGCGACGTGCCCCTCTGAAGAGTGTCTGGGGGAAGGCTCTCGGCAGTTGTCCCAGTTGAAGTGAACGTCAGGCAGAACATGAGTTTGAGCAGGCCTACAGTGGTCGCCGACGGCGGGAGTGAAGGCAAAATGCCTACATCGTTTTATCGGACACGTTCGGATGATGGGTGTGACGCCCCAGCGAGCGAGGACTGGAGACCAGGGCAGACGTGACGGGTGGCGTGAGGATCCTCTGCACGTCTACCACGTTGAGGCCAAGGGTTTTCGCGAGTTTCTCCGCGTCCCAGCCCTTAAAGACTTTGGCTATGGCGAGTTCCCCAATGCCGAACTTCAGACCCTGTAACTTCCAGACTGCTGGACCGTGATGGATCGGATCAAAGCCATTCACGTGATGATCCTCACTTCACAAAACGCCTCCAGCGCCCTGTCACAGCTCCACATTGAACAATTGAACATGACTTAACATAGCTTCTGAGAAATTAAACGGTTCCCACATTCCTGCACAAGGAAAGACAGGGCAAAGAGCGTGGTCTCTTGAATCCCCTATAAAGCTCGTGCTGAACGTGAAAAGTTGATTGACGGTTGAAGCGAGCCGAGAGGGGTATGTATGCCCTACACCACCTATGAATTAAAAGTTAATGGGAGTAAGAGCCTGTCTGGAAAGGTAGGGAGTAAGGAGAAACTGCGGTTGGCTGGGCACAAGCAGTACGTCTGCGAATCAGACAGCGAATGAACGCGAGGAAAATAAAGGCTTCGGTGGTCTGGGGCAGCAGGTCATCTTCACGGTTGAGTCGACGGTCAAAGGACAACCAAGCGAGGCTGCGCTTCACGACCCAGCGCTTCTTGATGACCACAACGCTCCGGTGACCACGACCAGTGTTGATCTGTCCTTCCGTCAGTTCTTGTCCCTCCGGGAGCCAACTACCCCCAGGTAGTGGCATCGGAGCGCTGAGGGGGTCTCCACGGTGGAGCCAAGGTGGGATTTCCGAAGTCCGGTAAGCTGAGCCCATGTCTTTTGCTCTGCGCCTCGTGGCGCTCGCAGGTCTGGTTCTCGCTTCTCTGGCGTCGGCAGGCGGTGGCCCTCGCCCCCCTGTTTCCAGCGCTCCCGTACTCAGGGCCTCGCTGGTGGGTGCGGCGGCGGCGAATCAGAGCCTCAAGGTGCGCCTCTCACTCACCAACGCGGCCGCCCAGCCGTATTCCGTGCCGGCCCCCCTCTGTCCGGTGAGTGTGACGGTGCGGGCCCGGGCCTCAGGCGCGGTGATCGTTCCCGATCCGGCGCCGGTCATCGACTGCTTGCCCGCGGCGCAACCAAAGGTGGGTGCGGGGAAAACAGTAGTGATCGACTGGCTGGTCAGTGCCCTGCCCGCCGGGCGCTACTGGCTCGACCTCAGTCTCGGCTTCGGCAAGTTGAACGCGGCGCCGTTGGCGGTGGACGTGAAATAGGGGTGACGACTCCGCAGAGGGCGACAGTGGGCTGAGTCGTCACCAGAGGTCTGTGGAATCACGTTCATGACCAGGGGCCGCCGCAGGTTGCCCCGCTGGGGATGAAGATCGCTGCAATCCTGATCCGTCGGGAAAACGCCGAGTTCACGGCGCAGACGGAGAACTGGCGCACCTGTGGGAAACCCAGTGGAGGCGAGTCGTTTCAGCTGGAATCTCTGGAATTGCGGCGGGACGCAACAGTGCTCAGTGTGCGCTCTCCCCTGAGAATTCGCCAGCAGAATCGGCAGGCTGTTGCGGGGAACAGCGGAGGCTCAAGCTGCTGTTTGGCATCAAGCGGGTTTCGGCAGCGGCTGGCTTCATGCCGTTCTGTATCAGGGCCTCTGGCAGCTGCAGGAGTTTTCCCTTTGGCAGCGGAAGCGAGACCATCTGCTGTCCGGGGTAACTCAAGTGAGAGACTGTCTGGAAAGAATGCTGGTTGGGGAATGGCCTGTAGAATACTCTTTTTTCAATGACGCGGCGACCTACCTACCCCAGCGACACCAGCGATGAAGAGTGGGCCATTCTTGGCCCACTGATCCCTGCCCCCCGACTTGGCGGGCGTCCGGCTCACATCGCTCGCCGTGACATCCCACGTCAGCACATCACACCAGCAAGGTTATGCGGCTCCTCAATTCCTGACCCTATTCTGAAGGAGCTGACCACTCTGCTTTGACACGGGGGCACAGAAGAGAGGGGGTAGGGGGAGTAAGCGTACACCCCCCACTGGGGGGATAACCCATTCGCGCATTGATTCAAGGTGTGGGATATGCTTCAATCTTTTTTATCAGTACAGTTCCTTCAGGATCTGGCTGGTAGAGGCAGTGATGCGTGGTCCTGTATTCGGGCACCTGGGACGCGCGGAGCCAGTGGTGCGACCGACTATCTGTCAAGCCGTCGAGAGAATGACGGCGTCCTTACCCCCATCACAGGGAGAGCGCTGAAACAGCGCTCAGGAGCATGCATGAGAACTATTGTTCGGAACGAGTCCGTGGCCGGCTTAGCGCTGACGGTTCGCATTACTTTCGACCACGGCAAGGCCCACGGCACCATCGCACTGGGCACTGATGTCCCCGGCGGGGACGGCATCTGGGTTCAGGCGAACACCCTAGATGACGCCGTCACGGACATCATGACCCAGGTGCGGCGCCTGGGCATGAAGAGCTATGAGCAGTACCGCATGGCCGACTTGCGAAACTCGGCCGTGCAGTTTCTGCTGCCGATCAGCGAAAGTGGTCATGCCAGCGCCTTTGATTGCTGGCTCCTGAACCGGCTGATCGCGCGGTGTCCATCCTTTGAAGTCGGGTGGACGCCCCTGCCGGGCTCCGCGGCGAACTTCCGGTTAATCTGCGAGCGCTCAACCATTTCCGTTGAGGTGATCTCGACACAGATGCCCCACACCAGCTGTACGGGTGTGGTGACCGCGATTGACGCCTACACGGTGATGACGGTGGTGCGTGGCCTTGCCCGGCAATTGCCCGCTTCTGCCGCTGAAGCGGCGGACTGAGAGGCTGCTGATGTCCCGCGTCTTCCTGCTGCTGTCGGCGCTGTTTCTGGGGGCCTGCGGCAGAGCCCCCCTCCCTTCCAGCTCCATGTCCGTCACCAGCCTCTCTGCGTCTCCTTCAACGCCCTCTGCAGGGCACAGTTTCTCGTCCAGTGGAGCCCGCTTGTGGGCTGAGGGCGCCCGTCTCTGGGGAGAAGGAGGAACTTCTGTCCTGTCCAGCAACGCGGCTTGGCTGCAGCAGGTCAGGGCCCAGGAGGCACAGGCCCAATCTGGTCAAGCCGGGAGAGGCGTGACGATTGCTCTTCTCGATTCGGGCGTTGATTTCACTCATCCCCTGTTGCGCAGTGTCCTGCTTCCTGGGCATGACTTCGTAGACGGAGACGGGAATGCTTCAGAGCAGGGTGACGAGACTGACCTGATCTATGGCCACGGCACAGCCGTCGCCGGAGTGCTGCAGCAGATGGCCCCCGCCGCCAGAATTCTACCGCTGCGCGTTTTAGGAACCGGTGGATTTGGCCAGGCCGCCCACGTGGCTCAGGCGATCCGGCTGGCAGTCGATCAGGGCGCGCAGATCATCAATCTAAGCGTCGCTGGGTCAGTTTCAAGCGAGGGGGTTCGGGCCGCCCTCCAGTACGCCGCGTCCAGGAACGTTCTGGTGGTGGCCGCCAGTGGGAATAATGGAGGAAGCGCGCCTCAAGCTCCTGCAGACGCCCTGAATCACAAGAATCGCCTTGGGGACTTTGGACTTTCGGTGACTGCAGTGGATCAGAGCGGTCATCTGCCCAGCTGGAGCAACCGGGGAGGAGAAGTCCTGGCCCCCGGAGTCGAGATTCACACGTCCTATCCTGGCGGCCGCTTGGTCACGGCCAGTGGTTCTTCGTTCGCCGCGCCTGTGGTCAGTGGCGCCCTGGCCCTTGCACTGGCCCAAGGAAAAGAAGCTCAACCCCTTGCCGCTCAGCTGTCCACGGGGAGACTGCTGGACGTCGAGGCGTTGCTGAAGTGATACAGGCGGTTGCGTCCGCCGAAAGCCGTTCTCAGACCATGGGTCCCTTATGTGACCAGCTGTTGGGCCAAGCCCGGGCACTGCGAGGAGTTGATGACGTCCGGGCCATCCTCCTCTTTGAACAGGTGGTCGTGCTGGCTCGGCGACAGCCTACTCCGGCGGCACTTGCGGACGCCCTTAACAGTCTGGCTGGTCTAGAGCATGCCCGTGGCGACAGTTCGGGCGCGCTGCTGCATCTCGAAGAAGCGCTCGCGGTGCGGGAGGCCGCCCAAGATGATGAGGGCGCAGCTGTCGTGCTGTGCAACCTCGGCGTCGTCTATCTCGACTTAGGAAACTTCAATACAGCGCTGGAGCACTTGTTGCGTGCACAGGCGACCTCAGTTCAGACCACGCCATCGCGTGCAGCGGTGGTGGCCGGAAATCTGGCCCGGACGTATGACGCCCTCAACATGAGTCAAGAAGCCCTCGTCTACTCGACTCAGGCGCTGCACCTGACACAGGATGCTGGACTGGTGACTGCTGAGGCTGCGGTGTCGATCAATCACGCGGATCTGCTGCGCCGTCACGGCGACTTTGCACAAGCGGGTACACTGCTGGAACGGGCCCTTGAATTGGTTGAAGGCTGCGGCATCCGGGCCGCCAGCGCCCTTCAAGGCCTGGGACAACTGCGCCGCGATGAGGGCCGTCTCCCTGAGGCGCTGAGCGCTTTTCAGGCGGCGCTGCACCTCGCTGAGAAGGAACAGGATCTCGACGTGATTCTGGAAACGCGCTGCGGCGTCGCGCAGACCCTGCTGCAGTTGGAGCGGCCTCAGGACGCACTCGGCCTGTTGAAAGCGGCCCTCACGGATGCGTTGTCGACTGGCCGCGCCCGAACCTATGTCCGTGCGCTGAAGCTGCAGGCCCAAGCCATAGAACAACACGGGGATCTGAAGGCGGCCCTGACCCTCTGGCAGCAGGCACACGCAGCGGAGACGGACGTGCTCCAAGCTGAGGCAGAGAAGCGGACTCGGGAGCTGACTGCGCGCGGCGAGCTGGAAAAGGCCCGCGCCAAGCTCGAGCAAGAGCAGGCCCGCTATGAAGTTGAGCGTGATGCCAAGGAAAAACAGGCCCGGGAACAAGCGACCCGCTTGAAAGAACTGGAACGCTTGGCGCTGTACGACGCGCTCACGGCTCTCCCCAACCGCCTGCTGCTCGCCGAACGGGTGTGCGCCGCGCTGAAGACTGCTGCTCAGCAAGGCGAACAGGTGATGCTCGGCGTTCTGGATCTCAATAAATTCAAGGAGGTGAATGACACGCATGGCCACCACACGGGAGACTTACTGCTTCAGCAAGTCGCTCAGCGACTGATCGGCGCTGTGGAGCCCGGACACACCGTGGCCCGAACCGGCGGCGACGAGTTCGTGGTGCTGATGCCCGGGGTGAATGACCGGAATACGCACGAGGTCGCCAGGCGGTTGCTAGAGGCGTTTGATGACCGCTTCTATCTGGATGGAATAGAACTCTCGATGCGCCCGAGTATGGGATTGGCCTGCTATCCCCAGGACGCTTCAGACTTGGCAGGCCTCCTGGAGCGTGCCGACCAAGCGATGTACCGTGCGAAAGCCCGGGGCAGCGGCTTTGAGTTCGGAGGCACTTCAGTTGGACTCGCGCCTGCGACGTTGGAAGCGGCCCTGCACGGGGCCCTGAGGGCAGGTGAGCTGCACCTCGAGTACCAACCTCTTGAAGACGACTGTGGGCAGTGGGTCGCGGTGGAAGCGCTGCTGCGCTGGCGCAGTTCCATCTACGGGAACGTCACGCCCGATCAGTTCCTGCCGCTGGCCGAGCGGAGTGGACTGAGCCGGGCCCTGGGTGAATGGACGTTACGGCAGGCGTGCACTGAACTGGCCCGCTGGCCGTCCCTGATGGTGGCGGTCAACGTCTCCGCGCGTCAGCTCGCTGATCCGGGCCTGCCCGATCAGGTTCGGCGAGCTCTACACGAGGCTGGAATCGTACCCGCGCGGCTGGCCCTAGAGGTGCGTGAAGAGGAGGTAGCCCGTGCGCCGGAACGGTCACACCGGGCCCTGGCGGAGTTGCGGGCGATAGGCGTGCAGCTGACCCTGGATGATTTTGGGGGAGGACATGCCCACTTTGCGGGCTTGGCTCAGCTGCCCGTCCATGCGGTGAAGCTTGACCGCGCCCTGATTCACGGGATGGACGCAGGGGCACGGGAACTCGCCCTCGTCCAAGCCGTCACGAATCTTGCGCGGGCATTGGATTTGACCGTGATCGCTAAGGGGGTCGAGACCTCGACTCAGCGCACGCATTTACAGGAAATGGGGGTCAGGAGATTGCAGGGCTTTCTGGTGGCTCCGCCGCTGAGCGTAGACGCTCTACACCGCCACATGAACGCGCAGATAGTGAACACCCCATCCACTCTCCAGATCTGCGACTCGGCTTAACGGCTGGCTTTGGTTCTGTTGCCTCAACTGGCCTCACAGCAGGTGGGCTGGCCCCCATGTTTGGACGACTTGGAGTGGAGACTCGGCTCACTGCACGCGAACAACGAAGCTGTCATACACATTCCACCGACCTTGACGAGTCAGTACCGTGCTCGAAAAGGTCACAAGAAGAATGATGTGTTATACGGGATTAAACTGAGTCGCGAATATGAGACCTGCCTCGCTGTTCCCGCATCA
>NZ_SSNW01000058.1 GCF_004801315.1 Deinococcus sp. Arct2-2
GGAGAGGCAAGCTTTAGTGGCTTAACCAGACCTACGTAAAATCGGGTGAGGCCCATTGAGACCCGTACAGGGCTGTGGCACTCCCGGCGCTGAGCCTTCTGGATTAGGCTATTGGGAGTGTTTCAACGACTGTGTCAAGTCAACCGAACGTCATGTGAAACATGAGCCCAAGCATGTTTAAGAAAGCAGCCTGCCAGTACTTTTTAAATTTTGTCTGAGACCAAATCGGCTCACACCTATTTGTAAATCACTTAAAGAAGTGACATGCGTCACCAAACACCTGACTCGACAGCACCGAGTGCCGTGGAGGAGCGGGCATCTAGCAGAGGAAAGTGGTGGAAAAGATTGGTCAAGGTCCGGGTCTATGTTGGGGGAGTTGAGGGTCAATGTGTAGGTAGTCCACAGAGGATTGACACCTTACCGCTTTTCCTCTACACTCGTTTCATGTAACACTTGTGGAGGATACGCTGACTGATTCCCGCATTATGCTTCACCCCTGATGGGACGCCCCCCCAACCCCCAAGCCAAAGCTGACCTGCTGCACAACGCTGCCGCCTACGTCCTGGAACACGGCCTGAGCGACCTCAGCCTGCGCCCCCTCGCCACCGCCGTTGGCGTCAGTCCTAGGCTGCTGCTGTACCACTTCGGCAGCAAAGAAAACCTCGTCACCGAAGTGTTGGCGAATATCTTCCAGCGGCAGGCCCAGTTGTTTACGGCCCCCGACCCCGACTTCTCCCCGAGCCAACGCTTGGACGCCTTGTGGGCGCAACTCGCCAGCAACAGCATGAAGCCGTTTCTGCGCAGCCTCTTTGAAGTTGAACTCCGCGCGATGGACGGCGATCCTCATTACGCCCAGTTCGCCACAGAGGCCTTGCAGGGCTGGTTGGCGTTGGCCGCCGCGCACTTAACAGACGCCCCAGAACCGGTCGCCCGCGTGCTACTGAGCAGCCTGACAGGACTGCTGGTGATCCGCTTCTCCACCGGCGACGAACAAGGCACGGATGAGGGCTACCGGGCGCTGAAAGAGCTGCTCCTGGACGCCGCCTACCTGTAAAGGAGTTCTGTATGACCTGGATCAACACCGCGCCCGTCATCGCCGGCGTCGCCACCCTGCTGTTTGCCCTGGCGTACTCGCTGTCCAGCGGCACTGCCCCAAAAGGCAAGTGGATGATGCCTTTCTTCCTCTCTGTCCTGTTCCTCGGCTTCTCGGTGTATGCGGGCCTGAGTGAAGGCGCCACGGGCTTCTGGCCCGAACACATTCGCCACCTGTGGGGCAATCAAATTTGGTTTGATTTGCTGCTGGCGGCCAGCGTGGGGCTCTTCCTGCTGGTGCCCAAAGCCAAGTCGCTGGGGATCAACCCATTGCCTTGGGCGGTGCTGACGGTGGCGACGGGAAGTATCGGCCTGCTGGCGTTTCTGGCGTTCGTCCTATGGACACAGGAGCACGGAGGGCACAACGCCGCAGGCTGAGCCCGCGCACGAGCGCAACAGACAAAGTTGCCACAACCCTCTACACGAAGGCCCCTGCACAGACTGTGACCACTTGACCCGTCATGCCGCTGGCCAGATCAGAGGCCAAAAACGCTGCTGTTCCTGCCGTCTCGGCCACCGTGATGGGACGCCCCAGAGGCGGCAGCGTCATGGCTGGAGGCGTGCCGAAGGTGGCGATGGTGCCGGCCACCGTCTCTTGAATGGTGCGCGTTTCAGGCATGCCAGATCCCCGCACGCAGTTCACGCGGATCCCCTGCGGTCCGTATTCACCAGCCAGCGCGCGCGTGAGGCCCTCAATGGCCGCACAAGCGGCGCTGATGCCGGCCATGCCCGGCGCAGTCATCCGGCTGAGCGTCGCAGTCAGGGTCACAATCGACCCGCCTTCCGGTTGTCGGGCCATGTGGTGCGCTGCAGCGCGGGACGTCAAGAACGTGGAGCCCACCAGCGTGCGCAGAGGGATCAAAAAGTCTTCAAGCTCCTGCAGGTTTGAGGAGGCCGGGTACCCTAGGTCACGGGGCCGACCACCAATGCCATTGAACACCGTGTCGATGCGGCCTGCGTGCTGATGCACGGCGGCGACGTACTCCCTCACAGCTTGAGAATCGGTGGCGTCGACCACCTGGGTTTCAGCGTGGCCACCCGCGGCCCGAATCTCTTCCGCTAGGGCGCTCAGAGTGTCCGCACGACGTCCAGAAAGCCACACGGTCGCGCCCTCACGGGCGTAAGTGCGGGCCACCTGAGACGCGATGGCTCCAGTGGCGGCGAAGATCAGGGCGTGTTTATCCGTGAGCAACATAGGTCTCCTTTGAGATGAGCAGAGCAGAGAGCAGCCCTGTATCTGAACAGGCGGGGCTTGGTTCTGCCTGTGACGTAACTCTAATGTTATCAGTGCTCATATTCTGTGCGAATGTGAACAATGCTAACTTAGGGGGTGGCTGATTCCTACCACCATGGCAACCTGCGCGCCGTCCTTTTAGATGCTGCTCGTGACCTTCTCACAGAGGGGGGGGTAGCCGCTCTTTCCCTCCGGGAGTTGGCGCGGCGCGTCCACGTCAGTCCTGCAGCGCCCTACAACCACTTCCGAGATAAGGCAGAACTTGTGACGGCCTTAGTTCAAGACGGCCTCGCCCGGCTGGATTTAGAGTCGAGTGAGGCCGTGGCACAAGTGAATGATCCGCGCGAAAAACTTCGTGCTTTGGGCGTCGCCTACATCCGTTTTGCGGTCGCGCATCCAGCGCAGTTCCGCATCATGTTCCGGCCTGAACTGAGTCACCCACCTGCCGTGTCCGATCTAGAACACGGCCCCGTGTTTGGTGTCCTGATGAAGGTCGTCGACGAATTGGGTGCCTCACACACGCTGGCCCACGACCGCCTGACGACGGCGATCACCGCTTGGAGCCTGGTGCACGGCTTGGCAGCCCTGTTGGTGGACGGCCCGTTGCAGCCTTTAGCGCAGGATCGCCAACAGGTCGACCAGTTGGCTCAGGCTGTGACCGCACAGCTGCTCATTTGAGCTCAGTGCAGGAGGCGGTCAGGGTGGAAAGGGTCCGCTTTCTGAGCGTGACCGTGCCGTAACGGTCGATGACGCTTGAAACCACGGTGGAGCCTCCTGGGCACCATGAAGTGTTGTGTCGCCTCAACTGGGCTGAGGGAGGCTGACCGTCCGTGACGGATCCAAAACCTATCGCCAGCAGTTCCCGACGACAATCACGCTGTCTGGCTGTACCACCTGCCACCCTGGGCGGAGCGTTACACCTCCCACGCCGCGCAGTGATCTTGGCCACTTCCCATCGATATCCGTGAAGCCATCCTCGTCGCTGCATTCAGCGGCCACGATCACCTGACCTGGCTAACCTGCCCAATTCATCCACTTTCAGGAGTAAGCAAAAGAGGCAAAACGTCGCGTCCTGCCGGGTTGTGCAGATGGCTCCCGACGATCCCCAGCAACCGCACCGCTCGCTCTTGAACTGGCTCACGCGTCAACAATTGTGTCGCTCCGCGGTGAAGATCGCTCGCCAAAGACACTGGGACAGACCATGAGAGTTGCCGTCCAACAAACTCGAAGGGAGTGAACTTGGGTTGACCTGCTCTGCTCTTACTGATCCTTCAGTGAGAACCTTTCAGCAGCGGCACCAGGAACCCTCTTTCAGCCGGTGGTGGCGATTTCTGCAATCCATCCCCGCCCGCACGTTCCGTCCCAACCCTAGGCCCGCATCCGACGTGCTCAATTGAGCCAGTGGTCAAGCGGCTTGCCACCCAGGTTCAGGCACTGGACTTCGTCGCTGTGGCTTCAGTGCCTCTTCCAATTTCGACGCGGGGAACCTCACAGGCAGGTGGACGCCATCTCCTACTCTTCTTGATTGCTTTTGCGCACGACGCCCTCACGCCACGCGAAGACAGCCGCCTGCGTGCGATCAGTGACGCGCAGTTTGCTCAACACATTGCTCACATGTCCTTTCACGGTCTTCTCTCCAATTTCCAACCGCCGGGCGATCGCGGCATTGGTGTCCCCGGCTGCGATCAGCTTCAGAATCTCGAGTTCCCGCTTCGTCAATTCGGTGAACGCATTCGGGGTGACTTCCTTGGGCCCGAACGTTTCCCGGATCACCCGAGCCGCCACTCGGGGGTGCAGGGTGGCTTCGCCCCGCGCGGCCAGACGCACGGTTTCGAGGAGTGCCTGCGGCGTGAGCGTTTTAAGCACATAGGACAAAGCACCTGCCCGCAGCGCAGGAAAGATATGCTCGTCTTGGGCGTGAGACGTCAGCACGACCACTTGCGTGGCAGGGCTCACGTGTTTCACTTGCCGAGTTGCCTCGACGCCATCCATCGCCGGGAGCAGCAAATCCATCAACACCACATTCGGTTGATGCCGCTCGGCGAGCGCGACCGCTTCCTCTCCTGAGCTCGCCTCGGCGACCACTGAAACGTCGTCGAACGCCTCGAGAAACGCCCGTACTCCCTGCCGGACCAAGGCGTGGTCGTCTACCATCAAGACAGTGATGACGTTCTTCATTGCTGTTCTCCTCGGCGAATGCCTGCACAGTAGACCCTGGGCACCTCATTCGAGCGGTGACCGCTTCCTCTGGCTTGCCACATTGATTGGACGCGGTCACAAGCGGTGCTCTTCCTCTCCCACCTGGGCACCTGATGCGGATAAGACGTTCACTGGAATGTGCGCGACGACACGGGTTCCCTTCCCCGGCATGCCGCTGATCTCAAACGCGCCGCCGAGCGCTTCGACGCGCGCTCGCATGGAGTCGAGGCCTATGCCGATCCCCGCCGCCGTGGGTGTGAAGCCGATACCGTCGTCGGACACAGTTAGGTTGACAGCGGCCGCGTCTGCGTGAACTCGCAGATTCACGGACGACGCACGGCTGTGCCGGGCAACATTCGCTAACGCTTCCCCCACCACCAGCAGGAGCGCCCGCTCAATGTGCGGCGGGAGGGGAACCAGGACAACGTGGCTTTCGACGGAGACGTCGGTGCGCCGCGCCCAAGCCTCGACATGCTCGCGCAACACCAGGCCAAGTTCCGGACGGTTCAGCGGGCGCCACTCGCTGAGCAGCTCTGCGAGTTCGCGCTGCGATTGGTGCAGCAAGGCAGTCACGTCGTCGAGGTGCTGGGCCGCTTGCACAGGCTCCTGCGCCAACCTCATCCTCGCCGCACCGACGTGCATGGCGGCCGCGAACAACTGCTGCTTGACGCTGTCGTGCAAGTCCCGCGCGAGACGGTGACGCTCCTCGGCCGCCGCGAGCTCTTGACGCGCCTGAACGAGCCGCTGCACTTCGCTGGCCATCCGGTTGAGGTGGCGGGCCAGAAGGCCCAATTCGTCTGATGCGCGCTCGTCGGCTCGACGGGCAAAGTCGCCGCGACTCCAGCTTTGTGAGACGAGTGCAAGGTCACTCAGGCGCCGAACCAGTGGACGCGCACTCAGGAAGCCGAACAAGGCGCCGACTGGCATGGCGAACAGCGTGATCAGCCCAGCGCTGATCGACATGAGCGGCAAGACGTCCGCGCCGCCCAAGAGGTGTTGAAGCGTCGGTCTCACCTCCACGAGAACCGCGCCGATCACGCGGCCCGAGGAAGCGCGAACGGCCGCCGCCGACCACACAACAGGTCCGGCGGCGGTGAAGACAAACGTGCCCCGGCGGGCTTGAGCGACGACACTCGGGGGGAGACGCGGGAGATGTAACACCACGCGCGGAGGGCCACCGAGCGCGGACAACACTTGTCCATCGTTGTCTACGACAATCAGACTGCCCGCTTGAGCATCCAACGTGAAGTCAAGCACGGTGCCTGTCGGTTCACTGGCCACCTTCCGGAAGGTTGCGAGCCGGGCTTCAAGGACGAGCTGACGAGCGCTGCCCTGCAGGGCAGCGAATTCGGGAGCCACAACCGAGGCGACTTGCGCAGCGGCCATTGGCAGTGCCCGTTGGGCCTGCGCAAAAAACCACAGGGCGAGGCTCAGTACCAGCAGCAATTCAAGCGCCAGTAGGGCACTGATCGTCACCAACGCGTACGAGACCGTGAGCTTCCAGCGCAAACGCGGAGCGGTGGGCGTCACGAGGATCGTCCTCGTGGCCCTAAGAAAGTGCGGTCCGTGCGCCATGTTCTTTCAGTGTAAGGCGGTGCGAGTGACTCCATCCAGTTCATGTTTCATGACCACCCATGAGGGCGCCACCGTCCCTGGACGGGTCTCAGGCCGGACTGAGGGCGTGGCACTGCGCCCTGTGGACGGCGCCTGGACCCTGCCTACAGGCGCATGAACTTCCCGCCTGTGGACGGAGGCGCCGACAGCACTGCATTCCTATCCTATGCACACGTACTTGGTCACGCTTCGTCAGAAAGCTATGACGATCACACGTTTTGAAAGGAACCCATGAAAATCACGCACCGCACCGCCCTTCCATTGGCTTTGACCTCCTTCGCCGCCGTCGCCCTCGGAGCCACAGCGTTCACTCAACGGCGGGCCACCGACCAGACAACCGCCAAAATAGACAGCTACTTGCGCGCTCAACTGGCTTCGGGCCGCTTCATGGGTTCGGTGCTCGTCGTCCGTGGCGATAAGATTATTCTCAAACAAGGGTACGGATCGGCAAACCTTGAGTTCAGCGCTGCTAACACTCCCGACACGGTCTTCCGCATTGGTTCACTCACAAAGCAGTTCACCGCTGCGGCCGTTTTGCAGCTGCAAGAACGTGGCCTGCTCGATGTCAAGAACACGCTCGACACCTATCTCCCGGACTATCCGCAAGGCGAGCGCATTACCCTGCATCAATTGCTGACTCATACGGCCGGCCTGCCCGAAGTGCTCGAACGTCCGGAGGTCGCCGATGGACGCCGAACCTTCACCCTTGATGAGTTGATCTCGACGTTCCAGAACCTCCCACTCAAGTTCGCGCCCGGCTCACAATTTCAGTACAGCAATTCAGGCTACGTGCTGCTCACAAAAGTGATCGAGGTCGTCTCTGGTCAGTCGTACGCTTCGTACCTTGATCAACACATCTTCTTGCCGTTGAAGATGACGCACACGGCTTACGACGACGTACGACCCACTGTGAACAACCGTGCTTCGGGCTATGTGTACGGCGGCCGCACCTACAGTAACGCCAATTTTGTCGACTTGTCGATTCCTGTAGGCGCGGGCGCACTTCGCAGCACCCTTGAGGACCTGCAGCTTTGGGAACGCGCCCTTGAAAACGGCCGCGTGCTCCGCCCGCTCTCGAGGAAAGCCATGATCACCCCGCACGCCCGTTTCAAACTCGCCGGTGCGGACGCCACTTACGGGTACGGTCAGTTCCTCACGGTGCAACGCGGGCGCGGCGCCATTGAACACAACGGCGGCATCGACGGCTTCAGCTCAGCGCTCAGCACTTACCCGGCTGAAGGGCTGGTCGTGATTGTACTCAGCAACGTGCAGGATCTGCCCGCGCTTGAGGTCGCCCATACGCTCGCATCAATCGTGTTTGGCGAGCCCTACGAACTTCCCAAGGTGCGCGGGGCCATTGATATTGCTCCTGCTGAATTACAGCGATACGTGGGTCGATACCAAGGTGCAGAAGACTTCGACGTAACCGTGTTGCTGCGGGGCGGGCAGTTGTTCGCGGTTCCAGCGGGTGGAGCAGAAATTGCACTGTTCGCTTCAGCTAAAAATGAGTTTTTCTTAAAGGCCTTGGACGCTCAGGTGACATTTAGGACGGATCAAAATGGCACTGTGACGGGCTTGGTCTTCGATGACGCAGAGTCTGGCGCACCGCCCGTGTCCGCTCGGAAGGCAAAATGATCTGGAGCTTCACTCACATCTCTGAGTTGAGAGGCAAAAGCAACAGTGTGGGTAGAGTTCGGCTGATTCCCTTGGCCCCGGCGTTCCTCAACGGTTCGGCTGGGGTGGTGGGCTGGGGACGCTCTAGTATCCATGGCCCGAGCACAACGCCGCCGCCGTGCTCCTCACGCCAGTGTTCTGCCCGTCTGGGAAGCTCATCGCGTCATTCGTCAGCAGGGCAGCAGCGATCTTCCACAGAGTCTTGACGCCCACTCCGAGCAGGACACTCCACGAAATGGCCCCTAAGCGTTAGCTGGATTCTCCTGATCTCGCGTTGAGGGAGGGAAAATCAAGGCGAGGACGCCCTCCGGGTGGACAGCAGGTTTCAAGACGGCCCCACGGCCCACGACTCATTCCTTCGCGCCGTCACACAAAAAATCTTCCCTGGCTCAACTTCAACCCTTGGCCTGTAGGTGCAGGGAACACACCAAGCCTGGGCGTGCCGTATCGAAGCGCGTTCACGGACACGCTTCGGGAACGGGTGCGCTCGGCCACAGAGCAAACAGTCAAGAGGATTCAGCCCAAGACGTCCGGCTGGCACAGAGAAACCAGCCGGACGTTGTGACCCGCCCACCCTCATTCCAGCTGAGCCACGGCTACCACCTTTTTCTGCTCCTCTGACCAGAGAACCACGCTCTGAAAGCCGGCGGACATATCCACGCCACTGGGCAACGCGAATTCAAAGTTGCCTTTGAACTGGGTCAGGCCACCCAGCCGCAAGCCCAAACCGCTAGACACCAAAGTGCGGTTGCCCTGCTGCGGCGTGCCTTTGGACAGCCAGACTTGCAGGCCTGCGCTGGCGGCGGTGCTGAACTTGTGCAGCAGCAGATGGGTCGTCCCGTCGCGGTTTCGAAACACCACGACGGTGCCCCGTGTGGCCGTGGCGGTGCCCCCAAAGGTGCCCGTTCGCTCCACGAGGCCACTCAGCGGCACAGCGCTTTGGGCCGCGGCCCAGAGCGATCCGGTGAGAAAAAAGGCTAAGGCAGTAGATCGGCTCAAGTTCATTGGGATTCTCCCGGTCGGCGGTGCGAGAAGGCGGTCACGCGGCGGTTTACTGGGCCGTGAGCGGGAGGCGGAACATGACCTTCACGTCGGTTTGGGGATCGGCACCTGGAATGGCGATCCGGTGCTGGGCGAACGTGACGTTGAAGGCGGTCTTGACCTCGATCACCGAGCCGTCGGCGGCTTCAGTCAGGGTCACGGGCGAGACAAGCGGCACGGTGACGCCGTTGAGGTTGAGCGTGCCTTCGACGGTTCCTGTCAGGGTCTGGCCAGCTTGGATGCGGGAGGCGGTGTTGAGCTTCTTAAGGGTAAAGACGGCGGTGGGGTGCTGGGCGACCCCAAGAAAATTCCGGGCGTGTTCGTCGCGCAGGGCAATACCCGTATTCAGCTTGACGAGCCCCAAGGTCACGGTGCCGTGGGCCGCGTTCAGGTCGTTGGGGGAAAACGTCAACTTGGGGGTCACGCCTTCGATCTTGCCAGGCACCGGGATGCCCGTGACCCGGAAATTGAAGCTGGCTGCCCCCGAGGTGTTGGTCACAGCAATGGGCGCGGGACCCCGGCCCAGGTAGCTCTGGGCACCGAGAGCAGCGGCGGCCCCCAACAAGATCACTCCTGCCGCGGCCCACGCCAGACGGGGACGGCTCAACCGGAGGCGGGGGAAGGGGGACGGAAGCGGTGGACTGACGGTGGAGGTTTTCATCTTCGGTGCTCCTGGTGAAACGGGTGGGTTGGGGATGACTTGCTTCAACTGTACACTTATAAGTAACCACTGTCAATGAGTTTAGAAAGTTATTAAAGAATGACACTGGCTCACCCCAAGTTGGGGTGAGGATGGGCTTGGCCGGCGAGACGCTGGACAACCCTCTCGCGATTAGATCAAGGAAGAACGCGCTCTGAGGGTGGTTGACCCTCTCCTGAACGGAAGGACCATGACTTCGGGACATGGAGCAGGTCTGCCCTTGGTGGTTCCCCTCCCCTGCTGTTTCACAACACCTCTCCCACAGGTGGGAAAGGCAACCGCAAAAGCCCGAGACTCTTTTAATTCTGCACCCCATTCAGGACTTGAAACGCTGTCTTCGCAGGACTCGGCGCTGAATGAAGCTGTTGATCAAGCCAGATAGAATTCATGCCTAACGTGGTTCAGGCGTCAGAACGGTATCAGATTGACGGTTGAGGAGATTTTACGTCTGATGTGAAAAAAACAAGCCCCAAAGGGGGCTCCGTATCAGCAGAGTTTCACCGCTCAAATCCACCTGTGTCTGATACTGAATGTTTTCTGAATAAAATGGTTGTTCGGCGGTTATAATTGAGCGGAAACGACCCCAGGTGACTTTGGCGCAGTGCCGCGGCCCCTTCCGATCAATGGGCCAGGGGTCGGCGTCCTCGTTCAAAGGGTCACGCTTTCCTGGGGAGGAGCCAAATTACCGAACCAGCAGGCAAGTCACGTTGAAGGAGAGTCTCCCTTGCACCCATGGAGTGCTGGCCCGATTCACACGGCGCTACCACCCTGACCCAGCGCGAAACGTATTTTACCGAGTTCAAATGGGAGGCCATAGGGCCTGCGCATCCCAACGAGAATATCGTGGGCAGGGTCTGTGCCCCTTCCAGACGTGGATCAACGCCGAGCAGCGCCACTCTCAGTGGGCGTTTCCCAGTCAAGGATGCCGCCTGCGATCAGCTCAGCGCATACGCAGCTCCAGAAAGCAGTCCGCCTCTCATGTCTGTGGGCTCCCGTCCACTGCACTCTCAATCAAGGTTAAGCCTGAGAGTCAACAGCGTTGGCGTACACCCGTGAGGTCAGAAAAAGAATCAGGATCAAGGCAATGAGACAACAATGACCCGCTGCTTGCACATCGTTGTGATTGACGACAATAGTGCTGACCTGCTCTTAGCCGAAGAAGTCTTTGCCACCTTCAGCAATCAGGTGACCGTAGCGACCTATCAAAGCGGTCAAGACGATCTCAAGGCCATTCAGTCTTCGGAGGCCGTCTATCCCGATGTAGTGCTGCTGGACATCAACATGCCGCAGATGAGCGGCCTTGATGTGCTGCAAGCTCTGAAGGCCGATGAACGGTTGAAGCTTATTTCAGTGGTCATGTTGACCACGTCGGTTGCGCCGCAAGATGTGACGCAGGCGTATTCGCTGTTTGCCTGTTCGTATATGGTCAAGGCCGCGGACTTTTCCAGCTTCGTTCAGCAAGTCGAGAGCTTTCTAAAGTTTTGGAAGATTAACCGCTTGCTGAACTGGCTGACCCCACTGTCCTTTGAAACTGGCTCAACAGCGTCTGGTTGCCTTTGATCATTGCACTGCTCATCCGCTTGAACTGAGCCAGCGTGCGGATACGTCAATCCGGAAAGGCGCCCCGCTGAGGTCGCCTTTAAATTCTGAGGGGCGGAGTGGAGCCCATGTTCAGGCTGCACCTCCATGAGGGCATCAGAAAGAAGCGTCTCACTGTAGGATTTCTCGCTGTTTTACCCTAGGGCATGAAGGTGCTGACGCATGCCAGCGAGTGGGTGCTCGTCGAAACGGAAGGCGAGGTCATCCGGCTGGTGCGCTGTCTGGATCGGTACGTTGCCTATCCCAACAGACAGGGCGTGCATGGGGGGGAGACGGTGCAAGTCTGGGAAGATGAACAGGGAAAGGTGATTCGCCTGAGCCGGGCCCCCACGCCTGAGGCCCTCTGGGCGGCGCAGGCGTGGGTGTGAGAGATGACGCTCGCCGCACCGCCCGGATGAATCTTTACTTCCAGTGGCAGACCTCACCTTGCGGGTTAAGTCGGCCATATCTGTTGTTTAACCTTAAGGGCGAGGTGCTAGGCACAGGGGCATGAACCAGCCGGGCTTAAGTTTACCTCTCCAGAGATTTTCGCTGGCTCAGACGAGCGCCGAGAACCTGGACACGCTCATTTCAGTGTCCCTGAATGATCATTTTCAAGCCGCTGCATGCAGCGGCCTATTGACCCGGTCACGGGAAGCACATCAGAACGGCAGGAGCCGCGAACTGATGACCAACGTGGTATACCGCTGGGCGTAGAGGTCGGGCGGGCTGTGCGAAACGCGCCGCCTGGAGGATGGACTGCATGACCAAACCGCTTCAAGTGCTCCTCATCTCCGGCAGCGTGCGTGCGGCCTCCACGAATACTGCGGTACTCACGACTGTGCAGCACATCGCTCCAGAAGGGGTACGAGCAGTGATGTATACAGGGTTGGCGCGCCTCCCGCATTTCAATCCCGATGATGACCGAGACCCCCTGCATCCAGAGGTGGCAGCCCTGCGCACCCACATCAAAGCCGCGGACGCGCTGTTGTTTTCAACGCCCGAGTACGCCGGCAGTTTGCCTGGATCGTTCAAGAACCTGTTGGACTGGAGTATTGGAGGCGGGGAAATGAACGGTCAGCCGGTCGCTTGGATCAATGCGGCGGGATGCGGCGCGCCGACAGGGGCCGTGGACGCCCATGCAACCTTACTCAAGGTGCTGAGCTATACCGGGTCAGTCGTCGTCGAAGGCGCGTGCATGCGGCTTCCCGTGGAGCGCCGCATGGTGGGGAATCAGGACACCATCACTGATCCTGCGGTTCGGACTCAACTCATGGTGGTGATCGAACAACTAGCACGCCATCTGCGAGCAGCGTCGTCTTAGAACGACAGCTGCGGTTATTCAGGTTTGTCCGGATCCGTTGATTTCGCCCTTACTCAAGAATCACAACAAGCCCCGTGTGCCCTCGCAGATCTAGGGCCAGTGCAGCTGTAGAGCTGGCAGCCTTGGTGGCCTACTGAACAAGGGGGGGACAGCTGAAAGGCTCCTGGCCACATCTGGGCCCCTGGTGGGTGAACGTTTTCTTCCGGAGCAGACGGCCTGTCGCCCGTCGCGGTCAGTTGGATGTCAATGCGAGCTGCTTTTGAGTAGTCGAAAGTTACGCAGTTGCTGCAGTTGATCTCAACTTGCTGCCAGCTGATGACCGGTAGCCAAGTGTTAAAACCTCACCAGACTGGTTGATCCGATTGGTCTTGGTACATCAGGTTCGGCTGGTGGGCACCACCCCGACCGTCCGGCCGCAAGTGACAAGTGATTGTGCCGCTGAAGGTGCTCACGGCTGGGGGCGCCTTGCTGTTGCCGCTTGTGCCTATGCCCATTTCAGGCCTGGTAATCGGCCTGATTGGACTGCGTTTGATTCATATAGTCTTGGGCGTTCGGGGATGGTTCGCCAGTGAAAACGTCGGCCGTCAAGATGTCCATTGACTGGAAGGAAATGGTCGGCGAGGGGTTCCCGCTCAATACAACCATCACGGCCACATTACGGTTTCGGGTTGAGGCCACTGACTTCGAGAGGCAAGTGCATTTCCTTTGCCCATCCAGCCCGTGGTGGCTCTTCCGCAAGGTGGATCCCACCTGAGCAAGGATGCGCCTGCAACTGATCTGCACTTCCGTGAATTGCGTCGTTTCACGACGTCTCCTCGCCCTCAAGCTGAATAAATCACTGCTGAGATGGCGAGCATTGGTCTCTATTTCGCCCGTCCAGTTTTTTGGTGGCACTCCAAGGGGCGCCGTTCCCCTTTCATGGGATCTGCTGTGTTTGACTTGATCTTCGAGACCGCTCCTCCTTCGCCTCTGTATTTGCGTGATCCCGAATCAGCTGCTGCGTGACCTGAACAAACAGCGGCACGGCTGCCTTGTCTGTCCCCCGCTTCCAGGCCACCACCAGCTCCATTTGCGGCGTCGGTTCGCAAATCCGCCGAAACGCGACCCGCTCTCTGGACGCGCGTGCCAAAGGCCCGTAGACAAATGTGACCACCGCGAGGGAGGCCACAAGCCGCGCGTTGGTGCTGTGCGAGTACATCACGCTGCCTTGCCTTCCATCGTCAGCACCTGCGGGACGAAGCCCGCTTGGCGGCAGCAGGACAACACGTAGTCATGAAACCGCGCACTCAGCGTCCGTGAAGGCAGCAGCAACCGTTCGTTCCGCAGGTCAATCAGCCGCAGTTCCGCCTGCGCTGTTAACGGATGGTCTTCCGGCAGCATCGCCCAAACTTCCTCTGTCACGAAGGGCAGGTACTCGATCTCAGGTTGATGGTGGGGGGTGCGCACAAAGCCGATGTCCAGTTCGTTGGCCAACAACTTGGTGAGCTGCTGATCACTGAACAGTTCATGCTGCTCAACCCCCAACGTTGGAAACAGGTCTGCAAACTTCGCCAACACTTCTGGAATCAGCCCATAGGTGGCGTACTGAGGAAAGCCCACGCGCAGCTTGGCCTGACCCGCAGCACTGAGCAGTTCCGAAGTGGCGAGTTCGAGTTCCGTCAACACATTTTGGGCGTGCTGGAGGAAGGCCCGGCCAGCGTCGGTGAGCGTGACCACCCGACTCGTCCGGTCCAGCAGACGTGTTCCCAGTTCACCTTCCAATTGCTGAATGACCCGGGAAAAGGCGGGTTGAGAGAGGAAGACCCGGGCGGCCGCCCGAGTAAAGTTGCGTTCTTCTGCCACCGCCACAAACGCCCGAACATGACGCAGCTCCATGCCGTGTTGTAGCATCCATACCTTCAGTGCATGGTCAGGTCTTCAAAAAAGTATTGGACGCTCCCGGAGTGCCTCAGCGATACTGTGAGGGTCTCACAGTGCACAACCTGTTAGAACGATTTCTCTTTGGCCGATGATAGACGAGGGCGTCTCGCTGACGAGCGCTCTACCACGGATGACCAGCACGCCTAAACTGCCGTTCACAGCCCTTCTGTTCGGCGCCTGCACACCCCAAGCTTGAGCACATGGAACAGTGACAGTCCGTTGACCACGAGTGCACGCTGACCTGAGACTGACCACTCGGCCATCTCGACGAACCGTGGAGTGATGCAGAGAAGTAGGACACGGGGAGCAACGTCTGGTCTCAGGGCTGAAGCTTTGGCCTGTATGTCCTGTGGGCAGAACAACTTCACTCTTCTGGAGGTTTTCCTATGACTGCAGCTGAATCCGAAACGGGCCGAACCTTCTCGCCTCACGTTCAGCAGATCCACACCTACCTGGAGGCGGCCACGCGTCAGGACCTGGCCACTGCCGCCGATGTCTTCGCTCCGACCCTGATCTACCGCGTGCCTGGACAGAATGTGTTGTCCGGTGAGACGACAGGTCAGCAGGCGGCGTTGACCTCCTTTGGCCAGATCATGGAGCTGACGCAGGGCACCTACCGGGTGCGGCAGGTTCAGGATTATCTGGAAGATGCTGACCATGTCCTGATGCTGGCTGCTGAGCAGGCCAGCATCGACGGTCAGGAACACCGTTGGGATCGCCTGATCCTCTTTACTTTTCAGGACGACAAGATTGAGCAAGTAGAGCTGTTTGAAGATGATCAACTGGTTCTGGATACGTTCTTGGGCCGGACAGACCGGGCCGTAGGCGCCGCGGCACAGGGAGAGGCCTGGACGCCTGGCCCGCCGGAGATGTCCGGCCAAGTGGATGATCCGCGCGTGCAGGCGATCATGGCGTATCAGCTCAACGTGGCACGGGGTGACCTGGACGCGGCCCGCACCATCTTCGATCCCAACGTGGAGTACTACGTCTCGGGCCAGAATGTGCTCGCAGGGGAGTACCGTGGCCCAGATCAGGTGATGGGCTATTTCGCCCGATTGGGTGCGCTGACGGACGGCACGTACGGCATCTCCCGCATGCGGTGGCTGACCAGTTCCCAACGCGTGGCCCTGGTGACCCGGAACCACGCGGCCCGTCAGGGAAGGCAGCTGTCGTGGGATGAAGTCATTGTGTTCCTGTTCCAAGACGGGAAAAAGCGCCGCATTGACCTGTTTTCTGGAGATCAGTACGGCGTCGACGTTTTGTTCGGGAACACCTAGACACAGGCGTGGAAGCGGCCGTCTTCCAGCAGCACGCCGTTTGAGTCGCCGTTAAACCCGTACACTGTTCCGCCAAACGACCCTGGGGAGTAGGGTGCGAAACACGCGGGCACTCACGAGGAGAACAGGCATGAGCAACGCCAGCAGCCGAATTCAATCGTCGGGCTTGCCGCGCACCGCTGCTGGCCATCCACGCTGGGTGTGGCTGGCCCTGACCGGCATCGGCGTCCATCAGCTTCAGAGTCTGTTGGACGCCCCTGAAGAACGCACTTTCCGAACGGTGAATCTCGGACTGATCGTCTGGTTGGCGGCTGGAAGTCCCCCGCTGCCACCGGCCTCTCGAGGGGCGGTCTGGACTCTTCTCAGTCTTCCGCCACTGTTGGGTGCCGTCTTCGGACATCTGCTCCCCATCGCACGGGGCGAACCGGTGCCGCTGTCCAGTGAAACCGCGCCGCTGAATGTTGCCGGAGCGGCGCTGCTGTTGGTGCTCGGGATTGCGTTGCTCAGGGATGCGTGAGCGTGGAGAGTGTTGGAACGGCGCAGAGGCTCCTGCACTTCTGGAGGAGCCCTCGCCATCCAGAATAGGTCAACATGTGGGGCCGTGCCTGGGACATCAGCATCCCGGAGTCCGCAGGGAAGCCACATGACTGAAGGGACGACTCTGCCTCTCCCACAGGCCTTGACGGTGGTGACCACGGAGCACTGTGCGCTGCAGGGGGCGCGCAGTGCGACAATCGCTGATTCGTCGAGCCGTGCAGCGTTGTTTCTCAGCAGCGTGTCCGGCACGCTGCTGGCACTGTCGCTGCTTTCCACCGCTATGGGGCTAGGACGGGCGTTCCTCGGTGCCGTGCTCGCCGCCGCCCTCCCACTAATCTTTCTCGGCGTCGCAACCTTCGTCCGCGTCCTTTAACCCAGATTCGAGGACGCTGTGTACGCCCGTGGAATCAACCGGTTGCGTCATTTCTATCTTCAGCACGCTCCGGAATTGGCTCCTGACTTCATCCAGACGGATCATGACGACCTGGCAGGGATGTTGGTCAATGCCGGGGTGGTTCGGCAAGGCAGTCAACAGGCCTGGTTCACCACGGCGGGGGCCATCGGGGTCATCACCAGCGTCCTCATCGGCTGGTGTGCCGCCGGCGTATTGGCTGTGCTGCCGCTTCCCCCGTGGCTGCTGATCGCGGGCGGTGGACTGGCTTTCGGCCTTGCGGCACTGAGCTTTTTATCCGTTCAACGGCGCGCCTGGAGGGAGCAGGAGAGCCGACTTCCGGCGCAGTTTCCAACGTTCACGAGGAACACAAAGTAGGGGACGTTGTTCCGGAGAACGCCGGGAGGGCGGGTCGTCCAGGATCCACCTCTTCTGGGCATTCAGTCCAGAAGAGGTGGAAGCGGTGCAGGTGACCGGAGCGCCATACCACTCACGTCGATTTTTCTAACAGTATGCCTGTCATTGATCCCCTAAAAAATGGGGATTTGCTGTCTCCGTCAAGAGGTCTGCCCTATCAAACGCGGGACGCACCAACAGAAAGCCTCACACGTCCAACGCTTCAGAGGCTTCGTCATGTTGACCGTCCCCTTTGCCTCACCCTCGTTGCGCAGCAAGGTGTCCTGGCCATCCTCAGCAGTTGAGCTAAGCTGAACGGTAGTCTGGAGTTGACGGCCTGCCGATGAGCGCTCCAATACCCGGTTTAGAAACGGGCCTGTGAGACGGACCACCACCACACGCCCGCCCCCACGAGCACGGGCAGGGCCACCGTCAGCAGAAATCCAGTGGCGTAGTGCCTCAGCCTGCCCCGAGAGGGGGTGCCTGCGTCCACTGAGCCTCGAGATGGTTTCGACCTGAGCCAGAGAATCCAGGCGCCCACACCGTAACTGATCAGGACGCTGGCCAGCAGGGTGATCAAACTCAATCGCCCAATCTTGCCACTCAGAGCGGCCAAGATCCACGCCAGCACACCGCAAGCGGCACCGAACACGGCCGGTGAGAGAGGTTGGAGGGAGCACATGCCAGGATACCGGTCTTCCTGTATACAGGCACGCTGACGATGGCCCTCCTGTACCGTATATGTACATTGGGGCACGCTCCGAGCAGTTCGCCTAAAGCACCTGCGGCTGACAGGACGTGTTCGAAGTTGTCCAGCACCCACAGCAGGTGCCGTTCTCCATTGTGCTGTTCTCAGGCGATTTGAGGGCGACCTGTTCCTTCCAGGGATGCGCCTGCAACATTGGCCATGACCTTAAAGACGCGGCCAGGTTCACTGACCGCGCTCAATTCGGTAAACCACACGCCGTCTTCGAAGTCATTCACGGTGAGTTTGGCCAGGGCCAGCGCCAACCGGGTTTTGCCTACGCCAGGCGGGCCAACAAGCGTGTTCCGCTGGGCCGCAACAGGTCGTGGGCAAGCCGAAGTTCCGCGGCGCCTCCGACGAGTTCTGCCCTGTGAATCTGTCCCGGTCACCTCCATGCCGGTTGGATCTAGGTCGCATGACCCACGATAAGTCGCCGGAGCCGCTTCGTCTAGGACGGCTGCTTGGCTCGTCAAGAGGCACGCTGAACGGTGATGTGGCCTGAACCAGTCGGTGGAGCAATCTATTGATTCCTGTCCGGCTGAGCGACAGCCACTGGTCGCCAAGCTCAGCCAGCTTTGAACATCTACGATTCCGGGCAACCCCCCAGTCTGCTCTCCTGCGGAGCTGTCCCAGTTCGCAGCCAGCCCCCCTTAGAGGGGAGCACCACAGCTTTAGTCCTCCCCTTGAGGGGGGGCGTTGCGAGAGCAACGGGGGGATTCACCTTCCAGCTTAATGTTTGCAACGTGTTGCCCAACTCAGCAGGAATCAACAACTAAGCTGTGCTTAATAACACTGTTATAAGAAAATAACACTGTTACGATACTCCTGTGCCTAACGAATCTCTCGACGGAGGCCAACCTGCTCTTTCAGGCGGGATGCCCCCCCTGTCCACGAGTCTCTCCACACTCAGTGGATTGCGGATTCATGGCGTTCAGACCGGTGGGGTCACCCTAAAATCTGCTCATTACCGGCTGCGTCGCCCCAGCGCCTTCCGGCTTCCCGCCATCCTGCTGGATCCTCACTGGACCTCCCCCAAACCCATCCTCTCGTGGGTCATTGAACATCCAGAAGGTCTCATCGTGGTCGATACTGGCGAGCGACACCAGGCGCAAGATCTGAACCGCTACCTCGCGGGTGCCGATCCTGTGACTCGGATGTTTATCCGCCGCAACTTCAGGTTGCACGTTGAGGCGTCTGCCGAGTTGGGAGCGCAGTTGCCGCGTCTGGGCCTCTGTGCCCGTGACGTTCGCTGGGTGATCCTGACCCACCTTCACTTCGACCATGCTGACGGGCTGGCCTTCTTTCCAGAGGCTGAAGTGCTGGTGTCCCGGCGCGAGTATGACGCGCAACGTCGCGTCCCGCAGGGCGCAGTGTTCTCGTTGTGGCCCGAGGGGTTGACGCCGTCTTTGATTGATTACTCCTCTGGAGCGTATAGCGTCTTCCCCAAGCATTGGCCATTGACCCAGGCAGGTGACGTCCTGCTGGTGCCTACCCCGGGACACAGTTACGGACATCAATCGGTGCTGATTCTCGATCACGACGTCACGTATTTCTTGGCCGGCGACGTGGTGTTTGACGAAGGCCAGCTTCAGCGCCGGGAAATCGGGGGCATTGTTCAGGACGTAGGAGTCAGCCGGGCCAGCCTCGAGCTGGTTCGCCACTTTGTGTTGACCCACCCGACCGTCTTTCTGCCGAGCCATGACCCGACCTCGCTGGAGAGGCTGGCCAACCGGCAGGTCACCCATCTGGAGGAGCGTCATGGCTGAGGTTTACGGCACCGACAGAGCGTTCTCCTGTACCCGCACCGTGCACTGTTCTCCTGAGGTGTTCTGGCCCATCTGGACGGACGTCCCTGGCTGGCCGAGGTGGGATACGCCCCTTCTGCGGGCCCAGCTCACCGGCGCATTCGTATTGGGGGCTTCTGGTCAGCTGGTTGACCGCAACCAGCGGACTTCCCGCTTTACCCTCACCGAATGTAGGCCGCTGATGTCCTATGCCTACACCGTGCGTCTGCCCGGCGCAGCTCTGCAGGTTCGCCGAGTGATCACTTCCACCACGTCGACACCGAGCAGCCTCAACTTCCAGCATCAGGTGCGCTTCACCGGGCCACTGGGCTTCCTGTGGGCCCGGGTGCTCGGCCGGTCGTTCCGGCAGATCTTGCCCGAGGTCATGAACCAGCTGGTTCAACTGGTCGAGACCGCAGCACAGGTGTCTAATAAGAGCGATGTCTGATTCCGTGGCCGCTGGTCTCCGTCAGCATGGTCGGCAGGCCATGCAACACGCCCTCCTCAAGGTCGCTCGGAAGCTGCTGGCAACCGAAGGACTAGGCAAGCTGTCCACTCGGCGGATTGCACAGCAGGCGGGCACCTCGACGACTGCCATCTACTCGCTGTTCGGAGGCAAAGACGGTCTGATGGAAGCGCTTTATCTGGACGGCTTTGACCGTTTGGAGGCGGCCCTTCAAGCCTTCCCAGAAGACGATGCAGACCATCCTGTGCAGCGGATTGTGACACTGAACCGGCAGTACCGTGTCTTTGCCCTGGAGTATCCACAGGACTACGCGGTGATGTTTGAACGGGGCATTCCCGATTTCCAGCCTTCATCGGTCGCTCGCCTCCGTGCCTGGCAGAGTCTGAGGCCTTTGATCCAGAGGATTCAGGAGGCACAGCGCAGCGGGTTTCTCCTGCACCAATCGCCAGAAGCTCTAGCCATGACCCTCTGGGTGGCGTCACATGGGATCGTCAGTCTTGAACTTGCTGGCTATTTCCCGGAGCGTTTGGAAGCTCAGGCTATGCATGACCGGATGCTTCGCGATCTCCTTGATCCAGACAGAACTTTGGGCACGCTTCCCTGAGGGTGTATCCTGCCTGGTCAACACATCAGGGCACAGCGTCAGGGGGTTCATGCAGGCATAGGTCATGACTGAATTTAGGCATTTCACACGGCTGAATCCATGTTCTCACGGTTGTGTTGCCCGAACCGGGTTGGGGTTCCCGCTGACATGTATTGATACTGGTAGAACTTGAAGTTGCTTTCAGCTCAAGACGGCACGCTAGGCCACGTCCAGCACGAGACCTGACGTGATTCCACGACTCAGATTTACACCTGAATCAGTCCTGGTACTCCGTTGACGGCGACTGGTAAAGCGAGTCAGAGGCCGTGTTCATCGCTGAGGTCAATCCATCCAAGCGGCGAAAAACAACGTGTTTTTGGGAACATCAAGGCAAGTCGACGGACTACCCGTCGTTCAAGTCTGTGCGAATGTCGATCGTGTCCGGCAGGATGGCGCGCCGTGATGAGGCAAGGTGGTGGAAGGTATCCTCCATCTAGTCCTCTCTAGCAGATCTCGTTGATGGCACTGCACTTCCCGCAGAGCCCACGCCGTAGCGGGAATACGCCTGAACCGGTTCGTTGCCCACGAAATCAATCTGCAGGTCGTAGCGGGTGTCATCCAGCTTTTTGAGAATTTTCCAGATGGCCACGCCGATAATGTGCCCTGTCGAAATCTGCGCCGTGCGGCCATCGCGCGTACAGTTGACCCACCCCATCACGGCCGTTAATCATCTGTGGAATGCTCGCTTTTACTTCGTGGCTGACCAGGTGGATTTTTTGGTAGACCCTTCTGGATGGCATCCCCTGGTTAAGCGGGCAGTCACTCTGAAGGGGCATCTCGGCTGCCATACTTGCTCTCCGAGAACACCTCAATCCAGACCATCTGGAGAAAGTTGGCTGTACCTCCTGCTGAGGCGTTGGCGTTGAGAAGAGCTCTGTGCTCCAGCCGGGCCTCAGAATTGCGCTGGCTACCGCAGAGCGCTTTGCCAAGAGAGATCAAGGGTGGTTCCCGCAGCGCAAAAAACACCCGCCAACTCAGATCAACTTGGCGGCAAATTCGTTGGAGGTTAAGCCGGCCCACACGAACCGCATCACTTCATCCTCGACATGGTCGGTGCTGCCTGCGCCCCCCAAGCTCCCCAGCACGCTCCCGAGCATCTGGGCCATCAAGTGCGTATCGTGCGGGCGGAACTCTCCGGCCTCAATTCCCGCCTGCAAGAGCGATTGCAACTGACTCGGCAACCCGGCCTGAAAGGCAGGCTGGAGTTGAGCCATCTGCGCTGAGGGCAGCGAGCGCGTGATGTCTCGCAGGCGTTCGTGCAAGGCCTGATAGGGGCGTTCGTCGGCCCGCAACATGACCCGCACCAAAGCCCGCAGCTGCGCAGCCGGCGTCCGGGCACCGCTCAGCACCTTCTGGATATCCTGAGCGTCACGTTCTAACGCCTGCCGGATGACCGCCGTCATCAAAGCGTCTTTTGATGGGAAGTGATAGTACAGTGCCGGTTTGCTGACCCCCACTGCCCGGGCCACTTCATCCATGGTCATGTCTGCGGAACTCCCCTCCAGCACCAACCGTTCGGCGGCTGACAACGCCAATGCCTTGATATCGGGAAGCGCCGAGCCGTCTGGCCGCTGTTTCGGGCGGCCAGCACGTTTAGAGGAAGGTGGGCGCGAAGGAGTGATGCCTGGAATTGTAAGGCAGCCTTCAGCGCTCCGCTCCAGGAGCTCTTACAGTTGCCATATATTTACTCAAGAGTAAATATTGGAGGTATGATGACAATAGTTCCTTCTGGCCGGCTTGTTCCTCAGGAAAGCGCGTTCGCGCGTACCGCTCTGACGCTGGTGGTGGCCGGCGCAGCCAATGTTGTGGTCGCCCGCTTGGGGGCGGCGGCCTTCAACGTGCCTGCCCAGTTTCTGGCCCTGCAGCCTGGGCCGGTGCTGTTCTTCACCACTATCGGTGTCTTGGGGGCTGCAGGCGTCTGGGCATGGGTCAAGCGGTTCAGCCCGGCTCCAGTCCGTTGGTTTCAACGCGTCGCTGCCGTGACCTTGCTGTGCTCGCTGATTCCTGACCTCCTGCTGTTCCGGAACACTCCACTGGACGGCACGACCCCCAGCGCAGTCGTCACCCTGATGGTGCTGCATCTCGTGGCTTACGCCGTCTGCGTCACGGTGCTGCCTCAGCGTTCTCGTCGCCCTGCCTAACCATGCCCCCTCTGGAGTTCGTATGTTGACGTCTGTATTTTCACGCTGGGGACTGATCGCCGCTGGAGTGCTGGGCCTCGTGGCCCTGCGCCGCCCCCACCTGTCCCGTGATCCGATGGCCGACTTTGCACGCAGCGGCTTCACTCAGCGCCTGCTCAGCACTCCAGCTGGACGGCTCTCTGTTCAGGAGGCGGGAGCCGGCCCCCCACTGGTCTTCCTGCACGGGATCGGGGGCGGCGCGTCCGGTTGGGTGTGGAATCAGGTCGCGCCCGCTTTTCTGGCCCACTTCCGCGTGATTGTGGTGGATTGGGTGGGCTGGGGCCAAGCTGAACATCCTCAGCGGTTGCTTTATTTTGAGGACTATACGGCGGCTCTAAACGCTCTACTCGATGAGTTGGCTGAGCCGGCCCGGATCGTGACCGAGGGGCAGGCAGCTGGGTTTGCCGCTCAGGTCGCTCGCCACCGCCCTCAGGACATCGCCCGCTTGGTCATGATCAACCCCACAGGCGGCCGGGACTTCGGAGAAGACGTGTTCCCAGCCTCGTTCTCGCGCCTGGAACCCCTCCTCCGCACCCAGCCGCTGAATCGTTGGCTTTACCAGCTGGTCTTCCACCGCTCCAGTTTCATTCGGGACTTTTTTGTTCGCCAAGGCTTTCAGGAACCCACGGCGGTGAGCCGTGCCATTGTCGAGGGTTCGCTCGTCTCGGCCCGTCAACCTGGTGCGGCGTTCTCGGCCTTGCCCTTCTTGACGGGAGAACTGCGCTTTGACCTCGTGCCGTTCCTGCAAGACCTGCAGGTGCCGGCGGTCATGCTGCAGGGCGGCCAAGTGCCGATGTATGGCCGGGACGGTGGGGCACAGCTGGCGGCGGTCAACCCAGCCATCCCGTGCTGGCGCATTCAGGGAACAAAAAGTGTTCCCCAGCTCGAACGCCCGGGCGTGACTGTCGCCCTGATCCAACAGGCCTTGGGGTTCGGGGCGGCGGCTGGCCCTGGTTAACCCTGCCGCGTTTTTAGGCTCTCCCCCAAGATACAACGCTCAGGAAAATCACACGCTCTTGCCAGCTCTCCTCTGTTGTACAGGCCCATCCACATAGGCTTGCAAAGTGGGAGCCACGAGGTCGACTACCGGATCGACCTCAGGGCTTGACAGGGCCGTCAACCGCAGGACAAAGCGGCTCAACGTCAGGCCGCTCAGGGTTGCCGCAATCAGCTCGGCCCGGAGCATCGCGTCTGGGCCCCCCAGCCAGCTTGCCAGCGGGTGAACAAAATGCTCTTCCAAGCTCAGGCGCAGCAGGGCCCCGGCCTGCGGATGTGCCGCAGAGCGCAGCAGCATCAGGAGCGGATCGAGGGCACCCGCCTGATCTTCCTTGTGAAGCACATAATGGGCCAGACGCTCTCCCAACTCCATCCGGGGCACCTCTAACAGAGGCCCCAAAGCAAAACGGCCTGCAATCGCCTCGGTAAAGAGCTGTTCTTTGGAGCCGAAATACCGAACCACCAAGGCGGCATTGACGCCCACCTCTGCGGCGATCTCCCGGAGGCCGACCCCCTCATACCCGGAGCGCGCGAACTGGCCCTGTGCGGCCTGCAAGATGGCGGCCCGGGTGGCCGCCGCATTCCTTGACCGGGGGACTGTGTTGGCTGGTGACATCTGACCTCCTCAACCCCACTGGAGTTGGCCTCATTGTAAACGCCTGTTGACAAGTCGGCGCTATCCCATTACACTTTCTATGTCAACAGCCGTTTACTTTACGCCCAGCATGGTTTGTTCTGCTTTCGGGTCGCCTGCCCATCACTCAGGCGAGGAGACTGTATGCCCACACCCCGGATTGCGCTTGTGACTGGAGCTTCAAGCGGCATTGGCCAAGCCACTGCTTTGGCGCTGCATGCCGCTGGCTTTCTGGTGTACGCCTCCGCCCGCCGCCTCTCCAGTCTGTCTGAACTCGCGCGGCAGGGTCTTGCCACCGTTCAGCTCGATGTCACCGAGGAGGGGTCGATGGTGAGAGCCCTTGACCAGATCAAAGCGGAGACCGGGACGGTGTCCGTCTTGGTCAACAACGCAGGGTATGGCCTGAATGGGCCACTGGAGGAACTCGCCCTGCCCGACGTTCGGGAAGAGTTTGAAACCAATGTCTTCGGCCTGCTGCGCCTCAGCCAATTGGTGCTGCCAGACATGCGGGCGCAGGGCTGGGGGCGCATCATTCACGTCGGCTCGGTGGGGGGCAGCTTTACAGCCCCCGGCGCGGGGGCCTACCACGCCAGCAAGTATGCGGTTGAGGCGTTAAGTGATGCCATGCGCTACGAGGTGCAGTCCTTCGGCGTCGATGTCGTGCTGATCAAGCCCACCGGGGTACACAGCGCGTTTGTGGGCAAAATCAATGCCAGCTTGCCTCAAACCGGAGCCAAGAGTCCTTACGCGACCTTCAAAGCCAATATGGAGCGCGCGACAACCCAGATGTTTGCGGGCCGTGCTCCAGGGATCATCCAGCCTGAACAGGTGGCCCGCAGCATTGTGCAGGCCGCAACCACACGGCGGCCGCGAACTCGCTACCTGGTGGGGACGAGCGCCCACGTGTATTTGGGGTTGCGCCGCCTGGTCAGCGACCGGATGTGGGATCGACTGATGACCCTGCAGTTTCCGATGACCGATCGGCGAACACGGTCATGGATGGCTGGGGGAACCAGCCCGCGTCCCCGGCCATGAGAGTTTCCCCTCACGTTTGTCACGTGTTGCGTTGATTACGCCAAACAATGTCCATGACGATGTTTGTGCTCAACCAAAGGGCGTGAGCAGTGGTACAGCAGGACTGACCTGACGCGCGAGACGCCGGAGCACACCAGTGCGTTGAGCAACAACCAGCAGAAAAGCCGTTCGTTGGGGACGTTGTTCCGTGAGCTGCCGCCTCTGCTGTGATGGTGGCTCTCCTCTGGTGCGATGCGCCGTTCCGCAGCGTCTTGCCATGTCATGTCCTTTCCCTATCGCAGCCTGCAGAGGAGGGCTGGAACGTGACCCCCTTCCCGTGGACGAAATCGTTGCTGACCGAAGTTCTGAAGCGGCTTATCAGAGAGGAGTGAGCGTAGGACTCATCGCTGTTCCGCTCCCAGGCCAGGAGCCGCTCGCTCGAGGCTCTACTTGTTCTCTCCCCACTGGCGGCCCCTGTCGGCTCTGCGGTCATGCTCTGGCTTGCTGGGTCAGCGAGCCCGCTCAGACGGCCCGGTTCGCAGGTTCTACGCCTAACCGTTCGATCACAGCGGCCAGCTGAGCCCGAACCGCAGGATCGGCAATGGCACCGTCGTCTCCCATCAGGCGGCGCTCCACAGGAAGACGCATGCACGCGTCTTCGACGATCACTGACCCGGTATACCCCAACACCTTGCGCAGGGCGGCATGGGCGCCCATGGCCCCTGTGGGCGCACCGGAGCTGGCTGCATTGATCCAGGCGACCGGCTGACCGTCCATCTCTCCGTCTCCGACGGTCCAGTCCAGGAGGTTCTTGAACGAGCCGGGCAGGCTCATTCGGGTGTCGAGAACACCACCGCGTCTGCGGTTCCGATCTGTGCGCGGAGGGCAGCCACCTCTGGAGGCAAGGGGTCGCGGTCGTCGTCGGGATTGAAATGCGGCAGGCGGGCCAGGCCCAGATACATGACCGCATGCACCCCTTCTGGGACGACTTGCTGCAGGGTCGTGAGCACCGCCGTGTTGGTAGAAGCAGTACGAATACTGCCGGAGATCAGCAGCACCTGAAGCGGTCTGGCCATGCGGTTCAGCTGACTGGCTCAGGCGAACCCGCACGGCGCGGGCAGTCACGGGGTTCCTTCCACAAAGAAGTCATACCTTCCAGTTGCTCGGCGGGCCAGCGAGAACCACGGTGGTGACTGCTCAGGTGGTCGCGGTCGCCTGTCCGGAGGGAAAAGCGGGCGGCCACAGCTTGATCGTCGCCGGGCTGCAAACCTTTAAGTTTCAGCGTTTCAATGGTGGCAAGCTCGGGGGGATGGGTGTGCTGGGTCAGGACCTTGTCTCTAGGCATCTGGGCCACTCTTGCGCCGGCTGCAGCGCGCCCCCAGGCAGAGCTGGGAACAGGGCTGAAGGCGGTCGAACAGGCTCTGGATACCCACGCGAGGAGCTGTTCTATTGATAGCGGCTCAAGGTAGAGTTGCTGCCAGCCTGACCGGACTGGCTTTCGGCGTCACGACGTCCAGGGTGCTCAGCCGGGAGGCAGACTCGGGGTCGTGGGTGGGCAGGTAGACCAGGGGCCGTTCAGCAGCCAGCAGACGAATCCGCTGAAGGGTGTTCTGCGCTTGACCTTCATCCGGACTGACGCCGTCCACCTGCCCCACGAGCAGCGCGTCCTGCGTGTAGGAGGTATCGCCAGCCAGGAAGATATTTACGTCGCCTTTGATCACCACGGACAGATGATGTGGCGTATGGCCAGGGGTCTGCACCGCCACCACGTCCCCTGACCGCGTCAGGGGTGCGGTGGACTCAAAGGGGCCAAGTGGCTGTCCTTGCCACGACAGGCCTTGTGGGTCGAACCCGGTTCCCCACTGGCCGGGCAGGTAGCCCTGAAGCCGACCGGACAAACCTTGAGCCGCCTGCAGTTCGCCTGCATGGACGACGGTGGGCCGGCCGGCCACGTGCGGCAACCCCGCCCCATGATCCATGTGCAGGTGCGTGACGACGACCTTGGCCACGTCGCTCGTCCCGATGCCTAGGGCGCGCAGTTGCGGCCCAAGTTCCTCACGCGCTTCGACCCGGAAGCGGACGTCGAAGCGGTGGTACGGGTGCCACGACCTCAGGTGGGCGTCCCCCGAGGCAGAGCCGGTGTCCACCACGATCACCCCCTCCTCGTGCTCGATGGCCCAGGCGTAGGTCGGCAACCAGTCCGTCCAGGTGGAATCGAGAAACGGGCGAACGCGGCGGGCGAGACCGTGACCGACGCCGATCTGCTGAGCACGTTTGATCTGGACGAACCCGGTACGAAGTGCGTGGATCTGCATGTGAAACCTCCCCCGCCAGCTTCGCGCTAAGCTACTGCAAATGCCTCCCGACGTTCGCAGTAGCCCGACCTTGCACGTCTGTGAAACCGTACAGGCTGGGCTGCTGTTCGACGACCGCGTCCGGCGTGTTCTGGCCCCCTTTGTCGGCCAGGCCTGCAGCGCGAGCCGAGCGGCAGACCGCCTGGGCATGCCGCTGAGTTCCCTGCTTTACCAGGTGCGCCGCCTGCTGAACGCGAAGCTGCTGATTGTGGTCCGGGAGGAACGACGGGCCGGGCGGGCCGTGCGGCACTACCGCGCCGCTGCGGAGCGCTTCATCGTGCCGTACACCCTGACGCCCGCCGAAACGCCTGAGATGCTGCTGGCAGCGCAGCACGCCGGGCCGGACGCCCGGCTGCGCCGGCACCTCACACGGGCCGGACTGGAACTGCTGGAGCAGCAGGGGTTGGGGGGCGTCGGGGTGCAGGTGGTGCTGGACGGGCCACGCCTGGTGCTGCGGAACATGGTAGGACCGGACGCCGAGTGGAACTTTCTCGATCCGGGGGCACCAGCGATGGTGGACTACTGGCTGGAGGACGTGCATCTGGAGTTCGAAGAGGCCAAGGCGCTTCAGGCGGAGCTCTGTGAATTGGTGGCGCGGTACAAGGAGCGCCAGGAGACGCGGGGTGGGCAAACCTACGTGCTGCGCCTCGCCCTGGCACCGCAGCACTCCGGGGATTGAGGGTTCGGTCAGGACTGGAATGAACCCAAAGTACCGGGCCAGCGGGTGTCGTCAACAGCGGTGAGCTCAGGCAAGTCATGACGAATGGCTGACGTCTTGGGTGGATCCCCCCTGCCAGCGCGGAAAAACCACAGGTTCAGAAACGCTGGCCTGACCCGCCGCGCCTAGCATCAGCCTATGAAGCTCCTCCGTTCTCTCTTGGCTTTGGGCCTGATTCCCTTAATTTACGGCCCCGCACAGGCCGTTGGCATCGCAGGTAAGGTCAGCAACGCTCCCGCTCTGGCCCGCGCCTTCGGTTCCGAAAACGTGCGAATCCTGCTGACCAGCTTGGCGCAGGGCCGCATCGTGGGGTTGGGCACGCTGGCCGGGAGCGGCTTTGAACTCCAAATCCCAGATTCGTTCAAGCCGCCTGTGCAGCCCGCCGACTTTTGCCCCGGCGTGCGGAGTGTGCCCAGCGAGCCGCGCACCTACACCGCCGAAAGCCTGATGGTGTATCAGGCAGGCCGCAATCTGGCCGCGCTGCTGACTCAAGCCGATCATCCCACCGAACCCACCCGCCGCAGCCAGTGGATGTACAGCGATAGGGCCGCCAATGTTGCTGGGCGCTGCACAGGCCTGAACACCAGTTATAACCTGACCCTCCGCAAGGGTTGGAACGCTGTGATGACCGTGAGTGAACCGGGCAGCTTCGTGATCCGCAACGCCACGCCGGGGCTGCCGTACTGGCTGCAAAACCCGCCCATTGCCGGGGCGCGGCAGGTGTTCCCCACCGTGTTTGACGGGAAGTAAGCACCACTCTGTCGGCAGAGAATATGGTGTGCAGGCTGCTCCGCGTCAAAGAGTGTTGCGCCTGACCTTGAGAGCCTGGAGCCCACTGTGTTGAACGATCTTGAAAGATCAGACTTGTCCACAGAGTGACAGTGCGCTGTCAGACTCATCGTCTTTGTCATCATGATCCAGGTGGTGCGGCACGTCGGCGGTGGCGAAAGCCTGCCCCGGAAGCAGGGGCGG
The DNA here is from genome assembly GCF_004801315.1 of Deinococcus sp. Arct2-2. Taxonomy (GTDB): domain Bacteria; phylum Deinococcota; class Deinococci; order Deinococcales; family Deinococcaceae; genus Deinococcus. The sequence continues at coordinate 29,484 of NZ_SSNW01000058.1, forward strand.
GGATGACCCTTGAGGGGACGCTGGGCCTGGGCGCTGCGGAGCCGACGGCGGTACGGCGGCGCCCAGGCTTGATCCGGGTCTCCGGAAGGACGACACTGAGCGGCATGACCCCGCCCCTTGCTGTCTCTCCACATCTGCGCGAATTGGCGCGGCTGCGGCGGGTGCGTGACTGGATCGACCGGGACTTTGCTCAGCCGCTGGACGTTGAGGGCCTGGCCCACAGCGTGAACATGTCCGCCGGGCACCTGAGCCGCCAATTCCGGCTGACCTACGGGGAGTCGCCCTACAGCTACCTGATGACGCGGCGCATCGAGCGGGCCATGGCCCTCCTGCGCCGGGGCGACCTCAGCGTCACTGACGTCTGCTTCGAGGTGGGTTGCTCATCCCTGGGCACTTTCAGCACCCGCTTCACGGAGGTGGTGGGGATGCCGCCCAGCGCTTACCGGCTGCACGCCGCAGGCCAGACGGTGGAGCTGCCGCCCTGCGTGGCCAAGCAGGTGACGAAACCGGTCAGGAATCGAGAAGCGCCCCAGACCCGCCGCGCCTAGAGTAAGCGCCATGACCCTCACCCTGCACCAGACATTCTTGCCGCACACCGATCCCGCCGCCGCCCTGGCCTTCTACCGCGACGCCCTGGGCTTCACCGTGCTTAACGATGTCGGCTACAACGGCCTGCACTGGATCACGGTGGGCCCCGCAGATCAGTCGAGCGCCTCCATCGTGCTGTTTCCGCCTCAGGCCACCCCGGGCCTGACCGACGACGAGCGCCGCACCATCGCCGAGCTGATGGCCAAAGGCAGTTACGCCACAATTATCCTCGCCACCAACGACTTAGACGGCACCTTTGACCGGATCCAGGCCAGCAGCGCGGAAGTGGTTCAGGAACCCACCCTCCAGCCGTATGGGGTGCGGGATTGTGCCTTCCGGGATCCCGCAGGAAATTTGGTGCGCATCCAAGAGGTCTCTCTGTCCCCCCATGGAAACCGGGCTTAAGGAGGGCCGCTCGCGCCTGCGCCAGGCCCGCCGCTTCACAGCATTCACAGGGCGGTGGGGCAGACGGATGTTCAAGTGCGGAGCCAGGGTGTCCGCAGGCAGTCGGGCGGGGTTGAAGCTCGTCCCAGACTGTGATCTCGCCCTTGATTCTGCCGCACTACACCGTTCGCCTTGACGGGGCGTGGACTGAGGGCTCGGGCACAGCCTTCCTTTTGACCTTGGGCCTGGATCACCTCTTGGCGTGGAGCGGCTCTGGACAGGTGCGGCCGATGAGTGGAACACTGGAGCATGAACCCGTCCGAGTCTGACGAGCGGCGCTGGTACACCGACCTCCTTCGCAATGTCGTCGGCCCCATGGCCCTCACCATGCAGGCGACGATGCGTCAGGGCATTTCGACGCACCTCACGCCACCGACCAAAAAGCAGCTGGTGGCCAGCTTTGAACTCTACGTCAACCCGGAAAGTCACACCTCAGCCAACTACTTGGTGCAGCGCGACGCGCTCGGCTGGGCTGTAGAACGCCTCATGTACACCAACGGGCCGGACGGCTTGCAGCGCTGTCCAGTCCCCCGAATGACGTTCGAACTGCTGCCAGACGAGGCCTTCTTTCTGGATCAGTTGCGCGACTTCGTTGAGCACGAACTGACGCAGGGCATTCTCAGGCCAGACTCAGTCTAGGGCCTGCCTGGTCTGGCGCCACGCCGACCTCTTCACCGCTGCTGTTTTTTCGAGGCACGGGAGATCCCTGCCTTGGGGTGGGCGAGGCAGCGTCAGGATCACCATCTGCGGCGCGAGGTCATGCCACGCTAGAGCCGTGAGCCGCGTCCAAATTTCGCTGAAGGAAGCGCTCGTCGATATGCCCTCTTGGGCGCTCCCGACCGTGGCGGCCCTGAAGGACCGCGGGGTTGAGGTCACCTGTTGGGCCGAGGAAGGACGCTGGGTGCTTCAGGGCACGCTCAAAGGCCAAACCCGCTGCACATCACCCACACAGGCGCTCAGTGGATGGAACATCGAGGAGCTTTGGGCCTTGATGAAGCCCCTGCTGGCCGAATAAGCCCGGGCTGACCCACAGCGGCCAATGCCTGAAGGTGCCACTTCTGTGCGTGGGCCGTAGCTGTTGAGGCGCCAGGCATTCGGTGAGTTTGCCCTCACCCGGGCCCCGGCACGCAGGGTCAATCAGCATCTCGGCGTCCCGCTGGGTCAGGCCCTTTCGGGGCGGGGCGACGGCGGATACGGTGGCGGTGGTGAGGAGGCAACGGGACGCCATTTCGGCATGGGTCAAGTGGGAACTCCTCCAGAGGTTGGATTCAGGGCACAAAAAGCCCGCCACAGTCGGCGGGCACAACTTGAATGGTGTGGGATGCAGCTCCTGTACAGGTGAATCTGCCACCAGAACGTCATCCCTGAACAGGCTACTCAACCATCACCGTGAACTCTCCGTCTCATCCTCTTGATCGTCGTGCTCCTGTGACAACTCCAACCGAATGATATGACTCGCGGAGAGGTGGTAAACCCACCCATTCTTCTCGAAGATCAAGACGCCCTTCTGGGTACTGAGCGCCTTCTGAGCTTCAGCGATGAATTCTTCACTGGGGGATTTGACCACGAGCTGTTCACTGTTCGTTTGGATGATGCGCAGTTTCGGTGTCATGGAAAAGGTTAACACGTTTTGTGAGAAATGATACTCTGCAGTTTGTGGCCTGTCACGATGCACACCACTTCTCCGCCTTCTCGCCGGCACACTTGACTGCTTGTCCATGATGCTTTTTGGCCATTGGATTCAGAGCACTTGCGGGAGTACTCCTGCTGATGACCGACTTGAACGCAGCGTCTCGCCCTGGCAGGGACTGGAAGCCGAGCAGATGGCAAAACGCGCCCCTACCTCTCTGGCCGGAGGTGTCCACGTTCATCTCGGTGTCGTGGCGCAGCACGCCCCCAATTATGGGAGTCACTTCCAACGATGCGCAGGTGTTGAGCTGCGGGGAGAGGCACACCAAGTGTCGCTCGACGTGCCAGGAGAGCTTCCGGGGCTGCGCGACGCCGTATACCCCAGCTCTTCCGGCACCAGATGCTCACCTTTCACGACCGGCCAACAGCTGTCCGGCGCGCACATCCAGCTCCTGAGCGGCCCGGCCAGCAAGAAGAGCCTAGAGGTCTATCTGCACCTCTGGCTGGAAGTGGTGGAGGGGATGCCCACCAGCAGGCGGTCAAGCTGCTGGAGGGTAGACCTGCCGCCCCATACGGGGGGTATCCCCGCTCACCTCACGTTTCCCGAACCCACACGGAGAGCCCGAGGCGAGCGCGCTCGGCAAACCCCACCCGTTCATACACCCGCCGTGCCGGCCCATTGGACGCCATGACGTGCAGGAACGGGATAACTCCTTCGCCCAGCGCACGGCGCGAGAGATGGCTGACGAGCCCGCCCGCCAGTCCCCGGCCTCTCGCTTCTGGGTGAGTGCAGACGGCACTGACCTCCACGTACCCGTCTAGGCGCAGGCGTTCTCCCACGAGGGCGACCAGTCGCCCCTCTTCCCGCACACCGAAATAGGCGCCCAGTTCCATCGTGCGTGCCCCGAAGGGGCCGGGCCGCGTGAGGGCCACGAGGTCTTGCACCTCCGCCGCATCTGCGGCAACGAGCGGCGTGACGTTCGGCGAGGGGGGCGTCAGGTGTTCGGCGCTCTGCAGCGTCATCTGCACGACCTCCCCCTGCTGTCTCAGCGTCCAGCCCGGCGGCGCGGGCACGATGCTGGGGCGAAAGAACACGACCGGGCGGCTCCGCGAGGCCAGCGCGTCCTCCAACGCCTCGCTGTCCTGAAAGGCACTGAAGGGCGCGACGGCTTCGGGGTACGAGCGCAGCGGCCCTTGCACCTCAGCGAAGGGCGCGTGCAGCCCGGTGAGCGCGAACCAGATTGGGTTGTCGAGCGGGTGCACGGTCAATCGCCTGCCAGCGCAGGCCCTGCAGAACGCGCGTGCCCCCGCTGCCATTCGGCCGAATCGGCGCTCAGGCTGACCCGACCCGCCTCCGAAAAATCCTCCAGGGCGAGGTACGGGGCCGTCGTAGGAGCGGGGCGCAAGATCCAGGCCATCAACTGCGCCATCCGTCCCAGCTGTGTCCCGAGGCGGCGCGCCGCGTGGGGACTGGAAGCGACGTACCGCCGGGCGATGGTTTCGAAGTCTTCCGGCTCCCGGCCGGTGAGGCGGCGCACCACATCGGTTGGAGCGTTCACGGCAAAGGCGCCCCGCTGATAGTCGCGGGCGTACTGGGTGTACTGCGCGGTGGCGAACTCAGACAAACCGAGTCCGCGCAGCACCTTCGTGAAGACGCCGATGGGCGCGTTGACGTACCGCACCGAATGGCCGAGCACCCGGCCCAGCACGGCGGCGAGGTCTTGCGGCGACAGCAGCGCCGGGCCAGTCGGGCGGTACGTCCGGCCCGCGTGTCCTTGGGGGCGTGCCAGAATCTCGGCCGCGACCCGCGCCAGATCCTCGTTCGAGGGAGGCGCGTTCTTTCCTGAGCCGTAGGGCAACATCAGCAGTCCGAACTGCGCTGCGAAGGTGAGGCCCGCCAGATCGTTGTCGGCGAAGAAGCCGGGATTGAGGGTCGTCACCATCGTCTCCGGCAGCAGCGCAAAGAGGCGGTCGGCCAGCCACGTCTCGCGGGTGTGGAGCGACGGGTGGTGGGGGCTGGCGAGCCACTGGCTCATCACGACGACCGACTCCAGCCGCTGTTCGGCGGCCACGCTGGCGAACACGGCCGCGGCCCGCAGGGCACCGGCTTCGAGCGGCGTGCAGAAGTAAGCCCGCTGAGCCCCCGTCATGGCGCGGCGCATATCGCTTGGGTCGGTGATGGAGCCGACCATAATGGCCGCTCCCTTGGTCTTCAGGTGTTCGCTGCGCGCGTCTTCCCGCCGCACGAAGGCAGTCACAGAAAAGCCCTCGTCAAGAAGCTGCAGGGTCAGGGGCAGGCCGGTTTTGCCGGCGGCGGTCAGAATGAGAATCCGGGGCTTGTTCATGCTAAAGGTTCCTTTTGAAAAAGAGGATGACTTACGAAGTGTGGGCCTCGGGCGGTACGACGACCTCAACCTGACCGGTGTGCACGTCGTACACCAGGCCGGACACCACCCAGTCCCGCGGCAGCCGGGGATTGGAGCGGAGCAGGGCAACGTCCACGGCGACGGCTGCCCTGGGGTTGCCCACTGCCTTGGTGGGGAGGGCCGCCTGTTCAATGCCAAAATACCCTGCGAGCTGATCAGGGTGATTTTCGAGCGCGGTGATCCCACAGTCAGTGTGGTGCAAGACGATGAGGTCGAAGCGGCCCCCAGGCCTGGCGCCGTGCGCGCGGGCGACCTCTTGCAGCATGGCCACTTCCTGCAGTGCCCCGGGGGTGATCCGCCCACCGACATTGCGGATCACAGCGGCCTCACCGGGCGCCAGACCCAGCACGAACACGGGATCAACGCGCGGATCAACGCAGCCGATGATCATCGTCCTCAACGAGGGCATGATCGAGAGGTTCTGATGAATCTCGTGTGCAGCCGACTTCTGGTGACGGGCCGTGAGCGTTTCGACAGCATTCATAAGGCTCCCTCTGTGCGGGGGCCTCAGCACCCAGCCCCCGTGACCGTTTACCGATCACTCCCGCAGCATGAGGTTTGCCGTGACGTGAAGGTCAAGGGCCCGGCTGGGGGCGGGCCACGGGCAATTGCAATTCGACGACCGCCTCACTCTCCGGGCCGCGAAGCGGCAGTTGCATGAGCACCTGCCTCCCAGGACCGAGCACTTCCCAGCCGTGTGCTTCAAGCCATTCGGCCAGGAGGCCGTAACTGCGGTGCGTGTCGCTCGTCGGCCCAACATGCACGAGGGTGGCCGCGAGGTCGAGCCTGGGCAGGTTCCGTACGGTGAGCATCCGGTCCCCGGCCAGCCGAACCTCGGGCCGAATGTTCCCGGTCAGCGTGTAGCCAATCTCGAAGTCGAGCGCGTCAGGTTCAAAAACGGGCGCGTGAATCACGAGCGTAATGGGCCCGAGATTCGACTGCGCAAGGGTTTTCGGCACCACCGAGTGCAGCTGCTCGACCCGCGTGCGTACGGCGCTGAGACCAGGCAGCAGCTCGCGCAGGGACAAGAATGGCTGTGCGGGCACCGACTTCATCACGACATCGGGCGCTGTGGAGTGGCCCTCGTCCTCGATCTGCCGCAGCCTCGACTCGACCACCCGCAACCGCTCGGCCTCGGCCTGCACGGTCTGTTCGATCTGGGCCTTGCGCAGGGTGAGCATGCCGCGCAACTCGTCCAGCGAAAGCTGTCCATCAAGGAGGCGCGCGATCTGCTCCAGGGTAAAGCCCAGCTCCCGGGCGGCGAGAATGCGGTTGAGGCGCGGCAGTTGGGCCGCGCTGTAGAACCGGTAGCCTGTTTGTGGGTCGGTGAACTCCGGGCTGAACAGGCCGATTTCGTTGTAGTACCGCAACAGGCGACCGGACACCTGGGCAATAATGGAGAACTCACCAATCTTGTACATGCCTGATCCTCCCGCCGCTGGAGTGTACAGATTGACGTCGCGGCAAGGTCAAGCGAAAGCAGCGTCGTTCGGCGGGCTCAGTCACGGTGACGTGGCCTGAATGAGGTCGGCACTCAGTGCCGGGTTAACAGGGACAAAGCCACGTCATGGAGCACGACTGACTTCGCCGCGAGGTCATCCCCTCGTACGCGCCGGTTTTCAGGCAGCCAGAATGTTGCCCGCTCCCTGTCCTTGTCGCCTTGTGCTCTGCCGCGCCACTGTCTCCGCCGGATTCGTCTTTGACCCTTCGAGACTCACCTGCCCCACCCGGCCCGTTAGGCCAAGGGGCACCTTGTCCTGAAACGCGGACAGGCTCTTGCCGCTCAGGGGCTGACAGGCTTGTGAGCAGGGCAGCGGCTGCTCACGTGCCTTGGGTTTGGTGCTGGACAGGGCCTGCCTGTCCGCGCCGCTTGCCAGCGGTCACGAGCTTCAGGAGTGGCTTTCTTCTGGGTGTGCTGCTGAGAACGTGAGCTTCAGTGCGGGCCGCAACGTGTTGGCCACGATGCAGGCCCGGTCGGCCATCTCGACCAGCTTGGCCAGCAGCGTCCGGTCAGGCACTTGGGCCTCGACCCGCACGTCAATGCCCACAAAGCGGCTGGGCGTTCCTACCAAAGTGCCCATGATGTCCAGCCGAACAGCTTGAAGATCGGCCCCGCGCGCTTGGCCGGCGGCCAACAGGTTATACCAAACTAAACTGAGTCCAGAACATGTTTGATCCAGGGGAACAGGGTCAGCG
>NZ_SSNW01000059.1 GCF_004801315.1 Deinococcus sp. Arct2-2
GCTGATCCCGCAAGCAGGCCCCTTGAAGCTCGTGGCTTAACCCGAACTCACGTTTGAACCGGTAATGCGTCCACGATCAGGCGCTCTGATCCTCCACAAGCGGGCTGAATTACAGGAGCAGCTCGGCCAAAGGAGGGCCGCCCTCCAAGTCGGCGAGAGCCCCATTCAGGAGAGGCGGAGGGATCAGGAAAAGCAAGCGCTGAGGCCCTTGCCTTTTTCATGTAGATCTTGCTGAGGCTTGCCTCACTTGCATTATCTCCCCGACCTACCCCAGCCAAGTCTGGCGAGTCGATCTGACCGACATTCGGGTCACACAGGGCTGCGTTTACCTGGCCTACGCCCTCGATAGCTTCACCCGAGAAATCGTGGGCTGGGCCGTGTCCAAATGCATTGACGCAGCGCTGGCGTTGAGAGCGCTCAACAACGCCCCCCAGGCGTGTTGTCCAGCTCCAGGTCTCCTGCACCATTCTGACCAGGAGTCTCAATACGGGAGTCGTGTCTACGTGGATCGGCTTCGGGAGGCCGGTCTGATGCCCAACATGTCCAGAGAGGGCAATCCCTACGACAACGCCCGGATGGCCAGTTTTTACACCACCCTGAAAACGGAGGAAGCCGATCTACAGGACGATCGCGACTTCGACGACGTACAGCGCCACAGCACCGCCTTCATCGGTCAGCTGCACAACGAGGAACGGCTGCACTCGAGTCTGGGCTCTGTTCCACCAGCTGAGTTCGCCACCCAGTATCATGGCGCCTAGACGCGACTTGCCTGCTGGCCCGGGACTTTGGGTTCACTCCAGTTCTGGGAGGACACGGTCAGCAGGAAGTCTGATTCTGTCGCAAAGCCAACTTCTCTTAACCCCCCGACCGGTCGGTGAAGCGTCCGAGCCCAGGGGCCAGGCGGCCGAGCGATGGCCCAAAAGGGCAACGTTTCGCTGATGACTCGCCTGTTCAACCCGCGGTCACGGCCCCTTGCTCTAAGAGCTGAGCGAGTTTGAACAGTGAGGTCGCGCTCGGTCTCCGCTCCTCCTGACCCAGCTGCGTTCTGTGATGGTCAGCGGCGAGCAACTCGGAGGATCTAAGGGCGCAGGCGCATCACCCAGACCGGCGCAGACACGATATCTGCCGCACGGGTCGGAGCAGAGGCGCCAGGAGAAGGAGTCCAGGATAGCGTGGGGCTCCGCGCAGCAGCAGCACGGTTGATCCCGACCCTGAATCAGCCCTGCGCCTCCGCTGCGCCCCCTTGCACTTCCGCCGCGGGCAGGGTGAACTGGGCAGCGCTCGCCACCAACACCGCTGCGTCGGCCCGGTAAGTCCGCAACCGCTCCAGCCGCTGTGGCGTCCACGCGCCCGGAGCCTGCGCCGCCACGGTCAGCGCGGCCAGGGCAATGCGGCGGGTTTCGGGGGGGCCACCTGCCAAGAGTTCTTCCAACACGTGAATCTGTGAAAGATCAGTGCGTGCCCCTGCGCCCAGCACAGCATTCACGGCGTCCATCAGAACTTCCGGGTGAAGCTGATCCGCCTCAGCCCAGCGGAGCAGGCGTGCGGCCAGGTCGGGCCAACCCAGCGTGGCGACGGCCAGCCGCACTTGCAGGTGGAGCGTGAGGGGATCGGCAGCCAAAGCGTCCAGTACGGCTCTCACGATGGACGCGGCCTTGTGCGGGGCGGCGCTGGCGGCCCCTTGCAACGCAACGGTGGCCTGCACCAGGGCGCGGCGCTGGGGCAGCAGGGCTGAAAACGCGGCGGCCAGCGCGGGCGCGTCCCGGCCCGAGTAGGAGGCGAAGACCACGCGGGCCGCCGCCTGCGCTTCCTCCGCGTGCGGTGAGGCCATCGCGCCCAGCAACACGCCTAAAATCTGGCGTTCGGGGTCGGTCACGGCGGCGTGAAAGCGCAAGGTTTCGAGCCGCACCACGGGGTCAGCATGAACGAGCAGCGCCGACAACAGGGCCAGATACTGCGGCCTGTAGGCGGCGGTGACCTGTTGCGCGGGCAGCCGCACCAGGCCGCTCGACAGGCCCGCGTCGCCGGACTGGGCCGCCGAGAGCAGCAGCGGCCACGTTTCCGGGCGGTTGAGGTGGTTCCACAGGCCCCGCAGCAGCGCCACCCGTGCGTCCCGGTGCAGATCGTCACGGCCAAAATTCAACAAGGCTTGGTAGGCGGCCTCGCCGGGCAAGTCTCCGATCAGGCGCAGCACTTCCTTGACCACCGTGACCCGCTCACGCGGCACCTGCCCCAGCAGCTTCAGGGCTTCGGTGGGCGGCACATCCAGCAGCGGGCGGCGCAGGGTGTAGATGGCGATGCGGGCGCGGTCATCCTCCAACATGTCCAGCAGTGCAGGCAATCCGCGTGCCGCGTCTAAGCGGCCCAGCATCCGCACGGCGGTATCCCGCAGGGCCAGTACAGAGTTCTCAAGGGTAGCCAGTTCGGTCAGGCGGCGCAGCGGCAGGTCTTCGGCGGGACGGGGCAAACCGGTCAGGCGGGACAGCAGCGAGGCGCGGGCCGGGGGGCGCACCGGAGACGGCAGCGCGGCCAGTTGGTGCAGGGCCCGGATCACGCCGGGAAAATCGCGGCCTGTGTCCTGAGACACTTCGGTCAGGGTCTGGGCAAACAACTGCTGCTGCGTGACTGTCCAGCGGTAAGAACCCGCCGACAGCGGCAGCACGAAGCGCGTTTTTCCGGTGCTGAAGCGCCCCCGGGAGGCTTGCCGCCCCAACAAGGGCATCAGCAAATCCTGGCGGTGGCGGTGGACATGCCCGTAGACCAGCGGCTGCGTGCCCCAACTGGCGTCGCGGGCCAAGAGGTGCTGCACCAGCAGGGCAAAGCGTTCGCGGCTGTGTTCGGCCAACACGCCCAGTGCGCCCACCGAAGTCCACGTCTCTGCCGACTGCTGAACCAAGCGTTCAAGAATGTCTTGCAAGTCCGGCGACTGGCCCACGTACCGCCCGAAACTGCGAATGGCCCCCAGCAGTTGGCCTTCCCGTTCGCGCGTTTCCCAGCCGCGTAGTACAGGCAAGAGAGCCGCGATCAGCACCGCCGCGCTACCCGGCGTGAGCCGCCGTTCCAGGGAGCCGAAATTGACCTGACCCCGCGCCTGCACCAGCTGGCCCAGCCACGCTGCGCCCCAACCCGGCTGGAACGGCAGCAACCCCACCAGGAGCCGCTCTGCCGACTGCGCCGTGGAAAAGGAGAGGTCAGCGGCGTTGAGGGCGTCCTGAATGACCTGTCCCAGCGCGGCCAAGCTGCCCGCCTGCCACAGTCCGGGCGGCAGATCGGCCAGCGCCCACAGCATCCGGCCACGTACCGGGTCTTGCTCGTTGCGCCGGGCCGTGACCAGTTGCAGGGCCTCCGCCTGCCGCCCCCGCTCGTAGCGCAGTGCAGACAGCAGGCTGGCGATGGCCTGACCGCGCAACTCGGCGTCGGGATGCCGCAGCGCGTTGTCCACAGCGGCGTGGGCTTCGTCCCACGGCAGTAGGCCAGCGTAGGGGAGGCGTTGGAGGGGCCGAGTCTGCAGGGCGGGCAGGGCCAGGTGACGCCGTGCCTCTGATTCACGCAAATCGGAGGGCAGGCGGGTGGCCAATTCCAGCGGAACGACGCCCTGCGGCGAGGTGAACGCGGCCAGAAAAGCTGGAGCCAACGCATGTCGGCGCTGAGGACGCAGGCGGCCAAACGCCCCTTCTGCCCCCGGAAAATTGGAGCGGCGCTGAAGCAACAGGCGCTCAATCTGCTCGTTGGACAGGCGGCGCAGCGCGGGAGTGAGGTCGAGGTAGACCGGATCAGGTGAACCCAGCAGCAGGGACGCCACTTGCTCAGGCGCGGGGCGCACCAGTGACCATAGATTGAGCTGGCTCAGCGGAGCCGTGCGCCCGAGTTCCTGAGTCAACGCCAGCGCGAGGCCGCGTTCCTGCTCCATCAACTCTGCGCGGACTGCCGTAGCCTGCGAGATGAGACGGGAATCAAGTTCAGTGGCCGCGTTGGCCCGCCGCAGCACTTCTTCCCCCACCAGCCGGGGAAAACGGCGGGCCAGACGTTGCCAATCCCGTCCGTTGCCCTCATCCAGCGCGGCCAACAGCAGTGTTCGGGCCAGTTCGGGGCCAGCATAGGGCAGGAGCGCCCAGACTTCGCTCCGGCGGCCCGCAGACAGCAACTGCTCTATCCAAGCGTCTACAGGAGTTGCGGGGCGGCCCGCCATCTTCCAGCGCCTGACCAGCGCGACATGCCGGGATGTGGGCAGGGCGTCCAGCAGGCCGAAAAACTGTTTTTCACTGCACAGCAGCGCCACCAGACGGAGCGCCGGGCCAGCCACGTGCCCGGATGGATCGAGGGCCGCCCGGTAGGCCTGCTCGGCGTCCCGGCTTCCATGACAGGCCCACAGCGCCAGACGGCGTTCGTACACGCTCCCGCTGCGGAGACCCTCCAGGACGGGTTCGCGCTGCGATTCCGGCAGGCGACCCAGTTCCACCATGCGTCCCATGCGGGCGCGGTGGGTCAAAGCTTCGAATTCAGCGAGCAGTGGGGCAGCAGCGGTCATGGTGTGGCTCCTGTGGAGGGGTGCAAGAGGAAAGGGTGGGATGAAATCGCCGCTCAGCTTGGCACGGCGGCTGCAAGGAGGGGCAATGCAGAGGGCTTAGAAAGCGGGCAGAAGTTGAAGCGTGCGTGCCCGCAACGCTTCCACACCGCACGCCTCGGCATACTCGCCTGCGTCCCAGTCGCCTAGGAGCGGTGCGGCACGCTGAATGTTCAGGCCCAATGCTTCAGCCTGCGCCTGCCACAGCAAAAACTGCTTGTTGGCCAGGCGCCCCGGATCGAGCGCGAATACCACTGGCAGCCCCAGGAACGCCAGCCACGCCCACGGCACCGGGCCGAAGGTGCTGCCGAGGCCGACGACGGCCCAGCGCTCATGCCGTGCATCCGTTCCAGACAGCGCCAGATGGGTCAGCATGGCGTTGAATTCGCCCTCCACACACAGCACGCCCCGGTACGTGGCCGCCGACACCTGGTCCGATCCCGGCGCGAACCACGGTGGATTGCCGTTGTCCTCTGGAATCTCCCGGTACTTGTGGCGGTCTGGGCGCAGCAGGCGGAGTTTCAGGCCAACCAACTGGCCTGCCGGGTTCCGCAGAGCGATTACGGCGTTCTCGTCTTTGTCCAGCCCCAGTTCCAATTGCCGCAGAGCGTCCGGCGTGAACCCGCGCCCGGCGAACACCTCCGGCAGCACCGCCCGGCCCAGCAGCCGCGCTCTGGCTTCCAACAAGAGGGTTTCCAGGGTGGGCCGCTGCGCCGTCATCGCACCGAGCTTAGCGGGCGCTGCCCCCCTCCCCAATAGGTGATCTGGCTCAGCCAAGGTGCGCCATGCGGCGCTGCCCTCACGCTAAAAAACCCGCTAATCTGCGGCAAGATTCGCCATGACCGACCGCCGAAAATACCCCCGCACGCCCCACCTGCCCTGGTCTCCGGGGGCGGGGCAAGACGACGCGGTCTGGACTCATGCCCAGAGGTTCGCGGGGCAGGAGGTGGTGGTGACCGAAAAGCTGGACGGCGAAAACACAACGTTGTACCGCATGGGGCTGCACGCCCGCTCGCTGGATTCCCGGCCCCACCCGTCGCGCGACTGGGTCAAGGGATTGCAAGGGCGCGTCGGTTACCTGATTCCGGAAGGCTGGCGCGTGTGCGGCGAGAACCTGTTTGCCCGGCATTCGCTGGCCTACGATCATCTGGAAAGCTACTTCTACCTGTTCAGTGTGTGGGATGAGAGCAATACCTGTTTGAATTGGGATGAGACTTTGGTGTGGGCGAAGGCGCTAGGTGTGCCGACGCCCCGGCAGCTGGCGCGGGGGTTATGGAACGAGGGCCAAATACGCGCCCTCGATATTGATCCGGATCAGACCGAAGGCTATGTGGTGCGAACCGTGCAGGGCTTCGCCTACGCCCAGTTTCAAGAACACGTCGCCAAATATGTCCGCCGGGGGCACGTGCAGACAGACACCCACTGGATGCATGGGGCCGTGACGCCCAACGGCCTCAGACAGGTGGAGCGCGAGCCATGAACGCTTTCCTGAACAGCTTGAGGGGCAGTGGAACCCCGGATTTCCCGGCCTTCCAACAGCATCTAGGCCACGTGTTGCCGCTGCTGGACAGCTTGCCTGCCACCGAGCAGGACCCGGAGTGGCATGCCGAGGGGGATGTGGCAACCCATACCGGATTGGTGCTGAACGAAGCGTACAGCTTGGCTGAGCAGGAGGGACTCGCAGACGACCGGCGCCAAATCTTGATCCTCGCCGCCGCCCTGCACGACATCGGCAAAGGACTGACCACCCGCCGCGCCCCCGATGCAGCCGGACACGAGCGCGTGATCTCACCACGCCACGCCGACCGGGGCCGCTCGTATTTGGCTTACCGGTTGCCGGAGCTGGAGTTGCCTGCCGCCGTGCTGCACGGCGTCCTGGCGTTGGTGGGCCACCATCATGACCTGACCCGCACGCTTCAAACCGGCACGCTGGCCGCTTATCGCCGCCTGGCCCGTCAGGTCAATTTGCCGCTGCTGTCTCTGCTGGAGGTGGCCGACACCCGTGGGCGCGTCACGGCAGATCAGGCCGCGCGGCTCGACGATCTGGAGTATTTCCGGCTGCAAGCGCAGGACTACGGCGTGTGGGACACCGAGCCTTACGGCGAATGGCAAGCGGAGATCAGCAGCACGCTGGCTGGATTTTCTCCTGACTTCCTCGACTTGACGGTGCAAGGCGGCATCCTCGATCACGAAGCAGGTCTCATTCAGGTGCCGCAGGAAGCGGTGTCGCGCTCCTATGCCGCCCGCGCCGGATTTCCGCAACTGGTCGTGACCTGCGGCCCCAGTGGTTCGGGGAAGAGCAGTTGGATTGCCGAGCGGTTGCCGGATCATCAGGTAGTTTCACTGGACGCCATCCGCGACGAACTGGCGGGCAAGCGGGCCGATCAATCGCTGAACGGGCAGGTGCTGCAAGCGGCCAAAGAGCGGCTGCGGGTGGAACTGCGCCGGAAGGGGAAAGTGGTGTGGGACGCCACCAACACCCGCCGCGATTTCAGGCGTGTGCCGCTGGGGTTGGGCCTCGATTACGGCGCACTGACCACGCTGGTGGTCTTTCAGCCGCCTGTCAGTACCGTGTTCGGGCGCAATCCGGCCCGCCAACATACGGTGCCCGCCTCGGTGCTGGCCCAGCAGATCGAAAACGCCGAGTTTCCGTATCTGCCCGAAGCCCACCGCACCCTCTGGCTGGACGAGTTTCACAAAGAGACGGGGCGTGCGGGATGGGCGGACGGAGGAGAATAGAGGTAAGCCGTTGCGGCCTCGACCCCATGACGTGGCCCCACAACTTGGACGATCTGAAGGAGGGAGGAAGGCATGCCCCCGGCTAGGATGTGTCAGGCGGAACGGCGAGCACATCTCTTTGTTCCTATGGCGCTCTGTACTGATCAGCTCAGCAGTCCCTATTCGGGAGCGTGAGCACTTGAAAAGTTGATCATGACCGGGTCATCTTCATAAACCGCTCCATTCCCAGTGCAACGTACTTTCTTCGATACTCGCTTCGCTCGGTTCATCTCTAGATGAACTTCGACCTCCTGAGGTGACGGGTGTTCAAGGCGATCAGGCTCACTGCGGCCACAGGCGGTTTATCCAGCTCGCGGGATCGGTGGCGGTGCCCCTCACCCGGAGTTCCAGATGAAGATGCGGGCCGGTGCTCAGGCCGGTGCTGCCCACTTCACCGATTTTTTGTCCGCGCTGAACGCGCTCGCCCACCCCAACCAACATCTTGCGCTGATGAAAATACAGGCTGGACACCCCCGCCCCGTGATCGATGACCACCAAACCGCCGCGCACGGGGAACAGTTGAGCCAACACCACCGTCCCGTCATTCACCGCCGTCACGGCAGTCCCTGCGGGGGCCGGGTAATCGATTCCGTAATGGTACTGAACGGGGCCGCCCGCGACATAGATTCGCGGTTGGCCGAAGGCGGTACTCTGCGCCCGCACATTCAGCGCGGCCTGAAAGGGCTTCGACCAAGCCTGAGGCGTGCGCCGAAGATAGGTCTGCTCCACCACGGCGTCCTCCGCTTGGCGGGCAGCCGGTTCCAACTTGCTGCTGAGAGCGGCGGGAAGATTCAGGCGTTGAAGGGGCTGTGAACGTGGAGTGATCTCGACCGTTCGCTGAAGCCGTTCTGCCCCTACTCGAACCTCATAGACGAGCGGCGTGATTTTTCCCAACACGGCTCGGCCCAGCACCAGAAACTCGTTTCCGAACGCGACTGGCTGCAGCGCCTCGCCGGGAAGCTGAACCTTTTCGCCGACTTCACTCAGAAAGCGCACCGTTGCCTGCGCCGCACGTGGCCCACCCAGCCGCAGGACGAACGCATCCCCCATCCGCAGTGTGGCCGGCGACGCGACCGTGAGACCCACCAATTGCTCCGTCTGGGCCGCAACCGGGGGCTGAACCGGCCCTTCTCCGGGCAACTTCAGGGCTTGTCCGACTTCGAGCACCGTACTGCTCAGGCCGTTGAGCCGCATCAATTCCGCCACGGTGATTCCCTGAGACCGGGCGAGACTGTACAGGGTATCGCCCGCCTTGACCGTATAGGCGCCGGCCCCACTGGTCAGCAGGGCGAGAATGACGAGACTGGCCTGTTGAAGCCGGATGAAGGGAGTGCGGCCTATCCGCGCAGTGGTCCGTGCGGAAGGCGTAGAGGCCTGAATCATAGGGTTCCTGTCATGATCCCTAGATTTTGCTTGAAAACGGTACGGAACGGTTGGACTCTCCTGGGAAGTGCGTTCTCAGTGATTCCTGCCCCTGCATCCGGCATAGTGCGGCCATGAATCTTCCTGCGGCTCTGCTCGCCGTGTTGCTGTCCTTCGGCCCAAGCACGTACACCGTGAAGCCCGGTGACACCCTCTATTCCATCGCCACTGCCCAGGGCACCACCGTATCCGCATTGACGGCACTCAACCGCCTCCAGAGTCCCTCTGTGCGGGTGGGCCAACTCCTGCAACTGTCTTCCACGGTCGCTGCTCCCGCGGTGCAGCAGATCGCGGGCGTCACGGTCACGGCTCCCGCTCAGGTCCGCATGGGCGACGCGTTCGTGTTGCGCCTCTCGGGAACGCGGGCGCAGGAGGCGACGGTGCGGTTTCCAAGCGAGGTGGGTGAAGACGTTCGCCTCCCGAACGAGGTGCTGAAGCCGGTAGTCTCCGCTGGAGGGACGCTGGTGTTCGGACGGGTGGTTTTGGGGAAGACCACGCCCGTCGTGTACGAGATTCGCGTCGGAGAGGACGTGATGCGGGGTTCGATTCCAGTCACCGATCAGAGACAAGCCACGCAGCATTTGAATCTGCCCTCCAGCATCAGCAGCAGAATGCAGGATCCGGCCCGCAAGGCGGAGGAAGAGGCGGTTGAACGGGCCTACGCCCTCCGGACGGCCCAGCAGTGGAGCCAACCGTTCCAAGTCGCGCTCTCGACCCGGCTGACGGCGAGTGCATTTGGTCAACCCCGCACCTACACCGCTGGAAGTCCCGTCGTCTACCACTATGGCGAAGATTACCTTGCCAAACCCGGAACTCCCGTCCGGGCCGTCAATGCAGGCGTCGTCGTCGTCGCTGGCAAGTATCCCGTTCGCGGCGGTCTGGTGGTGATCGATCACGGCCTAGGGATCACCAGCCTGTATTTCCATCAGCGCCGCGTGCTGGTGCGCGTGGGCCAAACCGTGGAGCGGGGGCAGCAGCTCGGAGAAGTCGGTTCTGAAGGGGTCAGCAACGCCCCGCATTTGCACTTGGAGCTGCGGGTACGGGGCGAGGCCACCCGGCCCGCGCAGTGGATGAACCGGATTTGGCCGCAGTAGGTGGAGGAACACCCCTCGCCGCAACGGCTTGTGGCCGCGGTGATGAGGCTTGAGCAGGATCGGCGTGGCAATGGGTGGCAGGCTTGCTAGGGGAGAGTGAGCCCCGGAAGCACAGTAATAAAGACATTGAACACGGGGGACTGTAGCGCCTCTGATCCCTTCAGCCGCGCCCCCTCCTTGGCTCTTCGGCCACGTCCAGACAGCGGCTGGTTCATCGGCATTTCCCTTGCGGGTTCAGCCTGCGGTCAGGGAAGCATCCCCTCATCCGGCAGGGTCAGGACATGCAGCGCCCGGTCTCCGGCACTGAGATACACGAGGCGCGTTCCGTCTGGAGCCACTTGCCAGTCGTCGCCCGCGATCTTGTCGGAGAAGGACAGCAGGTCTTCCGTCTGACCCGTGGTCACATCTATACGCAACAGACGGTGGGAAGCCTGGCCCGGCTCGTAGGGCACGAGCAGCAGCCGGGCATTGTCCTGCCAACGCCCGGACCCGAAGGTGGGCACGGGCCAAACCGCGCCGCCCGCTGTGGGCACGACGAACAGGCCGCCCCGCCCCGCCGCGTCGAGCGTCACCCGGAACAGCACTTGGGTGCCGTCCGGACTGGGCCGCACCCCACTCAGCAGTTGGCCCTGCGCCAGCACGCGGGTGCGGCCCGTGGCCCGGTCTACGGTCAGAACCGAGCGCCGGGCATCGTTTCGGGCCAGTCGCCCGGTCAACAGCAGCGTGTCCTCGTTCAGCCAGCCCACCAGCCGTCCCCCATACACCGTCACCAATGGGCGGGACGGCGCTTTGGCCTCACTTCCGAAGGGATCGGCGGTCAAAACCGTCAAGGGCGTCCAGTCGCTCCGGTCGGCAGCGCCGTAAGTGGGCCAAGCCAACCGGCCCTCTGGCGACCAGACGGCGTCCCGTCCACTGGTCGGCACCGTGACCACCACTCCCGCCGAGGACGCGCCGAAGTGCAAGGCCAGAGCCGTTGCCGGGCCAGCGGGCTGCAACCCGTACAGGCTACCCTCGGAGAGCAGCGTCGGTGGAAGACGCCACAGACCACTGAGTCCTGTGCCATCGGCAGGCACGCTGTACATGCCCACCTCGCGTCCTGCGGGGCGATCGAGGAACAGCAGGTGGGTGCTGTCTGCCGTCCAGACCGGGTGGGCGCAGCAACCAGCGCGGGAGACCCGTCCGGCGACAGGTTCCAGATTCAGCGCGTCTGGGGAAGGTGATACCGGTACGGGCGGTATCGATAAGGGCGACGGCGAAGCAAGTGGCCCCCCGACGGTGGGCACCTCCAGCACCTGACCCACCTTCAGCCCCGGGCCAGTCAGGCTGTTGAGCGTTTGCAGCTGCGCCACCGTGAGGCCCACCGAGCGCGCCAAGCTGTATAAAGTGTCACCCGGCTTGACGGTGTAGGGTGCTGCCGAAGCCGAAGCCGTCCAGAAGGCCGCCCACACGGCGCCCGCCCACAGGCTTCTGCGCCTCATTTTCTCACCGGCGTGCTGGGCGTAGGGGGCGGCCAAGGCTGAGCAAAGTTGTTCAGGAGCGGGCCGTGCAGCCGGACGCCCGGCTGATCTTCGGGAAACTGCCAGACGCCGGGTTGCCGCAGGTCTTGCTGGAAACCCGCGCTGTCCATGTCCGGATCCGCCAAGCCCAGTGAGGCCCAGTCGGCCTGCAAGTAGCCCACAGGGTTCAGCAGCAGTTGATGCGAATGATCGCGGATCTCCAGGTGCAGGTGCGGCTCGGACACACACGTCTCTTGGGAGTCGCCCGAGAGGGCCACCACCTCGCCGCGCCGAACCCGCTGCCCCACCTTGACAGCGGCCTTGTTGAGCAGGTGCCCGTAGAGGCTGGAGAGGCCGTCCGGATGAGTGATGACCAAGTTGTGCGGCCCGGAACCATGCGGGCCATCCACCTCTGAGACGACGCCGTCAGTGATTGCCACGACTGGGGTGCCGCAAGGGGCACTGAAATCCAGCCCGAAGTGCATGCCCTGCCCATTGCCGTACAGACTGCGCCGCTGTTCGTAGGCGAAGGTGGTATTGCCGTAGAACTGCCCCATCAACCAAGTGTCTGGCCCCGGAGATGCCGCGAAGGGCAGCCCGTACTGGCCAGCAGGTGCGGGCAGACTGGAGAGTGCCGCCGACTTGCCCACATGCGCGGAAGCGGTCCCCGTGTACAGCGGCCAGAGGAGCAGGCAAAGCAAGGAGACCCTTGAATTCGCGGAGCCGCTCACAGCCGCACCTGTGGCCGTGGTGAGGGCATAGATACGGTCAATCTACACCGCATCACCTGACGACGCCCACCGACAAGAACCCTGCATGCGGCACAGTACCACCGGCTAGACAGCGCTTCACCCTTGGGCTTCAATGACCATCAGCCTGGGCACGCCTCCAAACAACCCCGGCCCAGACGCCACAGGCTCAGCCAAGTGGGTCACCTGAAAGCCGGTGCCCGTCAAGGGATTGACGATGGAAGCCAGTGTCCGGTGGTGCGCGCCGAAATGGCCCCGCAGGCCTGCGTTGCCGGACTGCCAAGCGCCCACTTGATGGTAGTTGCGGATGATATAGCCGACCCTCTCTTCGCCGTCGTTCAGAAACTGCGGCCCCGTCAACTCGTGGAAGGGGGCCTCGAAACAAGGGTGCAGGCAGGAGAAAACCAGCACCCCACCGGGCTTCAGCACCCGGCGCATGGCCGCGAACAACTGACCGTGATGGGGAATGTCCATCAAGGCCAGCGAAGAGACCACGACGTCCACAGACGCGTCGGCAAGTGTCCCGAGAGTCTGGGCGTCATCCAGGCGGTATTCGAGGGAGGGGAGCTGGGTTCGGCGGCGCGCCTGGGCCAGCAGGTTGCGGGAAATGTCGATGCCGATGACCTGCTTGGGCTGATACTGCGAGACGAAGCGGCTGAGGTGCCCTTCCCCGCAGGCCACATCCAAAACCACCAGATTCGCCACGCGGTTCTGACGACGCTGCTCGAACACGCCCAGCATGGCTTGCCAAGGGCCACTGGGGTCAGCCAGCATCTCATCGACCAGATCGACGTACCACTGGGTGAATTCATCGTATCTCGCTTCCGGAAGGGTCAGAATTGGGCTTGGCACAGGGAAACGCTCCTTGGAGGACTGAGGGTGATGGAGGGAGGCGGTGCAAGAAACGATCCCGGATTAAGCGGGCAACGGCACGTCCGGATCTGGTTCGGCAAACACTTTCAGGCCAGCACTCAACGCCGCACACACCAGGGCCAGGAGGAGAGGCAGAGCAAACGCGGCCTTCAGCGTCGAGGCGTGAACCACGACGCCCACCAAGGGAGGCCCGGCCAGAAAGCCGCCGTAAAAGACCGCCGTCATCAGCGCGACGCCCCGGGCCTGGCCGAGTTGCCAAGCGGCGCTGAACCCCAGTGGGGCCAGCACAGACAATCCCAAGCCCACCAGCGCGAAGCCCAGCAAGACCAGGCTGGGAACGGTTCCTGCCCACTGCACGCCCACAAACCCGGCGGTGGCCAAAAGAGCCGCCCCCGTTGCCAAGCGGCCCCGCCCCAGCACGGCACACAGCCGGTTCCCGCACACCCGGCCCACCACCATCATCAACGCGAAACTGGTGAAGCCCAGACTGGCAGACGAGGCGGGAGCGTTCAGCACCCCCCTGACGTACACGGCGGCCCAATCATTGACCGCGCCTTCACAGAGGGCAGCACTGAAGCCCACCAAGAGCAGCAGACCCAGCAAGACACTGGGCCGCTCCCTGCCGCTTAGGGTGGGCTGGGTCAGGACGCGCCTCGGGAACTGAAGGGCCAAAACGCTCCCGGCCAGCCCCACCAGCAAGCTGACGCCGCCCAAGTGATGAAGCAGCGAGACGCCCCGCGTGAGGAGCAAGCCCCCCAGCAGTCCACCGGCCAAGGCCCCCATAGAAAACGCGGCGTGAAACCCAGACATGATGGGATGATGCACTTGGTCTTCCAGCCAAGTGCCGGTGGCATTGAGCACCAAGTCGGCGCCCCCAAACCCCAGACCGTACACCAGCAGGCTCAGCACCACCAGCGGCAAACTCGGACTCAGGGGCAACCCGATCAATCCCAGCGCCATAGCAACGACACTCAGCAGCAACGTAGCCCGGACGCCCCAGCGCTGCATCAACCAGCCCACGGGTGCGAGCGCCGCCACATTGCCCACGACCAGGGTGAACAACAGCCCAGAAAGGTGCAATGGGCCAAGAGAAAAACGCTCCTGAACGGCTGGGATCTGTACCGCCCACGAGGAAAACAGGAGGCCGTTGAGGAAAAACAGGCCCCAAATCCGGGGGATCAGCTCAGAAGAGGCAATGGAAAAAGAGGTGAGGTGTGTCATGCCGTGCTCCCTGAGTTGAGCTGCTTCGGAGGCCCACTGCCTCCACTGGTGCGGAAACGTCAAGACGAACAACACAGGGGTTGCGGAAGCTCCAGACCGGCGTCGAGCACGATGCGGGAGAGGAAGTCTTGCGCGGGACGCCTCTGGAGCGCCGAAGAAGAAGCTGTGACCTGGCCTCCCGTCCTCGAACCAGACAAGGCGCGGAGGCTGCCTCGAATGTCTTCATTTCTCATGGCACTCATCTCGGACGCCACGAACGAGCGGTTCCCTATACCCAGACTCTGATCAGGGCGGCAGCAGACGAGGAATAGATTTTTCGCATAGTGCTCCTGGAGCCGGGTCAATCAGCACCCGGCTTGAGACGAGATGAGGCAGGAGAGAACGAGGGAAAGGCGGGCTGAACCCAACTGCTCGGGCGGGTGATGCGTCCAGTGGGGCTGCCTTGCTGCAGGAGCGAACCGACTGGCTTTTCAAGGCGCGGCGTCTGACCGGACGCTGTGGTGGCTTCCCGCGCTTTGAACTCCCCAAGCGTCTCCTCTGGATGGTGGCCCAGATGCACGTTGTCGGATGAGGTCAGTGTGGGTTATCCATCAGATCGTCGGTAGGGGGTTAACCCCTTAGGGGGAAACAGGCCCTTCATGAAGTTCACAAGACCGTGCACACTGCTTCACGGCCAGAGCTCCCCCCCTACTCCCCCTTCGCTTGGGCGTGCCAAGATCAAGGATGACCGTTAAGCTGCCCCACCAAGCCTCGGTGGGCCATCTGGACTGGTCACCTTTTGCCCAACAGATCGTCGAAGACGCCGAGGCCGCGCTGGGGTTCCCGTTTATCGTGCTGTCGCGTTTCGATACGGCCGCCCGCACGACGCAGCCGGTCTTCATCGGCGGACTGCACGGCCGCAACAATCAGCGCGCCCTGCGGCTCGGGCGACGCCTGATCCCGCGCTTTGACCTGTACACGGTCGGCTCTGTCGACGCCAATCCGTTGCTGCGGGCCACCTTCGAGGGAACGGAGCCGGTGATGGGGTCGGTCGAAGACTTCACGCACGGGGTGGTGCCCCCGCTGATCGCCCGGATTGCCAGCCACATTGCAGGAGCCGCGCACGTCATCGCCATTCCGCTGTGTGTCGAGCACCGGGTGCTGGGCAGCTTGTCATTCCATCAGCGCACCCCGCACTTCAGCCCGCAGTGGATTCGCACCGGGCAGGCGTTCGCCCGGCAAGTGGCACTCTCTATTCACAATGCCGAACTGCTCGAAGAAGGGCGACGTGCTTCGGCCGCCCTAGAAGCCTCGCGCCGTCTGGTCAGCGAGGCCGAGGAGCGCACCCGGCGCGACATCAGCGAGTTCCTGCATTCCCGAGTGCAGTCGCGGCTCCTGGTGGCCGAGTACCGCCTGAGCGAGATCGCGGACGTGAGCGAGGAGGCGCGCCGCCGCATCGAAGCCGTGCGGGCCGAGTTGGAACACCTGCGCGAGCATGACGTGCGGCAGGTCAGTCACCGGCTTCACCCTGAAGCGCTACGGATGGGTCTGGTGGCCGCGTTGCAGATCTTGGCGTCACAGCTGCACGGCGTGCTGGACGTGCGGCTGGTGGCCGACGACGCCCTCATCGCCGCAGAACGCACGTTGCCGCTGCCCCTGAAACTGGTGGCCTTCCGCGCCACCGAAGAAGCGCTGGGCAACGTTCTCAAGCACGCGGCGGCAGGCTGCGCCACGGTGTGGCTGGGGTTGGAACCGGGCAGGCTGAGGCTGGAAGTCACAGACGACGGGCGCGGGTTTGAAGTGGGAGCGCAGCCTCCAGGCTTGGGGCTGCTGTGCCTGGGGGCGCGGGTGGAGAGTGCAGGAGGATGCTGGGGCATCGAGAGCCGCCGGGGTGGCCCCACCCGGGTCTGGGCGGAGGTGCCGAGGTGAGTCCCCTTCAGGTGAGTCTGGCCCACGTCGCCCTCGTGGAGGACGAAGCCCTGTTCCGCGATCTGCTGTGCCACGCGCTGGAACGCACCGGGCAAGTCCGGGTGATCGGCAGTTACGGCAGTGCCGGAGAGGCGCGCTCGGGCCAAGGAATGACGCAGGCAGACGTCGTGTTGCTCGACATCGACCTCGGCGGGGAAGACGGCGTCACGCTGGGGCGGCAACTGCGGGCACGTCATCCCGCACTGGGCATCGTGCTGCTGTCCAATCACGCCCACCTCGCCTTTGCACGCGAACTGATCGCCGCAGACCTGACCGGCTGGGCCTACCTGCTCAAAAAGTCGGTGCGGGACGTGCAGACCATCCTGCGGGCCATCGAGGGAGTGCGCCGGGGGCAAGTCGTGCTCGATCCGCTACTGGCACAGGGCGAACCGGGTGGCGGCCGCTTTCGGCATCTCACGGCCCGTCAGACGGAACTGTGGAGCCTGATCACTCAGGGGTATTCCAATGCCGCCATCGCCGGTCACTTGGGCCTCAGCCCCAAATGGATCGACAACGCGGTGGGCGGCCTGTACGCGGCCCTCGAACTCGGCACCCATGACCCACAGACCAACGCCCGAGTGTCGGCGGCATTGTTGTACGCCCGTGAGGCTGGGGACGCGTACCTCACTGTGCTGGACGATCCCAGGGAGTGATCAGGGGCCACCCGAGACGCTCACCCCCCCTCGCCGTTTCAAGGCCGTACCGTGAAGTCGAGGCCAAAGCTCGGCGCGCCCGCGTAGAGGAGATCCCGGTAGCCAGTCGTGATGGTGCCGACCGCGACCCCCGCACGCAGTTGATACCCCCCCACCGGATTATTGCCCCCGAAGCGGAACGTCAGTGCCGCCTGCATACGCGCTCCGTTTCCACTGACCGGCCCTACCGACTCAAGGGGGTAAGACTGGGTAAAGTTGTCTTGAAACCCGATCGACAGCGGGTATGCCCGGTCAAGAGGTGGATCTGCCGTGACCGTCAGCACAAGCGTTTTGACCTCTCCCTGACGGCCACTGACCGATCCCGGCTCCACGGAGGCCGTGAACTTGATCGGCAATTCGGTGAGCTGCACCGGGACGCTGCTGAGGGTTTGCCCATTGCGCGAGACCACCAGATGAAAGGCCGACGAGTAGTTGTTGAAGCCGAACTTCTCGGGGGCGGCAATCACCACGTCCCGGGTTTCAGACGCCGCCCCGCTGAGGGTCAGGGCGGTCGTCTGGAGCACCACAGGGTAAGGCAGGAGGGTTCCACCGGGCGGCGGCTCTCCCGGATCGGCCTCCAAGCGAAGATCGACCAGGCCGGGTGGGTAGTGGGCGAACGCCGCTTTCAGGCTGGCCGTGTGCAGGTGATAGACCGAGAGTGCCGACTGGTTGAGGGTCAAGGTGGGTGTGGTGGCCTGACACGAGATCAGGGGTTTGGCCCAGTCGGCATGGTCAAAGCTGATCCCGTTGCCCGCATCGGTGACCACCAGACGCAGTTCCTGTTTGCCCGTCAGATCGAGATCGATGGTCTTGGTCGCGCTGGCCCCAGTCATGACGCCGCTGTCATAGGCGTTTTGGCCGTCCAAGTAGACCTGAAACACCACGCTGCCTCTGGTGCCGACCTCATCGTCGATGCCAATCTGACTGACAAAGCGGGTACACGTCGCGTCCGTGCCTTTCAGACTGAAGCGCAGTTCGCTGCCCGCATGCGTCCCGAAGCCGCGGCTATACGTTGTGCCGTCGAGGGTGATGGCGTTTCCGTCTCCTGCTTGCTGCTCGCCGTTGCTGCGGTCTATCTCGATAGGGCCCCAACTGTTCCGGGCCGCCAGAATCGGCTCGTAATACAAGTTGTTCTCCCCAGCAGTGAGGCGCAGCGGGAGGAGCTGAGTTGGGGGCGCGGTGTACGCCCAGGGGAAGCTCCGCCCACCGGCGTAGGGATCGGTGGTGACTGGGGAGGCAGGCTGGCTGCACCCGGTCAACCCGAGAGTCAGCGCACTTCCGAACCACAGCGAACGAGCGACAGCGCGGTGCATCATGGAGGGCCTCTCGCCACAGAACGTGAGATGGGTTGTGAGGGTGGCTGTGAAAATAGTACCCACCCAGTACCTCAAGCCTGCTTCACAGGTCATTCATGAAGCCGGAGCAGGTGACAATATGAGCCTTGTTGCATCTCATTTTCAAAAGTGAGCTGGCGAGATGATGTGTAGCCTTGATCCTCCGAGTTATTCGGGCAGGCTCAGGGCTACGGGATAAGGACACCTGACCTAATCAGTTCCGGCCCCCTTCATGACAGAGAAGGCAAAACGCCCGTCGAATAGGGCTGCGCCTCCATCTGCGGTAGGGTCACAGGGCGCCCTGTCCCCTGAGCAGGCACCTCGGCCCTGACCTCATGCCAATCAAGAATGTCTCGCTGAGGCTCCGTCACGCTCTACACTTTGGCGGCAAGTGACTGTGGGGCAAGCACCGTTAAAAGGGGACTTTTTTTGAATACTGGACTGATTTTGTTGGTGGTGGGCGGCCTGTTGCTGCTCAGCCTGTTGGCGAGCAAGGTGGGCGGGCGGCTGGGATTGCCGGGGCTGCTGCTGTTTTTGGTAATCGGGATGCTGGCAGGCAGCGACGGACTGGGCGGCATCGAATTTGACAACTACGAGGTCACGCAATTTGTCGGCCTGATCGCACTGGGCTTTATTCTTTTTACGGGCGGGCTGGAAACACAGTGGCGCACCACCCGGCCCGTGCTGTGGTCAGGAATTTCAATGGCTACGCTGGGAGTGGTGCTCACCACAGCCATCGTGGGTGCAGCGGCCCACTGGCTGTTCGATCTGCCGTGAGTGGTGGCGCTGCTGCTGGGCGCAATTGTGGCTCCCACCGACGCCAGCGCGGTCTTTTCCGTGCTTAAGGAACGGGCGCTGGGCCTCAAAGGTCAAATTCGCCCGCTGCTGGAATTCGAATCGGGCATCAACGATCCCACAGCCGTGGTGTTGGTCATCGGCCTCACCGAGTTGGCTGCCCACCCCCAGACGCCTTGGTCAGCGCTGCTGGGAGAATTTGCCCTCGAAATGGGACTGGGCAGCGTCATCGGCTACGCGCTGGGCCGCTTGGCCGTGCTGCTCATCAACCGCATTCGGCTCCCCCTAGAAGGCTTGTATTCCGTCTTGACCGTCGCGGTGGTCGCCCTGACTTACGGCCTCACCAGCATGGTTCACGGCAGCGCGCTGCTGGCTATCTACATCGTGGGCGTGGTGCTGGGCAACAGCGAATTGGTTCACAAGCGTTCCTTACGTCATTTCCACGAAGGCCTGACCTACCTCTTAGAAGTCGGCATGTTCTTGCTGCTGGGGCTGTTGGTCTTTCCCAAACAGTTGCCCGAAGTGGCCGTGCCTGCCCTGCTGCTGGCCGCCGTACTGGTGTTCGTGGCCCGCCCAGTGGCGGTGTACCTGAGTTTGTGGGGCGTGCGGATGCCGCTGGCGCACAAGACGATGGTGGCTTGGGTCGGCCTGCGCGGAGCCGTGCCTGTCGTGTTGGCAACCTTCCCGCTGCTGGCGGGCGTCCCCGGAGCGCAGCTGTTGTTCGACGTGTCGTTCTTTTTGGTGCTGGTATCTATTCTGGTGCAGGGAACGTCGCTGCCGTTCGTGGCCCGCTGGCTGGGGGTCAATGCGCCGCTGGACAGTCACAGTGCGATGCCCTTGGAATACACGCCGACCGGAGCAGGCCGCAACGATTTCATAGAAATCACGGTGCCGCCGACCTCCAGCTTTATCGGACAGCGCATCATGGATCTGGGCCTGCCCAACGAAGCGTTGATCGTCTTGATCTGCCGTGACGAGCAGTACCTCATTCCGCACGGCACCACCCGGCTGCAGGGGGGAGACGTGCTGCAAATTTTGGCCGCCAAACCGTTTGCCGAGACGGTGCAGGCGCGTCTGGCTGCGTCGCCCTGATCCACTGGGGGAGACGTGATGCCGAGCAGAGGGGGGGACTGCTCAGGCGTCAGACAGCACTGGACTTGAGTCGGTGGGCGCACGGTTAAGCACGCACTCTGAGTCGCTTTCCTGCTGCCTAAAGTGGCCTGCATATTGAAGCCCTGCTGAGGAGCGGCTGCGCGTGTACCGGTCAGAACAGACGCCCATGACGCCGCCTGACCTGATTCCCTCTCATAAACTTGCTGCTCGCTCCGCTTGAATGATTCTCGTCAATCCTCGCAATCTGGTATTACAGCGCAGAATCCAGATCAGTCCACCGGTTTGTCTGATGGTGTAGCTCGCCCGCCGACTCCTGATCTCTCCCTGTTGAGGCGACGTGCGCCGGGGAAGGTTCGAAAGCCTGATCGTGGAGCAGGTCGCGCAGGGCGGCGGCAAACGGCGAGGTGTCCTGCACGCAGCCCAGATGCCCGCAGGCCGAGGCATATTCCAGATGGTGGTGGGCGACTCCGGCGGTTTGGCTGGCTCCAGCAAATGTCTGCATTTCAGCCACCGGAAAAAACTGATCACCGATGATGTTCACGGTCAGGAGGCGCAGGCCGGACTCTTGCCAGCGGGCAAACAGGTCTTGAGGTTGTCCGGGCATCCGGTGGGTCTGAACCACCCGCGCGAGATCCAGAATATGGGGCAGGCTGGCGGTGTGGGCGCGGCTACGAAGGTAAGCATCGAAATCCGTGTGCCCGAACAGGTGATGCAGTCCATCGGCCCCCAAGCCGAAAAACGAGATCAGCCGCAGCGCCGCGTCGAGTCCGCCGGTGGGCGCAAGCTGACGCATGAGGGGGCCAAACACGCCCCGCAGCGCCACGCCCGACTGTGGGCTGGCCGCCACCGCCGCCACCCGCACCGCCAATTCAGGAGTCCGGGCCGCCCACTGAAGCGCCTGCATGCCGCCGAAACTGGGGCCGATGACAGCGTGCCAGCGCGGGATACCGAGGGTGTGCATCAACTCCAGTTGCAAGGCGTGCAAGTCGGCAAAGTCCCAAGCCGGAAAGCGCTCGCCCCACATCGTGCCGTCCGGGTGCAGCGTCTCTGGCCCGGTCGTGATAACAGCGTCCTCGTGGGCCTGAACATTCGACAGGGTGTTCATGCAGATCACGAAAAACCGGTCGGTGTCTACCGCCTCACCCGGCCCGATCAGCGCAGACCACCAGCCGGGCGTGCCGTCGGGGGAGAGGCCCGCCGCACGCATCGTGCCGGTGTAGTAATGGCAGACCAACACGGCGTTGTCCCGCGCCGCATTCAGGTGGCCCCATGCCTGCCAGCCGAGACGCACATCAACCGCTGCTGCTGTTCCGGCCATGAGGGTGACGGTTTCCAGCACGCCTGACTGAACATCTGCTCCACCTTTACCGGCCTCACCGCCCTCACCCTCATCGTTTCGCATCAGGTCTCAGGGTAGACGCTGGGTGTTACGGGGCAGTCACACTGGCTTGGTTGTACTAGCCCCATCACCCAAACCAAGTCGCCCGGCCTTCATGCCACTGCCGCTGTAACGGATTCGTGACGCCGCCCCTCTACACTGCACCCGAACATGAAAAAGATGCTTTTGACGGGCTTGATGCTCGCGCTGTCCGGCGCGGGTGCGGTGAAGGTCGGCGTGCTGCTTCCCCTCAGTGGGGCAGGCAGCGTCTCTGGACAGGCGGCCCGCAGCGGCTACCTGCTTGCGCTCGACGAGATCAACCGGGCGGGCGGCGTGCTGGGCAAACCCCTCGAACTCGAATTTGGCGACGATGGCAGCGCCCCGGCCAAAGCAGTGCCGGAATTCGTCAAGTTGGTCACGGTCGACAAGGTGGATTTCATGGTGGGCGGCGTCAGCAGCGCCACCTCTATCGCCATCAGCGGCCCGGCCAAGCAGTACAACACCTTTATGGCGTGGATCGGGGCGGCGGCAGTGCCCGTCGAAGACGCGTTCGCCGATCACAAGTATTTCTTTCATTACCACCCGTGGGCCTACTACAACTTCGAGGCCATCTTGGGCTACTTCAAGACCCTGAAAACGCAGCGTAAGGCCAAAAATATCGCCATCGCCTACGAAGATGGCCCCTTTGGAAGTGCCGGAATAGACGCCACCATCGCTGCCTTCAAAAAGGCCGGATTCAACGTGGTCATGGCCGAAAAATTCAAGACCGGCAGCGGCAATTTCGGGCCGCTGGTCAGCAAGGCCAAGGCCGCCAAACCCGACATTTTGTATTGGATCGGCTACGACACCGACGCCTTGCCACTCGCCACCGAAGTCAAGCAGCAAAATCTGCAACTGGGCCTGCTGTACGGCACGCCTCCGAGTTGGCCCGTAGGCTTCGAGAAAAACAAGCTGTCGGACAACGTGGCAGGCCTGAGCCTGTGGTTGCCCAGCAGCCCGCAGGCCGAGAGCCGGAAATTCGTGGCCGCCTACAAAAAGAAATTCGGCACTACCACCGAGGAATATTTCGCTCCGCTGGCCTACGTCAACCTCAAGTCGCTGTCGGCGGCCATCAATGCGGCGGGCAGCACCGATAAAGACAAAGTGGCCGCAGAACTCGCCAAAACCAACATGCCCACCCCGTTTGGCCCCCTCACCTTCAGCAAGAGCCTCAAAACCCAGTATCAGGGCTTCAAATCGGGCAACTGGCTGCATTTCCAGTTCCTCGGAGACGCCCGCGTGCCGGTGTATCCGATCCGCTTTGCCCAAAAACCGATGGTCTGGGGCAAGTAATCCTGACGTAAAGACTAGGAGTCAGCGGGGCCACGCCGGAAAGACTGGGGGTGGCCCCTTGGCTTTACGCGACAAAGCATCATAGGGACGGAGGAATACACGGGCATGAACACGGTGGAAAAAGACATTGTTTCAAGACAGCTGGAGACCGCCCGCCTCCGCACGCATATGTTGGAGCGGGCGGCGGCAGAGGTGGGCACGCGGCGGGTGCTGCTGATTCACGGCAACGTGTCCAGCGGCGAGTTTTTCCGTGAGCTGATGGCAAGCGTGCCCCCAAGTTGGCATGTGGTGGCCCCAGACCTGCGCGGGTACGGTCACACCGAGGCCGCGCCCATTGACGCCGTGCGGGGCGTGCGCGACTGGGCCGACGATCTGGACGCCCTGCTGGACGCACTGAACTGGCCTGATGCCGATGTGCTGGGCTGGAGCATGGGCGGGGGCGTGGCGCTGCAACTGGCCGTGCAAAGCACGCGGCGGGTGCGTTCGCTCACGCTGGTTGCGCCGGTCAGTCCGTATGGGTTTGGCGGCACACACGGCGCGGAGGGCACGCCCAACAGTCCGGATTTTGCGGGGTCGGGCGGCGGGACGGTCAATGCGGCGTTCGTGGCTGCCGTAGCCGCTGGAGACCGCTCGGACGCGCCGGGCAGCCCCCGCGACGTGCTGAGGAAGTTCTACGTCAACCCGGCCCGCTTTGCGCCCACCGCCGAACAGGAAGAGCGCTGGCTGGAGTCCATGCTCCACACCCGCACCGGAGACGACTTTTATCCCGGCGACGCCGCGGCAAGTCCGCACTGGCCCCACGTCGCGCCGGGCACGCGGGGAGTCGCCAACGCCTTCAGCGCCCAGCACATGAACGTGTCGGCCTTTGCAGACCTCAACCCGCCGCCCCCGGTGCTGTGGGTGCGCGGCGACGCCGACGCGATCATTGGCGACAGCAGCCTGTTCGATCTGGCCCACTTGGGGGCGCTGGGCGCGGTGCCCGGTTGGCCCGGTGCACAGGCCTGCCCGCCTCAGCCGATGCTGGCCCAGACCCGCGCCCTGCTGGAGCGGGCCACACAGCAGGGCGGCGAGTTCCGTGAAGTGGTGTTGCCCGGCGTGGGCCACTCTCCTTTCATCGAAGCGCCGGGGGAGTTTTTGGCGGCGTTTACAGCACATCTCGAGGGACAACACTAGATGGATCTTTTTTTGCAAACACTGCTGAACGGTCTGCTTCAAAGCGGAATTTACGCGCTGGTCGCGTCGGGGCTGGCCCTCTCTGTCGGCGTGGTCGGCATCGTCAATTTCGCTCACGGTGAGTTTCTGATGATCGGGGCGTTTTTGGCGTGGGCGGCGAGTGCTTCGCTGGGCCTTGATCCGCTGCTCTCCTTGCCGGTGGTGGCGCTGGCCGTCTTTGGCGTCGGCGCGCTCACTTACCGGGTCAGTATCCGGCACGTGCTGCTGGCCCCCGAACTGAACCAAATGCTGCTGACCTTCGGCCTAGGCATTTTGCTGCAAAATCTGGCGCTGATGCTGCTGGGCGGCAACACCCGCACCGTCAGCACGCCGTATCAGGCCAGCAGCCTACAACTGGGCGAACTGACGGTGGGCGGCCCCAAAGCGGTGGCTTTCGCCTTCGCCGTCGCGCTGCTGGCGGGCCTGTATTTCGTGCTGTACCGCACCACGCTGGGCCGTCAGATGCGGGCGGTGGCCCAAAATCGCCGGGGCGCACAACTGATCGGCATCAATGTCGACCGGGTCTATCTGCTGGCGTTCGCGGCGTCGTGCGGTTTGGCGGCGGTGGCGGGCGTGCTGGTCAGTGTGCTGCTGTTCGCCAGCCCCACCGTCGGATTGGTCTTTGCGCTCAAGGCGTTCGCCATCATCGTCATGGCGGGCCTCGGCAACCTGACCGGCGTGCTGTGGGCCTCGGTGCTGCTGGGCGTCTCCGAGGCGCTGGTGCAGACCTATGTGCCGGGCGGCGGCGGCTGGAGCGACGCCGTGTTCTTCCTGATGATTTTCGGCACCTTGGTCTTGCGCTCTTTTCGGGGCAGCCGGTGAGCGCCGTCTCGGTGCGCCCGACTCCGGCCCGCAGGCCCACCTTCGCGTGGCGGGCACTGCTGGCGCTGGGCATCTTCTTTGTGCTGGCCCTCGCCTTTCCGTTCCTGCCGCTCGGAGACCGCCGCGAATTCCTGCTCCAAATCGGCTTTTTTACGCTGGTGGCGGGCATCATGGCGCTGTCTTGGGACTTGTTGGCCCGCAGCGGGCAAGTCTCTTTGGCGCACGCCGCGTTTTATGGGCTGGGCGCTTACGGCTACGCGCTGCTGCTCAAAGCGGGCCTGCCCTGGGAAGCCGCCATGCCGCTGGCCGCGCTGGGGGCAGGGTTCATCAGTCTGCTGCTGGGCGCGGTCACCATGCGCCTCAGCGGGATGTATTTTGCGATTGCCACCCTCGCCTTTACCGAAGTGGTCCGAACCGTGATCCAGAACCTGCCTGAAAGCGTGGCGGGCGGGGCCAACGGGCTGCTGGTTCCGGCGCTGCTGGGCGGCAATTCACGCGGGCAATATCTGCTGGCGCTGGCGCTGCTGCTGCTCACGGTGGGCGTCAGCTTGGCCGTGCGTCTCAGCAAGCTGCACCATGCGTTTGCCGCCATCCGGCAGGGCGAGGAAACGGCGCGGGTGCTGGGCGTGAGCGTGGTGCGCTACAAATTGGCGGCCTTTTTTCTGTCGAGCGTGTTGGCGGCGCTGGCAGGCGTGCTGTACGCGGGCAAAACCTTTTTTATCAGTCCACTGGACACCTTCAGCCTCGCCAACTCCATTTCGCCGCTCACCACCAGCATTTTTGGGGGCCTGTACACCACGCTTGGCCCGATTCTGGGCGCGACGGTGCTGCGGGTGGCCGAAGAACTGCTCCACAACACGGTCAAAAACGGCTACTTGGTGGTGTACGGGCTGGTGCTGATGCTCAGTATCCTGTGGTTGCCGCGCGGCATCGTGGGGCTGTGGCGGCGCGGGCGGCAGGGGGGCGACCTGTGAGCGCCCCAGTTGTCAGCGCCGCTCGAGGTGAGCCGGTGTTGCGGGCCGAGAATCTCAGCAAACGGTTCGGGGGCCTCCACGCCGTACAGAACGTCAGTTTCACCCACTATGGGGGTGAGATTCTGGCCGTGATCGGGCCGAACGGGGCAGGGAAGACCACGCTGCTCAATCTGTTGTCGGGCGTGTACCGCCCCAGCACAGGCCGCTTGTGGCTGCAACAAGAGGACATCACCGACGCGCCGATGGAACGCCGCTGCCACGCTGGACTGGGCCGGGCTTTTCAAATCGTGCGGCCTTTTCCCGAAATGACGGTGCATGAAAACGTGACGGTGGGAGCCTTGTTCGGTCAGCGCGGCATGCGGCTGCCGCAGGCGCGGGAGCGGGCTTACGACCTGCTGGAGCGCACCGGACTGGCGGCCCACGCCGACCGCGCCGCCCATGAACTGACCCTGCTGCAAGACAAGCGGCTGGAAGTGGCCCGCGCCCTCGCCACCCAGCCGTGCGTGCTGCTGCTGGACGAAGTGATGGCCGGACTGCGCCCCGCCGAAGCGCAGGAAGCCGTCGAACTGGTGCGCGGCGTGCGGGACAGCGGCATCAGCATCCTCTTTATCGAGCACATCATGCCGGTGGTGCGCGATTTGGCCGACCGGGTGGTGGTCATGGATCAGGGGCAAGTGCTGGCCGAGGGCACCTACCGCGAGGTCACGGCCAATCCGCAGGTCGTGGCGGCGTATCTGGGCACCGAAGCGGGGCTGCACGCATGAGCGACAGCCGACAACCGAACGTGAGTCAAGCGGGGCAACACCGGGCCGGGCAAGAACTCGTGATCGAACATCTGGCCGCAGGCTACGGCAAGGTGCAAGTCTTGTGGGACGTGAACGTGCGGGTCGGGCCGGGCGAATTCGTAGCCATGATCGGGGCCAACGGCGCGGGCAAAACGACGACGCTGCGGGCCGTCAGTGGTGTGGTCAAACCCACTGGGGGCCATATCCGGCTCGGCGGGCACGACATCACCCGCGCCGCGCCCAGCGAGGTGGTCGCGCTGGGGCTGGGCCACGTTCCAGAAGGCCGCGAACTGTTTGCCATGATGAGCGTGCGCGAGAATCTGGAACTCGGCGCGGCCATGCGCCCAGCAGCCAGAGCCGCCCAGCAGCACACGCTGGAGCAGGTCTACACCCTGTTTCCGCGCCTTCAGGAACGCTCGAAGCAGTTGGCGGGCACCTTATCGGGCGGTGAGCAGCAGATGGTGGCGGTGGGCCGCGCCCTGATGGGTCTTCCCAGCGTATTGGTCGTGGACGAACCCAGCTTGGGCCTCTCGCCGCTGATGACCCAGACGGTGTTTGAAGCACTCAAGGCCGTGAATGCCGAGGGCGTCAGCGTACTGCTGGTGGAGCAGAATGTGGGCCTGAGTTTGCGGCTGGCCCACCGCGCCTACGTGCTGGAAAACGGGCAGGTGGTCAAAGAAGGCACCGGGGAAGCGTTGCTGGCCGATCCGGGAGTGCGGGCCGCGTATTTGGCGCTGTGAGACTTGTCCCGTGACACCGCCTGATCTGTTGGCCGCTGCTGGCCCTGATAGCATTCCCGGACACATGACCCCCCATTGGCGTGATCTGACCTCCTCGCGGCGGGCGCGGTGGCCTGCCGTGCGCGGCGCGGTGGCCCGGCCCCGGCTGGGCGAGGCCCTAGACTCGGCGCGGGTGCTGGTGGTGGTGGCTCCGGCGGGCTACGGCAAAACCACGGCCCTCGCTGCGGGTGGGCCAGACCGGGGCGGGGAGGGGGGCGCATTGGCATGGCTGACCCTCGACGCCGACGACGCCGACCCACAGGTCTTGGCGGCGGGGCTGGCACTGGCCGCCGAAAGTTTGCCGGGCGGCGCGGCAGTGGGAGCGCTGCTGGACGCAGGCAGTCCTCCCCGGCGGGCGGCGGCGCGGCTGGCCGACGTGCTGGACGCCTGCGCGGGCCTGCTGGTGCTGGATGAGGCCCAACACCTGAGCGGCCCCTTGACCGGCGTGATGCTGCGCGAATTGCTGGACTGCGGGGCGGGGCGGGTGGCGCTGCTGTCGCGCACGCCGCTCCCGCTGCTGGAACTGACGCCGCTGGACGCTGCCGGAGAAGTGGTGCGGCTCTCGGCGGCGGACTTGGCCTTCACGGTGCCTGAAATCGGTGAGTTGTGGCGTGCCCACGGCCTGACCCCGTCTGGCCCAGAGGTGCAGCTGGCCCACGCCGTGACCGAGGGCTGGCCCATCGCGGCGCGGTTTTTGGCACAGGCGGCGGCACAGGGGCGCGTGCGCCTCAGCGATCTGGCCGACCTCGACGGCGGTGAGGCGCAACTGGGCACGCTGTTCGACTATTTGGCGCAGGAAGTATTGGGGCCGCTGGAACCGGCAGTGCGGGGCCTCCTCACGCGCAGCAGCGTCTTCGAGGAATTGACGCCCGAGCTGTTGGAAGCAGTTCTGGAAGAACCGGACGCGGCGGCCCTCTTGGAAACGCTGGCCGACAGCGGCACGTTTCTGATCCGTTCGGGCGAGGCCGGAGCGCAGGTGTACCGCGCCCATCCGTTGTTGCGGGCGCACCTGCGGCGGTTGCTGGAGCCGCCCACCGCGCAGGACTTGGCGGCACGCGGCGCGGCCTACTTCGAGCAGACGGGGCGGCCCCGCCGTGCCCTCGCCGCCCACCTGCTCTCCGGAGACACGTCGCGGGCGGCGGCGCTGCTGTCGGTGCATGGGTCGGCGTGGCTGGCGCTGGGGCGGGTCACGTTGGTCGAGCGCAGCCTGAAGCGCTTGCCGCGCACCGTCTGGACACCGCAGCTGCACGCGCTGGCCGGAGACGCCCTGCGGCTGTCGTCGCGCTACGCCGAGGCGCTGACCGAATACGCGCAGGCCACGCCGCTGGCCCGCGCCCTCGGAGAAGTGCAGGTGGGCCTCGACACGGTGCAGCCCAACCAGACTTGGGCACCGCTGGACGCCGCCGAAGCGTGGGCCAACGGCAGTGAGCTCTCCCGGGTGCGGCGGTTCCGGGCCGAAAACCTGCTGAATGCCGGACAGTTGGCAGAGGCCGTGGCGCTGGCCCCGGAGTTGGCTTCCGGCGCACGGTACGCGCTGCGAACGGGCGACCTGAACCGGGCCTTGCACCTGGCGTTGGGAGCCGCGCAGGGCGAAGCGGGCGGAGCACGGGCCGCCCAAAACCACCGCGAAGGCTTGTTGCTGGCCAGCTTTATCTACGCCATTCGGGGAGACGCGCCGGACGCGGCCCGCTGCGCCGAGGCGGGACTGGCCGAAGGCGAGCGGCTGGGCAGTCCGTTCGTCCGTTCGCTGGCCTTGGCGCGGTTGGGGCACGCCCATCTCACGGCGGGTGACCTCGTGGCGGCGCGGCGGGCCTACGGTCAGGCGCTCGAGATGGCGCAGGGCGTGGCCGGACGGCTGCGGGCCGAGCCGTTGATGGGGCTGGCGTATCTGGCCGGACAAGCGGGCGACGCCACCTTGGCCGGGACGCTGAAGGCCGAAGCGCTGGCCCAAACGCAGGGCGACGGCTACATGCTGGCCCTCCTCCACCTGATGACCGCGCTGGGCCACTGGCACGCCGGACACCCGGACGCCGCCGCACTGGACGCCGCCGAGGAGGCCTTCAGGAGCTGCACCGACGCGTTCGGGTTGGCCTGTGCCGCGCTGGCCCGCTGCGCCGCCGGGGAGGACAACGCGGCGCAGGCGGCCCAAGGCGCAGCGGCGTATCCGTTTTTGCTGAGCGGGCGCTCGCTGTTTTCACCTTTTCCAGACCGGGCACGGCGGGCGGCGCTGCTGGCCCGGTTGGTGGCCGCTTCACCGCGCCACCGCGCCGAACTGCTGCCTGCCGCCCACGCCCTCGGGTACGCCGACATGCCCGCCCCCAACGACACGCCGGGGTTCGAGGTACAGGTGCGGGTGCTGGGGCGCGTGGCCGTGACGCGGGAGAGGGAAAGCCGCCCACGCGACTGGGGCCGGGCCAAAGCGCGCGATCTGCTGATCCTGCTGGCCGTGCATCCGGGGGGCCTCAGCCGCGAGGCCGCGCAGGAAGCCCTCTTTCCGGGGGCCGATCCGGGGGTGGGCGAACGAAATTTCCGGGTGACGCTGCACGCCCTCGGACAGGTGCTGGAGGAGGGTGCGCCCAGTGGAGCCTTGCTGGAGCGCGGCGAGTGGATTCGCCTGCGCCCCGGCCCCGACCTGCACATCGATTTGCACGCGGCACAGGCGGTGCTAGACAGCCCTGCTGCGGCGTCAGGCCGCTTGGAGGCGTTGGTGGCCCTGCCGCCT
Source organism: Deinococcus sp. Arct2-2 (assembly GCF_004801315.1). Classification (GTDB taxonomy): domain Bacteria; phylum Deinococcota; class Deinococci; order Deinococcales; family Deinococcaceae; genus Deinococcus. The sequence goes on from NZ_SSNW01000059.1 coordinate 30,083, forward strand.
GCCTTGGCTCCCACCGAGCTGGAGGCTGCCGATCAGGTGGCTGCCCGGTACGCCGCCCGCCTGCCCGACGCGCTGACCGAAGAAGCGGTAGCCGCCCTGACTGCGGGCCAGACTGACCGAGCCGCCCGCGCCGCCGAACGTGCCCTGACCCTCGATCCGGCCCACGAACCCGCCGCCCGCAGCCTGATGCGTGCCCACCAAGCCCGCGCCAACCAGTCTGCGGTGCAGCGGGTATACGCGGGCCTGTGTGCGGCTTTGGCAGAACTGGGACTTCAGGCGCTGCCGGAAACCGAGGTGTTGTACCGCAGGCTGACCGGGTGAAACGGATTTTGGTTGAAGGCCCCGTGTATTGGCTCCCAAGCCGACTTGAAAAGCTGCGGAGCAAATCGGAGAGGAAAGAGTCCGGGTAACGGCACAGTGACGCCCTGCCCGTACACTCCGGCGCATGACCTCTGAACACCCCAGCGCCCCTGTTGAACCCCCCGTTGAACGCTGCGCCCTCGTCACCGGCGGTGCGAGTGGCATCGGCCTCGCCATCGCTCAGCGCTTTCAGGCCGATGGACTGCGCGTGGCCGTCCTTGACCTTGACCGTCCAGAGGCCCGCGACATCGCCGCGCAGCACGGCCTGACCTTTATTCCCGCTGACCTGTCGGTGCGGGCCGACTGCCACCGCGCCGTCAGCGAGATGGTGGCCAAGCTGGGGGCACTGGATGTGCTCGTCAACAACGCCGGGTTTCAGCACATCGACCCGATTGCCGACTTCCCCGAAGACCGCTGGGACGCGATGCTGGCCGTGATGCTGACCGCACCGTTTGTGCTGACCAAAGCCGCCTGGCCGCACCTGCGGCGCACCGGACAGGGCCGGATCATCAATCTGGCCAGCATTCACGGGCATGTGGCCAGTCCGTTCAAAAGTGCCTATATCAGTGCCAAACACGGCCTGATCGGGCTGACCCGCACGGCGGCGCTGGAAGCAGGCGAGCAGGGCATCACCGTCAACGCGATCTGTCCGGGCTATGTCCGCACGCCGCTGGTAGAGGGCCAGTTGGCCGATCAGGCCCGCACGCGTGGCCTCAGCGTTCAAGAAGTCGAGCGACTCGTGATGCTGGAACCCGCCGCCATCAAGAAACTGCTGGAGCCGCAGGACGTGGCCGCCCTCGCCAGCTACGTCGCCAGTCCCGCCGCGTGGGGCATGACGGGCGCGGTGCTCGACCTCGATCTGGGCTGGACGGCCCGCTGAGGGGCATAAACCGGACCGCGGGGCGGGGTGTGACGCTGGTGTAACGCGCCGGGCGTAGCCTCTGGCCTGTACCGACAACCCACACAAGGAGGCCACACCAAGATGATGCTCGACACCGCATCCATCCAGTTGAAACTATGACGGGTCATTCGGCCTCTCATCACTCCCCTTCGGCGGTTCAGGCTGGCTCCGATATGACCCACAGCGCCGCCCCTGCACTGGCGCTCGAAACCCGTCAACTGGTCAAAGAGTTCCGGGGCTTCCGGGCCACCAACGACGTGAGTTTGCAGATTCAGCAAGGGGAAATACACGCCATCATCGGGCCGAACGGGGCAGGGAAGACCACGCTGTTTAATCTGCTGTCGGGTTTCCTGCGGCCCACGTCAGGCGAGGTCAGGCTGTTCGGAGAACGCATCGACCGCCTGCCGCCTCACCAGATCGTGCGGCGCGGGTTGTCGCGCTCTTTTCAGATCAGCAGCGTGTTTCAGAGCCTGAGTGTGCGCGGCAACCTGCTGGTGGCCCTGCAATCGGTGACGCGCCTGCCGCACCAATTCTGGACACCGCTGTCCCGGTTGGAAACGCTGGGCGCACAGGCCGACCAGATTTTGGCCGAAGTGGGCCTAGAAAGCGCACAGTCCCGCCTCGCTGCCGACCTCAGCCACGGCGAAAAGCGCCAGTTGGAAATCGGCATTTCCTTGACGCAGCGGCCCAAAGTGCTGCTCCTCGACGAACCGACTTCCGGCATGGGGTCTGAGGGTGTGGCCCGCGTGATCGGGCTGGTGCGGCAAGTGGCGCAGGGCCGCACGGTGGTGTTGGTCGAGCACAACATGAGCGTGGTCAGCGAATTGGCCGACCGCATCACGGTTCTTCAGTACGGACAAGTACTCACCAGCGGCCCCTACAGCGAGATCCAGCGTGATCCACGGGTCATCGAAGCGTATTTGGGCGAGGAGGCGCACGCATGACGGCGGCCCTGCTGGACGTGCGCGACCTGAACGCCTATTACGGCCAGAGCCACGTGCTGCACGGCCTGAATCTGCGGGTCATGCCGGGCGAGGTGGTCAGTCTGCTGGGCCGCAACGGTGCGGGCAAAACCACCACCCTGAAAAGCATCATGGGCGTGCTGAGGAGCCGCACCGGAAGCGTGACTTTTGACGGCGCAGACGTGTTGCGCCTGCCCAGCCACCGGATCGCCGCACGGGGCATGGCGTGGGTACCCGAAGAGCGCGGGATTCTGAGCAGCCTCAGCGTGCGCGAAAACGTGGAGTTGCCTCCGGCGCGGCCCGGCGGCTGGAGTGCCGAGCGGGTGTACGAGACGTTTCCCGTGCTGCGCGAACGCGGCCAGCACCCCGGCAGCAAGTTGTCGGGCGGAGAACAGCAGATGCTGGCCATCGTGCGGGTCCTGCGGAGCGGCCCGAAACTGCTGCTGCTGGACGAACCCAGCGAAGGCCTCGCGCCCGTGATCGTGCAGCGCATCGGCGACATGGTGGAGCGCCTGAGCGGTGAAGGGCTGGCCGTGCTGCTGGTCGAACAGAACCTGAAATTCGCTTCCCGCTTGGCCGACCGACATTACGTGTTCGTCGACGGACGGATCGTGGACGAAGTGAAGCGGGACGACGTGCAGGCCCGCCGTGACGACCTCGTGCGCTACCTGAGCGTCTGACCGTGCCCATCACACCCAATCTCCTTTCGCCTTCCCACAACACTCTCCCTTTCACACAACACCGTCCCTTCTCGCAGCTCTTCACTCCACCGGAGGTTCACCATGAAGCGTTCCAACATCAACACCCTGATCGCCACCGCCGCCCTCTCTGGCCTTATCCTGTCGCCGCTCGGCGCCGCATCGGCCCAAAGCCTCAAGCTCAGCAATGACCTGATTAAAATTGGCGTGCTGACCGATCTGTCGGGTGTGTATTCGGAGTTGTCGGGGCAGGGCAGCGTCAAGGCCGCACAGATGGCCGCCGAAGACTTTATGGCGAAGAACAAAAGTTTTGCAGGCAAGGTGCAGGTCATCGGGGTCGATCATCAGAACAAAGCAGACGTCGCCAGCAACAAGGCCGCCGAAATGATCGATCGGCAGAATGTGGACATGTTGGTGGATATGCCCACCAGCAGCGCGGCGTTGGCGGCTTCCGAAGTCGCCAAAACCAAGAAGATTCCGACCTTCGTGGTCACGGGGGCCACCACCGCCCTGACCAACGAGAAGTGCAGCAAGTACACCTTCCACTACGCCTACGACAACTACATGCTGGCCAACGGCACCGGCAGCGCCGTGACCAAGCGGGGCGGCACGTCGTGGTACATCATCTATCCCAACTACGCGTTCGGGCAGGATCTCAACCGCCAGATGACGGCGGCCATTCAGGACAACAAGGGCAAACTGGTGACTCCCAGCGACGCGACGCCCTTTCCCAACACCGATTTTTCCACCTACCTCCTGAAGGCGCAGAGCCTGAAACCCAAAATTTTCGGCACCATGCAGGCGGGCAACGACCTCGTGAACGTGGTCAAGCAGTACAACGAGTTCGGCTTGCGGCAGCAGGGCATCGGGCTAGGCATCGGCCTGCTGTTTGAAACGGACGTAGCGGCGCTGGGGCAAGACGCTTTTGCCGGAGCGATTGCCACCGTGCCTTGGTACTGGAACCTCGATCAGCGCAGCCGCGACTGGGCCGCCCGTTTCGAAAAAGCCTTCGGCAAAAAGCCCACTTGGGCACAGGCCGGGGTGTACAGCGCCAGCACGACCTACCTGCAATCGGTCGCGCGGGCCAAAAGCGACAACGGCGACGCTGTGGTCAAGGCGCTGGAAGGCCACCGTTTCAGCGACTTCTTTGCCCGCAGCGCCTATATCCGGCCCCAAGACCACCGCATGATTTTGGACGTGTACACGGTGCAAATTAAGCCCAAGGCGCAGGCCAAGGAGAACGGCGACTACTTCACCAAGATCGCCACCATTCCGGCGGCCAAAGCCTTTATGCCGCTGGCCGAAAGCAAATGCAAGTTCTGATGGAGGTTCGGGTGACGCCCACAGCCCCGCTTCAGGCCGTCCCAACTGAGACAGCGTTGGCCCGGAGCCAGCGCCCGTGAACACCCAGTTCCTGCTGATTCAGGTGTTCAACGGGTTGGTCAACGGCGCGTTTTATGCCCTGCTGTCGCTGGGGTTGGCGGTCATCTTCGGCATGCTCCGCATCGTCAACTTTATGCACGGGGCGCTGTATATGCTGGGCGCGTTCGTGGCGTTTGCGCTGGGGCAGATTCTAGGTTTGGGCTTTTGGCCCTCGCTGGTGCTGGCCCCGCTGCTGGTGGCCCTGCTGGGCATGGCGCTGGAGCGCACGCTGCTGTCGCGGCTGTACGGCCTAGAGCCGAGCTACAACCTGCTGCTCACCTTCGGCCTCACGCTGCTGACCCAAGACCTCGTGAAACAGGTGATGCTGTCTCAGTACGCGGTGTCCAGCGCGCCGTACACCACGCCCACCGTCCTGACTGGGGTCGTCAACCTCGGCTTCGTGGTGTTTCCCAAATACCGCCTGTTTGTCATCGCTCTTGCGCTGGTGGTGTGTCTGGTCACGTGGTTTGTGATCGAGAAAACCCGTGTGGGAGCCATCGTCCGGGCCAGTACCGAGAATCCGGTGGTGACCCGCTCGCTCGGCATCGACGTGGGCAAATGGGTCACGGGCGTGTTCGGGGTGGGCGTCGGGCTGGCGGGGTTGGCGGGCGTATTGGCCGCGCCGATCTATTCGGTGGAACCCTACATGGGCGCGGAACTGATCATCACCACCTTTGCCGTCGTGGTCATCGGGGGCATGGGCAGCATTCTGGGCAGCATCGTGACTGGTTTCGCGGTGGGCGTGTTGGCCGCAGTCGGGGCCGCCGTGTACCCACCGATGGCCAATACGCTGGTGTTCGTGCTGATGGCGGTCGTGCTGCTCGTGCGGCCCACGGGTCTGTTCGGGTTGCCGGAGGGGGCCAGATGACCGTGCTGTCTCGCCGGGCTGCCACCACGCAACGGGAAAGAATGAGCCGGGCCATCTGGCTGGTGTTGCTGGGGCTGCTGCTGCTGGTGTTGCCCCGGCTGGTGTACCCGGTGCTGGCGCTCGACATTTTGGCGTGGGGCCTGTTTGCTGTGGCGTTCGATCTGTTGTTCGGCTTCAGCGGCCTGCTCTCGTTCGGTCACGCGGCATTTTGGGGCAGCAGCGCTTACGCCACGGCCTTTTTGCTCAGTCATGGTCAGAGTGTGCCGGTGGCCATTGTGGGCGGCCTGCTCAGTGCGCTGCTGCTGGCCGTCCCCATCGGCTTTCTCAGTGTCCGCAGCGTCGGCATCTACTTCAGCATGATCACGCTCGCCTTTGCCCAAATGGTGTCGTTTCTGGCCCTGCAATGGACTGCGGTCACGGGCGGAGAAAACGGCCTTCAGGGCTTTGCGCGGCCCTCTGTTCTGGGGCTGGACTTTTCCAACAGCACCACCCGCTATTACGTGTGTCTCGCCTTGTTCGCAGCGGGTTTTCTGGTGGCCTACCGGATGGTTCGCAGCCCCTTCGGTCAGGCGTTACAGGCCATCCGTGACAACGAGCAACGCGCCCAAAGCATCGGCTACAACCCGTTCCGCTTCAAATTCACCGCGTTCCTGATCAGTGCGGGGCTGGCCGGGCTGTCGGGCAGCATGTACGCCTTTGGGCACGGGGTCGTCAGTCTGGAAGTGGTGAACTGGCGCACGTCGGGCGAAGTGGTGATGATGACGCTGCTGGGCGGCACGACTACCCTGTTTGGCCCGGTCATCGGCGCGGGGCTGGTGCTGCTGCTGCGCGACCTGCTCACCACCGCCAACCTTCCGGTAGGCATCGTGACCGGGCTGGTGTTCGTGCTGGCCGTCCTATTTTTCCGCGCTGGCTTGGTCGGAACCGTGCAGCACTGGCTGAGACGCAAGTCGGCAGACGACGATAGACACTAGAAGGCGTGAAGCCTGTATCAGAGAGAGATGGGTAGGGCGGATCAAGTCTGACAACCGATGAATTGCATCCCAGATGCGACCCGACGGACAGCCAACAGACAGGAGGTGGAATGAACAAAGTTGTTGAGAGTGCGGCTGAGGCCTTGCGTGGGATTGTGCAGGATGGACAGACCATTGCGGTGG
>NZ_SSNW01000005.1 GCF_004801315.1 Deinococcus sp. Arct2-2
TGCTCATCAGACGAGGTCTTGATCCTCCCCCGCCATTATCCCCTGATTGCCCCCCCGCTCTTCTCACCGTCTTGCACTGTCTATTTAGCAGTCCCCCAAACCAAGACACCCCCGTGCCCACAGCGCTGTGGACCCACCCCACTCCATGCCGAACTGGGTCGTGAAACGCAGCCGCGCCAATGATACTCGGATGGCAGCATCCCGGAAAAGTCGGTCAGCGCGGGGGTTTTTTTTATCGGTTTGACACACGGCCGCGGGAGTAGCTCAGCTGGTAGAGCACTACCTTGCCAAGGTAGATGTCGCGCGTTCGAATCGCGTCTCCCGCTCCAACACAACTTCGCAAGAAGTTTTTTTCAGTTTATAGCCCCGTCTTTTATAGACGGGGCTATTTCTTATTGTCTCACTACTAATTTGTGGAGATTTAGATTTTCTGATGTTGCCTCTCTTGTACATCTCTATTACTTACAGATGAGATGAGTGGTCAACAATAGTTGGAAAGCTGCACCTACTTCACTTCTATGTTCGGAATCTTCACCTGCTTGGGGTCAAATGTAGTGGCCGGATATTGAGGCTTCATCTCTTTAAGTTTGGCGAGCAATACCTGTGAAATGAGCAGGTCGCGGAACCATTTCCGGTCTGCGGGGATCACGTACCAAGGAGCGTCTTTGGTACTGGTCGTCAGCGCATCTTCATACGCTTTGGTGTATTCGGGCCACTTCACCCGTTCAGCCAAATCGCCCTCATTAAATTTCCAGTGCTTGGTCTCGTCGTCTAATCTGGCTTGCAAGCGTTCCTGCTGTTCCTCGGGGCTGATATGCAGATAGAACTTGATGATTTGCGTGCCGTTCTCGGTCAGCATGGCTTCAAAGTGACGGATTTGATCTAACCGTTGTTTCGCGGTCTTGGTATCAATCAGATCATGGACACGGGTCACCAGTACATCTTCGTAGTGGCTGCGGTTGAAGACGCCAATAGTGCCTCGGCGTGGAGCTTTGGCATGAATACGCCACAAAAAGTCGTGCCCCTGTTCTTCTTCACTGGGCACTTTGAAATTTGAAATTTGGACGCCGTTGGGATTAAACGAACCGAACACTTGTTTGACTGTGCCGTCTTTTCCGCCTGCGTCACGGGCCTGTAAGACTACCAAGAGGGCTTGTTTGCTCTCAGCGTACAAGCGCTCTTGCCACTGGGCCAACTCTGTTTCATATTCTGCCAGCAGGGCTTTCCCCTCTTCCTTTGTGTAGCCACCATCATCATCGGTGGCCCAGTCCTGAAGCGAAACGTTTTGGCCTGCTTTGACGCGGTAGCGGTCTGGATTCATGCCGGGGAGCCTAGCATTTTGCCGGACAGCTCACCTTGGGCGTCGTTTACGACTCACGGCGCGACTGCCTTCAGCTCTTATTCTGTACGAGCGACCTTTGGCTGGGCAACCTTACTTGGATGGGAGTGGTTTTTTCTGCACGAGGGCAAATGCCCGCCCCCCGAAGACCGCGATAACGACTGCTCCAGCGAGCGCTATACCTAGGGCGGCAGGCAAGCCGATGTGTTGCGCGACAAACCCGATAGCGGGTGGCCCCAGCAAAAACCCGGCATATCCGATGGTGGCGACCTGCGCGATGCCGTGCCCAGCGAGCGCGTGCCCAGCCGTGCCGTACATCACAGGAACGACGTTGCTGAGGCCCAAGCCAGACAGCGCAAAGCCCAGCGTAGCCAGCCAAGGATCACGAACCAATAGGGCGAGGGCTAAACCACCTGCCGTGAGGAGCGCCCCGCCGCGCACCGTGCGTTCATCGCCCAAACGGGTGCGGACACGGTCTCCGAACCAGCGCCCCAGCGTCATGGCAATCACGAAGGCCGTATAGCCCCAACTGGCACTGCCGCCTGCGAGACCCAAAGTGTCGCGGAAATACAGCGCCGCCCAGTCGTAGTTTGCGCCTTCCGAGAGCATGCCCAAAAAACAGAGCGTGCCCAGCAGCACAACGGCGGAACTGAAGCGGGGGCCGCTGTGGGTGTCACTTTTTTCAGGGGTTGAGCCTTGCTCGGACGGGCTGACCGGACTGGCTATAACTTGATCGGGGAGAAGCCGTCGACCTGCCCAGAATGCAGCCAAGCCAGCCGCCGCCACCACAATGAGGGCGTGCGTCAGCATGGGCACACGGCCCACCAACACTGTGCCCACTAAGGCTCCTGTCACGCTGCCGAGGCTGAAATAGGCATGAAACCGGCTCATGACCGGACGCGCTAACGCCCGCTCTACCGTGACGCCCTGCGCGTTCATGGCGACATCCATTGCGCCGTTTGCAGCTCCCATGATGGCCAAAGCCAAAGCCAGCACCATCAGATTCGGAGCTAAAAATGGCAACGCAAGTGCGAAGATAAATGCGAACATCGAAATCATGGTGACGCGGTGACTGCCGTAGCGGGAAGTCCAGCTTCCGGTGACGGGCATGGTAGACAGACTGCCTAATCCGATGGCGAGCAGGGCCAACCCCACCTGTGTTTCATTGAGTTGCAGAGCATCTCGGACGCTGGGAATATTCACCGCCCAAGTACCGAACACTGCGCCGTTGGTCAGAAATACCAACCCCAACGCTTGCCGGGCCATCTCAGAATGTTTGGGCAGGTAAGAGGCAAGGTGGGCGGCGTCAGTCATAGCGGAACCTCTACAGAGCAGCGGCAATGGGGGAGAAGGGGGGTGCGTCAATCTGAAACGATTCAGAGTACTCTGGTATACGGTAGCATTCCTTATGCCGTCCGCCAAGACCCCAGTGCCCGCCGTCCCATCTTCCGAGTCGGGGGCACAGCAGCCGACGGGTGCCGCAGAGGGAAAAAGGACGCCGCCCGCCCGCCGAACTACCCTGCGCGATGTGGCGCTGGCATTGGGGGTGTCGGTGGCGACGGTCAGCAACGCTTACAACCGCCCTGACCAACTCTCGCCCGATCTGCGAGAACGGGTGTTCGAGCAGGCGGCGGCGTTGGGCTACACCGGGCCTGATCCCTTGGCTCGCAGTTTGCGCCGGGGGCGTACCCAAGTCATCGGCGTGCTCTACGACGCGCCGCTGGCCTACGCGTTTGCCGATCCTGCCGCCAGCCTGTTTTTGGGCGGAGTGGCGCACGCCCTGCAAGATGTGGGTCTCAGTCTGCTGCTCCTATCGGGCCGAAGTGAAGCCGCGCCCGCTGGTGACGCCGCCCGGAGTGCCAGCGTAGACGGGTTTATCAGCTACGCCACCGCGCACGGCAGCCCACTGCTGGACGCCGCCCTCACGCGCAATCTGCCGACCGTGTTGGTAGATCATCCATTGCAGTCTGGTCAGGCGGGCGCAGCGCCCGTGCCGGAAACCGACTATCCCATCATCGGCATCAACGACACCGACGGCGCGAGACTGGCCGCCGAACACTTGCTGGCGCTGGGGCACACGTCTATAGGGGTGCTGGGCTTGCCGCTACGGGCCGATGGGCGTGCCGGGTTGGTGACGCCGGAGCGGGAACGCCGGGCCACCAATACCCATATTTTGGCCCGCTTGCAGGGCTACCGCGCCGCTGTACGGGGGAGTTCTTCTTCATCTTTGCCTACCTACGAGGTGGCCGACAATACGCCCGAGGGAGGACAAAACGCCGCGCACGCCCTGCTGACCGCGTCCCCTGACATCACCGCCTTACTGTGCATGAGCGACGTTCTCGCACAGGGCGCGTTGGCAGCGGCGGCAGCTTTGGGCCTCAGCGTGCCCGAAGACCTGAGTCTGATCGGATTCGACGACATTCCCAGCAGTGCCGCCCTGAACCTGACCACCGTAGGCCAGCCCACCGCCCAAAAAGGAGAGCAGGCCGGACGTGCGTTGCTGGCGTTACTTGCGGGCCAGACGCCGCCCAACGTGTTGCTGCCCACGACATTGGTGGTGCGGGGGAGTACTGGGTCTAAGGGTGGCTCGTCTGAATAAGTCGCGTTTAGAACGGCAATCGCTGCGCTCCCTCACCCTCAAGGGTGAGGGAGTCAAAAGCCCAGTCATCCGGTCTTTTCTAAGCAGTGAGAAACCTCAACGGAGCTTTATAAACAAGCTTTTGAACCCTTAGACGCCCTGCCTCACTGCGTCATCTGCAAAAACATCTGATATTGCGGCGCACCGCCCAGCATATTCTGGCCGCCGTCTACGGGCAAAATCACGCCTGTGACGTAGCTGGCCGCGTCCGATACCAAAAAGAGCGCGGCGTTGGCGATGTCTTGGGGCAAGCCGAAACGTCCCAGCGGTACAGTGCGCGTGAATTGGCTGCGGGTTTTTTCGTCGGGGGCAAGGCGGGCCATGCCTTCTGTGCCGTCAATCGGGCCGGGAATGATGGCGTTCACACGAATTCCGCGCAGGCCCCATTCCACCGCCAGTGTGCGGGTCAGGGCGTCCACGCCTGCTTTGGCGGCTACCACATGCGCCTGCATCGGCACAGGCACACCGTAAGCACTGATGCTCAGCACGTTGCCGCCCGGAGCCTTGATGTGCGGCGCGGCAGCCTTGATGGTGTTATACGTGCCCAGCAAATCGATGTCCACCACCGTCTTAAATCCGTTAGGGCTGATGCCGTCCACCGGGGCCGGGAAGTTGCCCGCCGCGCCCGCCAGCACGATGTCGAAATCGCCGTGAGCCGCCACAGCGAGGGCCACTGCCGCTTGCAGGGCGGCAAAATCACGCACATCGGCACTGACGCCAAGGGCTTGCCCGCCCACTTCCACGATGCCCGCCGCTGCCTTCTGCGCCTTTTCCAGATTGCGGCCCAAAATGGTGACCGCGCAGCCGTGAGCCGCGAAACTTTGGGCAATACCGAGGTTGATGCCGCTGCCGCCGCCCGTAATCAGGGCGTGTTTGCCGCGCAGCAGGTCAGGGCGAAAAGTGGTGGCGGGATCGGCAGTTTGGGTCATGTGGCGCTCCTTTTGGGTTGAACGTGGGTGAGATTCTGGGTGCTGTGTCTAACGGCTAGATTCGAAGGGTCTAAAGGTTAGAGATAGGTGTGGGGCTTGGGCTTTTAGCTCCCTCACCCTTGAGGGGGGAGGTTGGGACTCGCAGAGCTGCGCTAGCAGAGGGGGTGAATGAGCGTCAGCGATTGCCTTTCTTAGACCCTCAGCCCCTTGACCCTCAGCCCCTCACTTCACCGCCCCCGCCAACCCCTCCGCTGTCATATGTTCGGCGTTCCAGTCCACTGCCGCCGCCAAACTTTGGGCGTGAGGCAGGCCGTCATTCAGCGTGCGCTTGGTGCCTTCCAGCGCTTTGGGCGGGAGGGCGGCCAAGTGCGCGGCCAAAGCCTCGGCGCGGGCATACAGCGCGTCGGCATCGGCATGGAGTTCGGTCACGAGGCCCCAGCGTTCGGCGGTGGTGGCGTCTATGGGTTCGGCATTGAGGGCAAGGTGGGCGGCTCGGCCCCGGCCAATGATTCCCGGCAGGCGTTGCAGGCCGCCCAAATCGGCGGTAATGCCCAACCGCACTTCGGGCAGGCTGAATCGGGCCGACGCAGTGGCAATGCGAATATCGCAGGCGGCGGCCAATTCCAGCCCTGCGCCGATGCACCAGCCGTCTATGGCCGCAATGACCGGAATGGGCAGCGCGGCGAGGCCTTCTATGGCGGCGTGCATTTCGTCCACCACAGCCTTAAACGCGGCGTGCTTATTCGGCTGGTTCAGGGCGGCGGCAATGCTGGGCGCAGTGGCCTTCACATCCAGCCCTACACTGAAATGCCGTTCGCCACGCAAGATCAGCACGCGGGCCTCTCCCAACTGCCCCAACGCCTGCGCGGTTTCTAGCCAAGTGGCAGGGCCAAACGCGGCTTTGGGATGGGTAAAGGTCAGCGTCGCCACGCCCGCCGATTGGGACAGCTTAACGGCCCCTGTGCCGCCCTGTTGCCCGGTGTCGGGCGCTGAATTGCTCATGCCCTGAAGTGTAACCCGATTTGGTGAACTGGGTTCAAAATTCCAGTGAGCTATGGGCTATGGGCCGTGAACTGCGGTAGGCCGGACTGGTTCAGCACTCACCCGCTTTGCCCCGGCTTAGGGTTTGCTATAGCTATGGCGGCGGCAGGGTTGGGCAATTTGGAGGGCTGGAGCGTGGGCGGCGTGCCGGTGCGGGTGCAGCGCAGTGCGAGGCGGCGCACGCTGGGTCTGCAAGTTCGCCCCGGAGAGGTTATTTTGCACGCGCCCACGCAAGTGCCCGACAAAACGCTGCTGGAATTTCTGAATGCCAAACGTGACTGGGCCGCCGGACATCTCGCCACTTATGCCGCCCGCATTCCTGCCGTTTCTGCTCTGTCAGACGGCGCGAGTCTGAGTTTTCTGGGCGAGCCGCTGATCCTTCGCCTGAATAGCCCCGGCACACAGGCCGAGCGCGTCGGGCGGGCGCTTTGGATTCCCTCCGACACACCAGAAACGGCCCTGACCGAGTGGTACAAAGCCGCTGCCCTGCCGCGTTACCGCGAACTGGTTGAAATCTACGCCGATGGACTGGCCGCCCGCTCTCGCCTAAAGTCCGTGCAAGTCAGCGACACGCGCACCCGTTGGGGCAGTTGCACCGCTGACGGCCAAATTCGCCTGCACTGGGCCTTGGCCCGTGCTCCGCTGGACGTGGCCTGCTATGTGGCTCTGCACGAAGCCGCCCACCTGCTGGAACTGAACCATTCGCCGCGTTACTGGGCGCATGTGGCCCGCCTGATGCCCCAACACAAACTGCACCGCGAATGGCTCCGGGTGCAGGGGCATGGGCTGATGAAGTTCTAGGAACCGTAAGTGGTGAGTAGTCAGTGGGAAAAGCACGGCGCTGAAGATCAATCTTGCTCTTGACCTTCCCACTCGCCACTAACTACTTACCACTCACCGTCCCTCTCTACATCGCGGGCATCGGCATCGGATTTGGCCACGCCGGAGTATCCGGATTGTCTGTTGGCTGCGGCTCCGGGAAACCGGGCGTGTCTGGATTCACGGGCGGGTCGGTCATCGGGCCGAGGTCGTCGCCACCGGGCAGGCGGTCACGGCGGGGCAAAGGAATGTCGGTGGGTTCGGTGGCAGGGGCAGGTGGGCTGTCGTAGGGGCCAGTCATAGGTGTTGCCTCCTTCTTGAATGGCCTGAAGTGTGCACCGCGCCCGTGCTGTTCGGGCAAGAGGGGCGTGAAGAGGCCTTGATTTGCCGTCAGATTGCTGAACAGTGGCCGCCCAAATGTGAGCCTTGCTGCTAGGCTGCGGGCACTGTCCATCAAAACAACCAAACTATTCACCATCTGCCGGAGGACTACGCTTATGTCTAAATTTATCTTGGCTCTGGATCAGGGCACCACGTCTAGCCGCGCCATCGTGTTTGACCGGGCCGGGGCTGTGGTGGCCGCCGCGCAAAAGGAATTCACGCAGTTTTTCCCGCAGCCGGGGTGGGTGGAACACGACGCGCAGGAGATTTGGGGCACGCAGGTGGGCGTGGCGCAGGAAGCCTTGACACGGGCGGGATTGCGGGCGGCAGACGTGGCGGCCATCGGCATTACCAACCAGCGGGAAACGGTGGTGATCTGGGAGCGGGCGTCGGGGCGGCCCATTCACCGGGCCATCGTGTGGCAAGACCGCCGCACCGCGCCCCTGTGCGACGCTCTGCGGGCGGCGGGCCATGAGGCCACGTTTCAGGCGAAAACTGGGCTGGTGCTGGACGCCTATTTTTCCGGCACCAAAGTCGCGTGGCTGCTCGACCATGTGCCGGGGGCACGCCAGCAGGCCGAACGCGGGGAATTGGCGTTTGGCACGATGGATTCTTGGCTTGCCTACAACCTGACGGACGGCGAACTGCACATCACCGACGCCAGCAATGCCAGCCGCACACTGCTCTTCAACATTCATACTGGCGACTGGGACGATGAACTCCTGGCCCTGCTGAACATTCCCCGCGCCGTGCTGCCGCAGGTGCGGGCCAGTTCCGAGGTGTACGGCGAAACCGCTGAAGGGTTGCTGGGGGCGCGAGTACCGATTGCGGGCATTGCCGGAGATCAGCAGGCCGCCACCTTCGGGCAAGCGTGCCTAAAACGTGGCATGGCCAAAAATACGTATGGCACGGGCTGCTTCCTGCTGATGAACACCGCGCAGGAAGCCGTGACCAGCCAGCACCGCCTGCTGACGACTGTGGCTTGGCGCTTGGGCCAGCAGCTCACCTACGCCCTAGAAGGCAGCGTGTTTACGGCGGGGGCAACCGTGCAGTGGCTCCGCGACGGCCTCGGCATCATTCGGGAAAGTGGCGACGTGGAGGCATTGGCGGCCAGCGTAGAAAGCAGCGGCGGGGTGACGTTGGTTCCGGCCTTCGCAGGACTGGGCGCACCTTACTGGGATCCGCACGCACGCGGCACAATGCTGGGCCTGACGCGGGGAACCACAGCGGCCCACATTGCCCGCGCCGCCTTAGAGGGAATCACGATGCAGGTGGCGGAAGTGCTGGCGGCGATGGAGCAGGACATCAGTGGTGCTGGCAGTCCGGCCCTGACCGAACTGCGCGTAGACGGCGGCGGCAGCCGAAACGACTTGATGATGCAGCTTCAGGCCGACATCGTGGGTGTGCCTGTCGTCCGTCCCAAAATCACCGAAACGACGGCGCTGGGCGCAGCTTATCTGGCAGGCTTGGCGGTGGGCTACTGGCAGGACGCGGGCGAAATCGCGGCGCAGTGGCAAGAAGACCGAACGTTCGAGCCGCGCACCAGCGCCGATGAACGCGGGCAGCGCATGGAACGCTGGGGCCGGGCCGTGTCACGGGCGCGGGACTGGGCACAAGAGGACGTTTCTCTGACGGCGGAGGGCGCAGAATGAGAGACATGTCTTCGCCTGTTCGCCCTGTCTCTGCCGATCCCCGAATCGCCGTTCTGCAAGCTGCAACCACCCCCGCCCAGTGGGACATTCTGGTCATCGGCGGCGGCGCGTCGGGGCTGGGCACAGCCGTAGAAGCGGCCACTCGCGGCCACAGTGTGCTGCTGCTGGAAGCCCACGATTACGCCAAAGGCACCAGCAGCCGCAGCACCAAACTCGTTCACGGCGGCGTGCGCTATCTGGCACAGGGCAACGTATCGCTGGTGCGCGAGGCGCTGCGTGAACGTGGTCTGCTGCGCCAAAATGCCCCCCATCTGGTGCGTGATCTGGGTTTCGTGGTTCCGGCCTACGACTGGTGGGCTGGCCCATTTTACGGCATCGGCCTGAAGTTGTACGACGTGCTGGCGGGCAAATTGAATCTCGGCACCAGCAAAAACCTCACCCGTGAAGCGGCCCTGAAACGCACGCCCACCCTGCAACCCGAAGGTCTGATGGGCGGCATCTTGTACTTTGACGGCCAGTTCGATGATGCGCGGCTGGCGATTACGCTGCTGCGAACCCTAGAAAATCATGGCGGGGTAGCCCTCAACCATGCCCCCGTAACTGGTCTGATCAAAGAGGGGGACAAGGTAGTGGGGGCACGCTTCCGCGACTCTGAGACGGGGCAGGAGCATGAGGTGCGGGCCAAAGCAGTGGTGAATGCCACAGGCGTCTGGGTGGACGAAATCCGGCGCATGGACGCACCCGACGCACCCGACATGCTCTCGCCGAGTCAGGGCGTGCATGTCGTCGTAGACCGCAAATTCCTGCCCGGAGACAGCGCCATCATGATTCCGCGCACCGATGACGGACGGGTGCTGTTCGCTGTGCCTTGGCACGATCATGTGGTCATCGGCACCACCGATACCGCCGTGCCCAGCGCCAGTTTCGAGCCAAGGGCGTTGGCCGAAGAAGTGGAATTCATTCTGAACACAGCGGCCCGCTACCTCTCGCCCGCGCCCACCCGCGCCGATGTTCGCAGCGTATACGCGGGCCTGCGTCCACTCGTCAAGCCAGAAGGTGGGGCCGATACCAAGGCCATCAGCCGCGATCACATCATCCGGATTTCGGAAGGCGGCCTGATTACCCTCACGGGCGGCAAATGGACGACTTACCGCCGCATGGGAGAAGACACTGTGACCCGCGCCGAGGGATTGGCGGGCCTACCCGAACGCCTGACGCTGACGCCCAAGCTGAAACTGCATGGCTGGAGCGATGCTATCAGTACCGATGAGGGGGCCGATCACTGGAAGGTTTACGGCACCGACGCCGAACGCATTCAAGCCATGCCAGACGCCGGAACTCAGCTTCACCCCGACTTGCCCTATAGCGAGGCCGAACTGCGCTGGGGCATCCGCATGGAAGGCGCACGCACCGTGGAAGATTTGCTGTCTCGCCGCACCCGCGCCCTGCTGCTGAATGCCCGCGCCAGCATGGACGCCGCGCCCCGCACCGCCGCAATTTTGGCCGAGGAATTGGGCAAAGATGAGGCTTGGGCCGCTGCCGCCGTGCAGGAATACCGGGCTGTGGCGGCGGGGTATGTGCTGCAGTGAGGGGCGTTTTGGGTGGTTAGTCTAAGGGTCTAAGGAGGGCAATCGCGTTGCTCACTCCCCTCACCCCGCTGCTTTGCAGCGCCCCTCTCCCACAAGGGGCGAGGGCTGACAGCAAAGGTAAAAAGCATGGGTTTTTGCCCCTCACCCTTGAGGGGGGAGGCTGGGAGGGGGTGAATGAGCAACGCGATTACCCTCCTTAGACCTTTAGACCCTAGACCCTTAGACGCCCTTCAACCCCCACCCACATACGCCAACATCAGCGCCCCCGTCGCCTCCAGCGCGTCCGTGTGGGTGCGCTCGTAGGCGTGGCTGGCGTCTACGCCGGGGCCGATCAGGGCCACCGGATAGTCTCCACCTGCCCGCCAAGCTGCTGTGCCGTCGCTGGCGTAGTAGGGGTACATATCCACACGTAGCGCGATCCCCGCCCGCGCCGCCGCTGCCCTAATTCTGTTGCTCAACTCGTGGTCATACGGGCCGCCCGAATCGGCCACACACAGCGTCACATGGTGTTCACTGCTGGTTTGCCCGTCGCCTATGGCGGCCATGTCTACCGCAATCAGTTCGTCGGTGTGTGGCGGAATGCCAGTGGCAGCCCCGTGTCCCACTTCCTCGTAGGTGGTGACATGAAAGGCCACTGTGCGGGCGGGCGGCGTGTGCAGCAGCGTGCGCGTGACGCCCAAAAAAACCGCTACTGCTGCCTTGTTGTCCAGATGCCGCGCCTTGATATATCCGGCGGGCGTCAGGCGGGGCCGCGCATCGAAACTGACGAAATCGCCTACGCTCATACCCAGAGCGAACGTGTCGGCAGACGAAAACACGGCCTCGTCCAGCCGCACTTCCATCACACTCTGCTCCCGCTTAAGCTCGCGCAGGCCCGCGCCGTGTACATGCAAACTCTGGCGAATGTTGACCACCGTGCCCGTGACCACCCGCCCCGATTGGGTGTGTACCCGCACGTCTTCGCCCTCTACGGTGGCCCAGTCGTACCCGCCCAGCGCACTGAGCAGCAAGCGACCAGAGTTCTTGACGCCCCGAACCATCGCGCCCAGCGTGTCTACATGCCCACTGAAGGTGACGTGACCCGCCCCCGTTCCGGCCACTTCCCACGTCAGCGCCCCTTTGCGTGTGCGAACAAAAGGCACGCCCAGCGCCGACAATTCCGCTTCGATCAGGGCCACCGCCGCGCCCGTAAATCCGGTAGGGCTGGGGGTGTCCAGCAGGCGCAGCAAGATGTCGAGGGTATAGGGCAGGTCTAGAGCTGTCATGGTGCTTCTATGATGCCCCTAAACCCTGCACTGTCCTCCCCTCTAAGGGGGGGCGTTGCGTGAGCAACGGGGGGGTTTATCTTCCAACGTGGCGTGTAAACCCCCCAGTCTGCTTCGCAGCCAGCCCCCCTTAAGGGGAGCGCAACAGCTTTTGTCCCCATCTTTAAGGGAGGGCATTGCGTCAGCAATGGGGGGTTCACACGCCAACCCCGACGCCCTCTCAGTCCACTTTCATCGTCATGATGCTGGCCCCAGCGTCTACGTACACCGTTTGCCCAGTCATGCCGCTCCCCAAATCTGACAGAAGGAACAGGGCCAGTTTGCCCACTTCTTCGGGGGTGGCGTTGCGGCCCAGTGGCGCGGCGGCGGCGGCCTTTTCGTACATGGCCCCAAAGCCCGGAATAGAGCGGGCGGCGATGGTTCTCATCGGGCCTGCGCTGATGGTGTTCACGCGCACGCCCGCCGCGCCCATCTCCGAGGCGAGGTAGCGGGTAGCGGCCTCCAGCGCGGCTTTGGCGACGCCCATCACGTTGTATTTGGGCACCACCTGCTGAGATGCGTGGTAGGTCAGGCTGACGATGCTGCCGCCCGCATTCAGCAGCGGTTCGGCGTGGCGGGCCGCAGAAACGAGGGTGTAGGCGCTGACGCTGAGGGCCGTGTTCCAGTCTTCGGGCGTGGTGTCTACGAAGCGGCCCTCCATCGCGCTGCGGGGCGCAAAGCCGATGGAATGCACCAGCATGTCCAACGTGCCAAATTCCGCCTTCACGCGGGCAAACAGGGCCGTCAGGTCTTCTTCGCTGGTGGCGTCGGCCTGCTGCGTCCACACGCCTTCCTTGCCCGCCAGCAGCTTGTCCAGTTCTCCCTTCAGGCGCTCGCCCTGATAAGAAAACCCCACGCGGCACCCGGCGGCCAGCAGTTGCTCGGCAATGGCCCAGCCGAGGCTGCGGGCGTTGGCGACGCCCATCACGAGGGCGGTTTTGCTGGACAGATCGACGCTGATACTCATGGGAGCGACTGTAGCAGTGTGCGGGGGCAGGCTGCTGAAATGGGTACAGAGTTTAATTGGATGGATTTGATTGGATAGACTGAATTTGGATGGCGTTGGACATGCCGTGTGCAGGTCTAAGGGTCTAAGGACTGCGGCAGTTAAAGCAGAAGCTGTACGACAGCGGCGAACGCCGACTTTACGAATCACCCTCAGAACGACAACCCCGCCTAAGCCTCACACGCTATCCTCTGCGGGTGCGCCGCCTGCTGACCATTTGTACCCTTATCCTGATTTCTGGCAACTTGGCGGCCCTCTCGCCCACCACGCCCATTGCTGTGCATCTGGTGCGCGATCCCGGCCTCAGCGCAGGCGTGCGCGACGCGTTGCGGGACGTGCCAGACGGCGTGCAAGTCTCGATACTGGTACGCGAAGTGGGCGGCGGGGCGGTGCTGGAAGCCCAACAGCCCGACTTGTCTCTGATTCCGGCGAGCACTCAAAAACTGGTAACGGCGGCCTCGGTGCTAGTCGACCGGGGCGGCGCGGGCGGGTGGTGGAGTACCGAACTGACCGTGCCAGCCGCAGAAGTGGGGCAAAAGAATGTCTCGGCCTTGACCCTGCGTGGCGGTGCCGACCCGACCCTGAGTGTGGCGGGCGGCCCCAACAGCCTGCGGGCACTGGCAAAACAAGCCTTCGCGCGTGGCCTGCGCCGCGTAAAGGCTGTGCAGCTCGATGAATCCCCGATGCAGGCGGGCGGCTGGACTGACCTGATCGTGGGCGTGCCCATGACTGCGGTGCGCCTGAGCGAGTGGGACACCAACCCACCTCTATCGGCGCAGGAAGCGCGGGCCAGAGCGGGCGCGGCGCTGATAGCCGAACTGCGGCGGGCGGGCATCGCGGTGGATGCGGACGGGGTGGGCGTGGCCCCCAAGTTCACGCCGTATCTGGCCCCTGCCCGCGTGGACGAACAAGGTAAACCCCTGCCGCCCGACCCGCTGATTCCGGTCAAGCGCCGCCCAGAACACGGGATTGCCAGTGTGCGAAGTGGCTCGCCCGCGCCGTTGTTGGCTGCGGTTTTGCGACCCAGCGACAACCTCAAGGCCGAAGAACTGCTGGGCACACTGGCCGCCACACCATCAGGGCGCGGCACGTTGGCGGGGGCGTTGTTGCGTGAGCGGGCTGCGCTGCGGCGCATGGGCATAGACCTGACTGGCGTGGAGCTGGCCGATGGCAGCGGCCTGAGCCGAGACAATCGCCTCACCGCCCGCACTCAAGTTCAGTTACTGAGCGTGCTGTACGACTTGCCGTATGCCGCAGCCAAAGCATCTGCCACTCTGCCCGCCGCCGTGTACCGCGCCCGCCGCAACGTCTTTGCCGAAGCTCTGCCCCGAGCAGGCACCGGCGACAACAATCCCGCCCATACCGGACGCGGCGGCACGATGGCCCTGAGATTGCAGAATTCTGGGTTGGACGTGCGGGCCAAAACTGGAACGCTGCCCGGAGTAAGTGCGTTGGCGGGTTATGTCACGGCCAAAAGTGGCAAAACACTGGCCTTTGCCATCATGATGAACGGCCCCGAAACCACGCCGATTCTGACCCTGCGCGGCGTGCAAGACCGGATGGTGCGGGCCATCGCGGCGGCGCACTGAGCTGCACCCATCTCCTGAGATTCCTTTGAGGACAACCTCAAGGCTGACTTAGGCCGTCTTGGTGGCCTTGCGCCCCGTTTTTGCCGCGCTCTGCCACTAGGGTAGAGCCATGACGTTCAAGCAGCGCGGGTTCGGCGTGGCAATTTCAGCTCTCCTCCTGTGTTCTCCAGCGGGGGCGCAGTCGGCAGCGGCCCTCGCCAAGCTGGACGCGGCCCAAATGAGTATTCCGGCGGCGCGTGCCAAAGCGTTTCAGGGCAGTGCGCTGACTGTGCAGCAAAACCTGCGTGCGGGTGCAAACTACTCGCGGCAAGTCGTGAGCTACCAGTCGGACGGGCTACGGATCAATGCCCTCCTGACCGTGCCCAACGGTGCGCCGCCTAAGGGTGGCTGGCCTACCATCGTGTTCAATCATGGGTACATTCCGCCCAATGTGTACCGCACGACGGAGCGCTACGTGGCCTATCAAGACGCCTTTGCACGGGCCGGGTTTATCACCCTCAAAAGCGATTACCGGGGGCATGGCAGCAGTCAGGGCGAGGCGCTCGGCGGCTATTTCGCCCCCGATTACACCACCGACGTGATGAACGCCCTAGCAAGCCTCAAGGCCGATAAGCGTGTAAACCCGGCCCGAATCGGGATGTGGGGCCACTCGATGGGCGGCTTCCTGACGTTGCGGGCCATGGTGATAGACCGGCAAGTGAAAGCAGGTGTGATTTGGGCGGGCGTGGTGGGCGACTACAACCAAATTATCAACGAGTGGCGCAGCCCGGTTCCAGCATCTATTCCCAAGTCGGTGCTGGCGCTGAGGCAAAAAGCAGTTGCCAAATACGGCACGCCGCAAGCCAATCCCAAGTTCTGGAATACGCTGGCGGCCAATTCCTACCTCAGTGACCTCGGCGGCCCGATTCAGCTCCACATCGGCACGGCTGACAACGATGTGCCAGTGGCCTTCCATACTCGCCTGACCGCCCAACTGAAGGCCATCGGCAAGCCCGTGCAAAGCTACGTGTATCCCGGCGACAACCACGACCTGAGCCGAAATCTGATCACCGCCCTGAACAGAAGCGTGGCTTTCTTCAAGGCGAATCTGTAAGCGCGATGCGGCGTCTGGTGCAACTGGGGTTACTACTGCTGGTGGCGGGTGCGGGCTGGGTAGCCGTGACCCAGCCGGAGAATCTGCCGTTCGCGCTACCGGGAAATTCAGCGAGTCAGCCGACGACTTCCACTCCATCTGACCCCACCGCACCTGCCCCAAACGGCACCCTGACCGACACGGCCCTGACGGCACTGGTGTCGCGGCAGCCCATCAGTGTGCAGGCGCTCCGGGCGCGGCAATATCCCGGCAGCGCCCTGACGGTGCGTGAAACTTTGCGGGCCGGGGCCAACTATTCGCGGCAAGTCGTCAGCTACCAGTCGGATGGGCTACGAATCAATGCCCTGCTGACCGTGCCCAACGGTGCGCCGCCGCCGGGGGGCTGGCCTGCCATCGTGTTCAATCACGGCTACATTCCGCCCGACGAGTACCGCACCACCGAACGCTATGTGGCCTACCAAGACGCCTTTGCCAGAGCCGGATTCGTGACCCTGAAGAGCGATTACCGGGGACACGGCAGCAGTGAGGGCGAGGCACTCGGCGGCTACAACGACCCCGGCTATACGGTAGACGTGCTGAACGCCGCCGCCAGCCTGAAGGCCGACAAGCGCGTGAATCCGGCGCGGCTGGGGCTGTGGGGCCACTCAATGGGGGGCCAACTGAGTTTGCGGGCCATGCTGGTTGATAAAAGCCTTAAAGCCGCGTCGCTGTGGGCGGGCGTAGTCGCGGGCTATGACGTGTTGGCGACCGATTGGAACCCGCCTGCCACTGGCCCCAAACCCACGCTAGACCGCCTGAACCGCCGTTATCTGCGGGCACTCAGCCCCAATGCCCTGCTGCGCGACCTAAACGGCAGGCCCATTCAGCTTCATCACGGCACGGGCGACGCCGATGTGCCCTACGCCTTTCAGAAAGCCTTGGCCGACGACTTGCGGGCCGCTGGGCAGGGTGTGGAAGCTTACCGCTACGAGGGCGACAACCACAATTTGAGCCAGAATTTGCAAGTGGCCCTCCGGCGCAGCGTGGCATTTTTTAAGGCCAATCTGTGAACTTTCATGCTTACAGGAGTAGTCTCGGTCTATGACAGCAGCAACTCCGGCAGGCAAAGTTCTTCTTATTACGGGCGCGAGTACGGGCATCGGCGCGGCCACAGCGCGGCAGGCAGTGCAGGCAGGCTGGCGCGTGGCGCTCTTGGCCCGCAGCGAGGACAAATTGCAGGCGTTGGCCGCAGAATTGGGCGAGGAACAGGCCATCGCCCTCCGCGCCGACGTGACCCAGTGGCCTGACTTAGAGCGGGCGGTGGACGCCACGCTGGAACGTTTTGGGCAGCTAGACGCGGCCCTTGCCAACGCAGGATTCACGGCAGGTGCGCCCCGCTACGCCACTGGCGACCCCACGCCCGACGAGTGGCGCGACATGATCCTGACCAACGTGTTGGGGGCTGCCCTCACCGCCCGTGCCACGTTGCCGCACCTGATCGGCAGCCGGGGCCACCTGTTGTTGGTGGGGTCTGTGGCCGGAAGAGTCGCCACCCCCGGCCCCTACAGTGCCACCAAATGGGCGATTTCGGGCATGGGCGAAAGCATCCGGCGCGAAGTGAGCGCACAGGGCGTGCGCGTGACCACCATTGAACCGGGCCGAGTCGAAACTCCGTTTTGGGCGGAAGGCAAGAAGCCACCAAACGCCGAATTCTTGCAAGACGACGATGTGGCCCGCGCTATTTTGTACGCGCTCCAGCAGCCCGCGCATGTGGCGATCAACGAATTGCTGATCCGCCCGACGACGCAGGACGTCTAAGCGCGATTAGACCTGCCCGACAGCCAATATATGGGCGCTGACACCCCATAGGTGCGGGTCTGTTTCTGTACGCCGCACCAAGTCCAGCAGCCGCTCCCGGCGTTCTGGGTCAGCCCACAGCAAGTCAAACTCCGGCACGATGTTGCCCAATCCTTCCACCGCGTACAGGGCTGCATTCGTCAATCCAGCGTCCTCAACCTCGGCCAGCACCTCTGCCGGACTATGAAAATAGGCCTCTGTGAACCACCCCAGCGCCGGGTCAGGCGGCAAATGCAGGCCCGTATCGAGGGTGTGCTTCCGCATGGCCGCAAAGCGCGGATCGGCGTCCATGCCCGCCAGCAGGCCGTCTAGGGCACTGGCTGTGCGGGTAATGACGGCGGCCAACACGACTCCGCCCGCCTTCACACAGCGCCGCGCTTCCCTTAAGGCCGTCACTCGGTCTGCTCGCCCGGTGAGGTGATAGAGCGGCCCAAACAACAGCGCCGCGTCTGCCGAAGCCGCCGCGTAGGGCAAGGCGCGGGCGTCGCCCACCACCGCCGATTCCAAACGCGCCAGTGTGGAGTCTTGTTGAACCCGCTCTATGTGCTTGGGCATGGCGTCCAGCAAGTGCACCGAGTAGCCGCGCTCCAGCAGCCAGCGCGAATACGGCCCGGTGCCGCCGCCGATGTCCAGAATGCGGGCGGGGGCAGGCGGCAAAAACCGCACCATCAGTTCGAGGGTGCGGACAAATTCCAATTGGTTGCTGCCCTGCAACAGCCGCTCATGCTCCCGATCCTGCTCGTAATAGGCGTTCAGCGGGTCTGAAGACATGCCGGAAGTTTAGCCGATAAGGCTTAGCGGCTCAGATCGTAGCCCGTGACTTTCTGGCCGGGGCGGGGGTTGGTGGTGCTGATCGCCTCGCGCCTGTCGTACAGGTTCCAGCCCTGCGTCACGTTCATTTCGGGTGTGAAGCGGGTGGCCGGAACGTTGCCCCCGACTTGGCTATAAATGAGCCACTGCTGGTTGCGGGCCACGCTGTCCACTTCGGTACCGTCTAGGGAAGCGTTGTTGTTGGCGTCGTTGTAGGCCACCACCTGATAGACGCCTGCCACGCCCGGCACGTTGGGCAAATCCACGCCAAAATTCCAAGAATTGATGCCCGTGCTGACTACATTTTGGGCCAAATTGCTGTTGTTGGTCACGACTTCGGGAAAGCCTGCGCCGACCAAAGCAAGGCGCAAGCGGGGATCATTTCCCCAACTGCCGCCCAAGCTGCCGCTGACATCGTAGGTGTCGGGCGCTTGGATGCCACGCGGCCCGCAGGCGGCCAGAGCCAAAGGAATGCACAAGAGCAGAAGGGCAGATTTTCTCATATGCCTAGATTAAAGCGTGAAACTGATGGGAGCGTGAAGCGGCACTCATTCCAGAAAACCTACTCAGGCCCTATGCGCCACTTTGCCGATGTGCCGGAGCGGGCAGAGGCGGCAGACTAGGGCCGAACACAGAGCCACACACAGAGGGAGGGCGCAGAATGCAAGACAAAACAGATTCGGACGATTGGCGAAGGACACCAACGGGCGACAGCGGAAGCACACGCCGCGCCCCCACCCCCTAACACGCGGGCAAGCGAGCAGCACAGCGGCTTCCCGCACAAGGACTGACGATGAACGGGAAGCAAATTACCAAACTTGGATTTGAACGCAAAGCGATTGGCTTGGCACTGGCCGCCGCGAGCTTACGCGAAGGCGCGGGCCTGAGCCGCGATGAGATTTTAGGCGAGTTGCGCGGCGTGCAGGCCAACCCAGACGCCTTCTTGGGCGGAGTCTACGACAACCTAGCCGCCGAACTGATCGCGGTGCGCGGCGTGCAGGAAGCGCGGGCCTCCAGCGACCTGCGGCCTGCCCCCCTGCCCTACCCGGTGTGGGGCGCAGACCTGATCGACCCCGGCGCACACACCCAAATGGACATGGCGATGCGCCTGCCCATCACGCGTGCCGGGGCGCTGATGCCCGACGCACACGTAGGCTACGGCCTGCCCATTGGTGGTGTACTGGCCACCGAAAACGCCGTAATTCCGTATGGCGTGGGCGTGGATATCGGCTGCTCCATGATGCTCAGCGTGCTGCCCTTGCCCAGTGGCGCACTGAAAACCGAAGAAGCCAAAGCCCTGCTGATGCGGCATACCCGCTTTGGCGCGGGCGTAGGTTTCGAGAAGCGTGACCGTGAAGACCACGCCGTGCTGCACGAAGACACGTGGGACGCCCTGCCCCTGCTGGGCCACCTGCACGAGAAGGCCATTAACCAGATCGGCACGAGCGGCAGCGGCAACCACTTTGCCGAATTCGGGACATTCACGCTCACGGCGCCTGATCCGGAACTGAACTTAGAGGCGGGCGACTATCTGGCCCTGCTGACCCACAGCGGCTCGCGGGGATTCGGGGCGCAGGTGGCCAACCACTTTACGCGGCTGGCCCAAGACCTTCACCCCACGTTGGACAAGAGCGCCCAAAAACTGGCGTGGCTCCCGCTGGATACCGACGAAGGTCAGGCCTACTGGCTCGCCATGAACTTGGCTGGCCGCTACGCCCTCGCCAACCACGACCTGATTCATACCCGGCTGGCCCGTGCGCTGGGAGAAACCCCGCTGCTGCGCGTCAGCAACAGCCACAACCTTGCTTGGAAGCAGCAGGTAGACGGCAAGGAACTGATCGTGCACCGCAAAGGCGCGACCCCCGCTGCCGCCGGACAACTGGGCCTGATTCCCGGCAGCATGGCCGACCCCGGTTTCTTGGTGCGTGGGCGCGGCAACCCGGCAGCGTTGGCGAGTGCCAGTCACGGCGCAGGCCGTCAGCTTGGGCGCAAAGCTGCCATCAACGCGCTTGCCAAAAAAGACGTGCAGGCCTACTTAGATCGTCACAGCATCACCCTGATCGGCGGCGGCATAGACGAAGCGCCGCAAGCCTACAAGCGAATCGAAGACGTGATTGCCCGCCAGACCGATCTGGTAGACGTGCTGGGTCAGTTCATGCCCAAAGTGGTGCGGATGGACACGGGCAACGAGGATGTTTGAGGACAGAGATAGTGCTGAGTAGGATAAAGAGAGTCGACGCCTGTGCTTAGGCGTCGACTCTCCTCTCTGGTGTATTTCGACTCTACTGGACGCGCAGGCCACCAGCATAGGTCACGCTGAGCTGAAGTCCACCTAACGGGGAGGCCTCTAGAGCTGTCTTGACCACCTCTCCTGTGCCCGTGCATTTGAATTCACTCGACATTAGGGTGTCAGCCGCAGGGGTGGGCAAAACGAATTGAAAGTAGCGCCCGGTAGTCGTCAGTCTCACCGGGGCAAAGGCATGTTCGCTTTCCAGAATCACGTCGTTGAGCAAGATGCGGTAGCTCAAGCTCTCGCCGAGATCAGCCTTAGTTTTAGCGCCTATGACACGCATAGTCCACGTCACGTCTCCACAGGCCGCGAGTACGTTTTGCGCCAGCATAACTTCTGTGCCCACACCACTGAATGGCGCAGGGGCCAGACGGTGACAAGAGGTCAAGGCGGTGAGGGCGAGAAGAATCGAGAGTGGTTTCATGGGGGAGCCTCGTTGATTGAGCATGGATGCGAGCGGCACCATGAGAGTTGCTTGAGCGGTTAGCAATATGACATGACTTTCCGTGCGCCGCCCTTTGTTCGCAGCAATCTCAACAGCAGATGCTCCGGCCCAGGTTAATTGTGTCCCAAAGAATGGGTTTTTTCCCGTGCATAGTGGAAGACCAAACGGGCCTGATCGTCGTAAAGATTTATGCTAGAGCCAGCCGAAAAAAAGTTGAACTCAGACGGTATGAACGCATGGTCAACTCTAGCAAGCTGGTGTTGTCGCCGGGTGAGGCCAACGCCTAAGCACAAGCCCTGCCTTCGTTTTTCCTATCCAGCAACCCCAAAACGCCGCCCCCATCCGTGTGAGGCCGTCGTGCGTGCAACGCGCGGGCCAATTCCAGTGTCAAGACGACTAGCAATTCCGCTTCAAATGAACGGGCAAGCCGAGTCTGAACGCGACAAGATCAATCCTGCCTAGCGCAGCGCCGCTCCCCCTACCCGGTGGGGTAGGGGGCTGGGGGGTGGGGCAAAACGTGGGACAAGCCCAACAACCCCAAATCCAATCCGCTAAAGCCCCCGCCCCAGCCGCTCCAACAACGCCACCCCAAACGCCACACCCTTCTCAAAATGCACCCGCAAAATATTCTCGTTCGGCGCGTGAATTCGTCCGGCCAAATTGCCGATGCCCATAGCCACGCAGGGCACACCCAAAAACTCGTTAAACGGCGACATGGGGCCGCTGGCCGCGCTGCTGGGATGAATGATTGGCTCTAGACCGTGCGCTTCCCGTGCCGCCTCTAGGCAGGCCACCACAAACGGATGCCCCGCGTCGGCACGGGCAGGCTTCTGGTGAGATTCCAGTTCCACGACTTCCACATCGTCAAGGCCCTGAGTGGCGAGGTGGGCACGCAAGAGCGCCAAAATCTGCTCCGGGTCTTGGTCAGGCACCAACCGGAAATCCAGCTTGACGCTGCCGTGCGCGGGCAACACGGTTTTGCTGCCTTCGCCCTGATACCCGCCGCTCCAGCCGTTCACATTGACGACGGGCAGCAAGTTGGTGCGCCGGAAATAATCGGGGCCAGTGGCGAGGGGCCGGGTGACGCCGTAGGTATCGCGCACGGCCTGACCGTCGCCGGGAATGGTGGCGATGGCGGCCAGATCAGCGGGGCTGGGGTCGCGCACGGCGTCATGAAAGCCGGAAATGGTGACGCGGCCCGTATCGTCGCGGAGCGTTGACACAGCGCGGGCGAGACGGTACAGCGGATTGTCGATCACTGCGCCCAAACTGCTGTGCAGGTCGGAGTCGGCCACGCGGCAACGCAGTTCCACGCACATCACGCCCTTCAGTCCTAATGAGGCTACCGGACGGCCTTCGGGCGTAATAGAGCCGAATTCCCACCAGCAGCCGTCGGCCCGCAGCTCGTCGGCGTGGGCCTCCACAAAGGCGTCTAGGCTGGGGCTGCCCACTTCTTCCTCACCCTCCAGCAGCCAGCGCACCCGCAGCGGCAACCGCCCGCCGTGCCGCTCACGCACCGCCCGTACCGCCGCCAGCCGCGAAATAAACTCGCCCTTATCGTCGCTGACGCCGCGTGCATACAGCCGCCCCTCCCGCTCGGTGAGGGCAAACGGGGGGCTGTCCCAGAGTTCGGTGGGGTCTTCGGGCTGCACGTCGTAATGGTTGTAAATGAGCAGGGTGGTGGGGCCGCTACCCGCTTCGGCTACCAGCACAGGCGCGACGGTGCCCGGATATTCGCGCACCGTAAAGCCTTCCGCTTCCAGCAAGCGCGTCACGTAGGCCGCCGCTTCGGGCAGCATCCGGCCCTGTGCGCTCACACTTTCTATAGCCACGAAGTCGGCCAAATCCGACAAGCCACGTGCGATGTGGGCCGACAGGTCGCTGGGTTGGGGGGAAGTCATGGGCTTCAGGGTAAGCGATGGCGGGGGATTTGGGGTTGTGTGGGGCTTGGTCTAAGGGTCTAGGGTCGAAGGGTCTAAGAAGGGCAATCGCTTTGCTCATTCCTCCTCACCCCGTTGCTGGCGCAGCGCCCCTCTCTCTTCGAGCTGTTCCAGTCCCACAAGGGGCGAGGAGGAACGGCCTTGAGGGGCACTGGGCTTTTCCTAGTCCCTTAGACCCTTAGACGCCCTTCAGCACCCGCCAAACGCCGAATTTACTTCTCGAACCCGTGCGGATGCGTGCGGTGCCATTCCCACGCGCTCGCCACGATTTCTTTGAGGTCGGTAAACTTGGGGCTAAATCCCAGTTCGTTCACGATCAGCTTGGCGTCGGCCACCAAACGCGGGGGGTCTCCGGCGCGGCGGGGGGCCAGTTCGCGGGTCAGGGGCGTGCCCACCACCGCGTCTACAGCGTCCAGCACTTCGCGCACGCTGAAGCCGTGACCCAATCCCACGTTGTAGGTGGTCGCCACTTGCCCGCCGCCGTGCAGGGCTTCTACGGCCAGCACATGTGCATCGGCCAAATCCTGCACGTGCACGTAATCGCGGACACAGGTGCCGTCGGGCGTGGGGTAATCGTCGCCAAAAATCATCATCTTCTCGCGCTGGCCCAAAGCGGTGAGGCAGGCCAGTTCGATCAGGTGGGTCTTGTTGGCGTGCGCTTCGCCAATGGTGCCGCCCGGAGCCGCGCCACACACGTTGAAGTAGCGCAGGATGGTATACGGCAGGCCGTGCGCCGTGCCAAATGCATGAATCATCTGCTCAGTCATCCACTTGGTTTCGCCGTACACGCTTTCGGGCTGCTTGGTGGCCGTCTCGGGAATCGGCACGGCGTCGGTGGTGCCGTACACGGCGGCGGTAGAGGAAAACACCAGC
Source organism: Deinococcus sp. Arct2-2 (assembly GCF_004801315.1). Classification (GTDB taxonomy): domain Bacteria; phylum Deinococcota; class Deinococci; order Deinococcales; family Deinococcaceae; genus Deinococcus. Next base: position 23,575 of record NZ_SSNW01000005.1, read on the forward strand.
GGAATCTTGCGCGTTTCTACGATGGCTTGCAGCAGGTTCAGGCTGCCCAACACGTTGTTTCGGTAGTAGCGGCCCGGTGCCCGCATACTCTCGCCCACTTCGATCAGGGCGGCAAAATGAATCACGGCGTCAGGTTGGTGGGCATTCAGCGCGGCTTTCACGGCCTCGGCGTCCAGCAAGTCAGCCTTCACCAACGTCACTTCGGGCGGCAAGGCTTCCGGGTGTCCGCTGGAAAGGTTGTCCAGCACGACGACGCTATGTCCTGCTGCCCGCAGTTGCCGCACTGTATGCGACCCGATGTAGCCCGCTCCGCCCACCACCAGAAGTTTCATGGGGGTAGGTTAGCAAAGGATTTTGGGATGGCGAGTTGAGAATCTAAGCTACGGAAAGGTTTAAGGGGCCAGAGTCTAATAGTCTAAGAAGTGCAAAAGCTGCGCAGGGCTGCCTCTGCCTACGCTTTGGCCCTGCCGCATCAGTCCCGGCGCGTCACTCCGTCCAGCGTCATCAGCGAGCCGTACAACTCCGGGCGGCGGTCTCTGAAAAAGCCCATGCCAGCGCGAAATCTGCGGGCTTCTTTCAGGTTCAGGGTGTGGGTCAGTGCGCCTTCCTCGGTGTCCCCCAATTCGGCCACGATTTCGCCCGTGTAGTCGGCCAAAAAGGAGTGTCCGTAATAGGTTTGGGTGAGGTCGCCCACGACTTCGGTGCCGATTCGGTTGGCGGCTCCCACATACGCCGAGTTGCTCACGGCGTGGCCCTGCATGGCCCGCTGCCACATGCCGTGGTTGTTGGGGCTTTCCACGCCTTCGGGTTCGCTGCCAATGGCGGTGGGATATAGCAGGAAGTCGGCCCCGGCCAGCATCAGGGCGCGGGCGGTTTCGGGATACCACTGATCCCAGCAGATGCCCACGCCGATGCGCCCAAACTGCGTTTGCCACACCTTGAAGCCGGTATCGCCGGGGTTGAAGTAATACTTTTCTTCGTAGCCGGGGCCGTCCGGAATATGGGTTTTGCGGTAGTTGCCCAGCAGCGTGCCGCCGGAATCTATGCACACGAGGCTGTTGTAGTGCGCCTGCCCCGCCCGCTCGAAGTAAGAAATGGGCAGCACCACGCCGAGTTCCTGCGCCAAGTTCTGAAAGCGCCCGATAAACGGGTGGCCTTCCAGCGGGTGCGCCAATTCAAAATATTCTTCGCGCTCCACCTGACAGAAGTACAGGTTCTCGAACAGTTCGGGCAGCAAGATCACCCGTGCGCCTGCTTTGGCGGCGTCACGCACATGGGCCTCGGCGCGGGCCACGTTGTCTTCCAATTGGTCGGTCACGTGCATTTGAATCACGGCTAGATCGAGGGTGTCGGGGGTGCGGATCATGCGTTCAGGCTACCCGACACGGTGGGCGACAGTGGTGATTTAGGTCTTGTGCTAGCGTTCCGGCATGACTGCACCCGCAACCGATGTCTTCTTTGACTTCCTGTGCCCCTATGCTTGGCGCGGGATAGAATTGGCCGCCGTGCTGCGGGCGCAAGGGCACGTTTTCCGACTACGACACTTTTCCTTGGTGCAGGGCAACCACGCCGAAAACGCTGGCAAAGAGGGTGTGGTCTGGTGGCTCACCGATCAGGCGTTGGGGGAAGGCAGCCCGTACCAGCAAAATAGCTTGGCCGCATTTTTGGCCGCCCACGCCGCCGCGCAGCAGGGCGAGGAGTTGCACTGGGCTTTCACGCTGGCGCTCTACCGCGCCGTCCACGAACACAAAAAGCCGCTGGATGAAGCCGCCATTGCCGGAGCCGCCCAGACTGCCGGACTGAATCTGGACGCCTTCGCCGCCGCCCGCACCGATAATGAGGGCCTCCGTGCCAGCCTGCGTGCAGAATTGGCCGAGGCCGCCGACATTGGCGTGTTCGGCACGCCCACCTTCGTGCTCCCAGACGGTAGCGCCGCCTATTACCGCTTCGAAAACCTGACCCGTGACCCTGAAACGGCGCTTGCTTGGTGGAACCTCTACGGAGAAGTCTTGCGCTCTGGCGCGGGCATTGCCACAGTTAAGCGGGCGAAGAACCGTCCAGCGCAGAAGGCGTAAGCTCCGCAGCATTCATTCCCAGCCGCCGCGCCACTTCTCCCTCTGCCCGCTTTAGGCCGCAGCGCACGTCCATGTAGTCGCGGTACACGGGATCGAAGCTGTAGATCAGCACCGCCAGCATCCCGTGATGGTCTATCTCCATGCCCTGAAGACGGAATCCGGCCCGCAGTTTGGGGATCAGTACCGCGTTGTTGGTGGCGTGGTGGTGGCTGCGAACCAGCGTGTATCCCTCGGCCTTCAGGACGTCCAGCACGATGGGCAGCAGGCGCGAATACACCCCTTTACCCCGGTGCTGCGGCAAGAGCGCCGTATTGATCATGTAGGCGGTGCGGGCGTCCCATTGCCGCGAGATTTGCCAGCCTGCCACCTCGCCGCCGTGCAAGATCAGCCACGCATGGCGCTTGCCGTCTGGCGTAGCAAACGGCGCGTCGGCTTGCCAATCGAACGACACGCTTTGGTACGCTTCGCCTTCCAGTCTGTCGGCTACGGCCCAAGCCTCGGCGTTGGTCACGGGGCGCAGGCTGTAGCCGCCCCCTAAATCGGTGTCTGGGGCTAGCGCGTCTGGTACGGGGAAAGCTTCATTCCCCATTCCACGCCTGCCCAAGCGGTTGCTGCTGCGTGATGCAGTGAAAGCTTCCGCCGCCTTCGATGATGGCGCGGCTGCTGAGGCCGATCACTTCGCGGCCCGGAAAGAGGGGGCGCAGCACTTCTAGGGCGGGCAAATCGTTAGGGTCGCCGTATTGCGGCACCACCACGAAGCCGTTGCCGATATAAAAATTGGCGTAGGTGGGCGGCAAACGGCCTTCCGCACCCTCCAGACGCTCGGCGGGCAGCGGCAATTCCACCACCCGGAACGGCTGGCCGCTCAGGTCGGTCATGCCCCGGAGCTGCGCCAAGTTGCCCGCCATGGTTGTGTGGTTCGGGTCTGCCGGGTTCGGCTCCACGCTGGTCACGATGGTCTGCTCATCCACAAAGCGCGTGATGGTGTCGATGTGGCCGTCGGTGTGGTCGTTTTCTAGGCCGCCGTCCAGCCACAGCAATTTCTGAATGCCCAACGTGTCGCGTAAGAGTTCGGCGTACCCTTCTTCGGTCAGGCCCGGATTGCGCGTGTCGGTCAGGAAGCACGAACGGGTGGTGAGGCCCACGCCCGCGCCGTTCACTTCCAGCCCGCCGCCTTCCAGTACTTCGGGCCTGTCCCAGTGCGTCAGGTTCAGGGTGTGCGCCACGTATTCCGGCACTCGGTCATCATGCCCGGAATCAAATTTGCCGCCCCAAGCGTTAAACCGCCAGTTGATCAGGCTCAGGTCGGCGTCTGCGCCCGTGCCCCGCGTGACAAAAATAGGGCCGTTGTCGCGCATCCACACGTCGTCCAGCGGCACATGATGCAGGCTGACATTGGCCCCTTCCAGCCGTTCGCGGGCGTCCTGCTCGCTTTCGGTATCGCGCACCAGCAGATGCACGGGTTCAAAGCGGGCGATGGTTCTCACCAGTTCGGCAAACTCGGCCCGCACCGCGTCCAGATGCCCAAACCACAACTCATTGTCAGCGGGCCAGCCCATCCACGTCGCGGCGTGCGCGGCCCACTCTGCGGGCATGGCGAACCCGTGCGCGGCAGCGGGGGCGTCTTGCGGCAGCAGGTGTTGTTCGGGGGCGGGCAGGTCAGAGCGGGTCACGTGGGGCATTGTCTCATTCCGGCGAGTGGGGAAGGTGATGGGGTGGTTTTTCTGAGGTGGAAGGTGAACCCCCCCGTTGCTCCGCAATGCCCCCCCTTGAGGGGAGGACAACAGCTTTGGCGCTCCCCTTGAGGGGGGCTGGCTGCGCAGCAGACCGGGGGGTTTACACGCGGCATAAATCTGATTTGGAAGGTGAACCCCCGTTGCTGACGCAACGCCCCCCCCTTAAGGGGAGGACAACGGCAAAACGGGCGAAGCATCCCCGCCTCGCCCGCTTCCGTTCAACTTCTTCAGCCCAGCAACGGCGTATCGCCCAGATCGGTACTCGCCAGTGCCCGGAATTCATCGGCTTTCTCGGTAAAGCCCATCTGGTCGTAGCAGGCGGCCAGCTTCAGCGCAAAAAACTGCGTGGCGCGGGCGTCTTCGCGGCGTTCGGCGGCCTCCAAGCAGTCCCGGTAATGGCGCACGGCGAGGTGATACTGCGCCCCGCCCTCGGCGTGTTCGGCCCGGCAATGGCTGATCCGCAGGGCCACGATGTCGGTGGGAAGGCTCCCGGCAGCGTGGGCAGAGGGTGCGCTTTGCAAGTTCACGTTAGAGGTCGCGCCGTTCATGGCCCCGATTTTAAGCGTCTAGCGCAGTAGATGAATGAAAGGTGAACCGGATTTGGCGCTATACGGCTGTGTTTCCAAGCGTTGTTTAGAGCGGGTAAAGACTTTTGTTGGCAATTCGGCGTGACGGGTGTACGCTAAGATTTCGCCAAGTTTTTCACATTCCTTGTGTTGGCCCTATTCTCCCGTGACGACTTTGGCCCGCACCGTCAGCTTGGGCAAATCCACATCGGTCAGGCGCACACGCAACGCCGTTCCTGCCGGGGCGGGGGTACTCAGGGGCAAGTCGTAGGCCAGATCGGGAATCAGCAGCGTAGCTTGCGGGCCGCGCCGATCTACAATTACGGCGTCCCACACGCGGTCTGGCTGAGCGGCCACGTAGCGCAGAGTATGGTGCTTGCGGCTCAGGCGTTCGGCCTGCCGGGTGGCGTCGGCGTTCATCTGGGCCTCGGCCACGCGGGCAGCAACGGCCTTGCCCCCCAGCGGTTCGGTACCGGTCAAGTGCGAGCGCAACTGCTGATGCACCACCAGATCGAGGTAACGGCGCATAGGGCTGGTGGCCTGCACGTACAACTCCAGCCCCATGCCGTGATGCGGCCCCGGCGAAGGCTGAAAGCGCGTGCGGGCCAGCGTGCGGCGGCGTGCCCATTGTGCGGGCAGGGTGTCGCCGTGCACGTCGCGGGTGGGCGCGTCCTGCGTGGCAAACGGCAGGGCGATGCTGTGATCGTCACCGAAAATGGCGGCCCCCCAGCCTGCCAGCGTCATCGATTCCTGCACCACGAACCGCATTTCCGGCTTGGGCAGCGGCGACACTTCCGCGCCGTGTGCGTCGGCCTTCACGCGCACTTCGGGCAGGTCTATGCTCATGGCCCCTTCCGATTCGCGCAAGAAGCGGCTGGCACGGGCAAGGCGGGCCAGCGTCACAAACGGTTCTGCGCCCGCATCCAGCCGGTCTTGCGCTTGCGAGTAGGTCAGCCGGGTCACGCGCACACGGCTCAGGCACACGTCTACGGCATCGGCGTTGCCGTCCGAATCCAGATCGAGGCTGATGGACAGCGCGGGCATGGTGTCGTGCAGGCCGAGGCCGGTGCGTTCCACCAACTCGTCGGGCAGCATCCCGATGGTCTGGTCAGGCAAATACAGCGTCGCGCCGCGTGCGCGGGCCTCCAAGTCCAGCGGGCTGTCTGCGGTCACCAACGCCGAAACGTCGGCCACATGCACCCACAGCCGCGTGAGGTCATCTGGCAAGGCTTCAATGCCCACCGCGTCGTCGGGGTCACGGTTGCCCTCGTCGTCAATGGCAAAGGCTTCGAGGTGAGTCAGGTCTAGGCGGGCTTCATCGGCAAAGTCGGGCACAGGCAGTGTTACGGCGGTTAAGGCTGCGCCCAGACGGTCTGCATACGGCGTTCGGGCGTCTGTCCAAGTCCCCAACCGCAGCAGCAGGGCATGGGCCGATTCGGGCGTTTCAGCCTGACCTGATTCGCGCAGGGTGCGGCTTTTTTCGGCCTTGCCCCGCGCCAGCAGTTCTATTTCGGTGCGTTGGGCTGGGGTGAGCTGATCGGCAGTGAGGGAGGGCAGAGTCATGGGTCAAAGGATAAGGGGCGGGGCAGGGGAGAGAGGAGCAGTTGAGCGAATAGAAACTTGGGCTTGCTAGTCCCCCTGAGGAGGCCAATCGCCGTCCTAGTTAGAGGCTGTCTGACATACGGATTATCTATCCAAACTTCATTAACTCTAAAACTGCGCTTGACAATCTGTGAGTTTGGTGTTTCTATATATGCACAGGAGACGAACATGAATGAACAACATCAACCCGAAGATTTCCGTTCGCAAGTCCAGCGTCTGGTGGCCGAAGGCAAACTCACCCCCGATGAGGCGGCAGGCTTGCTGGAAGGAGATTCGCCCAACGAAGCTGGGACAGAGGCGATGGCCCTGATGCCCACCCAGAGCGCCGACCAGTTCAGGGACACGCCGCCCGATCTTGATCTGCACGTCAGTGGATTCGTCCTGACCGTGCTGCACGACGCGCACCTGTCGGCCCCTCAACTGAGCGCCAACCGCGACGGCGAAGTAGCTTTGCGGGCCACCGCCACCGGCTGGAGCGTGCGCCGCCTGACCCATTCCGGCCACCATACCTTTAGCCTGAAAGCGATTTTGGCCCTGCCTTTTGCGCCCCGCAACGTGCATGCACAGGTGGAGGGCGGCAGCCTGACCCTGCCCGATCTGGCCGGAGAAATGCAGGCCGAAGTGAATGGCGGCCACCTGAAAATGGGCCGCGCCGCCAGCCTGAACGCCGAAGTGAACGGCGGCAATTTGACGGCCACCGAACTGGGCGGCCCCACGCACCTGAACGTGAACGGCGGCAACCTGACGCTGGAGGGCGCACGCAGCCTGAATGCCAGCATCAATGGCGGCAACCTGCGCTGGGCGGGCCTGCTGACGGGCGGCAACCACCGCCTAGAAGTGAACGCCGGAAACGCGACTTTGTACCTGAAAGAAGGCAGCAACGTGACCTTGCAGGCCGAAGTGACAGTCGGGGCCTTCAAGTCCGACTTTGCTACCAGTCAATCCGGCGGCTTCCTGAACACCCGGCATGGCGGGCGACTGGGTAGCGGCGAAGCGCAACTGTCTTGCCGAGTCACGGCGGGTCAAGTCAAGGTGCTGAGCGGATCGGGGGTAGCGTTATGAAAGAGAAGGTAAAGCGCATTTTGGATTTGGTGCGGGCCGGAAAACTTGACCTGAACGACGCTGCGCCGCTGCTGGCTGCCCTGAGTGCGCGGCTGGCCCTCACCGACGCAGACCGCGAACTGATCGGCTCGCTGCTGGCCCGCGAGGAAATGGAGACTGGGCAAGTGGCCGAACATCTGATGCTGTTGCGCGGCGTGCGCGATACGCCCCCAGCCCCGCCGCGCCCACCCGCTCCCCCCAGTTGGGATGAGCAGTTTCCCGGTTCTCAGGCTTTCGGACGGGGCATGAATGTAGACGTGAATCTGGAGGGGATTATGGATCGAGTCAATGAGCGTCTAAGCAGTGTGATGGGGCGCGGAAATTCGGCGGGTGCGCCTCCCCGTGCCGGAGCCACCGCCCGAATTCTGCGCGTGCAGGTAGAGTCCAGCGACGGCGACGAATACGACGCCAACCTGCCCGTGAGCCTTGCGCCGCACCTACACAAGCTGATTCCAGCGCACGGCATTCGCGCCCTAGAACGCGCTGGCCTGAGCCTAGAGGCCCTGCAACTCCTGATAGAAGCGTCGCCGCCTCCCGGTAACCTGATCAACGCCGAAGACAGCGACGGCAACAGCGTAAAGCTGACGCTCTCGTAGGGGGAACGGTGCGGGAAACGTGGAATGGCCCTGTCTCCGTTTCCCACTCCATCGCCTACAGTGAATCCCATGCCCCGCCCCCTGCCCATCCCTTTCCCCGATGAAACGGAAGCGCCCACTGTGACTGAACTGCGGTTTCCCAGCAGCGGCGTCACGGTGCGCGGCGATTTTACCCTCAACGAATTTGCGACCCTCACGCCCGACAATCTGGAATTTCTGCGCCTGTACGTGCGGGTACGTGGGAATCTGAAGGAAGTGGAGCGCGTGCTGGGCGTGTCTTACCCCACCGTCCGCGCACGCTTCGATACGCTCTTGCGGGCCATCGGCTACGAACCCGAACCCGCCGATCCACAATCGGAAGTGCTGGAACGGCTGGAGCGCGGGGAAATTACGCCGGATGAGGCGGCGCGGAAGTTGCGGCGGTAGTGGGTTGGAGTTGGAAGGTGAACCCCCCCATTGCTGGCGCAACGCCCCCCCTTAAGGGGAGGACTTAACAGCTTTTGCGCTCCCCTTAAGGGGGGCTGGCTGCGAACTGGTACAGCTCCGCAGGAGAGCAGACTGGGGGTCTACCCGGAATCGTCGCCTACTTACGCCCCTTCAACATGCGCCTGCACATCCCGCTTCAGCCGCATCAGAATTGCGCCCATGCCACGCAGCCGCATGGGCGTAATCAGTTCGGTCAGGCCCATATCCATATAAAACTGATCCGGCACACTCAGGATGGTTTCGGGGCTTTCGCCGTTCAGTGCCTCGCTCAGAATGCCTGCGTAGCCGCGCACGGTGGGGGCTTCTTCGGGCACCTTGAAGAACATCTGCACGCCGCCGTCTACCTCTTTGGTCACCAAAAAGAACGGGCTGGCGCACTCGGGTACAGGCTGCAAAAACTCGGGGTGATCGATGTATTGCTGCGGCAGGGGCGGCAATTTGCGGCTGTATTCCAGCAGGGCTTGCAGGCGCAGCGGCTTGGGCGCACGCCGGAACAAATCCACGATGACTTGCAGCTTCTCGGGGAGGGGCGCAGTGGGGGGGGTAGAGTCGGCGGTCATGGGGCCACTGTACCCCCGGCACCGGGCGGGATATGGTAAGGCTTGTCCAGTTGACCTACTTTGTCAATTAGTACACCGATTGGGTACAATGTGGCCCGACAGTGTGAGTTGACCGCCCCGCGCCCAGTTGTTGCGCCCCCATTCCTCAGGAGGAATCCCCATGACCCAGCAAACGAACTATGCAAAAGACGTTCTCGTCGACACCGATTGGGTGGCCGCCAACCTCAACACCCCCGGCGTGCGCCTCGTTGAAGTGAACGAGGACATCTTGCTGTATGACACGGGCCACATTCCCGGCGCGGTGAAGGTGGACTGGCAGGGCGACTTCTGGCATCCCGTGGAGCGCGACTTTATTACCGCCGATGAAGTGTCGGCGCTGCTGGGCCGCCTCGGGATCAAGGAAGGCGACCAGATCGTGCTGTACGGCGATAAGAGCAACTGGTGGGCCTCTTACGCTTACTGGTTCCTGAGCTACAGCGGCGTGAAAAACCTGAAGCTGATGAACGGCGGACGCCAGAAGTGGGTGGCCGAAGGCCGCGAGCAGACCACCGACGCCACTTCAACGACGCCCACCACGTATCCGGCCCTGACCCGTGACGAAAGCCTGCGGGCCTACCGCGACGAAGTGCGGGCACATCTGGAGAGCGTGAAGGCCGGAACGGGCGCACTCGTAGACGTTCGCAGCCCCGACGAGTTTTCGGGCAAGGTCACGCATATGCCCGCCTACCCCCAAGAAGGCGTGCTGCGCGGCGGCCACATCCCCGGCGCACGCAGTATTCCTTGGGCGCGGGCCACCAACGAAGACGGCACCTTCAAGAGCGCCGACGAACTGACCGCCCTCTACGGCGGCGAAGGCGTGACGCCCGACAAAGACGTGATCGCGTATTGCCGCATCGCCGAACGCTCCAGCCACAGCTGGTTCGTGCTGCGCGAACTGCTGGGCTACCCTAACGTCCGCAACTACGACGGCTCGTGGACAGAATGGGGCAACGGCGTGGGCTTGCCCATCGAGAAGACCTACAGCGAGGCGTAAGCCACTCAGTAGGGACAAAAAATTAAGTGAAGGCCGGAGCGGTGGGAAGCTGCTCCGGCTTTTTTGTGGTTTGTCGGGGCGGATATGCCGCTGAATCGCCCCCTCACCCCGCTGCTGACGCAGCGCCCCTCTCCCACGAGTGGAGAGGGCAACATCCGAGACTGGAATCTTGGGTGTTGCTCCCTCACCCTTGAGGGGGGAGGTTGGGACTCGCAGAGCTGCGCCAGCAGAGGGGGTGAGTGAGCCACGCGATTGCCCTTCCACCCAAAGACCTAAACCTGACCTTTAACTATCTCCCCAATCTCACCTTTGACGTTACGCTGAACCTCGCAACAGACAATTCAGTGTCTCCCCGTAGACGTTCCTCTCAGCCCGCGCTGGCTTAGGCGTTGCCGCCCCGGCCCGTTCACGGCCCGCCCCTCTCCCGGAGGTTTCCCCATGAAACGACTTGGCCTGTCCATCACACTCGCGGCGCTGGCTTCGACTGGCACCTTGACCTCTTGCACGCTGATGTCGGGGGGCATGGCGCAAACGTCCCCAATGGTGTTGCCCGCCCTGTCGGTTCCCGGCGACCTGCGCCCCGATGCACCCGCCCTCAGCGCACGCGGCAACTACGCGGTGGGCGTGCAGACACTGAAACTGGTGAATCCGGGCCAACTGGACATCGTGAACGCGCCCAAAGAGGGAGCCATTCCGCGCTATGACCGCCCGCTGACGGTGGAAGTCTGGTATCCCACGACGGGGGCCAGCAGTGCGGGCGCAACCACCTACGGCGACGTGCTGGGCAGCGGCCCCAACGATCCCAAGCGGCCCAATACGCCGTTTACGACGCCCGGACGCGCCACCCGCAACGCTCCGGCCAACCTTCAGGGCGGGCCATTTCCGCTGGTCATCGTGTCTCACGGCTATCCCGGCAGCCGCAGCCTGATGACCTACCTCACCGAAAACTTGGCGAGCAAAGGCTATATCGTGGCCGCCATAGACCACACCGACAGCACGCACGGCGACAAGGCGGCTTTTGCCAGCACGCTGCTGAACCGCCCGCTAGACGATATGTTCGTGCTGAACGAAATGGCGCGGTTGGGGGCGGCGGGCAGTGGCAGCGTGCTGAGCGGGATGGTGAACGCCGATCAGACCGGGTTGGTGGGCTACAGCATGGGCGGCTACGGCGCACTGAACGCGGCGGGCGCAGGATTTGGCCCGCAGATGCTGCCGCTGGTGCCGGGAGGCGCGTTGGCCGCACGCCAAACCGGAGCCTACGCCACCGATCCCCGCGTGAAAGCTGTGGTGGCCTTCGCTCCGTGGGGTGCAGATGCCGCTGTGAAGGCCATCGGCGTCAATTTTGGCGGCCCATACGGCTTCTGGGATGAAGCAGGCTTGGCGGCCCTCAAAGTCCCGACGATATTTATCGTGGGCGACAAGGATGACGTGGCGTTTTATGGGGGCGGCGTGAAATCCCTGTTCGAGAACGCCGTGAATGCCGAGCGATACATGGTGGTCTACCAAAACGCCAGCCACAATTCGGCCCCCAATCCGCCGCCCGCCGCCACGCTGGGCAGCTTCGACGACTACATGCACTACGCCGAACCCGCGTGGGACATGGGCCGCCTGAACAACATCAACCAGCATTTCGTGACGGCCTTCCTAGATACCAAACTGAAAGGTTCGGCCTCTGCCGCCGCGTACCTGAACGTACCTACCGCCCTGTCAAATGACGGCAAATTCAGCCGCAACGCAGACGGCACACCCAAGGCCGACGACACCTATTGGCCCGGATTCCAAAACCGCACGGCGCGGGGCATGGAGTTTTACAAGATGATGCCGAAGTAGGGGCAGCCCCCCCGTTGCTTTGCAGCCAGCCCCCCTTGAAGGGAGCGCACATGCTGTTGTCCTCCCCTCTAAGGGGGGGCGTTGCAAAGCAACGGGGGGGTTCACCCGGAACCGTCTCCCCCTCACCGAAACTCCTCCACCCGCACCAACGGCCCGCCCAATCCACCGATTCGGGCGGGTAATACGTTGGGATCAACCGCCGCGCCCGTGTCGGCATCCACGGCGTGCAGGCGGGCGGTTCCGGCCTGCACATCAATGTCTAGAACGCTGACCACGCTGCGGGCCGTACCGGGAAAGCCCACGTAGTCGCGCCCGCCGATGCCCCCGCTGCTCAGCACGTTCAGGTTGCCCAATTTGGCCGGATAGTACGCTGCGTGGTGCCCGCTGATGTAAGCCAGCACGCGCCCCCGCTCCATCACCTCGCGCAGTGGGGCGGCTTCCGTAATCACTTCGCCGGGTTTGTTTTTGCCCTCGCTGACGCCTGCCAGCGGCAGATGCCCCACTACCAAGCGAACGCCTGCCGCCCGTGCTTGCGGTGTGACGAGTTGCGCGGCCAGCCATGCCCGCTGCGTGGCGTCTACTTTTGGCCCGCTGGCGTCCAGTACGGCAATAAACAGGGTACGTCCGGCCTTGTCGGTGCGCGTCAGGCTGTAGCGGAAGGGATACTGCGCCGCGTCTACCACTGTTCCGGCGGGTGCAAACCGCGTCCAGTACGCCGCCGCTTCCCGCCTGTCCCGCGCAAGGCTGGCGTCGTGGTTGCCCAGCGTAAACACGAAAGGAATGCCAGCCTTTGCCAGTGGCCCGCGCACCTCTCGATCAAAGCTGGCCCACATGCCACGCACGTTGGCGTCGGTCAGGCTGGCTTTCTGGCCCGCGATCAGGTCGCCCGCCGACAGCACTACATCGGGTTTCCAAGTGTTGATGATGCGGCTGAGGCTGGATTTCAGCGCAGACGGATAGCTCAGGCTGCCATACGAACCGTTGATGTCGCTGAGGACGGCGACGCGCAGGAGGTCAGAGGCGGCGGGCGGCAAAGGCGTGCTAGACAGCAGGAAAGGCAAGAGCAGAGGCACGAGCAGACGGCGCATAACCACCACTTGATCATGATTCCTTGAGCCAACCGTCAGACGGCCCTGACATGGCCCGCGCAGACTAGGGCATGACCCAAAACGATGACCGCAACGACGCCTTGCCCGTGAATCCTGTGCTGTCGGTACGCGGGCCAGACCAGACCGAACACATCTCTGCTGAGCAAGGCGACGCCCCCGCCGACGTTGCCCAGCGCCCTATTCCGCCCATGCTCACCCCCAGCACCGAAGGCCTCAGCGCGGGCGAGGTCAGCACGATGCTTGGCGGTGACGCCAGCATGACCGAAGCCAATGAAGCCCTCGGCACGGCGGAAGGTCTGGATACTATTACCGAAAGCTGAAGCTTGTGGGCGTGCCACACTGCGCCCATGCGTTCTATGTCCGATCTGCGTGCGGCGTGCGCGGCCCTGCCTCATTCCCAAGAAACGTTTCCATTCGGCCTAGACACCCTCGTTTGGAAGGTTGGGTTGCCCGACGCTGCCAAAATGTACGCGCTGACCGGCATCAACGCTGATCCGCTGACGCTCTCGCTGAAGGTTCGGCCCGAAGACGGCGACACGTTGCGGGCCGCGCACGCCGCGATTGTGCCGGGCTATCACCTGAATAAGCGCCACTGGGTCACGGTCACGTTGGACGGCAGTCTGCCCGACGACTTGGTGCAGGAACTCTTGGCCGGAAGTCACGCCTTGGTCTTGGCAAGCTTCACGCGGGCGCAGCGGGCAGAATTGGGCCTATGAAGGTCAACATCGGTGCTGGCGAGAAACACTGGGACGGCTGGAGTTCCACTCAACAGGCGGAATTGGATTTGCTGGAACCCGCTACGTTTGCCCGCTTTTTTGGTGATGCGAGAGCCAAGGCTTTCCTCTGCGAACACGTGTGGGAGCACTTGACGGTGCAACAGGGGAGAGCGGCGGCGCGGTTGGTCTTCGCCTATTTAAACCCCGGCGGGTTCCTGCGCGTGGCTGTGCCAGACGCTCTGCATCCCGATCCGGCTTATCAAGCGATGGTGGCGGTCAATGGCCCCGGCCCCGCCGCCGATCATCAAATCGTGTACACGCTGGACACCTTCGCGCCCATCTTCGCCGCCGCTGGATTCCGCGTGCGCCCGCTGGAATGGTGGGATGCGGCGGGCCAGTTTCACCGCGCCGACTGGAACCCAGCCGATGCACCGATAGGCCGCTGTAGCCATCTGGATGATCGAAACGCGGCGTGGCGAGCGGTCACAGGCAAGCCGGGATTCACAAGCCTGATTTTGGATTGCTTCCGGCCATAAGGAGCCGGGAGCCGAAGGCAATCGCCCGGGCTCCCGCTCACCGTTGTTGTTTGTTTAGAACGCCGTGTCCAGCGCCTCCAACGCGGCGTCCGGGTTCTGAATTCCGGCCTGTGCCATATCGGGGCGGCCCCCGCCTTTGCCCCCCGCTGCGGCGGCCAGTTTGCCCACCAGTTGGCCCGCGTGTGCGCCCTTCGCTACAGCCTCTTTGGTAGCCTTCACCACCAATCCGGCGTCCGAGGCGATCACCACGAGGTCTGCGCCGCTGGTGTCGAGGAGCTTGTCGGCGGCTCCGCGCAGTTCGTTGCCTGCAATCCCGGTCAGTTTGAGGGCCGCTACCCGGAAGCCGCCCAACTCGCGCAGAGGAGCCGCGCCGCCGCTGCCTCCGCCCATCTGCGCTTCGGTCAGTTGGCGGCGTACCTGCACCGTTTCTTTCTCGGCGGCCTTCAGTTGGGCCTGCAAGCCTGCCACGCGCACTTCCAGTCCGTCTAGGCTGGTATTCAGGCTGGCGGCAAGGCGGGCGTCACTGTTCAGGCGCTCGCGCAGCCAAGCGGTGGCGGCCTCACCTGCCAGAGCCTCAATCCGGCGCACGCCTGCCGCTACGTTTTCGTCGCTGAGGAGCACGAATGCGCCGATTTCACCCGTGCGGGTCACGTGTGCGCCGCCGCAGAGTTCCTTGCTGCTCACCGTGTGGCCGTTCAGGGTCACGTCGCCCTCCACGCTCACCACGCGCACGGTGTCGCCGTACTTCTCGCCGAAGAGGGCCGTCGCGCCCGCTGCTTTGGCCTCGGCAATCAGCATTTCCTGCCACTTCACGGCAAAGTCGGCGCTGATCCAGCGGCTCACTAGGCGTTCCACTTCCGCTATTTCTGCTGTACTCAGGGCCGCGCTGTGCGAGAAATCGAAGCGCAGACGATCCGGGGCTACCAGAGATCCAGCTTGGCGCACGCCGTCTCCCAACACCGCACGCAGGGCCGCATGCAGCAGGTGGGTGGCGGTATGGTGGCGCTCGGTGGCCTGCCGCGCTCCGTCTACCACGCCGCGCACCGTCACGTCGGGAGTCAGGGTTCCGGCGTGCACTTCCACTTCATGCAGGAACACACCGCCGGGGGTCTTGCGGGTATCGCGCACCACGCCCGCCCCGGCGAGGCCGTCCTCGCCCGTCCATTCCAGCCGTCCGGTGTCGCCCACTTCGCCGCCGCCCTCGGCGTAAAACGGCGTCTGCGTCAGCACCACCGTACCCGCCGTGCCTGCTTCCAGCGCGTCCACGCGGCCCTCGGAGGTCATCAGGGCCAGCACTTGCCCCTCGGCTTCCAGTTGGTCATAGCCCACAAACGCGGTAGCGCTCAGATCGCCCACCGTATCTTGCCCGCCAAACAGCTCCGATTTGCCGTATTTGCTGCCTGCCCGCGCCAGCATTTGCGCCCGCTCTAGGCTCTCGGCGTATCCAGCTTCATCCACGCTCACGCCGTATTCTTCGGCAATTTCTTTGGTCAGGTCTACGGGAAAGCCGTAGGTATCGTAGAGCGTGAAGGCTTCTTCGCCGCCCAGAATGCCCCCCTGCTGCATGCCTTCCAGCAATCCGCCCAGTCGCTGAATGCCGCCTTCCAACGTCTTCAGGAACCGTTCTTCCTCGGCCCGAATAGCAGCGGTCACGCGGGCTTCTTCCGTCACCAGTTCGGGGTAGCCGCCGCCCATGCTCGCCACCACCAACGGAACCAGCGTGTGCAGCACGGGTTCGCGCAGGCCCAACAGGTAGGCATGACGGCTGGCACGGCGCAAAATCTTACGAATCACATAGCCGCGCCCGGTGTTGCTGAGGCTCACGCCGTCGGCCAAGGTCATGCTGACAGAGCGCACATGCTCGGCCACCACGCGGTGCGAGATGCTTTCTGGCCCCAAGTACGGCTTACCGCTCAGTTCCACGATCCGGGCAATAATCGGCGCAAACACATCGTTGGAATAGAAGTCGAATACGTCCTGCACGACGGTGGCGATGCGCTCTAGGCCCATGCCCGTATCTATGTTTTTGGCGGGCAAGTCCAGCAGCGTCGGGGTTCCGTCGGCCTGCGGTTCCTGCCGCTCGAACTGCGGGAACACGTTGTTCCAGATTTCCAAGAAGCGGGCGCTTTCGCGGGTGTCGGCGTATTCAGCCCACGTATCGTCGCCGTAGGCTGGCCCCCGGTCATAAAAAATCTCGCTGCATGGCCCACACGGGCCGTTTGGCCCCTTGGCGGGTGCATCGGCGGGCCAGAAATTCTCGTCGGCCCCAAAGCGCAGCAGGTGGTCTTCGGGCAGCCCAATTTCCTTCGTCCAAATCTCGAACGCTTCCTCGTCGTCCTCGTAAATGGTGGCGTACAGCTTGGATTTGTCCAGCCCCATCCATTCGGGTTCGGTCAGAAACTCCCACGCCCACATCAGCGCGTCCCGCTTGAAGTAGTCGCCAAATGAAAAGTTCCCCAGCATTTCCAAGAGGGAACAATGCCGCAGTGTGCGCCCCACGTTTTCTATGTCGCCCACGCGCAGGCATTTTTGGGCGGTGGTCACGCGGGGATTGTCGCCGTAGCCGGGGAATTTGGCCGCCGCACCCATAAACTGCGGCTTAAAGGGCTGCATGCCCGCCACCGTAAACAGCGTGGTGGGATCAGGCGCGATCAGGCTGTGGCTGGGCAGGCGCAGGTGGCCTTTGCTCTCGAAAAAAGACAGATACTTTTCACGAATCTGTGCCGTGGTTGGAGCAGTCGTCGGGGCAGTGGTGGGCGGAACCGTCATAGGGTGCAGTCTATCAGCGGCGGGGAAGGGGTGAATCTGCCGAATGGCGCGGAGAGGAGTTGGCGGGCAAAGAAAACGAGGAGACACCTGTTCAGCGCCCCCTCGTTCTTTACTTGTCTGACCAGCTTGCTCAGTCCAAGTCCACAGCCCACCACGCTTCCCTCTGTGCGGCGAGGCGGGCGCGGGGATCGCCAATGGTATCCAGAGCGCGGGCCAAACCCTGCCAGTCCAGTTCGCTCATCGGGTCAATGGCCAGTGCGCGTTGGTGCAGCATGGCGGCGTCTTTGGCGCGTCCGGCTTCGGTGGCGGCGCGGGCGGCGAGGCCCAGAATGCTCAGCTGCTTTTGCTCCAGCCGCGAGCGCACATCGTCTACCCACGGGCTATCGGCTCCGGGCAAAAAGTGACCGTAGATGGCCGCCAGTTCGCGCAGTTCCTCTAGGCCGAGGCTGCCGTTTTCAGCCTGCCCCGCCAGCAGTTCGTAGCGCTGCACGTCGTATTCGGGCGTCAGATCGACGGCCAGCGCATAGCGGCGATTGGTGCTGACCACTGCTTCGTTGCTGAGGCTGCGGCGGAGGCGGTGCAAGGTGGTATGAAACAGGCTGCTGGCGCGGGCTTCGTCTTTTTCGGGCCAGAGGGCCTCGGCGGCTTCCCAACTCGTCACTTCTTTGTGTTCCAGCAGATAGAAGAACAGTTCCAGCGCCTTGCGCGACACCCACGCCACCGCCGCGCCCTTCCAAACCACTTGGGCCGTGCCTAAGCCCTTAGCTAACATGCCGCTTTCGCCCTGAATCGTCAGTCCGGCGCGGCGCAACCGGGCGTCTACGGCGGTGGTCAGATCAAGCGGCGTAAAGGGCTTGGGCAGGTAGTCGTCGGCCCCTAAGTTCATGCCCCGGCGCACGTCTCCGCGCTCTGCATGGCTGGACAGCAGCACGAAGGGCAACGCGCCCAACTGCTCGTTGTCACGCACTTTTTCTAAAAACTCCAGACCCGTCATGTACGGCATGACCACGTCGCTGATCACCAGATCAGGCGTGAACACTTTTAGCAAATCAAGGGCTTCGACAGGATGGTTGCTGGTGCGGACCTCATGCCCAGCACGCGACAAAATGACACTGATCAATTTTAGGATGGCGGCGTCGTCATCCACGACAAGGATGCGCGGCATGGCGGTAGTCTAGCAGGCTGTTGCTGGGCTGCACCATCAAGTGACCGTGAATGCAGTATTTTTAACAGTTTTGTCTCAAACACTTTTGGGCAAGGGGCGCGGCTTGAGGCGAAACGCCGGACAGTCTCCGCATTCTTGTTCTAGGCTGGGGCCATGACTTCCCCGCTGCATCTCCTGTTGGCCCGAACCCTCACGCTCGATCCTGCCCAGCCCGACGCCGGAGCCGTGCTGGTGGGCGGTGGGCGCGTGCTGGCGGTGGGTTCTGCCGAAGAAATGCGGCGAATCGCGCCCCAAGCCGAGCAACACGATCACCGCGACTTGCTGCTCACGCCGGGGCTGGCCGACGCGCACATTCACCTTGTCGGCTACGGCTTTTCCCTCTCGGAAGTGGGGCTACACGGCGCACGCAGCGTCTCGGAGGTGTTGGCGCGGGTGGCGCAGCGGGCCATGAATACACCGCACGGCACATGGATTCGCGGCGGCGGCTTTCTGATGAGTGAATTGGGTCTGAATGATTTCCCCACCGCTGCCGTGCTGGACGAGGTTAGCCCGCATCATCCGGTCTTGCTATATTCGCGCGATCTGCATTCGGCATGGGCCAATTCGCTGGCGCTCCGCTTGGCCGGGGTCACAGAATCCACGCCCGATCCAGAAGGCGGAAAGATCGTGCGGCCCCTCGGAACGCTACTGGAAAACGCCACCGATCTCGTCGCGGGCGTCATTCCGGCCCCCAGCGAGGCGCAGTATCTGGCCGCCGCCCGTGCTGGGGCCGCTGACCTCGTGGCACGCGGGTATGTCAGCGCCCACACGATGGCCTTCGAATCCCCCGAAGCGCCCCGCGCCCTGCAAACGCTCGCTTCACGCGCAGAATTGCCGCTGCGGGTCTGGGCCACCTTGCCGCACGAACGCCTGCATCTGGCCCACGAATTGGGACTAGGGTTGAATCCCGGCGGCCTGTTTCAGTGGGGCGGCGTCAAGTTTTTTGCCGATGGGGCGCTGGGCAGCCGCACCGCTTGGCTGCACGCGCCCGGATTTGCCGATGGCAGCGGCACCGGCATTCCGCTGGACTCGCCCGACCTGATCCGTGAACTGGGCGCACAGGCCATTGCACTGGGCCTCACGCCCGTGACGCACGCCATCGGAGACCGGGCCAATACCGAGGTGCTGGACGCCTACGACAGCCTGCGCGGTGCGGCGGAGGCACGCGGCATCCGCCTGAGAATCGAACACGCCCAACACTTGCGGCCCGCCGATATTGCCCGGTTTTCTGGCCTCACCGCCAGCGTCCAGCCCATGCACCTTCAAGGCGACGGCGCGATGATTCGCCAGTTGTTGCCGCATCTGGAGCGCGAAACCTACGCCTTCCGCGCCCTGCGCGATGCCGGAGCGGTGTTGGCCTTTGGCAGTGACGCCCCCGTGACCCCGCCCGACTACCGCGCCAATTTTGCCGCCGCCATCAGCCGGGTAGACGATGAGGGCGGACGGGTGGCCCCGCACGAGGCCCTGACCGAACTGGACGTGCTGCACGCCCACACACGTGGCCCTGCGCTGGCCGCAGGCTGGGACGATGAAGGCATCATTCGTCCCGGCGCACGGGCGGCGTTTACGTTGTGGGACAGGCCGGGCGGCAATGCGCGGGCGCTGGTGCTGTAAAACCGTGAGTGGGTAGTGGTGAGTAGTGATTGGGAAAAGCACTGCACCGAAGATCAATTCAGCTTTTGACCTTCCCAGTGACCACTACCCACTTACTCCTCTTCATCCTCCGGCATATCCGCATTCGAATACACGTTCTGCACGTCATCCAAGTCTTCTAGGGCTTCCATCAGCACCAGCAGCTTGCGGATGTCGTCGCCCTCTACGGCTACCGTATTGCTGGGAATCATGCTCATCTGGGCGCTTTCTACGGCGAATCCGGCGGCGGTCAGGCCGTCTTGCACGGCGTACAAGTCGGCAGGGGCGGCGGTAATTTCTAGGCCGTCCTCACTCTCCACAAAGTCTTCCGCGCCGTGTTCTATGGCAGCTTCCTGAGCGGCTTCAGAAGCGTCGGCCACCAGCAGCACGCCTTTTTTCTCGAATTGCCACGCCACGCTGCCGCTGTTGCCCATGCTGCCGCCCTTCTTGGAAAAGACGCTGCGGACTTCGGCCACCGTGCGGTTCACGTTGTCGGTCAGGGCCTCAATGAAAATGGCCGTTCCGCCGGGGCCATAGCCCTCGTAATTCACTTCTTTGTACTCCGCCGCACCCTCGCCCGCGCCCAACGCCCGCTTGATGGCGCTATCGATGTTGTCTACCGGAACCGTATCGGTTTTGGCCGCCGCGATGCAGTTCTTCAGGCTGAGGTTGCCCGCCGGATCGCCGCTGCCGCCCGAACGCACCGCCGCCGTAATGGCCCGCAGATGCTTGCTGATCATGGCCGAACGCCGTTTGTCGTTGGCCCCCTTTTTGCGCTTGATTTGCGACCATTTACTGTGACCGGCCATGTGTGTGTGTCTCCTTGAGTCTGGCGCGTTCCTTAAGTTGGAATGCCCAGAGCGGCGGCCATTCTAAAGCAGCACACTCTCAAGCGGCACAGAAGAATCAACACGGAAGAAATGCTCCTGTTTGGTTCGGCGGCCAACGCTGCGTGTAGACCCCCCAGTCTGCTCCGCAGCCAGCCCCCCTTAGAGGGGAGCGCAACGGCTTTTGTCCCCACCTCTAAGGGGGGGCGTTGCAAAGCAACGGGGGGGGGTTCACCTGCCAACTCTACCTTCCAACTTTACTTCTGCCACCCATATACCAGCGCCCGTACTAGCCGTTCCAGCGGCCCCATGCCCCAGCGCCGCAGCACCCACGCACTCGTCGGCAATTGAGCCAGCCCCACCAGCAGCGCCAACGCCACCGCCGACGCCGCCCCCCACTGCCCGTACTGCGCTCCGGCGTAGGGGTAGAACACGGTGGTCATAATCAGGCTTTGGGCGATGTAGTTGCTCATGGCAACGCGCCCACTGGCGGCGAAGGCCAGCCACCCGCCCAGTTTGTTCTGCGCTGCCAACGTGCCCAGCACGCCTACATATCCCAGCGCCAGCGCCAGCCCGCCGCCCATTCGTACCGGAGTTGCCAGCAGCCCCGAAGCGTAATCGCCCCGCGTATTCAGCCATGCCAGCAGCACGCCCAGCGGCAGGCCCAGCCCCCAGCCCCACACACTCAGGCGGCGCAGCAGCGGCAGATGCTCGTGTGGGCGCAGCAGCAGGCCTATGCGGTAGGCGGCGGCCCCCAGGCAAAACAGGGCCAGCAGCCAGGGTCCGTTGAAGATGCTCCCGCCAATCAGGTTGACACTGAAATCGCCCGCCCGCTCGTTCAGCACCTCCGGGTAGGGCATGTCGGGGGTGAACTGTTGCAGCCCCGCATATCGCCCAAAGCGTGTGCTGGACAGGCTGGCCTGCACCCCTGCCACCACCCCGTCTGCCAGCCACCATCCCCCCATTCCCCCTGCCACCAGAACCAGCGTCGGCGCAGTCAGCCTCGCCGTCAGCAGCAGGGCAGCGGCCAGCAGCGCGTAATTGGCAATGATGTCGCCGTGCCAGATAAAAATAAAATGCAGCGTGCCCAGCGCCAGCAAGACCGCGTGCCGCCGCAAAAACGTGCCCACGCCCTGCCGCGCCAGCAGCCCCGCCGCGCCCCAGCCGAACAGCATGGCAAACAGGCTGATAGAGCGGCCATTGGCAAAAATGTCGGTCACGATTTGCACGGCGCGGTCTAGGCCGCCCTGAGTCCACACCCGGAACCCGGCGAAATCCTGCACATTCACGATCAGGATGCCCAGAAGCGCCAGCCCGCGCAGCACGTCG
Organism: Deinococcus sp. Arct2-2; assembly: GCF_004801315.1. Taxonomy (GTDB): domain Bacteria; phylum Deinococcota; class Deinococci; order Deinococcales; family Deinococcaceae; genus Deinococcus. The sequence continues at coordinate 45,282 of NZ_SSNW01000005.1, forward strand.
GGCAGCGGCGAACGCTGGCGCACGGGGCCGCGTTCCGGGGGCGCTTCAGTGTTCAGCGGCAGTGAATCTGGCGGAATCTCTGGCGGTGCGTCCAAATGTGTATCAGGCTGGGGCGGCAGCGCGGTCATGGACGCAGGCTAGAGCATTTGGCTATCTCCAGAGAAGTTGAGATGATGAAAAATGTCAGCTCCGCAGAATGTTTTTATTGATTCCCGTCCGGCTGAGCATCGTCCAAACTTGACGGTTGCGAGCGAACCTCTCAGTTGGCTGTGCAGACGGCCCCCCTTGAGGGGAGCGCAAAAGCTCTTGCCAAGCCAAGCAAAAGTCAATAAGCGGCTGAACAGGGGAGCAATAAAAAATCCGCCTTCTGGGGGCGGTGTCTGAGTTACCCTAGCTGGGTCAACTTGATTGAAAGAAGTATAACGCGGTATGCAGGGCCAGTCAAGCTATGCAGGCGGATTCTTTCCCCTCTGTGGCTTGCCCCGCCCGCTAAACTGCCCACATGAACCGCGAGCAAGCCCACGCCTTGATGCTGGAACACACGCCCTCCGAGTCGTTGCGGCGGCACATGCTGAATGTGGAAGCCGCCATGCGCTGGTATGCGCGGCACTGGAACGAAGACGAAGACCTGTACGCCGTCACGGGCCTGCTGCACGACTTCGACTACGAACTTCGCCCCGAAACCCATCCCTACTGGGGTGTGGAATTCCTACGAACCAACACCGATACGCCGGAAGCCGTACTGGACGCCATTATGGGTCACGCCGCCTACACGGATACGCCCCGCACGTCGCTGCTGTCGCGCACGCTGTTTGCCGTAGACGAACTGTCGGGCTTGGTGCAGGCCGCCGCACTGGTACGCCCTGACCGCGATGTGCGCGGCGTGGAACTGTCCAGCCTCAAAAAGCGCTTCAAGAACAAGGCGTTTGCAGGCGGCGTGAACCGTGAGGAAGTGGTGCAGGGTGCAGAGGAACTGGGCGTAGACCTTGACCAGCATATGCAAAACGTGCTGAGTGCGATGCAGGTAGCGGCGCAAGCGGAGGCCACTACCGACGAATAACTGCGTTCTGCCAGCGGAGAAACTTAGAAAACATTGTCCTGATAGGGATGTTGTAACAGAAGCATCCGGGCTTTCAAAACATGCCTGAGTTCCCGTTTCCACAAACTGGCCAAAATTGAACATTTATCTGACCCTTAGCTTTGGCCTTGGGGTCAGCTTCTTTATACCGGATGGTCAAAGATTGTAACCGGATGTTCATTTAAGTATCATCCCATCGTCCTAGCGGGCATTGAAGCAAATCAACGCACTTCCCCTCAAAAGACTCTGATTGGTGGATGACGCTACATTCAGGTTGACCAAACGCTACTTAAAGGCGTTCTTGAGCCTCATCTCAGGGTTTTTTTTGCAAGACAGGGCACACTCTGGTCATTCCTCTCGCCACACGGCGGAGAACATTCCCACTGCCTTGCCCTTGGTACGGCTGCCCTAGGAGAACCCCATGAATAAGACCCTGTTGACGCTCGCCCTGTTGTTTGCCGCCCCCGCCGCCCTCGCCACCGCTCCTTCTTCCAGCTACGTGCTGGTGCAGGACACCAGCACTGAAAGCACCGACGGAACCGCCGAGCAAGCAGGCGAAGCTGTGGATAACGCCGCCGCCGCAACTGGCGAAGCTGTAGACGACGCCGCTGCTGCAACGGGCGAAGCCGTGGATAGTGCCGCCAACAACCTCACCGGAGCCGACGAAGCTATCGACCCCAACGGTGACGGTGTGGTGGATGCCAACAACAACGGCAGGGCCGACACCCGCGAGATTCCTTGGGGACTGGCAGGCTTGCTGGGCCTCTTCGGTCTGATGGGCCGTAACCGCCCCGCCACCGTGACCACCACCGACCGCCGCTAAACCCTCACCAACGCCCCAAAAGCGTTCCCCCAGCTTGCTCGGCTGGGGGATTTTTATGCTTGGAAGTGGGGCTGTGAAGCTGTGCAAGCGCAGAGTATTTAGGCACGGGGCGGGAAACGCACGAAGGTCATCCAAAAATCCTCGAAGGCGCGGATGGCCGTCAAGAAGTTGTCGAAGCCCACAGGTTTGATGACGTAGCCGCTGGCGTGGCGGGCATAAGAAGTTCGCACGTCGTCTTCGGCCTGCGAGGTCGTGAGCATCACCACTGGAATGCTGCCCAGCAGGGGGTCGGACTTGATTTCGGTCAGGACTTCTAGGCCGTTTTTGCGCGGCATATTGATGTCCAGCAAAATCACGTCTGGGCGCGGGGCGTTAGCATGAATTCCTTCCCGGCGCAGGAAATTCAGGGCGTCTACGCCGTCGCGGGCTACGTGTAACCGGTTAGGCACACGGGCATCGGCAAATGCTTCTTGGGTCAGCAAAATGTCGGGTTCGCTGTCCTCGACAAGCAAAATCTCGATGGTGACGTGTGTATTGAGCGGATTGGATATATTCACAGGCTGGCTCACAGGGGCAATGCCGGGGAAGGCGAAGGCGAGGGCGAAGTTGGAATGGGAAGGGTGAGCGTCAGGATACTGCCGAAATGGTCAGGTGGGGGTAAGGTGACTCCCAGTGTGCCGCCGTGATGTTCAGCGATCTTGCGGGAAATGGCGAGGCCCATTCCGGTACCGGGGTAAGCCTCGCGGCGATGCAACCGCTGAAAAATAGCGAAAATCCGTTCCTGATATTCAGGCCCAATGCCTATTCCGTTGTCTGTCACCTGAATTCGCATGACGCCTCCCTCTGGCCGCGCGGTCACGCTGACCTGCGGCGGCACGCCCTCGCGGTGAAATTTCAGGCCGTTGCCGATCAGGTTGGTGAGCAACTGAACCAGCAAAGAAGAATGCCCCAGCACCGTGCCCGGCGTATCCCACGTCAGGTGGCCGCCTGTGTCCCGCAAGGCCGCTTGCACGTTTTGGGCCGCTTCTTGCAGCACGGCGTCCAGCGACACGGCACGCGGCGGGGCGTCGTTGCGCCCGATCTGGGCAAAGCTGAGCAGGTCACGGATGAGGCTTTGCATTCGGCCCACCGCTTCCTGCATAAACCCCAAATACTGGTCGGCACGCGGGTCGAGTTGGCCCTGATAGCGGCGGGCCAGCAGGTCGGCATAACTGCCCACCGTTCTCAACGGCTCTTGTAGGTCGTGGCTGGCGACATAGGCAAACTGGGCCAACTCGCGGTTGCTGCGCTCTAGGTCGGCCACCACGTCTTCTAGGGCGGCGCGGGCCAACTGGCGCTCGGTGATGTCCTGAAACATCAGCACGGCTCCGGTCACGGTTCCGGCTTCGTCTTGGGTAGGGGTGACGATATAGGCCACTGGAACTGCGTGGCCCTGCGCGTGCCAAAACACATCGGCCTCTACCCGGCGGGTCTGGCCGTCCTGAATAGTTTGCTGAATCGGGCACTGCGCGGGGTCATGCGGCGTGCCATCGGCGTGATGGTGATGAATCAGGGCGTGCTGGTCGGCCCCGATCAGGCGTTCTATGTTGTAGCCCAACATCCGGGCCGCCGCTGGGTTGGCAAAAGTGTTGCGCCCGCCCGCGTCCAGTCCCAAAATGCCCTCGCCCGCCGCGCCCAACAGCAACGTCGCAAAGCGCGTAATTTGGGCCAGTTCGTCGGTGCGCTCCTGCACGCGGGCCTCAAGGGTGGCGTTCAGGTCGCGGAGTCTCGCTTCGGCGGCCCGCACCGCGCTGATGTCCGAACTGGTGCCCACCCATTCGCGCAGTGTGCCGTCCTCATTTTTCACGGGGATGGCGCGGGCCTGCATAGGCACGTACACGCCGTCCTTGCGCCGCACCCGGTACTCGTTTTCATACAGCACTTGCCGCATCAGCGCGTCGCCCCACACTTCTCCTGAAGGAGCAATGTCATCGGGGTGCAGGGCGTTCATCCAGCCTGTTCCGGCCAGTTCCGCGTCGGTTTGCCCGGTAAAGTCCGTCCAGTCGGGCTGGGGCGGGTGCAACATGCCGTCCGGGGCCGACACCCACACGATTTGCGAGGTGGCCTCCACGAGTGACCGGAAGCGGGCCTCGGTTCCGTGAAGCTGCCCCCGCGTGCGCTGGGCGGCGGTGGCGTCGCTGAACACAGTCAGCACGCCTCCTTCCGGCAACCAAGCACTCGGCTCTTTTGGCAGCGCCGTAATGCTCAGCCAGCGCCATTCCTCCGATTCTCGCTGCGCGGTGGCAGGCGTAAACACGCCCATCGGCACGTCGCGCACGGGCTTCCCGGTTCGGAGCGCGACGCTGCTGGGGTGATCTTGCCCCGGAAACGCAGAGCCGTCGGGATGCACCGCCTTCCAGCGCGGGTCGAGCGAGTCGCGGCCCGTCAATTGATCCAGCGTAAGGCCCAGAATCGTTTGCGCCGCCGTGTTGGCACGTAAAATCCGGGCCTGCCGATCTTGTACGGTCAGGCCCAGATTCAGGTGGTTCAGCAACTCCAACGCCTCTTCGAGCGGGTCGGCCCCAGTGCCGGATAACCCAGCGCCGGATAACCCAGTGCTAGGTGGGGTGGCCCGCAAGTGCAGCAGCACGCCGCCGGGTTCAGAATCGTGCCCCGGAACGAGGCCAGCAGGCGAGAGCGTTCCCGTAAACGCCGCCCCCTTGATGGTCAGCGGCACAGCAAACGTTTCGCCCGCCTGTGCGCGGGGCAAAGCGGCGGCTAAGGCGGCAGGTTCATCAACCACAGCCGTCCAGTCCGAGTGCGCGTTGGGCGGGCCAAACAGCGCCTCAGCCGCCGCATTGTGGAGCGTGCCGCCTGAATGCAGCAGCACTACCGGATCGGGCAGAGCGGCCAACAACGCCCCATTGGGCACGTCAGACCAAGCCGGGGCAACGTTCGCGGCGTCGGCCTGCACAGCATCAGCCTTTGCCGCTGCCTCGCCTTCACCCTGTAGCCGGTCTGCTGTCATCTGGCCGCTCCCATCCGGAGAAGTTTAGCTGCTGAAGTTTAGCCGCGCAGGGCGTACCCGACGCCGCGCACGGTTCTCAGCAGGCCGTAGCCGTCGAGGTCACGCAATTTGGCCCGCAGGTTCGCCATATGTACGTCTACCACGTTGCTGCCTTCGGGGAGGCGGCCTTGCCAGATTTCCTGACCGATTTCGTGGCGCGAGTACACGCGGCCCGGCTGACGGATCAGCAGCGCCAGAATGTCGAACTCTTTGGGCGACAGCCGCAGTTCCTCGGCCTTGTAGGTCACGAGGCGCTTTTGGGGATCGAGGGTCAGGTCGCCCATGCTCAGGCTTTCGCTGGTGCGCTGGCGCAGTTGCACTTTTACGCGGGCCAGCAGTTCGTCGGGGTGAAACGGCTTGATCAGGTAGTCGTCGGCCCCCAGCCCCAGCAAACGCACCTTTTCGTCTACGGTGTCGCGGGCCGTGAGCACGATGATCGGCACGGCGCTGTTTTTGCGGAGCCGCTGCACCACGTCGCCGCCGTCGAAGTCGGGCAGACCCAAATCCAGCAAGATCAGGTCGGGGTGATCCTCGCGGGCACGGATCAGGCCGTTCATGGCCGAATCTGCGTGATCGACGCCGTAGCCTGCGTCGGTTAAGTCCATTCGCAGGACATTTGCAATGTCGAGGTCGTCCTCGACCACCAGAATCCGTTGTACGCTCACGCCCCCATGATACGACTTCATGAACTTATATTCATGCGAGGTACGCTCAGAGCGGAAAAATGAGGGTTTTATCACACCGAAAGAGTGGGATAAGTGAGGTTTACGCAGTCTGAAGCAGGCATAACGCTTGTTTCCTAATCTATTTAATAATTCATACGAGTAGCTTAAAAAACTCATTTTCGGTCTAACACTCTGGACTTTATTAACATGATGGGACAACTTTATACAATCCTAAAAAACAACCGGATGCTCCCGGCGGCCATGTGCTAGGTTGAGGGAACCGCGTTCTGGTCTGTTGTTGTGACCGAGCGACACAATTTGTCAGTCTTGTGCATTCCCTTTTCTGCATCAACCTTGCTGGTTCAACACTGCTGGATCGTCACCGCTGTATCAACACCGCTCTACGAACACCGCCGCAACTTTAGGGCCGCGCCTTACGCGCCGCCGCACCATTCACAACATGGCCCAAACCATCATTTTAGGCCACCGGAGTCCACATGACCACCAACGATCTTGACCTCTCCACCGGCACCGCCGCGCCTTCGCCCACCCCTGAAACGCCTTACCTCGAAGTCATTCCGTTGGGCGGCATGGGCGAAATCGGCAAGAACATTTTTGCCTACCGCTACGGCGACGAAATTATGGTCGTGGACGGCGGCCTTGCTTTCCCCGATTCGCACCAGATGGGCATCGACCTGATCATTCCGCGCATCGATTACCTCCAGCAAAACGCCCACATGATCAAGGGCTGGATTTTGACGCACGGCCACGAAGACCACATCGGCGGCCTGCCTTATATTCTGCCCCGTTTGCCCCGCGTGCCCGTGTACGGCGGCGGCCTGACGATGGGCCTGCTGCGCGAAAAACTGAGCGAGTTCGGGATCAAAGATTCGGAAACCGACCTGCGCGAGGTCGGCATGAATGACAAAGTGCAGATCGGCACGCACTTTCACGTCGAATTTATCCGCATGACCCACTCCATCCCCGACAACGCCGGGTACATCCTGACCACGCCGGTGGGCCGCGTGCTGCACACCGGAGACTTCAAGCTCGATGAGCACCCCAGCGACGGCCTGCTCAGCGATCTGCCCCGAATAGAGCAGGCGGGCAAAGACGGCGTGTTGCTCCTCATCAGCGATTCCACCAACGCCGAGCGTCAGGGCCGCACGTCCAGTGAAGCCGACGTGTCCCGCGCCCTCGAAGAAGTGATCGCCGGATGCAAGGGCCGCGTGTTCCTGACCACCTTCGCCTCGCAGGTTCACCGCATTCAGAACATTCTGAACATGGCTCACCGCCAGAGCCGCCGCGTGGTCATGGAAGGCCGCTCCATGCTGAAGTACGCGCAAGTCGCCAGCACGCTCGGCTACATGACGGCCCCCGATCCCTTCCTGACCAGTGAAGAAGTGGGCGGCCTGCAAGACCAGCAAGTGCTGTTCGTGTGCACGGGTTCGCAGGGCCAGCCTATGAGCGTGCTGTCACGCCTCGCGTTCGGTACGCACGCCAAGATTGCGCTGCGGCGCGGCGACAGCGTGATTCTCAGCAGCAACCCGATTCCCGGTAACGAAGAAGCCGTGAACCTCGTCATCAACAGGCTGTATGAAATCGGCGTAGACGTGTACTACCCGCCCAACCACAAAGTTCACGCGTCGGGTCACGGCAGTCAGGAAGAGTTGGCGCAGGTGCTGAACCTCGCCCGCCCCAAATACTTCCTGCCTTGGCACGGCGAACCCCGCCACCAGATCAACCACGCCCGCCTTGCCCAGACCTTGCCGCGCCCGCCCAAGCGCACCCTGATTGCCAAAAACGGTGATGTGGTGCGCCTCGGCCCAGACGAATTCAAGGTGAGCGGAACCGTGCCCGCCGGAGCCGTGTACGTAGACGGCCTCGGCGTGGGCGACATCGGGGACGATGTGCTTCTAGACCGCGTGAACATGAGTCAGGAAGGCATCCTGATCATGACGGCGGTGCTGCATCCCGTACCACACGTGGAAATCGTATCGCGCGGTTTTGTGCGGGCCAACCGAGAACTCGACAACCAGATTCGCCGCGTGGCTTTAGAGGCCATCGAAGAAGGCATGCGTGAGAAGAAGCGCCTCGAAGACGTGCGGGACGATATGTACGGCGCAGTACGGCGCTTTGTGCGGAAGGTGACGGGGCGAAACCCGGTGCTAATTCCGATGATTGTGGATTGAGTGTGTTAGGCGTCTAGGCGCGGAACAGTCTAAAAGTCGAGGGTCTAAGGGTCTAAGGAAGGGCGGGAATGCCTTTGCTTGGGCCTTTTGGCTTTGGTGGTGGGGGGGCGCTCTCCCGGTAACCCCCTCACCCCGCTGCGGTGCAGCGCCCCTCTCCCGCAGGGGGCGAGGGCAACGGACAAGGGCAAGAACCGTGGGCTGTTAGCTCCTCACCCTTGAGGGGGGAGGTTGGGAGGGGGTGAGTGAGCAACGCGATTACCCCGCTTTTTAGACCCTCAGACCCCGCCCCCCAGCAGACCCCCATCTGACATCCCCGGTCTTAACCCCCATTTTGCCTACGTTCCTTGCCCGAACCCGTGCGATAATGCGCCCCATGAGCGTGATTCCGTATGTGATTGAACAGACCGGGCGGGGCGAGCGGAGTTACGACATTTACTCCCGTTTGCTCAAAGACCGGATTATTTTCGTGGGCACCCCTATCGAGTCCCAGATGGCGAATTCCATCGTGGCGCAACTGCTCCTGCTCGATTCGCAGAACCCCGAGCAAGAGATTCAGATGTACATCAACTGCCCCGGCGGTGAGGTGTACGCGGGTTTGGCGATTTACGACACCATGCGGTACATCAAGGCTCCCGTGAGCACCATTTGCGTGGGCATCGCCATGAGCATGGGCAGCGTCCTGCTGATGGGCGGCGACAAAGGCAAGCGGATGGCCCTGCCCAACAGCCGCATCATGATTCATCAGGGGTCGGCGGGTTTCCGGGGCAATACACCGGATTTGGAAGTACAGGCCAAAGAAGTGCTGCACCTGCGCGACAAATTGGTCAGTATTTACCACCGCCACACCGATTTACCCCATGAAAAACTGATGCGGGACATGGAGCGCGATTACTTCATGTCGCCCGAAGAAGCCCTCAAATACGGCCTGATCGACACCGTGATCGACCAGACGCGGCAGATTGGGGAGGCGCAATGACCGGACGGACAGGCATCGGCACAGGCAACACCACCGGCCCCACCAGCGGGGATCGCTGCTCATTTTGTGGGCGTCAGCACCCACAGATTGCCCAACTGATCGAGGCTCCGGGCCGCGCCGCCTTTATTTGCAACGAATGCACCGAGCGGGCGCACGAGTTGGTCAAGCAGAACAAGAAGGGCGGTTCCGAGTTCAGCCTCGATGAATTGCCCACGCCGCGCGAAATCAAGGCCTACCTTGACGACTTCGTGATTGGGCAAGACGAGGCCAAAAAAGCCCTTGCAGTGGCCGTAGTCAGCCATTACCAGCGCCTGGCCCACCCCGATGTGAACCTGCAAAAAAGCAACATTTTGCTGATCGGCCCCACCGGAACCGGCAAAACGCTGCTGGCCCAAAGCCTTGCTGAAATGCTGGAAGTGCCGTTTGCTATTGCCGACGCCACCACCCTCACGGAAGCCGGATACGTGGGCGACGACGTGGAAAACGTGATCGTGCGCCTCCTCCAAGCTGCCGAGTACGACGTGGCTTCTGCCGAGCGCGGCATCATCTATATCGACGAAATCGACAAGATCGCCCGTAAATCCGAAGGCACCAGCATCACCCGCGATGTGTCGGGCGAGGGCGTGCAGCAGGCCCTCCTCAAAATTATCGAAGGCACGATTGCACAGGTGCCGCCGCAGGGTGGACGCAAGCACCCGCAGCAGGAACTTGTTCAGGTCAACACCAAAAACATTCTGTTTATCGTGGGCGGAGCTTTCGAGAGCATGGCCGACATTGCCCGCAGCCGCACCAACGTTCGCGCTGTGGGCTTTGGTGCAGAGCATAAGGGCGAAGAAACTCAGGAACTGCGCTTCCTCCCCGAAGATTTGGTGAAGTTCGGCCTGATCCCCGAGTTTGTGGGCCGCCTGCCACTCGTGGTGCAGCTTCAAGACCTCGACGAAGAAGCTTTGGTTCGCATCTTGACCGAGCCTCAGGGCGCGATCGTGCAGCAATATCAGGCCTTGTTCGGCTTTCAGGACGTTGACCTGAGCTTTACCGAAGCCGCCCTGCGCGAAGTGGCCCACCGTGCCAAAGAGCGCAAGACCGGAGCGCGTGGTCTGCGTGCTGTACTGGAAAAAGCCATGACCGATCTGCTGTTCGAGTTACCCACCGACGGCCTCGAAGAACTGCGTTTCGATGCAGTCCACATTGACGACCCCATGACCTTGCTTGAGTCTAAGGGACTCAAGAAGTCTGCCTAAACGCAATAGAGATTACAGCGCCGCCTCGCCCATGCCCGTATTCTTCGGGACATCGTGGGCGGGGCGTTCTGTAGTTCTCCGGCACTGGCGTAGTTCCGCCGAGTATGGTTCCGGTCAGACTCCCCGTATTAGACTCTTCCCCTCTCAACCTCCGGTGCACTCTCCGGATTGGTTTCCAATGAGGCCAGTTTTCAAGGAGTAAGTATGATCTGGGAACTTCCCGTTGTCGCACTGAGAAATATCGTGATCCTGCCCGGCGTCACCATGAATGTGGATGTGGGCCGCCCCAAAAGCAAGCGTGCCGTAGACGAGGCGCAGGCTTCTGACCGCCGCGTGCTGTTGCTGACCCAACGCGAAGCCCGCACCGACGACCCTACCCGCGCCGAGTTGTACGACATGGGCGTGCTGGCCGTGGTCAAGCAGGTTGTGCGGATGCCCGACAACACCTACCAAGTCCTCGTGGAAGCGCAGGAACGCGCCCTCGTAACCGGAGAAGTGCCTTCCGCCTACATGCGCGTGCGAGCCGAAACTCAAGTGGTGGCCGCCGATGACAGCCGTGAAGTGCAGGTCATCATGGCGGAAGTCAAGTCGGCGTTCGAGGAATACCAGCGCCAGAACAAGAACCTGCGCCTCGACAACTACCAACTCGAAGGCCTGAAAGCCCTGACCGACGCCGGAGCCTTGGCCGATCAGGTGGCCCACCACGCCACCTGGACGCCCGAAGAAAAGCAGGAAGTGCTGGGCGCAACCGCCGTTCGGCCCCGCCTCGAAGCTGTCCTGAAGTTTCTGGGCCGCGACACCGAACGCTTCAATATGGACAAGAAGATCGCGGGCCGCGTGAAAGAGCAGATGGACGCCAACCAGCGCGAATACTACCTGCGCGAGCAGATGAAGGCCATCGGCAAGGAACTCGGCGGCGGCGAAGACAGCCCTGCCGAAGTGGAGGCCCTGCGCGAGAAAATTGAAGCCGCAGGCATGCCCGAATCGGTGAAAGATAAGGCGCTGAAGGAGTTGCTGAGGCTAGAGCGCACGCCCGGTGGCAGCCCCGAAAGCACGGTTGTCCGCAACTACATCGACTGGCTGATCGATGTGCCGTGGAGCAAGCGCGACGAAGAAATTCTGGACATTGGCCGCACCCGCGACATTCTGGACGCCGATCATTACGCTTTGGGCGACGTGAAAGACCGCATTCTGGAGTTCCTCGCCGTGCGCCAACTGACGCACAAGCCCGGTGAAACCGCCGAGCAGCAGCAGGAGCGCACCGCCGAAGAACGAATTGACGACGCCGAACTGCGTGCGCCCATTCTGTGCCTCGTGGGGCCTCCCGGCGTGGGCAAAACCAGCCTCGGCAAAAGCGTGGCCCGCAGCCTGAACCGTAAATTTGTGCGGATGGCGCTGGGCGGCGTGCGCGACGAAGCCGAGATTCGCGGCCACCGCCGCACCTACATCGGCAGTATGCCCGGACGCATCATTCAGGGCATGAAGACGGCAGGCGTGGCGAACCCGGTCATTTTGCTCGACGAAATCGACAAGATGAGCAGCGATTGGCGCGGCGATCCCAGTAGCGCGATGCTGGAAGTCCTTGATCCTGAGCAGAACCACACCTTCCAAGATCACTACCTCGAAGTGCCGTATGACTTGTCGCAGGTGATGTTCATTACGACTGCCAACAGCCTGCAAACCATCCCGCGCCCGCTGCTTGACCGCATGGAAGTCATTCAGATTCCCGGCTACACCCAGCCCGAGAAAGTGCAGATCGCCAAGCGCTACCGCGTGCCCCGTCAGATCAAGTCGCACGGCCTGACCGACAGACTGCAAATTACCGACGCGGCCCTGAACCGGATCGTGGAGGAATACACCGCCGAGAGCGGCGTGCGGAATCTGGATCGTCAGATCAGCAAGCTGGCCCGCAAAGCCGCCCGCACCCTGCTGGAGCAGCCGTGGGAAGGCCTGCGCGTGATCGACGCTGCCGACATTCCCGATTACCTGGGCGTCCCGCTGCACCGCCCCGACAAGATGGAAAAAGAGCCGCAAGTGGGCGTGGCACAGGGTCTCGCGTGGACAAGCGTGGGCGGCGCGATGTTGGTTGTCGAAGCCCTCGCTACCCCCGGCAGCGGCAAAATCACCATGACCGGCAGCCTCGGTGACGTGATGAAGGAAAGCGTGAGCGCGGCGGTGGCCTACCTGCGTGCCCACGCTACCGAGTACGGCGCAGACCCCGATTTCCACAAGAACATGGATCTCCACGTTCACTTCCCTGATGGCGGCACGCCCAAAGACGGCCCCAGCGCCGGAATCACGATTTCCACCGCCGTCATCAGCGCCATTACGGGCCGCCCCGTGCGCCTAGATGTCGCCATGACCGGAGAAATCAGTCTGCGCGGGCGGGTGCTGCCCATCGGCGGCCTGAAAGAGAAGCTGCTGGCCGCCCACCAGAGCGGAATCCGTGAAGTGATCGTGCCCAAGGACAACGAGCCGAACCTTCAGGACGTGCCCGACAGCATCCGCGCCGACCTGCGGATTCATACCGTAGAGCGCGTGGGCCAAGTGCTGGAACTGCTGCTACTGCCCGCGCCCGCTGTGCAACCCACCATTCCCCCCACCAAGAGCCAAAGCGTGACCCAACCCGGCGCATAAGCCTAAGCGTTAGAAAAAGAAGAAAGAAGTGCCCCGCCCGGAAGACGGGTGGGGCACTTTCTGTTTTTGGTATCTGATGGAGAGACTAGAATCTAATTGACTGATAGTATTCTAAAAGATGGTTCTAAAAGTCGCTGCTTACGGAATAAGTTTTGTACTCGTTGGTTTGACCTACATCCTTTTCGATGCCGTTTTTGGCGAATATGGGAGCGTTTATTGCCTCGTCGCTTTTGCGTGTAGCATGTGGATAAGGCAATTATTGAGGGGCAAAAGTCGGATGCGTAAAGCGGCGCTAGATATGGAACTGGCAGAGACTCAGCATTCAGGAAACTGAGGTTCTACCCTCTCCGAAAAGTAATGAGCGCGGCCAGCAGCAGCACGGGCAAGGTCAGCCACGCCAGCCCGAAAGAAACGCACAGATAAGTGACGATACCGGGCAACATGGCCGCACCCAGTCGGGCTTGTGCCACCTGATCGGGCAGCATGAAGCCGCTAGTCTCCGGCCATTCAGAGACGGTGAGGATTACCCACGGAGCAATACCGCCACCAGCACAAGCAGCGGCGATGTCTGAACAAACAGGGCAGTTGCCCCACCACTGACCAAAGCCAGAACGCTGAGTGGCACAGCGGCAGGAAGGATTCGCGCCCATCGTTGGGCAGCGGCAGTCATTGGCAAGCCTGCGGGTGGGTTCGGCCCAAGGAGCGGCAGCATCAGCATGAGGAGTAAGCCGCTGAGGACTGGCCCGCCCGGAAACGGAATAGGGGAGAGCAGGGGCAACAGCGCGGGGCCGAGCAGGAGGGCGGGCAGCAGCAAGCGGGCATGGGTCAGCACATGCAGCGTAGAACGCCAAGCGGAAGCGGCAAACACGCCGGAACCACGCAGCATGGGGCGGAAGCGGGAATGGGCCGGGGGCAAGTCTGGATGCTGTGTGGGTGCGGGCAACCCCAGTTTTTTTGCGCCCCGGCACAAGCCCTCGAATTGCATGTGCAGGCGTGGGCGGGGATGAATTGCCACTTGCCAAAGCCTCAGCCAAGCGCGGTAAGCGGCCCACAGTCCTACGGCGGCCAACGGTAAAACCAACGGTGTCCAGACCGTGCCCAGCAACGGCAGGATTGCCAGCCAGAACGCAAAGGTGCGGGCTTGTGCATTGTTTGCTAGTCGTGCATTGACGCTGAGTACCCGAATCACCGCAGTGGCAGCGAACCCTACTGGAAGTGTTGCGGCTTGCCAAATCAACTGCGGAAAGAGCAGGACAATCAACACTCCCAAGCCTGTCCCCGATGCCAGCGGCCCAAGCAAACTTCGGAGCAACGGCCACTGTAAGGCTTGAGCTTGCGGCAATGGCGTTTGCAACAGCACGTCATCGGTGGTGTGCAGCCACACAGGTTGGCGGCGTGTTAAAGCGGCGGCGAGCCACAGCCCACTGACACCAACTCCCAAGCTCCAACTGGGCAGGGTGAACGTTGCAGAAAAATAAGCTTCCCGCACCCCAGACAAAGCAACCGCGCCGATGCCCAGCCAATACAGCAGTAGCAAAGGCAAGCCCGCCGCCTTCCAGTCTTGCCAAAGTCGGGCGGCTCCACGCGAAAAAGTCAGTTGGCGCAGAGAATAGAGCGGACTTTTTGTCATGCTTGCGCTGGGTGCAGCGTCAGTGTCCCGCCCTCGCCCAATTCCAGCACGGTGGGCTGTAGTTCTGCCAATTCGTCGCCGTGTGCCGTACTCAGCACTAAGCCACCAGCATCGCGGCGGTTCTTGATGGCTCCCAACAACACGGCCCGCGAAGTTCGGTCTAGCGTGCCAAACGGCTCATCCAGCAGCGTGATTGGGAGGGCGAGGCCAAACGCTGCGGCCAACGCCAACCTTTTGCCGGGTGCCGCGAGACAGCACGCTAGGCCAAGCATGGAGCCAAGGCGTGAGGCCCAATTGGGCGGCCAATTCCAGCAACGGTTCGGCGGGCATGTGCCACGCGGCGGCCATAAAGCGCAGGTATTCATGCACCTGCAAGTCTTCGGGCAAATGCACATCGGTGGGCATGTATATGCAGGCTTGGCGGGCCTGAACCGAACCGGGCACGCCGCCGCCGACAGTCATCGCACCCGAAATCGGCAATTCACCCACCAAAGCGCGGAGAAATGTCGTTTTGCCTGCCCCGTTTGCACCCTGCAAATGAACAATCTGGGAACCGCTAAGTTTGAGGTTTAGCCCACGCAGAAGCTGAATTTGCTGCACGACAATGGCGCAATCGCTCATTTCTAGCGTGGCAAGCTGATTGTTATTCTGTTCCTGAATTCGCTTATCAAGAAATAATTTGATTATACTTGTCATAAATCTAAAAATCACATTGAATGTTTCCGCTTCTATTGCTAAATTTATAGTCTTTGTACGTGTTTATTGACAAGCTAATGTGCCTTTGGTCTTGAAATATTTCCTGACCAAAAGCACATTAACAGATTTTTAGGGGGTATGAGACTCGGTTTATCGTCGCTAATTTTTTAGCCTCAGCCCCGGCCAAACGGTGTGCGCCCGGTATTTGGCGCTGTGGTAGTCGTGGTGCGCGTATCCGTGCCGCGCCCTGCGTCTTCCCGGCCCGCGCCGTAGCCGCCCTGAGCTGCGCCGCCCGCAGGCTTGTAACCGCCGCCCGCTGCCGCTGCACCTGCTGGGCCGCCGCTGGCCGTTGGCCCCAGATTCGCCGCTGCGCCCAAACTGGTGGTGGTGTCGTTGGCAAGGCGGGCAAACTCTTTGGGATCAATGGAGCGCTCTAGGCCGATGTCGTAGGAAATGATGCGGCGGCGGTACAGGTTGGCAAGGTAGGCGTCCATCGTGACCATGCCTTCCCGCGCTCCGGTTTGCATCGTCGATACGATTTGAAAGGTCTTGCCTTCGCGGATCAGCGAGCGCACGGCGGGGTTGGCGATCAGGAGTTCGTAGGCCAGCACGCGGCCCGCGCCGTCTGCACGCGGCAGGAGTTGCTGGGTCATCACGGCCACGAGGTTGTTGGCGAGCTGTACCCGAATCTGTGCCTGCTGCTCTTCGGGGAATACGTCCACAATTCGGTCAATGGATTCTGGGGCGCTGTTGGTGTGCAGCGTGCCCATCACCAAGTGTCCAGTTTCCGCGGCGGTTACGGCGGCCTTGATGGTTTCGTAATCGCGCATTTCGCCCACCAGAATCACGTCGGGGGCTTGGCGCAGTGCGGCGCGCAGGGCATCGTTAAAGCTCATGGTGTCCGAGCCGACTTCGCGCTGATTGATGATGCTCTGCTTGTGCGAGTGCATAAACTCAATCGGGTCTTCAATCGTCACGATATGCAGTTTGCGGGTCGTGTTGATGTAGTCGATCATGGCGGCCAGCGTGGTGCTTTTGCCCGATCCGGTTGGCCCGGTGATGAGTACCAACCCACGCGGCGCAGTGGCGATATCCACGATGTTTTGCGGCAACCCCATGTCCTGTGCGCTCTTGATCTGGGTGGGAATGAGGCGCAGCACGCCGCCCACGTTGCCGCGCTGCATAAAAGCGTTGACGCGGAAGCGGGCTTTGTCGCCTAGGGCAAAGCTGAAATCCAGCTCGCGCCTTTCTTCAAAAGTGCGCTGCTGGCGCTCGTTCATCATCGAATACATCAGCTTGCGGGTATCGGTGGGGGCCAGTTCGGGCATGCCGTGACTGTCATAGACGCCGTGCATTTTCAGTTGCGGCGGCAGTCCTACCGTCAAAATCACGTCGGACGCGCCTTTTTCGGTGGCGAGGCGGAGAATATCGGTGATGTCTACAGGAGCCTGAGTCATGGGGAAACCTCGCGGGGAGAGGAAGAAAGGTGCGGCGTAAGGGAGGAGAAAAGCTTCAGTTGCTCGTGACGGCCAGCACTTCTTCCAGCGTCGTAATGCCTTTCAGGGCCTTCTCGATGCCGTCTTGGCGCATGGTTCGCATGCCGCTTTCGTTCATCGCCACTTCGCGCAGTTCTACGGCGGGTTTGCCGCTGCCGATAGCGGTTCTGAGGGCGTCGTCCAGCACCATCAATTCGTGCAACCCGGTTCGGCCCTTGTACCCCGTGCCGCCGCAGCGTGGGCAACCTGCACCGCGCACCAGCGCCCCGCCGCGCACGTCGCGTTCGGCAATACCGAGGCGGCGCAGCACTTCCGGGTCGGCGTTGGTGGGCGCTTTGCAGTCGGGGCAGACCTTACGCACCAGCCGTTGCCCCAGCACCCCAATGAGCGACGCCCCGAT
The DNA here is from genome assembly GCF_004801315.1 of Deinococcus sp. Arct2-2. Classification (GTDB taxonomy): domain Bacteria; phylum Deinococcota; class Deinococci; order Deinococcales; family Deinococcaceae; genus Deinococcus. Next base: position 62,162 of record NZ_SSNW01000005.1, read on the forward strand.
GTTGAAGCCTTCCACGCCCATTTCGTCAAGGCGCGTCACGGCTCCGGGCGCGTCGTTGGTGTGCAGCGTCGCCAGTACCATATGCCCGGTCAGCGCGGCTTCTACGGCAATTTTGGCGGTTTCGCTGTCCCGGATTTCCCCCACGAAAATAATGTCGGGGTCTTGCCGCAGGAAGGCCCGCAGCGCCCGCGCAAAGGTCATGCCCGCCACCGGGTTCACCTGAGACTGCACGATGCCCGGAATTTCGTATTCCACCGGGTCTTCAATGGTGGTGGTGTTCTTTTCGGGGCGGGCGATGCGTTTCAGGGTAGAAAAGCTGGTAAACGATTTGCCCGAACCGGTGGGGCCAGTAACCAAAAAGATGCCGTAAGGTTTTTCGATCAGGTCTAGAAAGCGCGGGAAGTTGTAATCCGAAAACCCCAGATTTTCCACTTCGGGAATGTTGGCGGCCTTTTGCAAGAGGCGCATCACGGCTTTTTCGCCGTATACGGTGGGTAGCGTAGAAAGGCGCAAATCGATGTCGATGCTGCCTTTCTTGAAGCGCACCCGTCCGTCTTGCGGCACGCGTCGCTCGGAAATATCGAGATTGCCCATGATCTTGATGCGGGCCAAGATGCTTTGGGAGCTGCCCTTGGGGAGTTCGTTTTGTTCGCGCAGCACGCCGTCTACGCGGTAGCGAATCCGTAGCCCGGTTTCGGTGGGTTCGATGTGAATATCGCTGGCTTCCTGCAAGGCGGCCTCGCGGATCAGGTTGTCTACCACGCGCACCACGGCGTTGTCGTCCAGCCCCACCGACAGATCCATCTCTTCTTGTTTCTTGCTGTCGCGCTTGCTGGACAAGTTCGCCAATTCCTGATTCAGGTTGGCCATGTCCTTGTTGCCGAAATACCGCTCGATCAGACGAATGATGTCTTTTTCGGCCATGACCGCCGGAATGATGTCGCGCCCGGTGATCAGCTTCAGATCGTCAAGGGCGAACACGTTGCGGGGGTCTTTCATGGCGACCACCAACGATTCACTTTGCAGGCGCACCGGAACCACGCCGTAGCGGCGGGCCGTGCCTTCGGGAATCATCAGCGCCACTTTGTTGTCGGGCGGATTCTGAACCGGATCGAGGAATTCGTAGCCCAACTGCGCGGCCAGCGAGCGGGCCAGCATTTCCGGCGACAGTTTGCCCGACTGCACCAGCGTGTCTTCCAGCCTTCCCCCGCCCGCGTTCTGCTTTTGCAGGGCGTTGTCAATTTCGTCGGCCCCGGCAAAGCCCAACTCCATAATCACTTCGCCCAGCGGCTTGACCTTGCCCTCACGCGCCTGCACATGCAGCGCTTCCCGCAGTTGCGCCCGCGACAGGCTGCCCTGCTGCACCATCTGTTCGCCCAAGCGCCCGCGCTGCGGATAAAAGCGCTCGATCAGTGTTTCTACGTCTTTGGGCTTGGCCAGAATCAGTTGAACCGTGCGGCCCACCAGCGCCTCGATGTCTTCACGCTTGCGCGGATCGCTGGTAACTACCGTTACGCCCTGCTGAGATTCATCGACTGGCACGGCGTTCAGGCGTAGCGCGTCGGCCCGCAACATGCTGCCCAGCACGTCTTCGGTGGGCTGGAAGTCGCGGGGATTGCGCAGATACACCGTGCCGGTCTGCTCGGCCAACGACTCGTACAGTTGGTCTTCGGTAATGATCTGCTGGGCAATCAGGGTGCCGCCCAATGCCTCGCCCGTTTGCTGCTGCACGTCCAGCGCCACTTGCAACTGCGCGTCATTGATCAGGCCGCGTCCCATCAGGCGTTGGCCCAACATGCCGCCGCCCGTGTCGCTCACCTCGGCAGGTGCGGCGGGCGTGATTCCCAGTTCGGGGTAATGGGTCGCCATCGCCCACATGATCTGGTCGCGCAGGGCCTGATACGGCTCGATCATCAGGCCGCTGTCGTCCTCAAGGGCTTCCAGCGCCATGCTCGACAAAGGATCCACGAGGGCCACGCGCAGGGTGCCGCCGTCTATGGCAAACGGGAACGCCTGAGAAGCCAGCGCCGTTTGCGCCCGCACCGACTTCAGGGCGGCTTCTTCCGGCGTGACCACCAGCAGATTCACCAGCGGAATGCCCAAGGCTTCTTCGATGGCCCGCGCAATGCGCTTTTCGCCCACCAGCCCGGTGTCGATCAGGATATCGGCCAGTCGGCCCCCGATTTCGGCGTGCCGCACGAGGGCGCGTTGCAGGTCGGTGTCGTTGACATACCCCTGTTCGAGCAAAATTGCGCCTAAGCGCCGGTCACCAATAGAAAGAGCCACGGTTAATCCTCCAGTGAGGGGAAGCACAGTCAGGGCACCTGCTCAGGCCCGAATCAATTGTGTTGTGAGGGGTGAAATGAGCGGTCAAAAAGAGCGCGATGGGGCGGAAGAGGGGTGGCGAGAGGGTAGGCGGCGGCAGTGCTGAAGGTGGCCCTGCTAGAGGTGGCATGGTCAAGCCTTCCAGTCGTGGCCGTAGCGTTTGAGTACGGCCCGTTCTAGGGTGCGGGCCATGCGGGTATGTGGCAAAGAGTTTCCGGCCAACGGGTGAACCAAAATGGTGTGCATCCCGTTCAGGTTGCCGCCCAGCACATCGGTAAACAGTTGGTCGCCCACCATGCCCACCTGATGCGCGGGGAGCTGCATTTGTGCCAGCGCCACCCGGTAGGCGCGGGGGTGAGGTTTTCCGGCCATGCCGACGCCCTCCGCGCCCTCGAACCCCAGCTTGTCCATCCAAAAGCGGGCGCGTTTTCCGGTGGCGTTGCTGAGCATGTACAGCCGAATGCCGCTGCGCCGCAAATTGGCCGCCCAGAGCATCACGTCGGCGCGTTCTTCGTAGCTGCCGTAGGGAATCATGGTGTTGTCTAAGTCCAGCAGCAGGCCGTGTAGACCGCGTTCGGCCAAAAATTCGGGGGTGATGTCGTGGATGTGCGGCAACACGTCGCGGGGTTTAAGCAAGCTGCGGCGTAGGAACGGGGGGCGGGCAGATGAGTTGCTCATGCGTTCTGTCCTGTGTTGGCCCCTGCGCGATGCGGCAGACCGATCACGGCCCACGTGCGCCCAGTGCGGCCCGAATCGCGGCGGTAAGAATAGAAATCGTCTTCGGTGCTGCACCGCCCGCTGACCCAAATGTGTTCGGGGAGAAGGCCCGCTGCCAGCAGTCCGGCGTGGTTGGCCCCGGCCAAATCAAGGTGTTCGCCGCCGTCTACCGCAATCACCGCGTCTGCCATGCCCGCTGCCCGAAATTGCTCGGCCACATCACTGCTGACCGCGTACCGTGCGCCGCAGATGCCGGGGCCAACCGCAGCGCGAATGTTGCCCAGAGTCGCGCCCAGTCGGGTCATGGCCTCTACGGTTCGCGCCCCGATTCCGCCCAAAGTTCCCTTCCAGCCCGCGTGCGCCGCGCCGACTATTCCGGCGTCTTCATCGGCCAGCAAGAGGGGATAGCAATCTGCCGTGCCAATCGCCAGCAGAAGCCCCGGCGTGCAGGACACCAACGCATCGGCAGTCTGCACGCCTGCACTGCGGGCTTCCAGCACGTCTACCCCGTGAATCTGGTTCAGGCGGGCCACTTGCGCGGCTTCAAATCCTAGCGCCTCGGCTACGCGGCGGCGGTTCTCGGCCACATCTGCCGGGTTGTCCTCGCGGTCATCCAGATTCAGGCCCGCGCTACCGGGTGCCCCGAACACGCCCAGCGATACGCCCCCGCGCCGCGTGGTAAACGCGTGTGGAACGCCCAGCACCGGAGAACGCAGCAACATCAGATCCCTAGTATTCATGACCACCTCTCACGGAATTCTGACGGGTTTACCCCCAATGGGGGTGAAGGGCACAGAGAGAGGAGTATGGATCGTAGAAGAAGACGGAACTCACGGCTGCTGCATAGCTGGGGATCATCGAATGGTTACCAAATCGGGCAAGTGTCCGGAGTTGACGATTTCGGGTGAACCCCCCAGTCTGCTCCGCAGCCAGACCCCCTTAGAGGGGAGCGCACAAGCTTTTGTCCTCACCTTTAAGGGGGGGCATTGCGAAAGCAACGGGGGGGTTGTTTTGCCAACGCCCACTCACCACTTCCCGCTTCTAAGCCAACCGCGCCGCGCCTCCCCGCGCCCTATACGCCTGCCACGCCTGCGCCAGCCGCCGCACCGCTTCCGGCAGATGTTCGGTGGGCAGGGTAAAGGGAATCCGCAAAAAGCTGTCGGGCAGGGGTTCCACGCCCATAGACGCGCCCGGAAACAGGCGCACGCCGTAGCTGTGGGCAAACAGCGTAAAGGCGGTGACATGCGGCGTGGGCAGTTCTACCCACAGGAATTGGCCGCCTGCGGGAACCGTGAAGCTCCAATCGGGCAAGTGTTCGCGCAAGAGGCGCACCAGCAGGTCACGGGCGGGAGTCACGCTGCTGCTGCGAGCCTGGCGCAGCCCCGGCAAATCGGCCAGCAGGTTCAGGGCAATGGCCTGAGACGGCGAAGACGACCCGAAGTCGGCCAGCGTTTTGGCCTGCGCCAGTTGCGCCAGCAGGGGCTGGGGCGCACGCAGCCAGCCTACCCGCAAGCCCGCCCAGTACAGCTTGCTCAACGATCCCACATTGATGATCTGGCCTTCAGGCGCGTAAGCCGACAGGCGCGGCGGCAAGCGGTCTGTACTGAAGCTCAGATCAATCAGCGTGTCGTCTTCGATGGTGGGCAGGCCCGCATCCATGATCTGCGCGGCCAACCGTTCGCGGGCGTGGGCAGGCAATACCGTGCCAGTCGGGTTCTGAAAAGTGGGCGTGAGGAAGGCCAGCCGGGGCGCACCCGTGCGGAGGGCGTCGGCAAAAGCGTCGGCCTGCACGCCATCGGGCGTCACCGGAACTCCTAAAAGTGTGGCTCCCGTCGCCCTGAACACGTCTATGGCCCCAAAATACGTGGGCGTTTCCAGCAAAGCCACGTCGCCCCGGCGCAAAAACACACTGGCAATGACCGAAATGGCCTGCTGCGCCCCGCTGGTGATGATGACTTGTTCGGGCGTGGTAGGCAGTCCATTTTGCGTGTATTGGGCTGCCAAGTGGGCGCGGAGTTCGGGCATGCCCAGCGGGTAATACAGGGAATCGCGGAAGGCGTCGGCGCTGGCGGCGTGCAATTGCTGGCGCAGAGCATCGGTGAGGCTGGGTACGGCAATGGTCAGGTCTAGCTCGGCGGGCATGCTCTGGACAGAGCCGGTGGGAGGCTGGGACTTTGGGAGTTGAGACTGCGGCACCGGACTTCTCAGCGTCAGCACTTCGGCGCGGCGCGGCGCGGTGGCGGCCACATGGGTTCCGCTGCCCTGCCGCCGCGTGACCCAGCCCTCTTCTTCCAGCGTTTCTATAGCCGTAACCACCGTGCTTCTGCTGACCAACAAGAGTTCGGCCAGCGTGCGTTCGGCGGGCAAGGCGTCGCCGGGGCCGAGGTGGCCCGCGTGAATACAGGCCCGTAGCGCAGCCGTGAGTCGCGTGTGCAAAGGCCCCGGCCCAGTGCGCCAGTGGGCCAGTAGGGTCGCCCATTGAGGTCGATCAGAGGCAGAGCGAACGGCAGGCGGCATAGAGGGAGTTTAGCAGTCCAATTACCCAACTTGTCTAACTGGCCTGCTCATTCCAGTCCAATTGAGGCTGATGTTGCTCTGTTTCGCAGTCCACTTGGCTGCCACACTGGGGTCACTTGGAGGCCCGCCTATGCATACCACCCCGATTTCATCCCGTCCCGCCCATCTGCACCCGCTGAGCTTGCGCCAATTCTGGCAAGATTCCAGCCCGCAAGCCGCCCTGACTGGTCTGATTGCTATCCTGATCGGCTTCGCTGGGCCGACTGTGTTGGTGTACGCCGTTGCAGACAGCGCCCATCTCGGCCCCGGCACGGTCATGTCTTGGGTGTGGGGATCAACGGTGCTGTGCGGTCTGGTCAGCATTTACCTGAGTCTGCGAACTCGCATGCCGATTTTATCCACTTGGTCTACCCCCGGCATCGCGTTTCTGGCGACGGCTTTGCCCGGTGTGCCTTTTCCGCAGGCAGTCGGCGCGTTCCTGATCTCTGCCGTGTTGGTCATTTTGCTGGGTACGTTCCGCCCGCTCACCCGCCTGATTGAGCGCATTCCCACGCACCTCGCCGCCGTGCTGAACGCCGCGATTCTGCTGCCATTCGGCTTCCGGGCGGTGCAGGCCTTCGGCAAAGAACCTGTGCTGGTGGGCTTGATGATCCTCACTTATTTCGCGCTGCGCCACTATTCGCCGCGCTGGGCGGTGGCGGGCGTGCTGGTGGTGGGTGTGGCGGCCAGTGCGGCGTTAGGGCTACTGCATTCCGCGCCGGTGCATTTGGCCCTGACCGTGCCGCAAGTGGTGGCCCCCCAGTTTTCTTGGCAAGCCACGCTGAATCTGGCGCTGCCGCTGACCTTGTTGGCCTTCACCGGGCAATTCGTGCCGGGGTTCGCTACCCTCAAAGTCGCCGGATTTGCCCCCGCCCCCGCGCCGATTATCCGGGCTTGCGGTATGGCGTCGGTGGGCGCGGCGCTGGTGGGCTGCCATAACCTCACGCTGGCCGCACTGCTCGCCAACATCGTCAGCGGCCCCGAAGCGCACCCTGACCCGGCGCGGCGCTACACGGCGGCGGTGTGGGCGGGCGTGTTTTATATCGTGCTGGGGCTGTGTGCCGGGACTTTCCTCAGCTTGTTGGCCCTGCTGCCTACCGAGGCGATTTCGGCACTGGCAGGCTTGGCCCTGCTGGCGGCTATCGGCACGTCGCTGCACACCGGACTGCGCGAAGCTCCCGGTACATTGGCCGCCCCCGCCGTGCTGGTCGTCACCCTCAGCGGCGTGTCTTTGCTGGGCATCGGCGCGGCGTTTTGGGGCATTGTGGCGGGGCTGGCGCTGCACGCGGTAGAAGCACGGATGGCGCGGGCTAAGGCTGAAACAGTGAACTCAGTCAGCGCGACTCCAACCGCAGCCAAGTAAGTTCAGGCATAGATCAAGCACCCGCGCTCCTCTAGCTGCCGAAAAACAGCGGGCAGCGCGGTCATGTTATTCCAACGCAAGTCCAGCTTTGTGAGATTCGGCAAGAAGGCCAAACTGTCTGGAACGGCGGTCAGCGCATTGGCCCGCAAGTCCAGTGAGCGCAACTGCTGAAGCTGGCCAATAGAGTCCGGTAAATGGCTGAGGTGGTTGAACCGTAAATCCAACTCTGTCAGGGCGGCCAATTCGCCGATGCTGTCAGGCAAAGCATCTATCTGATTGTTTTGAAGCATGAGCTGTTCCAGTCGAAGACAGCCGCCTAAGCTGGCCGGAAGTGTGGTCAGCGCATTTTTCATGACGTGCAACTCACGCAGGTTCGTTAATTGGCCCAATTCGTCGGGCAGACTGCTCAAAGCGTTGTTGTAGGCGCGGAATTCCTGCAAGTTTTTAAGTTCGCAGAGCCAGTTCGGAAGTGACGCAAAAACATTGTCGGTGATATTCAAATAAGTCAAGGCAGACAGGTCGCGCGTGGAATCTGGCAGCGTTGTGAGGCGATTGTTGCTGAGATACAGGAATCTGAGATGACTGAGGCTGGAAAACACATCAGGTAATTCGGCCAGTTGATTGTGCCCCAAGTCCAGCATTCTCAGTGCCGTCAAGCGTCCCAAGTCTGCTGAAAGCCCCGTCAACTGGTTGGCAGACAAATTAAGCGTCGTCAGTTTTGTCCACTCCCAAAGCCAATCGGGGATTTCTGTCAATTGGTTGTTGTAGATGCTGAAGACGTGAGCCTTATTGCATCTTCTCAAACTGGGCGGTAAAGAAGTCAGGCTACATCCATCGAGATTGACGTGATCAGTCGTGAACCCAGCGGATTCGTTCAAGGCGGCCAGTAACTCTTGCCCACGCTCCGAAGGCATGTGCTGGTGGCGGGGTGTACCAAAGCTCGCCACAGGTGTTGAGGACATGGCCCACTCTAATCAAGCTTGTGTCAAACGGGAGCTGACCTGACCCAAGCCGCCACCTCCGCCACATCTACAGGCTGGGTTGTATCCACCCGCAACAATGGCGCGGCCAAGTTCAGCGGTGTATGACACCAATAGTCAGGCACGTTGTAATGATCCAACGACGCATGGTCGATGTGTGGGCGCAGGCCGGACGCCACCCGCGCCGCATGTCGCCGCGCCAGTTCATCTAGCGGTGCGTGGCAGAAAATCTGTAAGAGCTGCGCCCCATGAGCTTGTGTCACTGTCTGAATGTTCTTTTCACCGAGGCCCCGATGAAAGTGCGTTTCCAACACCGTATTCACGCCCGCCGCCAGCGTTATACCCGCCACGTGGTACATCAGGCGGAAGCTAAGGGGGCCGGATTGGGCGTTAGGTAAGTCGGGCAAGCCCTCATGCAAAATGCTTTTGTAATCGTCTTTGGTCACATTGGGCCAGCGCAGGTGGGCGGCCAATTGCGTGCCAAGCTGCGTTTTGCCGGAAGCAGGTAGGCCAGAAATGACGAGCAGGGTGGGAATCACGGCCTCAGCGTACCGGGGCAAGGTGAGACAGGCTGCCTCCCTACTGAATGGTGGTGCGGAAGCATAGGCTGCCGCTGTCGCCAGAGCGCAGGATGCCCACCCGCAGCACGGCGCTTGCGGTGCTCAGGTCGCCTGCATCATCGGCACTCGCGCTGGTCAGCAGGCGGGTGGTGTTGGTTCCACCTACGTTGGAGTCCCATTGCAGGCCATTGCCGCCGTACCCAGTGGGCCAAGCCACCGCATTGGCGGGCAACGGGTCGGTAATCGTAAAATTCGGAGCGTCCAACACGCCCGTTGCGTTCGAGTAGCCGATACAGTATTCAACCACGTCGCCGGGTGCTCCCGTCAGTGTCGTCCCGTAGGTGGCCGCGAGGTTCAGTGCAGTGGGCAACCCTAGATTTCTGGTCTTTTTGGTCAGGGTCACTGCGGGCGGATTTAGAACTGTTGCGCTGACCAGAGCGGCGTCGTTGCTGGGGTTGTAGTCGGGAATGCTAGTGGGCGGGAACGCGGTGGCCGTGTTGAGGAATGTTCCGGCAATGTTGGCCTGCACCTGAATCGTGACCACGCAGGACGCACCGACAGGCAAGGTTGCCGCCGTCATGGTGAGGGTATTGGAGCTACTGCCCGTGCCGAACGAAGCCGCGCAGCCCGTCGCGCCGCCCGCTGCCGAGGCCGCTGTAACAATGCTGGGCGATGAAAAGCTACTGTTCAGCACGTCTGTCAGGCTGCTGGGCGCAAGAATGGCAATGCTTCCGGCATTCCGGAGGGTCAATTCATACTGTACAAAGCGGCTGCGCGGAACGGCAGTCAGGGCGCTACTGGTGAACGGATCGCTGGTGCCTATCCGCTGGGTTTTGAGAGCTTGAACATCCACGCCTTGCTGATATCCAAAATTTTTGTCGGTGATAAAGGCACCGTTGGCGATGACGACCCCGGTGTACTGCGCCCCCGCTGGACTGGTGGCCACGTAGGTAGGGCTGATCTTGGGATCGTTGGGCTGTACGCGCACCGTGTAAGTGGCCGCCGGAACATTGATAAAGCTGTAGCCTCCGGTGGAGTCGGTGACTGCACTGGCCGTCACGACTCCGTCCTTGTTGATCAGTTGCACCGTGACCCCAGACAGGGTAGTGTCGGTGATGGGGGTCAGAGCGTCGTTGCGGTTCACATCCAAATACACCGTGCCACTGAGGAAGCCGATGTTCAGGCCCGTACACTGCGTAAAACCGAGGTCGTCGATGGCAAGGTCATTGCCGCCGCCGCCCGGATTGTTATTCCTGAACTTGACTGTCATTTGGGTCGCGGGGCCGCTGTTGATCAGTGCGCCATAAGGCTTCCACCTAGGAGGATTGGACGGCGGAATGTCGCCTGTTTGGGCCACCACTTGGTTGGGCAAGGTCACGCCGCCCACAACGCGCTCGACCTCAATTCGAATGTCGGGGGTGATGCCCGAACCCCGCAGCATATTCATGATCCATATCCCGAATTCGTAGTTGGTGTTCGGCGTGACGTTCAGCGTCTGCTGGTAAAAAACGTCGGCGGTAAAGCTGGCATTGATGACCATCATCAGCCCGTTCAGATTGTTGCTGGACGCGCCGCTCGTAGAGCCGCTGTGGTCGGTAAAATTCCACCACGCATTGTCTGTGCGGAATGCAGTGCTGTTGCTGATGGTGTATTCGCCGTCTTCGGGACTGCCTGCATAGGGTGAGGTTCGAATGGTTTTGTTTATGTATTTCAGGGTAGTCAGACCACTTGCAAGCGGGCCAGCCCAAGTGGGGTTGGCGGGCGTGCCAGTCAGCGTGCCGAAACTGCCATCATTTTCAAAAAGGTTGGTGGTCAGGGTGCCGCCGAGCGCCGTACACACGCCTAAAGTAGATGCGGCAAGACCCTTGCCACCTAATAGGAAACAGATGCAAATGAGCTAAAAGGCCCAAGCGCGTCTGACTTCCCCCAGTTGATAAATCGGTGACATATTTCACTGTAGATCATCCGTTGTGTTTATTCTCTTGCATTAATAGCGAACCCCAGTTCAGTTACTTATTTGACTGTAGAGCTACGTTATACAGAAGTAAACTTAGTAGTCAATTATTGGTGTGGTAGACAGTGCAAAGCGATGGTGCTGGAGTCAGGAGTGGGCTGCAGTGAGTGCCTTGATCTTTGCCATATGTTCAGCCTTACGCCCCTTGGCGGTGTCAATGACTGTCCGGGCCGAAGTCCACGCCGCGTAGTCATGCCGCGCCACCGCTTCCCAAGTTGGCGGCTTCCAGCGTCCGGCCCAGTTGCCCTCATCGGCCCGCCGTGTTTCTACCCGCCGCCGATGCTCCTGCGCGTCCGAACAGATCACTTCTACGTCTAGGCTTCGGCTGGAATTGTCCCGCGCCACCGCCTGCCATGCTTCCCGCGTCACAGTCAGGGGATTCACGCAGTCGGCCACTACCGTTTGCCTCAGCCGCAACGCATCGGCGGCGAGGGCGTAGGCCACCGCGTAGCCTTCTACGCCCACCGAGGGCAGGCCCGCATTCAGTAGCGCCGCTTCTATGGTGTCTAGGCGCAGGTAGACGGCGTTCAGGTGAGCCGCCAACCCCAGCGCCAGCGTAGATTTGCCGGAACCGGGCAGGCCAGAAAAGACGATCAGCAGAGGGGACATGGCTTCAATCTACGGGTTTGCCCTGAGTGTGGCCCCCATACAGCGCCACCGTAAAAGCGTAACCAGCCACTTGCCAAGCCCAGACACTCAACAGAAGAAACAGGGCAGTATTCAGTAAGAAGGCCAAGCCCTCCAATACCGTGATGCTGTGAAGTGCAGGCGGGGGCCGCAGAGCGGGGGCAGTCTGTACCCACGTCCAAAGGGCCAGCCAGCCCGCCGCGCCCAGTAATGCCGGAACAGCCAACGACACGGCGACGGCGCTCCCCGCGACGCACCACGCATACAAATACGCGCCCAGACGCAGCCGCACGGGTCGCCACAACCGCCAAGGCGCGGTGAACACGGTTCGGTCTCCCTCGCAGCCCAGCCGGGTCATGCCTGCGGGCACCAACAAAAAGGCGGCCAGCAGTAACAGTCCCGCCAGCAGCCACACCCCTTGGGCCAAAGCCTGCGCCCCTGCCCACCACGCGCCGCCGCCCAAGAGGGCCAACACTGCGCCGGGACTGAGGCTAAGCGCGATCACGCCCCACACCACCAAGCCTTGCCGCACAACGCGCCATGACCAGCGCAGGGGCGGAAAGGTTGGCGCAGTGCCCAAATACAGCCGGGTCGCTACATCCCAGCGGTAGCCCAGATTCAGCACCCATCCCGGCAGCAGCGCGAGCAAGGCCAGCGCCCCACGCAGGACTCCCGCCCGCGCTTGTGGGGAAGACACTGGAAACGCCCAAGCCGCTGACCAGCGCAAGGTCGGCGGCAAAGAGGAGAGAGGCTGGGGCGGCAAATCGAACTCGGCTGGAACACTCAACTTGAGCGCAGCATAGGGGAAAGTGTTCAGTAGAGGCCCAACAAAACAGGCCCACCAAAAAAAGCCGAGGCAAACGCCCCGGCTCTCTTTTTAAATCCACTGCTGTCAGTCTAGTTAGCTTAGAAGTCCATTCCGCCCATGTCGGGGGAGCCGCCCTGGCCCTGAGGCTGAGGCTTGTCGGGCTTGTCGGAAACGATGGCTTCGGTGGTGAGGATGAGTGCGCCGATGCTGGCAGCGTTTTGCAGCGCGGTGCGGGTCACTTTGGCGGGGTCGACGATGCCAGCGGCGATCATGTCGTCCACGTACTCACCGGTTGCGGCGTTGAAGCCGTAGCGGGGCTTGTCGGAGTTGATGACGGCGTTGACGACAACGCTGCCTTCGAATCCGGCGTTCATGGCGATCTGGCGGGCGGGTTCTTCAAGGGCACGAATCAGGATGCGTGCGCCCGTGGCTTCGTCACCGCTGAGGGCTTCGGCAGCCTTGCGAACGGCAGGAATAATGCGGAGCAGCGTGGTGCCGCCGCCCGATACGATGCCTTCTTCAACAGCGCTACGGGCGGTGCTGAGGGCGTCTTCGTAGCGGTGCTTCTTTTCCTTCAGTTCGGTTTCGGTGGCTGCGCCTACGCGGATGACAGCAACGCCACCTGCGAGTTTGGCGAGGCGCTCCTGAAGCTTCTCTTTGGCGTAGTCGCTGTCGGTGGTGTCGAGTTCGGCCTTGATGGCGTTCACGCGGGCGTCGATCTCGGTCTGCTCACCCTTGCCGTCCACAATCGTGGTTTCGTCTTTGGTGATGCGGATGCGGGTAGCGCGGCCCAGCATGTCCAGCCCGGTGTTTTCCAGCTTGTGGCCGAGGTCTTCGCTGACCACTTGGCCGCCCGTGACGGCAGCGATGTCACGCAGCATTTCCTTGCGGCGGTCACCGAAACCGGGGGCTTTCACGGCGGCGATGTTCAGCGTGCCGCGCAGCTTGTTCACCACGAGGGTAGCGAGGGCTTCGCCTTCCACGTCTTCCGCGATGATCAGCAGGGGACGGCCCGTCTGCGCCACTTTTTCCAGCACGGGCAGCAGGTCTTTGAGGTTGCTGATCTTCTTCTCGTTGATCAGGATGTAAGCGTCTTCCAGCACGGCTTCCATCTTCTCGGCGTTGGTCACGAAGTAAGGGTTGATAAAGCCCTTGTCGAACTGCATGCCTTCCACCACGTCCACTTCGGTGTCAAAGCCCTTGCTCTCTTCGATGGTGATGACGCCTTCTTTACCGACTTTGTCCATCGCCGCAGCGATTTCTTCGCCCACTTGATCGTCGTTGGCGCTGATGCCCGCGACTTTCTTGATGGCGTCGGAGTCTTCCACAGGCACGGCCAGCTTCTTGATCTCTTCGATGGCGGCCAGCACAGCTTTCTCGATGCCGCGCTTGAGGGCGAGGGGGTTGGCTCCGGCGGCTACGTTACGCAGGCCTTCCTTAACAACAGCCTGACCCAACACGGTGGCGGTGGTGGTGCCGTCGCCCGTAATGTCGTTGGTTTTGCTGGCGACTTCTTTCAGCAGTTGTGCGCCGATGTTCTCGAGCTTGTCTTCCAACTCGATTTCTTTGGCAACAGTTACGCCGTCTTTGGTAATGGTGGGGCTACCAAATTTCTTTTCGATAACGACGTTGCGGCCACGGGGGCCAAGGGTCACTTTAACGGCGTTCGCGACAGCGTTCACGCCTCGTTCGAGGGCGCGGCGGGCAGTTTCATCAAATACAAGCTGTTTAGCCATGATGGATCTCCTAAAAAAGTGAGTGGTAAGTGGTTAGTAGTGAGTGGGAAGGTCAAAGGCGGCCTGCCCGTTGAAGCGGGCCAACTTGGCTTTACTCAACGATGGCGAGGATGTCGCGTTCAGCCAGCAGGCTGTAGTTCTTGCCTTCCAGCGTCACTTCGGTGCCGCCGTACTTGGCAAAGTACACGACATCGCCCACGTTCACTTCGACGGCCATGCGGGTGCCGTTTTCCAGCACTTTGCCGTTACCGACAGCAACGACACGTCCGCGCTGGCTCTTCTCTTTGGCGCTGTCGGGCACGTACAGGCCGCCCGCAGTCTTCGTTTCCGTATCTTCGACAATTTCAACCAGCACACGATCGCCCAAAGGTTTAAGCATGGGTAGTCCTCCGTAAAGTGAATTGGGATAAATGACAACACCCGCCAGACAACCCGGCGTGTTTTTGCCGTTCCAGACGGAATGCTAGCCCTTCTCTTACAGAAATGTCAAATAGGGGAAGCTGAGAATCTGAGTGTGGTGCGCTCAAGTGCGTCTAGCACGCTCAAACGACGTATTGCCATTTGGTCTGTTACGTGTAACATATATATGTAGTAACAACATACGTCCTGATTGACCTGATGCTCGGTTGATCGCCCTGTCCTGTTGCCCGCTCCGGAGGAACCTCTATGGCCCGACCCGATATCCTGTCCCGCAATCCGTTTGAAGACGCTTTTGATCGGTTGGGTGCAGCTCCACTGACTTTGGCTGTCCTCGATTTAGATCATTTTAAGACACTGAACGATACGCTGGGCCACACCGAAGGAGACCGGGTGTTGCGCGGCATAGAGCGTCTGCTCAGCGGTTCGCTGCCCAGCGGGAGCATTATCGGGCGCATAGGCGGCGACGAGTACGCGGCGATTCTGCCCGAAACTGCTGCTGAAACTGCGCTGATTCTGTTCGATGAAGTCATCCGCCATTTTCAGATTCACCGTGATCCCCACTGGCCGCGCACCCTCGGCATCAGCGTGGGCATCGCTTCCCGGCCTGCACACGCCAGCGCTTATGCTGACCTGTACCGCGCCGCCGATGAAGCCCTGCTGCGTGCCAAACGCGAAGGCCGCAGCCGCGCCTGCATTTTTGTGGAATCCAAAATGGTACTGAAGAGCAACTACTACCCCAAGAGTCAACTGGAACGGCTGGCAAAGCTCAGCAGTGCGTTGGGCCGCACCGAAGCCAGCCTGCTGCGGGAGGCGTTGGATGATCTGATCGAGCGGAACCGGGGGGCGCTGTGAGTGCGGAGCGTAAGCCAGACCAGACCTCACGCTTCAGCTCAATTCCTACCGCTTGGTACGCGGCGTTGGCCGAAGCTTGGGCCGCCTACTGCTCCAGCTCCTATCCCATCGGCGCAGTTATTGTGGACGGCGCGGGCAACGTGATCGCACGCGGGCGCAACCGTTTGGGCGAGGCACGAGGGGCAGAAGGCGGGCAGATCGGCGGGCACGATTTGGCTCACGCCGAAATCAATGCCCTGCTCAACTTGGCCGAGAAACCGCGTCCGGAGGCGTATAGCTGGACACTCCTGACCACCGTTGAACCCTGCCCGCAGTGCGCTGGAGCGATTGCCATGAGCAGCATCCGCGCTGTGCAGTACGCCGCCCCTGACCCTTGGGCGGGCTGCACACGCCTGCTCACCGATGATCCGTATGTCGCCAAAAAAGGTATTTCGGTGGGAAGGGCACCGGAAGTGGTGCAGGCGGCGGCGCTGAGGCTAGTGTTGGTGGGTTTGCTGGAAGCCGAACACAATCCCTTTTCCCCATTCATCAAAACCTTTGAACTCTACCCAGAAGACTTGAATGCCGCCCGCGCTCTCCATGCATCCGGCGCAGTGGCGGCCCTGCGTGCCCGTGCAGCCGAAGTGGACGAAGTTCTCTCAGTCTTGCTAGAGGGCTGGACAGGAGTGGCAACCGAACCACTTACCACTCACTACTCCCCACTCACAGATGACCGAACTGGCCGCGCCTGCGTGTGGATCGAACAGGAGTCTGGTCAACACAGAGGCCATATCCTCATGACCGAACGGGAATCGGGCGGCTGGACTCTCCCCGGAGGCGGCATTCACCCCGGCGAGGACGCGGGCGCGGCAGCCGTGTGGGAGGCGTGGGAAGAATGCGGCGCGGTGGTGGAATTGGCGGGCGATCCTGTCTTATTGACGGAAGGAACTTTGTGTTTTCCGGCCCGCCTTCACCCCGATCACCCCGAACTGCACTCCAGCCCTGAGCGGCGGGCGCGGGCATGGATCAACCCGCGTGCGCTGCCTTGGGCCGACGACAAACAGGTGCGGGAGGTGCTGGCGGCCCGAAATCAAACCCCGCCTGCGCTGACGCTGCCGCCCCGTGTGGCGCACGCTTTGGCCGAGGCCGAGCGCCTGAACTTTGACCGCTCTTGCAGCCTAGACACTGGGCGTGTGCTGCGAACATTGGCCGCCACCCGCCCAGGCGCACGCTTTGCAGAACTGGGCAGCGGCACAGGGGTGGGCGCGGCGTGGCTGCTGTCTGGGATGAGTGTTGGGGCACACTTGCTGACCATCGACTCTGACCCAGAGTGGACAAGCGTCGCCCGTGAAGTCTTGAAGGGGGATGCCTGTGTAACCGCCCTGCACGGCGACTGGCAAGACGCCCTCGCATACGGCCCCTTCGACCTGATCTTCAGTGATTGCGCCCCGGCCAAGCGCGAAACAGAACAGTTGGAGAGTCTGTTAGACGCCCTAAAACCCGGCGGAATGTTGGTGCTGGACAACTTCAGCCCGCCTGCGCTGCTACCCCCCGTCCTATATGGGGGCGACCCGGAGCGCGAACGCCTCTGGTCACATCCCCGCCTGAGTTGCACAGAAGTGGCAGTGAGCGCCCAAAAGCGCGTGATTCTGGCGGTACGAATAGAGCAGGGCAGCCCTGATGAGGGCCAAGCAGAGCAACTTCTTTAAGTTCTGGTCAAGGGCGCGTCAGCTTGGGCAGATAAGATAGCCACCAAGGGATTTCTGGCGTCCTTGAAACAAATGACCCTGTAGTTTGTGATATTTCCGCTATTTTTCATCCATTATCAAGCCTGTTGCCCCCCATTGGATACACTGACCCTAATGAAACGCCGTACCCTCTCCCTCTTTTTGTTGCTGGCCCTCGCCACTCCGGCACAGGGGCTAAAACTAATTGTGTGGGACAGAGAACTGCAAACCAAATTGGGTTACGGCGAAAGCAGCGGCAGCAAGTTCAGTGTGCAGATGGTGCCCAATTACAGCGGCCCAGTAGTGGTGCTGTTTTCTCAGACCGATGAGGAAAAAGACAAAGGCAGTTTTCCGGGCTTGCAAAGCCGCTACGACGGCACGCTGAAGGCCGGACAACTCACCCTGCAAGCGCCTGAGCAACGTCTCAGCACCCAAAGCGTGACCTCGGCTGCGCCCAACACGACGCTTACGTTGGCCCGCTTCTTGTCGGCCTTCAAACTGAGTGTGGCGGGGCAGCCCAGCGGCCAAACCCTGAGCTTGCCGGGGCTTAAGGCGGCGGGTACAGACAACAAATAAGTGTGTGTCAGGCCTGTATTCGTTGGTGGGGCCTCCAGTGGCTTAAAGCCGATATCTTAGGGCTGACCTACTCTTGAAAGCGACTTGCAATTGAGGTTGAGCTACGTCAGATCAGCCCCCACGATTAGCCCAGAACTCTCATCTGTTCCTCAAGGAGACTGACCCATGCTCGCGCAGATTCTGGTTGTCGAAGATGATCCCCACTTGGGGCCGCTGCTCAAGGAATACCTGTCTGCCGATTATCAGGTGCATCACGCGGCGACCCTGAAGGACGCGCAGGCTTGGCTGGGCACGCACAGCGCCCAACTTATTTTGCTCGACCTGAACTTGCCCGATGGCGACGGCTTAGATTTGGTGCAGGCGCTCCGGCAATATTCCAGTACGCCCGTGCTGGTCCTGTCGGCCCGCAGCGGCGTGCAGGAGCGGGTGGCGGGTCTGAATGCCGGGGCCGACGATTACCTGACCAAACCCTTTGCGATGCCGGAACTGGACGCCCGTATTACGGCCTTGCTGCGCCGCACCGCTGCCGGAACGGGCGTGAATTTGGGCAATACCAGCCTCAGCACCTCTAGCCTGTTGCTCACCGTGAACGACAAGAATATCAACCTGACCGAGCATGAGGCCCGGATTCTGGAACTGATGATGCGGACGCCGGAGCGTGTGTTCAGCCGCGCCGACATAGAGTCGCATCTATACGGCTGGGAAACGCCCAATTCCAACTCGGTGGAAGTGCGGATTTCGCAGCTTCGCAAGAAGTTGGAACAGTCGGCCAGCGACCTGCGGATTCGCACGATTCGCAACGTCGGCTACGTGCTGCAAGTCTGAGTCGCTTCTTCTAAACCGCCATGACGCCGCGCCCGGTTTCTTCAGCTTCTTCTGACCTGACCCGCACACCCACGATGTCGGGCGTGGTGCAGGTGGCTGGGCGCGGCGTGCCGATTACCCCCGGTGCGGGCCTGCACACGGCGCGGGTGGCGTGGCGGCACAGCCTGCGCTTTCGGCTGGCGCTGGTGTATACGCTGGTGGCGTTGGCCCTCATTAGCGTGATCGGGCTGGGCGTCATTACGCTGCTGCTGCGCCAGATGGACGCCCAATTCGACGCCCGCCTGAACGAGCGAGCCGATACGTTGGCCGAAGCTTATGTGGGGGGCCGTCAAACGCTGGGCAAGGCGTCGGGGCCAGCGGGCGGCTACACCATGCTGATTGGGCAAGACGGACAAGTCATCGTGGCGAGTCCCAGCCTGCGCGACTACGAAAAGTCCCCGTTTCCCTTTGAGGGCCAGCGGCAAGTCAATATTCAAGAGACTCCTGTTCGCGCCGTAACGCGCAAAGTGGGCGATTTCGGTACGCTGTGGGTAGGTCTGCCGACTGACGCGCTTGTCGATGCCCGCGCTAGTGCAAGTCGGGCGTTGGCGTTGGCGCTGTTGGTTACGCCGGTGCTGATGCTGCTCATCGGGCTGTGGGTGGGCCGCCGTGCCCTGACCGGACTGGGCCGCGCCGCTGCCTTGGCCGACCAGATCGACCCGACCCATTCGCTTGCCACGCTGCCACTGCCTGCCCGCGAAGATGAGGTTCATCGCCTGCTGACGGCCATCAACCGCCTCTTGGTCAGAATTGATGCAGGGCAGGCCCGCGAAAAGCAACTGCTGGGCCAGATCGTGCATGAATTGGGCGCGCCCCTGACGGTGTTGCGGGCCAGCCTTGCGCGGGCCAGCGAGCGCACCACAGACCCCGAAGTGCAACGCGCCGCGCTGGTGGCCGACGAACTGACCTTCACCACGCAGGATTTGATGCAACTCGCACGCGGGCAACTGGAACTGAAACTGGCGTGGCACTTCATCCCTTCGCGCACCTTGCAGGGCCGCCTAGACCGTCTCGTTCCCGGCACCGTCTTTGATGGAGACTGGACGGGCAACCTGCTGTGCGACCCAGACCGCCTCACACAGGCCATTCGCAACCTGCTCGCCAATGGCCGCCGCGCCGCTGGCCCCGATGGGCGCGTGGTCATTACTCTCACCGAAACGCTGGAAGTCATCACCTTCCGCGTGTGCGACACTGGCCCCGGCTTGCCCGCCGAACTCGGAGACCGGATTTTCGAGCCATTCGTGAGCGGCAGCGGCAGCAGCGGCCTCGGCCTCAGTGTGAGCCGCCAAATTGCCGTGATGCACGGGGGAACCCTGACGGCCAGCACCCAGCAGGGCAGCGGCGCAGAGTTTGTGCTGACGATTCCGGGGGCGGCGCTTGGGGATGACGAGGATGAGGTGGGGGAGGGGTAAGCTTCGGCTTTTGCGGTTTGGTAAGGCAGGATCTTGGTTTTGTCCCACGCCTGTTTCCCCAACCCCCCAGCCCCCGCCCCCAAAGGGTGCAGGGGAGCTAACGTTGCACTAGGCAGGATTGATCTTGTCGCGTTTTAAGTCGGTTGAATCGTTCATCTGAAGCGGAATTGCCAGTCGTCTTAACGTTGGAATTGGCCCACCCACTACGCGGATGACGGCCTCACACGGGGTTGGGCGGGGACGATGTAAGGGGGCGGTGTTGTGGGTTTAGCTCCTTACCCTTGAGGGGGGGAGGCTGGGAGGGGGTGAGTGAGCGCCAGCGATTGCCCTTCCCTTAGACCGCTCCCCAACCCAGTTTCACGGCGTCACTGTTACTCGCCCCGCCTCGGGATCAAGGCGGACTCTTGCGCCTATCGGCAGCGTCAGTTGAGGGCTGGTATGTCCAAAATCTACGTTGGCGACCACAGGCATGTCGGCGCGGCCTGCTTCGGCCAGTACGCGGCGTACCCAGCGGTACAGGCTGGCGGTCATGTCGGGGGTGTAATCGCGGGGGCGGGCGAGGATCAGGCCAGCGGCTCCGGCCAAGATGCCCTGCGCGGCAAAATTGCGGAGCCAATAGCCGACTTGCGCGGGCGGCGGTACATCGTTGCTGGTTTCTAGCGCCAGCACCGCGCCGTGCCATAGGTCGGGGCTAGGCCAGCCGGGAGTACCGTTCAGCATGTCCAAAATTTCTATGCAGCCGCCTAGCAAGTGTCCTTCGGCGGGTACTTGGCCCTGCAACCACTCCCAGCCGTCGCCGGGTGCAAAGGGGCGGCGAACGTGCTGCGTGGCTTCATCTTCCCAGTCTTCTCCCGCCTGCGTCCATTCGGGGGCGGGCATCAGGTCAAAGGGGTCATCCAGCACCAGCGCCCGCCGCAAGCCCTCCAGCGTAAAGGGATGAATACCGCCGTTTTCGGCCAAATCGGTGAGCAGCGCGGGGCCGTGATAGGCCATGACGCCCGCCCGCGCGAACTGCATCAGCGTAAAGGTGGAATCGCTGTAGCCCAAAAATGCTTTGGGGTACGCACGGATCAGGTCAGGTTTCAGGTGAGGCAGCAGGCGGATGCTGTCGTCGCCGCCAATGATGCTGACCATGCCGTGAATCTCCGGGTTCTGGAGTGCCCAGTGCAAGTCGTCGGCGCGGGCTTCGGGGTGGGCGTCCAGATATTCCGGGCCGCGTAAGGCGTTGGGTGCGGGCACGATCTCCCAGCCCAAACTGTCGGCCACTTGCCGCACACCAGCGCGGTAGCGGCCCAGTACCTCGGTCACAAAGCCGCTGGAGAGGCTGAGGGCCGCTACCTGCGAACCAGGCACAAGGCGGGGTGGGCGGATGAAGACGGGCGGTGTGGTGGGCGTAGTCAGGCTGGACATGGGGCAGAGTAGCGGGCGGGGTGGGGGAGGGGCATGGGCGAAATGGCGGAGGTGGGGTGTTGCCTTGGCTTTTGCTTGTGTTGCACGGGGTTTTAGGGCTTTTCCCACGTTGGATTCCCCCACCCCCAAAGGGTGCAGGGGAGTGGTCGCTCCGCTCGGGAGGATTGATCTTGTCGCATTCCAACTTGGCTCAATCGTTCATCTGAAGCGGAATTGCCAGTGGTCTTTGAACTGGAATTGGCCCGCCCACTGCGTGGACGACGGCCTCACACGGATGTGGCCGGGGACGGTGTGGTGTGGCAGTGTTGGGGTTGTTGTTGCCCTCTCCCCTTGCGGGGGAGGGCGCTGCAAAGCAGCGGGAGGGGGGGAGGTGAGCGCCAGCGATTGCCCTTTCCTTAGACCCTCAGACCCTCGACCCTTAGACCAAGCCGCCCGCCAAGCCACTGCCTAAACCCGCAGCAACATGTGATGCTCGGCCAGTACCACTCCGCCCGCGCCCTGTACAGCTTCCGGTTGCGTCCCCCACACCGTAAACCCGTGCCGCTCGTACAATCTGCGGGCGGCGTGCTGAGTTTCGGTCACGCCTAGCAGCACCACTGTCACGCCTGACCAAATGCGAATCTGGGCCAAGCCAGCGTCCAACAACGCTGCGCCTGCGCCCCGGCCCCGTGCGGCGGGCAGCACCGACACGCCGAAGACGTTGGCCCGGTGAGCCAAGGTGGGTCTGGATTCGCAGGCTACCGTCAGCAGGCCCACCAAGTCGGCCTCTGCAAATGCGCCGAAGGTCACGGCCAGTTCTGTGGGCGCGAGTTGGGCAGTCACATCAGGCAAGGATCGGGCAGCAAATTCGGCGGCGGTGGTGATGAAGGCGGCGGGATCATTCTCCAGACTCGCCAAGCGCACGGCGCGGTAAGCGGGGGCGTCGGCAGCGGTGAGGGCGCGAACGGTCAGCGGCGCGGTCATGCCCTGACCCCATCCAGATTCACAACCTCGGCAGGGGTTGCGCGGTCTGCGGCGGCCACGCGGTCTCGCCAGTTCAGCACGTGGCCGTCTGCCCGCACATGCCGGGTCAGGCTCAGGTCAAGGTCGGCCACCAGCCAGCCAGGTTCGTTCCAGCCGCCCTGCGCCAACACGCCGTCTTCGGGGAGGCCGTCGTCGGAAGGGGTATAAATCCCGGCCATGCCCACCGCTTCCTCTACGGCATATGTCCAGTTGGCGTCGGCAATCAGGGGCGCGTGGACGGCGTACACCTGATTTTCCAGCGCCCGCGCCATGCTGCCCACCCGCACCCGCGTATAGCCGCGCCGCGCCCCGGTAAACGAAGGCACCAACAGCACTTCGGCTCCGGCTTCGGCCAGTTGGCGCGACATCTGCGGAAACTCGGAGTCGTAGCAGATGATGATGCCGTAGCGCACGCCGCCCAACTCGAACACGCGCAGCCCTGACCCCGGCGAAATGTGCCACTCCTCGTCCTCGAAGCGGGTCATCATCAATTTGTCCTGATAGCTGCTTTGTCCGTCTGGCCCGCTGTTGGGCCCGAATAGGTAGGCCCGGTTCACGAAGCCTTGCCCGTGCGCCACAGGCAGGCTGCCCGCCACGATCCCCACGCCGTACTGCTGTGCCAACCAAGAGTGCAACGTTAAGAAGTCCGGCAGAAAGGCTTGCAGCGCGGGCCGGATGGCGGTCACATCGTGGTGAAGTTCTGGCGGCAGCAGGGCCACCAATTCCAGCGCCGCGTACTCCGGAAACACCAGCACGCTTGCCCCTTGCCCCACAGCGTCAGCCACCCAAGCCGAAATCTTGGCCTGATACGCCGCCCAATCGGGCAAGAAGTCGATGGGGTAGGCGGCGGCGGCGATTCGGACGGTGGTCATGGGGAAAGTGTAGAGGAGCGGTGGGTGGATCGTGGAGATGTGAAATGAATCTTTAGGTCTGTCTTCAAAGTTCGGAGACAAAACCCGTGAGCTTTCTGCCCACCTGCGCTGTTACCACGTTCCACGATCCACCCTCTACACTCCCCCTATGCCCTCCGCCCTCCTCTGGCTCGCCCTCGACGGCGTGGGCCATCCCCTCGACGCGGTGGGGCCGGACTCCATTTGGGATCAGCCGTTGCCTACGCTGCGGCCCCTGATCGATGCGGGGCAGGCGCTCGATACCACATTAGGCGTGCCGGGGCTACCGCAGTCGGGCACCGGGCAGGCGTGCTGGCTGACCGGGCAGGACGCCGTGCGTGTGATGGGCGAGCATTTCGGGCCGCATCCGGGGCCGACGTTGCAGCGGCTCCTGCGGGAATCGGCCCTTCCAGTGCGGCTGGCACAGGCTGGGGCGCGGGTAGCGCTTGCCAACCATTACCCACCGCCTTACTTTGAAGCGCAGGCGCGGCGGCCCCGCATGGGCTGTTTTCCGTTCTCTTTTCTGGCTGCCGGAAGCCCCCTGAACCCGCCCGGTGTGCCGCCTGTGCCTGCCACGCTGGGCCTCAGTTACGCCGAACCTTGGCTACCTGTGCGCCCGCTTGACGAAATTTCGCGCTTAGGCGAGAGCTTGGCGGCCAGCGCCCGAACGCATGATTTGCTCGCGGCAGACCTGTGGTTCAGCGATCCGTTGGGCCACTTGGGAAGCCTGCCCACGCGCCCAGCGGTAGCGGCAGCAGCGCGGGCTTACCTTGCGCGGGTAGACGCGCTGCTGGCCGGAGCCTTGCAAGCTGGGGCACGGGTGCTGCTCACGTCCGATCATGGCAACGCCGAAAACCTGACCGTGAAGGCCCATACGCTGGCCCGCGTGCCCTTTGCGGCATTGGGGCTAAGCCTCCCAGATGCCGCCAATGTCGTCGAGGCTGGCCGCGCTCTTGCCGACTGGTTTGGCTTGCCGCCACAGACGGCAAAATCTGAGATCGCCCCCACTGAACTCTGAAAGTTATCCACAATTTTATCCACAGCCCTTGTGGACAACCTGTGGATACACCAGTGAAACACTCCCGGTAAAGAGGGGGTTTTGACTGTCTGGAACAGCCTAAAACCCAGCTTCCGGAAGGGCTTTGAAAAGTCCGAAAGTTATCCACAGTGAAACGCGTGCCTGTGGATAACTATGCTCTGTCAGCAGAGGAGCCGGAACGTGCGGCCAAGACGAAAGACCGCACCAAATCATGATCTTTCACGCCCGCAGAACTTTCTAAGCGGCTTACGGCGTCTACTCCTGCCGGGTTCAGCGCCCGGATTGCAGCGGCCACGTTCTGCGGCCCCAACCCACCCGCCAGCCAGGCCCCCGCCGGAAATAGGGGGCGCAGGGCTTCCCAGTCCAGCGGCACACCGCCCCCCGGTTCTGGGGCGTCCAGCATCAAGGTCACGCCGGGCAAGCTTAAGACCTCTTGCGCGGCCTCTAGCGTGTCTGCGCCTGCCACCAAATTGGCGGGGCGCAACACACGCAGAACGGGATGATAGCGGGCCACCTCGCTTACGTAAAGACTTGACAAATCGCCGTGAAGCTGCACAGCACTCATTCTGGCCCGCTCAGCCGTCCGGAGTACCTCGTCCAGCCCCTGATTTAGAAACACGCCGACCCGCGCCACCACAGGCCCGACGCTCAGGCTGGCGGCCCGTGCCACCTCCACCGTCACCAGCCGTTTGCTGATCGGCGCGAAAATGAAACCGAGGGCGTCGGCTCCAGCTTCGGCGGCTTGTACGGCGTCGGTCACGGACGTAGTACCGCACACTTTGACCCGGATGTGAGAAGTCATTCGGGCTGGGTTCCTTCGAGTTGGGCTTCAAGCTGTGTCACGCGGTCTTCTAGGGTGCGGGTGCGGCGGATCAGGGCCAGCAACAACAGCGCGTAATGGTCGTACAGTTTGGGCCGTTCCATGCGGGCCTCGCCCGACATCCAGTCGCCCAACAGCCGCTCGGCCTGCGCCAACACTTCGTCGTCGGGCACATCGCGGTAGTTGCGCGAGCCTAGTATTTCGCGGGCAAAGTTCAGTTCGTGGTCGGGCATAGGTTCATTTTGGGGGATAGCGGGGGGAAGCGTTGGTGCGAAGGGCGTCTAAGGGTCTAAGGCAGGTCAAGGGTAATCGCTTCGCTCACTTCCCCTCACCCCGCTGATGCTCAGCGCCCCTCTCCCACAAGGGGCGAGGGATAAAGGCAAAAGCCAGAAGCGTGGGTTGTTGCTCCCTCTCCCTTGAGGGGGGAGAGGGGGTGAGTGAGCGCCAGCGATTGCCCTTGACCTGTCCTTAGACCCTTCGACCCTAGACCCTTAGACGCCCTCAAGCCCCACCCGGAATCCCAGCCTCTGCAAACGTCTGCATCTCGCGCAGGGTGGCCGCCGCTGCCAAGAGCATAGGCGCGGCCAGTACGCCCCCGGTGCCCTCGCCCAAGCGCAGTCCAAGCCGGAACATGGGCTTCAGGTTGAGGTGGGCCAGTTGCGCGGCGTGACCGACTTCGGCACACTCGCCTGCTGCAAACAAAGCGTCGGCGAGGGCGGGGGCCAACGCCACACCGATCAGCGCCGCACTGCCCTCTACGAATCCGTCCAGCATGACAGCCTTCCCCAGCGCCGCCGCCTGAAGCATCATGCCCAGCATCGCCGCAATTTCAAAGCCGCCGAGATCGGCCAGCACGCCTAGCGGGTCAGTCGAATCACTGCCGCCGCGTGCCAACGCTTCCCGCACGGCGGCCAGTTTGCGCTCTAGCGTGGCGTCGTCTATGCCCGTGCCTCGTCCGGTCACGGCGGCGGCGTCCAGCCCCAGCATCCGGGCCGTCAGGGCAGCAGCGGGTGTGGTGTTGCCAATCCCCATTTCTCCGGGCACGATCAGGTCTGCGCCGTCCTGCACGGCTTGGCGGGTCAGTGCCGCACCCGCTAAGATCAGGGCCACCGCTTCATCCCGGCTCATGGCTGGCCCCGTCCTCAGGTCAGATGTACCGCGCCTGACTGCTGCCCGCACCAACGCCGGATGCTGAGGCAAATCGGCATTCACACCCGCGTCCATCACATACACCCGCGCTCCCACTGCCCGCGCTATGGCGTTCACGGCGGCTCCGCCCAGTCCGGTGGGGGTGTCGGCCAAAAAGTTGGCGACCATCGCGGGCGTCACTTCGGGCGGGTAGGCGCTGACCAATTGGGGGCCAGCCGCCACGCCGTGATCTGCCGCCGCCACCAGCACCGCTACGCCGCGTGGGTGGGGCTGGTCAGAGCCGAATACGCCCGCCAGCCGCACGCTGATGTCTTCCAGATCGCCCAACGCCCCTAATGGCTTGGTCAGTTGCGTTTGCCGGGTGCGGGCAGCGGCCATCGCTCCGGCATGGGCGGGCTGCACAGCGGCAATCAAGGCGGCAAGTTCGGGGGAGAGGAGAGGAACGGTCATAGCGAGAGCTTAGGGCAGGGCAGAGCGGGAGGGGAGGAAGCTTTGATTTTTGTCTCGATAAGCCCTGATTGAGGGTGGCCTGATGAGTCGTCATACCTTCAGATGTGTGATGCAGTGGGCAAGCGTGCAGCATTGAGGTTCCGGGCGAACCCCCCGGTCTGCTGTGCAGCCAGCCCCCCTCCCTTCGGGCTGTACCAGTCAAGGGGAGCGCAAATGCTCTTGTCCTCCCCTCAAGGGGGCGTTGCGCCAGCAACGGGGGGGTTTACCTTCCATCTCAACGTTTCCGAGGTGTTGCTCAACGTGGTAGGAATCAATAAGACGGCCTATACCCATCATTGGGGTACCCTCAGCCCTCACCCCGCATTTGTCCCGCCCCCGCTCCTTTAGCCTGTAGCGATATGACTGCTTCCGCTTCCGCTGCCTCTGCCCGCGCCTTCGTGTCCCTGATCGGGGCCGGGCCGGGCGATCCGGGGCTGCTGACCATTCGGGGGCTGCAGGCTCTCCAAGAAGCCGACGTGGTGCTGTTCGACTACCTCGCCAACCCGGAATTGCTGAACTACGCGCCGCACGCCCACACCATCTACGTGGGCAAAAAGGGTTTCTCGGAGTACATCAGTCAGGAACAGATCAATGCGCTGATCGTGGAGCAAGCCTTAGCAAACGGCGGGCAGCGTGTGGCGCGGCTGAAGGGCGGTGACGTGTTCGTGTTCGGGCGCGGCGGCGAGGAAGCCGAAGCCTGTGCGCGGGCGGGCGTGCCCTTTGAGATCGTGCCGGGCATCAGCAGTTCTATCGCGGCCCCGGCCTACGCGGGCATTCCGGTCACCCACCGCGAGGTGGCCCGCAGTTTTGCCGTGCTGACCGGCAATACGCAGGAAGGCGGGGCGCACTACGAAACGTTGTCGGGCGCAGATACGCTGGTGCTGCTGATGGGCGTGCGGAATCTGGATCAGATAGCTGCCGACCTGATCGCGGCAGGCAGGCCCCCCGGAACGCCCGCCGCCACCGTGCAGTGGGGCACCACGTCGCGGCAGCGGGTGGCGGTGGGCACGCTGGCGACGATTGCCGCCGAAGTGAAAGCCGCTGGCCTAGAAGCCCCCGCCGTAACCATCGTGGGTGAAGTGGTACGCCTACGCGACAGCTTGAAGTGGTTCACGCCGCCCGCCGAAACTGAACATTCAGAGCGCCCGTTGGCAGGCCGCCAAGTGGTGGTCACTCGCACGCGGGAAGGGGCCAGCGCCCTCAGCGGCGTATTGCGGGCACGCGGGGCGAGCGTGCTGGAAGTGCCCCTGATCCGCTTTGCCGACACCGCTGACGAAGCGGGCCTGCACGCCCAATTGCGCGACTTGTCGGGCGTGTCGTGGCTGCTGCTGACCAGCAATCAGGCGGTTACGGCGTTGTTTGAGCAGCTAGATCAGTTGGGGTTAGATGGACGGCACTTGGCAGACTTGCGCGTGGCGGCAGTCGGCCCCAGCACGGCGCGGGCGCTGGCGGCGCGGGGCATTCGGGCCGATTTCGTGCCGAGTACGCCGGGAGCGCGGCATTTGGGCGCAGAGCTTCCCACCAAAGCGGGAGACACCGCCCTGCACCTTACTTCGCAGTTGGCCGAAGCCGACTTGCAGCACGCCCTAGAAGCACGCGGCCTGACCTACACGCGGGCCGAGCTGTACCGCACCGAACCCGCCCCGCTGACGCCCAGAGCGCAGCAAGCCCTCCTGCGGGCTGATGTGGTCACGCTGGCGTCGGGCAGTGCAGCGCGGTTTTTGGCCGAACTAGCGGGCACGGGCTTTAAGGTAGCGGCGATGGGGCCACAAACCGCCGACGCCGCCCGCGCAGCCGGGTTTGTACACGTCACGGTGGCACACGAAGCCACATTGGAGGCCCTTGCAGACGCCGCAGCACAGGCCACTCTGACCGCAAGCTGATCTTCAGGCTTCATCGTTCGGCCACCATGTCTGGACGCTCCATCATGAATTGGGGGGTAATCCGTGCTGTACACCAAATTTCTCGCATGCTGTTTGTAGCATTTCTGCCAAGCTCATGTTTATGCAGCGGTCTGTTTTGCCTATGTTCACCGGTAGGCATCTGGGGCCAAGTGCGTCCTACCCGTACCGTTGGGGCAAGGGCGGCCTCCGGTGACTTCCAACTTTCCTTCTGGGCGCTCCTTTCCCCCGCAGGAGCCGTATGAGCTGCCGCCATCTCCTGCCGCCGACCATGCTGCCGAACACGCCGCCCTTACTGCACTCCTTGACCTGAACGCCGCGTTGCTGGTGGCCCGCACGCCGCCGCAAGTAGAAGAGGCGCTGACGCTGGGTGTGGTGGAACTGATGGCCGCCCGCTACGCCTACTTTCTGCGCTTCGATCCTCAGGCCGATACCCTGACCATTTCTACCGTGTCCAGAGAACAATTTACCGATCCGGGCGCAAAGGCGCTGGGCTGGGTGCTGCGGCGCGGTGAGGGGCTGTCTTGGCAGGCCATCGAGCAGGCTGAACAGATGCGGGCCGAGCAGTTGCAGGCCGAGCAGATGGCGGCGGACGCCGATGCTTCTGGCGCAAAAACCGGGTGCTTGGGCCGCGCCGTGCTGCACATCCCCGCGCACGATTTGCCCTCTCACGCCGTGCGGGTGGGCAACGCCCCCGATCAGGACGTGATGTTCGCGCCGCTGCTGACCCAAGATCGCCAAGTGCTGGGCGTGCTGACGCTGGGCCGCATCTCGCCGGGGTTTACCGCCCAAGACCGCGCACTCTTGGCCGCCTTTGCCAACGCGGGAACATTGGCGCTGGAGCGTGCCCACGAGGAACGCCGCGCCGCCGAATCCCGCGAGGGCGCGATGATGGCGCTGGGCATGGCGCTGGAAGCCCGCGACTTCGAGACTCAGGGCCACACGGAGCGCACGGTGGCGTTGGCTGAAGCCCTCGGCGCGGCCCTGAACCTGAGCGCCGCCGATCAGGACGCCCTGCGCCAAGGTGCGTATCTGCACGACTTAGGCAAACTGAGCGTGCCCGACGGCGTACTCCTCAAACCCGGCCCCCTGTCGCCCGAAGAACGCGCCCTGATCTGCACCCACACCGTGTTGGGCGAAGCGCTGGCCCGCCGTCTGCCCACCCTGCCTGCCGGGGCGCTGGCAATTGTGCGCTCTCACCACGAGCGCTGGGACGGCGGCGGCTACCCAGACCGCTTGCACGGCACGCAGATTCCACTGCTGGCCCGAATCTTTGCCGTAGTAGACGTGTACGACGCCCTGACCCATGACCGTCCCTACCGCCCCGCTTTTTCTCTGATTCAGGCCAAAGCCATGTTGGAAGACGGGGCTGGCACGCATTTTGACCCGGAAGTGCTGAGTGAGTTTTTGGGTTTACTGGACGGCGCTTGAGCGGGCTGGGGCTGGTCTAAGGGCCTAGGGTCTGAGGGTCTAAGGCAGGGCAATCGCGTTGCTCACTCACCCCCTCCTAGCCTCCCCCCTCAAGGGTGAGGAGCAAAAAGCAAACCCACACCGTCCCCGCCCCATCCGTGTGAGGCCGTCGTGCGTGCAACGCGCGGGCCAATTCCATCTCCGAATGAACTGACGATTCCGCTTCAGATGAAGGAACAAGCCGACTGAAAACGCGACAAGATCGATCCTCCTCAGCGGAGCGACCACTCCCCTGCACCCTTTGGGGGCGGGGGCTGGGGGGTGGGGGAGAATGTGGGGGCAGGCCAATAAGCCAAACCTCAACCCCTTTCTGACCACAATCCCACCAAACCCACAACGCCGCCTAAAGCTGAAGCATGGGCGGCCTCATCTGCACTGCCTATGCTGACCAAAACAGTGCTGACCGAAAGAGTGCTTAACCGGCTCCCGTCCCGCCAATCTCACCACCGCACCTTTCTACAGGAGACCCTATGACCCCCATCCGAACCACCCTGATCCTGACGGCCCTCCTGCTCGGCAGCGCACAAGCCCAAACCGCTCCGCCCACTCAATCCAGCGCAACGCCAACCAGCACGCCCCAAACTGCGGCACAGGCGGCAGCCGAAGCGGGCGATTTGGCGGCCAAAGCAAGGGCCACCTATCCGAAGGGCAGCGCCAGCATTGATCAAGACCTGTGGAAACGGGCTGCTGCTGCCGCCGAACGTGCGGTGGCCGCCGCACCCAGCAACCCCGATTATTTGCGCCTGCGTGCTCAAATTTATACAGAGGTAGGCTTTTGGCGTCAGGCCGAATTGAGCTGGGAAGCCTACTTCCGGGCCGTGCCAACTGGCGCGTCGGCAGCAGAAACGGCCAGCGCCGCCAACGTGCAGTACAACCTTGGGTACTCGGCCTATACGCGCAATCAGCCGAGTCAGGCGGCGGCCTTTTTTGCCAGTTGCCTCAAGTTTGACCCGGCCAGCGTGCCGTGCACCACGTGGTCGGCACGCACTGCATTGGAAGCGGGTAATTATGCACAAGCCCAGACCTTCTATGACCGGGCGCTGGTGCTGCAACCCGCCGACAAAACGCTGACCTACTTCCGCTCGTTGGCGCAGAGTGCTGGACGCTACGGCCCCGCTGCCACACGCGCTTTTAGCCGTGCTTACGGTGAGTTGGATGCGGGCCGCAAAGCCCAAGCGTTGGCCGGATTCCAGCAGGCCGCCGCCGCCGCCCCCAACTTTGCCGAGGCGTGGCGCGAGGCGGGCAAACTGGCCCTCGAACTTGGGGACGCACCGGCGGCGTTGACGGCCTACACGGGCGCGGCAGCCCTCCCCAGTGCCAGCGCCGCAGACCGCTTCAACCTGTCGGTGGCGCAGGAAGGCGCGACAGTGGGCCTGAAAGCCGTGCAAGCCTTCCGCGCTGCCTACACCCGCTACACCGCAGGCGATAAAACGGCGGCTGAGACGGGATTTCTGGAAGCTGCTACCCTCAGCCCCAAGTATGCCAAAGCGTGGGCATGGCTGGGCCGCACCCGCTACGAAGCCCGCAACTTTGGCGGCGCGGCGGAAGCTTATGCACAAGCGGTGCAGCTTGATCCCAACGACAAGAGCAGCGCGTATTTTTTGCGGCTGGCACAACAGGGGAAGTGAGTGGTGAGTGGTAATTAGTCAGTGGGAAAGGCAAAAGGGCCGATGTAGGTTAGTTTCTTTCCCGTCTTTTCCCACTCACCACTGACTACTCACCCCGTTTAGGGCTTATTTTTTTCGTGCTGAACGCAAAATCTCTAAAATTCGCCTCAAACGCCATTTTTCTGCTTTTCTGCCACCCAGACCGCGTTGCCCATGAACTCTACCCATCTTGTTCAACAACGTCATGTAGTGCGAACACCGACTAAGACGGCGTTTCAAGCCCTAAACGGGGTTACTCACCACTCACTGCTGTTAAGTCCCACACCGCCGCTACCGCTTCCGCCAGCGCCAGATCTCCCGGTGTCGTCACCTTAAACAGGCGGGCGTCGCCGGGAATCAGGGCTACACGTTGCCCCAAACGGGCAATGAGTCCGGCGTCGTCGGTGGCGGCGTGGCCCTCGCTGTTGGCCGATTCGTGGGCGGCCAACAGCGAGGCGCGGCGAAAGCCTTGCGGCGTTTGCACGGCCCAGAGACCTTCGCGGGGCGTCAGCGTTCCCCAATCGGTGTTCTCCTTTGCTTGCACCAAGGTATCGGCCACAGGCAGGGCAGCGGTGGCGGCTCCCACGTCCCATGCGGCGTCGGCCACTTCGCGGATCACGCGGGCGGGCAGAAAGGGGCGGGCGGCGTCGTGGATCAGCACTACGTCAGCGTCGGTGGCACGCAGCAGCGCCAAGACGCTGGCTTGGCGGGTGTCGCCGCCTTCTACAGCCCGCACCTGCACTCCGTCTGGGAGAAATAACCCGGCGGGCAAGGCCACCAGCACTTCATCTACATACGGGCGTAAGCAAGCCACGCTGCGGGCCAGCAAACTCAGACCGCCGACTTCTACAAAAGCCTTTGGCCCCCGCCCCAGCCGTGTCCCTGACCCTGCCGCCGGAATCAGCGCAGCTATTTTCGGCTTGGAGTTCTGTTCGGCCACTTCTTGCCCAGTCACTCCCTCCACCGCTTGAATCCCGGCACATCCAGCCGGAACTGATCCAGCACGCGGGCCGTCACAAAATGCAGCAACTCTTCTACACTTTCCGGCGCGTGATAGAAGCCGGGGCTGGCGGTCATTACGGTGGCTCCAGCGTCGTGGACGGCCAACAGGTTTTGCAGCATCGGGCGCGGCAACGGGTCTTCGCGCACCACCAGCACCAGCGGGCGGCGCTCCTTGAGGGTCACGTGGGCCGCCCGAGACACCAGATTGTCGGCAAAACCGTGCGCGACTTTGGCAAGAGTGCCCGCGCTGCACGGCACGATCAGCATGCCATCGGTACGGTAGCTGCCGCTGGCGACGCTGGCGGCTAGATCGCGGTCTTCATGGACGTGGGTAGCCAGCGCGGTCAAGTCAGGCAGTTGCGGCCCGCCCTCGGCACTCATTACCCGTTTTGCCCCGCTGGACACCACCAAATGCGTTTCTACGCCCAGTTCATGCAGGGCACGCAACACGCCCACCGCATACGGAATGCCGCTGCCACCACTGACTCCCACCACCAAACGCATGCAGTCAGGCTAGCAGGCGGGCGTGGGGGTAGCCTGTAGGCATGACTGCAACTCCTGACAGTGCAGAAAACGGTGCAGAGCAACTGATCGGCGCGTATTGGCAGGGCGCACACCTGCAAGACCCTCTGTTTTTAGAGAAAATGCGGGCCGTGAACCCGGTGCTGGTGTCGCCTGCTCACGGGCTGGCTGTGCTGACTGGACACGCCGAAATCACGGCGGCGCTGCGGCATCCCGACGTTCGCACGGGCAAATTTGAAGTCGGCGAAGGCTTTAGCCACACCGCCAGTTACGCGGTCATGAATCCCATGATGCTCTTCCATGACGGCGGCAGCCATACGCGCCTGCGTTCGCTGGCCCAGCGGGCCTTTACGCCGCGTGTG
Organism: Deinococcus sp. Arct2-2; assembly: GCF_004801315.1. GTDB lineage: Bacteria > Deinococcota > Deinococci > Deinococcales > Deinococcaceae > Deinococcus. The sequence continues at coordinate 95,380 of NZ_SSNW01000005.1, forward strand.
CTGGAAGAAAGCCGCGAGTTTATCGCCGCCCTGACCGATGATCTGTTGACCCAAGCTGCCGCCAACACTGATCCTGAGGGTGTGGATATCGTGCAGGCCGTCGCTTATCCGCTCCCCGTCACGGTCATCGTGAGGATGCTGGGCCTCACCGGAACCGACGCCGAACGCTTCCGGGCGTGGTCTGAAAGTGTGGCCGACTTGTTGGGCGGCGTGAATATCTCCCCGGAACGTTGGGCACAAATAGAAGCCGACGCCCAGCAGATGCGCGAGTATTTCCGGACGCTGGCCGACGACCTGCGGGCCGAGCCGCAACCGGGCCTGCTGAGTGCGCTGGCCGCCGCCGAAACCGAGGGGGAAGGCGGGGGCCGCCTGAGCAGCGCCGAACTGCTGGCAAACGCCGTGCTGCTGTTGGTGGCAGGCCACGAAACCACTAGCAACCTGATCGCCGGAACCTTTCACGCGTTAGCCGAGAATCCGGAGCAGCGGGCATGGTTGGCCGCCGATCCTGTGGGCCGCGCCGCCAACGCCACCGAGGAATTGTTGCGCTTCCTGTCGCCTGTGCGGGGCAGTGGCCGTTTCACCTCCGCGCCCCTGACTCTGGGCGATGTGCCCCTGCCCGCCGGAACCCACCTGAGTCTCAGCTACGCCAGTGGAAACCGAGACCCCCGCCTATACGCCGATCCACACGCGCTAGACCTGAGCCGGGCCAATGCCCGCACGCATCTGGCTTTCGCGGGCGGCCCGCACTACTGCCTAGGCGCAACGCTGGCGCGGCTAGAATCCACCACCTTCCTGACCCGCCTGATGACGCGTTTTCCTGAATACACGGTGCCCCAGCAGACGCTTTTCTACCGGCCTAACTTTGCGCTGCAAGGGCTGGAGCGGTTGCGGGTGGTGTTGTAGGGCTTCGGCTTCTGCGGTTTATTTAGAGCATTTGTCAGAATAGACGTATGAACACTGCTGGAGTGCGAGGCTACGGGTTGGAGTTGCGGACGCGCATCGTTGCGCTGGTTGAGGGTGGAGCCTCGCCTGCAGAAGCGGCACAGCACTTCTCCGTGCATGTCACGACTGTCCAGCGGTACCTAGCCCGCCAGCGTGACCACACCCTCCACGTCGTCCCAAAACCGACGGGGCGTCACCGCACGGTGACGCCCACCCACGAAGAGCAGCTGCTGGCGCACTTGGAGAGCCATGGGGACGCAACGTTACAGGAGCACGCGGATCTGCTTGAAGCAGCCACTGGACTCAAGGTCAGTTTCAAGACAGTGGATCGGGTCTTCCGCCGCCATCACATCACCCACAAAAAAAACGCTGGTCGCCAGAGAACGCAGTGAGGAACGCCGCATGGTATTCCTGAACGACCTCCAGCCCTACCTTGATCACCCTGAACGCCTGATCTTCGTGGACGAGAGCGGCTTCAACACGTCCATGACGCGCGGCTATGCCCGCGCGCCCAGCAACCAGCGGGCGGTCAGTGTGGTGCCTCGCAATCACGGCAAAAACGACACCCTGATCTGTGCACTGGGATCAGCGGGGCCACTGGCCCCACTGATTCTGGATGGGCCGGTGACCGCTGTGAGCTTCGAATACTACGTCCAACACGAACTGTGCCCTGCATTGACGCGGGATCAGGTGGTCATCATGGACAACCTCTCCTCACACCATCGAGCGTCCATTCGGACGCTCATTGAAGATCGAGGGTGCACGCTGCTGTTTTTGCCGTCCTACAGTCCGGATTTCGATCCCATTGAGTGGTTGTTCTCGCAGGTCAAGGGCGTCCTGCGTGGTGATGCACGGCGGAGTGTGGATCGCTTGATTGAAGGCATTGTGACGCCCTGAAGGCAATTTCTGGACAACAGGTGGGGCACTGGTTCACCCGCGCCCTTCTGAAAGATCTCTTGTGACAAATGCTCTAAGGCGGGATTTGGGGTTTCTCCTACGCCTTCTTCCCCCACCCCCCAGCCCCCGCCCCCAAAGGGTGCAGGGGAGTGGTCGCTCCGCTGAGGAGGATTGATCTTGTCGCGTTCAGACTTGGTTTGTTCCTTCATCTGAAGCTGAATTGCCAGTCGTCTTGAAGATGGAATTGGCCCGCGCGTTGCACGCACGACGGCCTCACACGCAGTTGGGCGGGGACGCTTTGAAGTGGCGGTGTCGGCGTTGTTGTTGCCCTCGCCCCTTGCGGGAGAGGGGCGCTGAGCATCAGCGGGGTGAGGGGAGTGAGCGCCAGCGATTGCCCTTGACCTGCTCTTAGACCCTCAGACCCTAGACCCTTAGACCAAGCCCCCTTAAACTCCGTCCCTCACGCCCCGTTTCACCGATCTGCCGTCAACGTATACGTCCCATCACTGTTGCCCGCGAAGGTCACCGTGCCGTTCTGGTCGGTGCGGTAGATACGGATTCCGTTTTGCTTGTACAAGTCCAGCGCCGTTTTGGTGGGGTGGCCGTAATTGTTCGGCCCCACGCCGATTACGACGTTTTCGGGCCGCACCGACGCCAGCCACGCGGCATGGTCGCCGTTGGCCGCCCCGTGATGAACGCTCTTATAGAGCTGGAACGGCCCCTTGATTTCCGGGCGGTCTTCTTCCAGCCAAGCCTGCGTTTCGGGCTTCTCGCTGTCGCCCGTCATCAGGGCGTGAAAGTTGCCGAAATCAAGGCGGATGCCGATGCTGTTTTCGTTCTGGTCTTTGCCCATTCCGGCGGGCGGGTCGATCACGCGCACTTTCACGCTGCCCAAATTGATCACCTGATTGTTGGCCTTCTGAAACTTGGTTCCGGCGGCCTCCAAACCGTCTACGAGGCGCTTCCAAGTTTGGGTGGTGGGCGCGATCCCGTTGTTGATAAACAAGGTGGGTTTGGCCTCGGCAGCGGCTACCAGCCCCGCAACATGGTCGGCGTCGCCGTGACTGGCTACCATCAGGTCTACTTTGGTAATGCCGTAAGTGTCCATATGTTCGCGCATACGGTCAGCGCTGCGGCCCCCGTCGTACAGCATGGTTTTGCCTTCGGGACTGCGAATAAGGACGGCGTCGCCCTGCCCTACGTCCAAAAAGCGGATCGTGACCTGTCCGGTGGGCGTGGTGGCGGTGTCTGTTTTGCCCGTATCGGTGGTGCCGCCCCCGAACAGGCCGCCGCCCGCACACGCCGCGAGGCTGGCGGTGAGGCCCAATACCAGCAGACCTAGCAGGTCAGAGGAACTGGGGCGGCCCCGGCCCTTGCCCGCCGTGCTGCGCGTCTTTTTTCCCGCCGAGGCGGTTTTGGCAGCAGAGGCTTTAGCAGCCGTCTTCTTAGGGGTGGGCGTTTTTTTGGCTGCTGGCTTCTTCCCAGATTCTTTAGGGGTACTCACAGTGTCATCCTCATAGGGTAATTTCTCCCTCGACATCTACCGCTAGGGCCGCGCCGCGAGCGTTCAGGGTTTCTAGTTCGGCCCCTGCTTCTAGGTGCCGCGCCTGCGTTTCTTCTCTCAAAATATGCGCCACTGCACCGTCCGGCCCATCCTGAATCCCCAGAATATCGCCCTCCTGCACGCCGTCCGGCAGTGATGACAGCAAGATGTCTACGGTGCGGCCCGAAGGCAGTTCTACGCGGGCCATGCGGCCAGTCGGCGTGTCTTCTATGCCGTCTACCGTCCAGCGTTCGCCTGTCCAGACGGTGGCGCTGACGACGACATTGGCGGCTGCACTGGGGGTAGGGGCCGGATTCTGTTCCTGCGGGGCTTGCGGCTCATCCTTCACGCTCACAGCGTACCGCGTGGAGCAACGATTAAGGCGGTTTGCCCCCAACAGCGCCCTCTCTGCGCCACTCGGCGTATGCGCCCGCCCCTGCCCACGCCCTACCCTGACCGTATGACCGCCGCCGCGCCCCCTTCCGATACCCGATCTTCCTCGCCGCCGCCTAAGTCGGGAGCATTGGCGGTGCTGCGAACTTACTTGGGGCCGCTGTGGTGGCGCGTCTTGCTGCTGGCGGTACTGCTGTTTACGGCCACGGGTCTGAACCTGATCTTGCCTCAACTCCTGCGCCAATTCGTAGACGGCGCGAAACTGGGCGCGGCGGCTCCGGTGGCGCAGTTGGCGTGGCTGGCGGGCGTGTATATCGGCGTGGCGGTGGGCGTGCAACTGCTGACCGCCAGCGCAACCTATGTGGGGGCGCGGGTAGGCTGGCGGGCCACCAACCGCCTGCGGGCCGACCTGATGGCGCACCTGCTGTCGCTGGATATGCACGAGCACAAGGAACGCACCCCCGGCGAAATGATCGAGCGCATCGACGGCGACGTAACGGCACTCAGCAACTTTTTCTCGCAGTTCGCGGTGCGCGTGTTCGGGGCCGCCCTGCTGCTCATCGGCGCAATCGTCATGTTCTACCGCGAGAACGTGTGGATTGGGCTGGGCATCACCAGTTTTGTGGTGATTACGCTGATCGCCATGAACCGGGTTCGCAAGGCGGGCGTAGAACCGACCCGGCTGGAACGCGAAAGCAGCGCCAAACTGTTCGGCTTTATCGAAGAACGGCTGGCGGGGTTGGACGACGTGCGCTCGCTCGGCGCAGGGCCGCACCATCTGAACAGGTATTTGAAGGTGCAGCGCGAATATTTTGGCCGCAGCACCCTGTCTTGGCAGCGGCGAAGCGTGGTGTGGCAGCTCAGCATGGGGCTGTTTGCCGCCGGATACGTAGCCATTTTGGTTTCGGCGGTGGGGCTGTACTCGGCGGGCGCAATTTCGCTGGGCACGGCTTTTTTGCTGTACCAGTACATGAATATGATCGAAGAACCGATAGATCAACTGACGCAGCAGCTTCAGGACTTGCAAAAAGCGGGGGCCAGTTTGTTCCGCGTGGGCGAACTCTTGGCCCTGCGCTCCAGCTTGCCGGAAGGCGTGCAGCAGCTTCCAGCAGGAGCCTTGCCGCTGGCCTTCCAAAACGTGGATTTCAGCTACGATCCTGCCGACGCTACGGTGCGCGGCGTGCTGCACGGCGTTTCTTTCTCGCTGCCCGCCGGACAAACCTTGGGCTTGTTGGGGCGCACGGGCAGCGGCAAAACGACCCTCACGCGCCTCGTCTCGCGCCTGTACGATCCGACTGGCGGCAGCGTGCAGCTTGGCGGCCTCGATACCCGCGCCCTGAAACTGAGCAGCCTGCGCTCCCGCGTGGCGGTGGTGACGCAGGACGTGCAGTTGTTTCAGGCCAGTGTGCGCGACAACCTCACTTTTTTCGACGACACCCTGCCCGACGAGCGCGTGGAAGCCGCCCTGCACGAAGTCGGCCTCGGCGCGTGGTTGGCGCGGCTGGAACACGGCATCCGCACGCCGCTGCCCGCCGGAAGCTTATCGGCAGGCGAGGCGCAACTGCTGGCCTTTGCCCGCGTGATGCTGCAAGACCCCGCCCTGATTATTTTGGATGAACCCAGCAGCCGCCTTGATCCGGCCACCGAAGGCCTGCTGACCGCCGCCATGAGCCGCCTGCTGAGTGGCCGCACCGCCATCGTGATTGCCCACCGACTCGATACCGTAGCCCGCGCCGACCGGATTTTGGTGCTAGGCGACGGCAAAGTGTTGGAAGACGGCCCCCGCGACGTACTGGCCGCCAATCCACGCAGCCATTACGCAGGGCTGTTGCGGGCCGGAGTCGGGGCGGAAGGGGAAGGGGTGTTGGCGTGAGGAACGGTGAGTGGGTAGTGGTGAGTGGTCAGTGGAAAAAGCCCCTGCGCTCTGTCTTGCACACCTCCTTCGTCACTTTCAATTCTCGCCTTCATCTGTTCTCACTCACGACTGACCACTCACCACTGACGCAATGGAGTTGCCACCCATGACCACCGCCCCCCAACCCACCCTCCCCACTTCCGACAAAACCTTTGCCCTTTCCAAGCGCCTGTTCGTGTACAAACCCGGCCTGTTTGCCTTCAATTTGCTGATGTGGGGCATGGTTCACGCCTCGCCCGCGCTGCTGACGTTGGCGGTCAGTGGGGTGTTCCGGCAACTGGAAGCCGCCGATAAGTTGCGGCTGGCAGGCACGTCTACGGCAGGCAACATAGAACCGCTGGTTGCGGCGGCGTGGGTGGCGGTGGCGTGGTTCGCCCTCGTGCGGGTCAGCCGATTCGGGATCTTTTATGGGGCATTCCGGGCGTGGATAGAACTGTGGTACACGCTGGACGCCCTCGTGCGGCGCAATATGCTGGCCTACCTGCTTACGGCCCGCCGCGCCCGCCGCCTGCCCGATACCCCTGCCGAGGCCGTGACCCGCTTCCGCGACGATGTAGACGATGTGGCCGGATACACCGAAGTCTGGGTGGACGGCTGGGGCTTCGTAGCCTTCTCGGTCATCGCCATTACCCTAATGGCCCGCATAGACCCCACGATTACGCTGCTGGTGTGCGCCCCGCTGCTGCTGATGGTGGTGTTCGTGCAGCGGCTTTCGCCCATTATTCGCAGCTACCGCCGCCGCATGCGCGAGGCCACAGGCCGTGTGACCGACTTTATCGGGGAAACCTTCGGGGCCGTGAGCGCCGTGAAACTGGCCGCCCGTGAGGGGCAGATGGTGTCTCATCTCGTCAAATTGGGTGAGGTTCGCCGCTCTGCCGCCCTGCGCGACGTGCTGCTGACCGAACTGATCCGGGGCGTGAACACCAATATGGTGAACATTGCCGTGGGGCTGGTGCTGCTGCTGGGAGCCAACAAGATTCGCGGCGGGGCGCTGGATGTGGCCGACTTCGTGCTGTTTATCGGGCTGCTGCCGCGCCTGACCGGAAGCATGGGCTTTTTTGGCGACGCGATTGCCCGCCACCGCCGCACCGGGGTCAGCTATGACCGCATGAACCGCCTGCTGCAAGACGCCCCGCGTGACCAGACCGTGCAGCATCATCCGGTGTACCTGCACGCCGACCCGCCGGAATTGACCCTTATGCCCGCCGCCGGAACTGCCGAGGCTCAGCCCTTAGAAGAACTGCGCGTAAACGGCCTGACCGCTTTGCACCCCAGCGGCATGGGCCTGCACGACGCCAGCTTCAGCGTGCGCCGGGGAGAATTCGTGGTAGTCACAGGGCGCATCGGCAGCGGCAAAACAACGCTGTTGCGTGCGCTGCTGGGCCTCATTCCCACAGATTCCGGCACGGTGTCTTGGAACGGACAACCTGTAGAAGACCCCGCGTCGTTCCTCGTACCGCCCCGCAGCGCCTATACCGCCCAGATCCCCAACCTGTTCAGCGACAGCCTGCGCGAAAACGTGCTGAGCGGCAGCGCCCCAGACCGCCTAGACCGCGCCGTGCGCTTGGCTGTGCTGGAACCCGATATGGCGCAGTTGGGCAGCGGGCTGGATACGCCCGTAGGCGCACGCGGCGTCAAGCTCAGCGGCGGGCAGGTGCAACGAGCGGCAGTGGCCCGGATGCTGGCCCGCGACGCCGATCTATTGGTCTTCGACGACGTGAGCAGTGCGCTGGACGCCCGCACCGAAGCCGTGCTGTGGGACGGCCTGTTTGCCGAAACCGACGCGACTTGTCTGGTGGTGTCTCACCGCCGCACTGCCCTGACCCGCGCTGACCGAATCTTGCTGATGGAAGGCGGGCGCATTACCGACGAAGGCACGCTGGCCGAGTTGTTGGAACGCAGCGAAGAAATGCGGGCGCTGTGGGCAGAGGATGGGGGAGAGGGGTGAAGTTGTCGCTAGATGAGGAAACTCAGCTGGATCGGGAGATCACAAGTTTAATTGACCAACACACCACCACTGAAGATGTCTTGCGGGCCGTCATTGAGCGTGTCGGGCCAGTAAGGACAATTGTTTTGCTGCGGCGGCATTTAAGTACAGCAAGATTATATTTTTGAGAAATGGGACGACCAAGTCGGCAGATCGTAATCAGCGCAGAAGATGCGGCACAACTCCAACAGCTGGAATTGAGTGCCGGGGTTCATTCCAAGGTACGTCTGCGGGCCAGCCTGCTCCGATTGCACCGAGAAGGGTGGTCTGCGCCACGCTTGGCTGTTCATTTCGCACGAGCTGAGCAACGCATTCACACTGACCTGACCCGCTGTGAACAGCACGGTATGCGGGGCATCATTGATGCCCCACGGCCAGGCCGCCCGATCAAGATGTTGCCTGCCCATGCGGCTGTGCTCGTGAGTCAGCTTGGCGAAGACCGGCTGTGGACCGCCGCCCAATTGGCCGAGGTGCTGAATGACGAATTCGCTCTCCAGATCACCGCGCAGACCGTTCGCCAACACCTGCTGGCGTTGGGGTACAGCTGGAAACGGGCGCGGTACGCGCCCGGCAAACCCCTTGACCCTCAGGTGGAAGCCCAGCATCGGGCCGCGCTCGACACGCTAAACAAGGGGCGCTGGACGGCACATTAACGCTCAAATATCTTGATCAGTCGGGGTTCTCGCTGATGTGATCCGTGGCGTCAACGTGGTTTAGGCGTGGCTCTGGACAACAGTTCCGCATGCCGACCCGCTGGGGATCCCACGGTCGCCTCAAGTTGATCGGTACGTACACGCTGCACGGCACAACGCCAGCATTGGAGCTGCGTACGTTGCAGGGCAGGTGCAATCAAGAACAGGTGATCGCCTATCTGGATACCCTTGCTCAGCACAGTGAGCCGTCCCGGCTCACTGTGATCGTCCTCGACAATGCTGCAGTTCATCGGGGCAAAGCCATTCGGGAAAAACAAATCGGTTGGGAAGCCCAGGGCCTGTATCTCCGGTATCTTCCGCCCTATGCACCGTTCCTGAACCTGATTGAGGGGATTTGGAAGCAGATCAAAGGGGTGTTGATGCCCCGCCGCTCCTACAACACTCTGGCTGAACTCGAGGCTGCACTACATCTCGCCCTCAGCGCCATTGGTGCAAAGTTTATCTAAAAAATTATCTTGCTGTATTTAGATCTAAGTTTTCTTGAAGCAAAGTCATTGGTCACGTGGATTTACACTGGAATGAGTCTGGAACAGTACCAAGGAGAGGTGCTTTTGCCGATGCTGCAAGAAGCCTTGGCTGAGATGAAAGCCGAAGATGCGAGTAAATAAGAGCGGCGTTATTCAACTTCCCCCATCCCCCTGAGCGCCCACTGCAGCCCCGCCGCCGTGACCAAGCCCACCGCCATCAGCGTTAGCCAAGGCAGCGTGGGCAGGTTCAGCCTTGCGCCTGCATCCACGAGTAGACCGCCCAAAAAGTTGCCCAGTGCGCCGCCCACGCCGAGGCTGATGGCGCTGAAGCCGAAATAACTTCCGACTCGGCCTTCAGGTGCAAGGCGGGCAGTGAGGGTTTGCTGGGTGGGATACACCAACATCGTGCCCAGCGAGTACAGCACCACGCAGGCCAGCAGTTGTGGAAAAGTGGCGGCAAAGCCCATCAGGCCCAGCGCGGTGGCCACCAGAATCACGGCGGTCACGAGGGCGGGGCGGGTGGGAATATGGCGCTCCACCAACCTCAGCAGCGGGTATTGCAGCAGCACGGCAAGGCCCGCGCTCAGGCCGTACAGCGGGCCAGTGGCGGCGGGGCCAGCCAGCGCCACCGCTTTCAGGGTCACGGCCACATTCAGTTGGGTACTCAGCAGAAAGTAGCCGCACAGCACCAGCGTAAAGCGCCGGAATACTCGGTCTTGCAGCGCAATTCTCAGGCCGTCTAGGCTGCTTGCACCCTCGGCCCGCTTGGGTGGAGTCATGCGGGGCAAGGTCAGGGCCAGCACTGCGAAGGCCACCAAGTACACGCTGCCCGCCCACAGCGCCGCCGTGCGGAAGCCCACGCCCGACAGCCACGCGCCCAACAGCGGCCCTACCACCATGCCCAAGTTTCCGGCCATGCTGATCAGGCTGAACATGCGGCCCCGATGTTCTGGCCGCGTCACAGCGGTAATAGCGGCGCTCTTGGGCGCATCGAACAGGCCGCCCCCGATGCCCGCCAGCACCGACGCGGCCAGCAGCACGCCAAACGATTCGGCAAATCCCATCCAGCCAAAGCCGAGGGTACGAATCAGGCAGCCCGCCAGAATCAGCGGCTTTGGCCCGATGCGGTCTGCCCACGCGCCGCCAAACACGGTCAGCCCTTGCTGCGTCAGTTGCCGCACGCCCAGCACGATGCCCACGCTGGCCGCCGCCCACCCCAGCCCCTCTACAAAATGCACCGTAATGAGGGGAATGACCAAAAAAAACCCGCCCCACATCAGAAACGTGACGCCCACGAGTCCGAGTTGTGCGGGAGAGGGGCGGAAGGCGGGAGCGGGGGCAGAGGTCACGGGGGAGAGGCTACACCCGCACGGCAAGGTGGACGGGTCAGGCGTTCCGGGTGAAGGGACAACAGTGGCTACAAAAGCAAACGCAGAGGAAGCACGGAGCCGCCTCTGCGTCATGAATCTCTACTGATGTTGGCACGGCACTAGAGCTGACGATTTGGGCGAACCCCCCAGTCTGCTTCGCAGCCAGCCCCCCTCAAGGGGAGCGCAAAAGCCTTTGTCCTCCCCTTAAGGGGGGGGCGTTGCGTCAGCAACGGGGGGGGTTGTTCTGCAAAAGCCTCAGCAGGTTAAGTATCAAGCGCTAGAGCCGTTGCCCTTTCTCAGACCCTAGACCCTTAGACCGCCCCATCCCAGTTGCTGCCGCTTACGCCTCCCGCGCCGCGTTCAGGGCGTTGGCCCACCAGATCACTTCATCCAGCAGAGTCTTCACACTCGGCAGCAAATAAGTCAGCTCCGACAGCTCTTTTTTGTTCTGCAACACAGCAAAAAAGTCTCCGCCCTGAATGTTCACGCTGGTACGGGTGGGGGCCATCTGGAGTTCCACGGCAATCATCCGGAGCTGTTCGATGGCCCGCGCCGCGCCCACCGAGCCGTAGCCCACGAAGGCGGCAGGCTTTTTGCTCCATTCGGGGTAGGCGTAATCCATTGCGTTTTTCAGCACGGCTGTAGGTGCGTGGTTGTACTCGGCGGTCACAAAAATGTAGCCGTCAAACTCGGTCAATTTCTTTTGCCAACGCTGCGCCACTTCATTCTGAGAAGGTGCGTAGGCGTTCGAGGCCACTTCATCGAAGAAGGGCATGGGGAAATCGCGCAGATCGACGACTTCAAATTCGGCGTCGGTACGCTGCGAGGCGATGCCCGAAAACCACGCGGTGGGCTTGTCGGCAAAGCGGGTGGCGCGGGTGCTGCCGACGATAATGGCAAGTTTGGGCAAACGGGTCATGGGTCTCCTTTGGGGACTCTGAACAGAGCCGAAGCGTTCGGCCTTCTTGAGATTCACCCTACATCAACGGGTCATGCGGTCTGTCAGGCAACAGTAATCTTTGGCTGCACTTGGCCTGTAATCTGCGGGCTATGGCTTCTGCTCTCATCCCCCTCGCCCCCGGTGTGCATTACTTTCCCGCTGCCGTCAACAGCGTGCTGGTCGAAGATGGACGCGGCGGCGCATTGGTCATCGACACCGGGCTGGACGAGTCTCACGCCCGAAAGTTGCTGCGGGCCATGACCGACGCGGGGTTGCAGCCCACCGGCATTCTGAACACGCACAGCCACGCCGATCATCATGGCGGCAACAGCTTTGTGCTGAAACGTTATCCAGAACTTAAAATCTTTGCGCCGCCGCTGGAAGACGCCGTGATTACGCACCCGATTTTGGAACCGATTATTTTGTTCGGGGCGCGGCCTCCCGCCGAATTGCAGAGCAAATTCTTGCTGGCCCAGCCCAGCCCCGCCCGCCTCGCCCCCGAACCCGGCCTGACGCGCATCGGCGGCGCAGATGTGGAGTTGCTGGAAGTGGCAGGCCACGCTTCCATGATGTACGCGGTGCGTGTCGGAGACGTGCTGTACGCTGCCGACGCCCTGTTTGGGCCAGAAGCCCTGCTGAAGCACCCACTGACGTTTTGCGCCGATTCGGGATTGCAGAAGGAAGCGGCGGCGCGGCTAGGCAAACTGGAAGGCGTGCGCGTGGTGTTGCCCGGTCACGGCGATCCCACCTCCGATTTGGCCGGGTTGGTGGCCGCCAACCTTGCCGCTTACGGGCGCATCACCGACGCCGTGCAACACGCGGTACAGGCCGGGGTTGCCACCACCGACGAACTGCTGGCCCGCGTGTGCGCCGCGCTGAATGTCACTATGACCACCCCTTCGGCGGTGGTGCTGAACCGCGCTGTGGTGGCCGCCCACCTCACCGAGTTGCAGGAACTGGGAAAGGTTGAAATGGTGGTGGAAGATAACCGCCTGATCTACCGCATAGGCCAAGCCTAAAGAATCCGCCTATGGGCGCGGCACGGGCGGGAAGGTAGGTTAAGGCCATGACGCAGAAAGCTGGCAAGAAGGGCAACAAAGCCGCAGGCAAGGTCAAAGACACAGATCAGAATCTCAGCACCGAAGGGGTGGAAGCGCAGGGTGGAGCCAAAGCCGACGCCGCGCACCTGCGCACGGTTCACAACCGCCTCGTGGATCATAGCTATCTCAGCGAAGAGGAATTTGGCGTGGTGGCCGAAACGTTGCAGCGCAACCTCGCCACGTCCATCAGCCTGTATCTGAAATTTAAGAAGTATCACTGGGATATTCGGGGGCGCTTTTTCCGCGACCTACACCTTGCTTACGATGAATTTATCGAAGAAATCTTTCCCAGCATCGACGAGCAGGCCGAACGCTTGGTGGCCCTCGGCGGCAGCCCGATTGCCGCGCCCGCCGACGTTGACCGCTTTAGCGTCGTGAAGGTGCCCACCGATACCGTGCGCGACGCCCGCGCCCAGGTGTCCGATCTGGTAGAAGACCTGACCCGCGTGGGCCGGGGCTACCGCGACGATTCTCAGGCCGTAGACGACGCCAACGATCCTGCTACCGCCGACCTGTACAACGGTTACGCCGCGACGGTAGACAAAATCCGCTGGATGCTGAACGCCATGCTGGACGATGACCGGATGAACTAAAGACTCCGTTTGCTGATCTCTATACAGTTTAAGAACATCAAAAGATTGGCAGGCTCAACAAATATTCGGAGTTGACGATTATGGGCAACCCCCCAGTCTGCTTCGCAGCCAGCCCCCCTTAAGGGGAGCGCACAAGATGTTGAGTCCTCCCCTCAAGGGGGGGCGTTGCGTCAGCAACGGGGGGGTTCACCTTCCAGATTGATCTCCCTAAGATGTTTCTGAGCTAGGTACGAGTCAATAAGTCGCAGATTCGAATTTAGCGGAGTTCCACAACTCATGTCCCCCAAATTCGATTACAGCCTGCATTACGCCGAACTTGATCTCCGCGCCCAGCCAGAGTTGTACCGGGTGGGCGTGGGAGAGCAAGGCGTCTTGCTGGTGCAGCCCTACAAATCCGAAATTCTTCCGCATTGGCGCTTTGCCACGCCCGACGCTGCCCGCGAGAGCAGCGAAACCATTTATGCCCTCTTTCTGGACTACCTGAAAGCGGGCGATTTTGTGGGCGCAGACATGGCCCGCAAGTTTTTGCAGATGGGCTTTACGCGCTCGCGGCGGTATGCCAACCATAAGGGCGGCAAAAAGTACGACGGCCCCGTACCAGACGACAAAAAGGGCCAAAGTGGAGCGCATGGCCGAGCCGAGTTGCCCCGCACGCCCGAAGACCCGGTGAAGGCCGAATCCGCCCGCATTTTCAAGGCCAAATGGGAAGAAGCCGAAGCCAACGCGGACTATGCACGGATGAAAAAGGCGCACAAAGCGGCGTATGGATAGCCAAAACGCTTTCGGGCGTCTTGCTCATGGTTGGCCCAACGGCTTGGACGGCTTGAAACGAGGCGAGTGCATAGCTTGACCCTGCCTGCATACCGCGCTATACTGTTGTCAATCAAGTTAAACCACAGCCGCCGAAGGGCGGATTTTTTATTGCTGTTCATCTTGCAGAGTCGAAAGATCGGCAGGCGTATTCACATTCCGTAACACTCCCAGCGCAATGCCTGCGACGGTACACACCGCCTCAGCCGGAGCGGCGGCCCGCAGTCGGCGTTCTCTAGCGTCCAGCAGGGCGGTGACACGGGGCAGTAAATCTGTGTGATATAGCGCGGCTAGCGGTTGCGGGCGTCCTTCGCTGTCCAGCGGTTGCACACTCAGCGCGTCTGGTGTGCGGGCGGCGGCGAGGGTGCGCCAAAAGTCGGGGGTCAGGCGGGGCAGGTCTACGCCCGTAAAAGCGATCCAGCCCGTGCCGCGCAGCCGAATTGCCGCTCCCAGTGCCGCTTCCAGCCCAGCCAGCGGGCCTTCGCCGGGGCGGGTGTCGGGCACAGTTTGCCAGCCTTCCAGCGCGTATTTGCCGGGGAGGGCCACCAACACGCGTAGGCCGCAGCTTTCCAAACTGTGCGCGACGTGATCCAACAAGGGGCGGCCTTCCAACAATGCCAGCGCCTTGTCACTTCCAAATCGGCTGGACTTTCCACCCGCCGTAATCGCCCCGGTCAACTCGGCAAAAATGTCACTCACGCGGCCCGGTTTGCCTCTCCAGTTGGCGCAGCATCCACGCCACGAGGCGCAGAACGGGGCGGCCATACGGCGGATACACGAAACGAGTGGCACTCTGTTTTGGTTCGCTCAGAATGGCCCGCTGATGGGTAAAGGTGCGGAAGCCGTGTACGCCGTGATAATTGCCCATGCCGCTGGCTCCCACGCCGCCAAAGGGCAAGTGCGGATTGGTCAGGTGCATCACGGTGCCGTTGACCACCATGCCCCCGCTTTGGGTGCTGTCTTTAATGCGTTCCAGCGCGGCTTTATCTTCTGCGAAGGCGTAGAGGGCCAGCGGTGGATCGAGCCTATTGATCAGCGCCAACGCTTCTTCCAGCGTGCGGTAGGTCAGCACGGGCAGCACGGGGCCAAACAATTCCTCAGCCATCAGCGGCATGTCGGGCGTCACGTCTACAACTACGGTGGGCGAGATGAACTTGGCTCCGGCATCGAATTCGCCCCCTAGAACGGTGCGTGCGCCCTGTGTCACGCTGTCCCCCGTCAGGCGAGACAGGCGCTCTACGCTGCGGCTGTCTATCATTCGCCCGTAATCTGGCCCCACCCGCAGCCACGCCCGGTTCCCGTACCGGCGGGCAATTATGGCGTCAAGGTGCTGCACGAAGGTGTCCCGCAAATGTTCGGGAATCAGCACGTAATCGGGGGCCACGCAGGTTTGCCCCGCGTTCAGCAGTTTGCCCCACGCGATCCGCTCGGCGCTGAGGGCGAGGTTGGCGCTGGCGTCTATTAGCGCCGGACTTTTGCCGCCCAGTTCCAGCGTCACACTCGTCAGGTTCTCGGCGGCGGCCCGCAAGACTTGCCGCCCCACCGCGCCGCTGCCCGTAAAAAAGATGTGATCGAACGGCAGGGTAGTCAGGGTCTGCGCCACGTCCGGGCCGCCCAGGACCACCGCCACCAATTGCGGCTGAAAGGTCTGTTCAAGCAGTCGTTGCAGGGCGCGGGCCGTGGCCGGAGCCTTTTCGCTGGGCTTCAGAATCACCGTGTTGCCCGCTGCGAGGCTGGCGACTAGCGGGGCCAACGCCAGATTCACCGGATAATTCCAGGGACTCAGGATCAGGGTGATGCCGCGTGCCTGTGGGCGGATTTCGCTGTGGGCCGTGCCCAGCATGGCAGTCGTCGCCACGCGCCGGGGAGCAGCCCAGCGGGGGAGGGCGCGGATGGCGTGCTGAAGTTCTTCCAACACCGGATGAATTTCGGTGATTTCGGATTCGGCGCGGCTTTTGCCCAAATCGGCGGCCAGCGCATCGGCCAAGGCCACCCGGCCCGCTTTGAGGGCGTCGTGCAGCCGCCGCAAGAGCGCCTGACGCTCGGCAACGCTGGCCCCCGCCGCCCTAGGCCTATGCGCCTGCTGAAGCGCAAACAGGGCGTGCAGCTCAGGCGAGTTGGCCCCGGAAAGAGGTGGGGAAGCGGGTTCGGACTGGGGTCGGGGGGCGGTGGTCATGGGCAAAACCTCCGGGGAAATCGGCGTGAGTCATAGTGCAGCTCTGAACTGGGAACTCTGAACTGGAAAACTTGAACCCAGTATAAGTGGCGCAGACATCCAGAGGGGGAATTCATCACCAAAGCGCCGCGTGAAACAATGGCCCGCATGACGGCTCACGGTGGCGAGAATCACGGTTCAGATGGACAGGGTTCAAATAGACAGGGTGTAGGAAGTCAGGGCGCGGGGCAGCGGCGGCAAGTGGCCCTGATCGCGCACGACAAGAAGAAGCTGGAGCTGGCGCTGTTCGCCCTCTCTTACCGCGATATTCTGGCCCGCTTTCATCTGGTGGCGACGGGCACCACAGGCAGCATTCTGGCCAAGCAAACGGGCCTGACCGTAGAGCGCGTGCTGTCGGGGCCACTGGGCGGCGATCAACAAATCGGGGCGCGGCTGGCCGAGGAGCGCGTGTTGGCGGTGTTTTTCTTCCGCGATCCCCTGACGGCCCAGCCCCATGAACCCGATGTATCGGCCCTCGTGCGCCTGTGCGACGTTCACGATATTCCTTTGGCGACCAATCCCGCCAGCGCCGAAGCCCTGATGATGTGGCTGCGCGAACAGGGCCAGAACTCTTAAGCAAGAGAAAGATAAGTGAGAGGTTAGTCACATCTGGGGCCAAACGTCTCCAACTTCACCCGTTTCCCTAACGGTTGGCTTATATTGACCTCATGCGCTCCCCAGCGACGCCCTCCATGTCCTCTGGGCTGCTCACAGACGTGGGGCGTCAACGTCAGGGCGGTGTCAATCAGGACGCTGCGCTGGCGCTCGATTTACCGCAAGGTGGCCTCTATGCCGTTGCCGACGGAATGGGCGGCCACGCTGCTGGCGAATTGGCCGCGAATCTGGCGCTGGATACCCTCAGTCAGGCGTATTTGGATGGACGCGGCGTGCCGCCCGAACGGCTCGCGGAAGCGGTTCAGGCGGCCAATTTGTCGGTGCTGCGGCATGCTGTAGGCGAATACGTAGGCATGGGCACCACGCTGCTGGCCGTCCTGATAGACCGGGGCGCGGCCATCGTGGCGCATGTCGGAGATTCGCGGGCCTACATGCTGCGCGGCGGAGAACTGCACCGCCTGACCGACGATCATTCTTGGGTGGCCGAGCAGGTGCGGCTGGGCAACCTGACCGAAGCCGAGGCCCGCGATCATCAGTGGCGTAGCGTGGTCAGCAACGCGCTAGGCGGAGAAGAACGGGTGCGGCTGGAATTGTTCGGCTTTCCCCTCAAGTCCGGCGACCGACTGCTGATTTGCAGTGACGGCCTGAGTGGAGTTGTAGAAGAAACGCATCTGCTGGAGTTGTTGGCCCGCCAAAATACGCCTGACCAAGTGGCCCGCACCCTCGTCAATGCCGCCAACGATGCAGGCGGCCCCGACAACATCACCGCCGTCATCGTGGATATTGGCCGCAGCCTGCGCCCCCCGCGCTACGCCCTGCCTCCCCGCCAGCCCGATGGCCCCACTTACGCCGACGTGCTGCTGAGTGCGCGGCGCGGCAACAGCCTGCTCACGTACTTGCTGCTCACGGTGGTCTATTTCACTTTGCTGGGCGTCATTCTGGTGCCCGAACACCGCGTGCTGCTGGGCTTGGTGGGCGCGGTGGTGCTGCTGGGCATCCTGATTTCGCGCCGGGTACTGCACGGCCGCCAACTGGCCCGCGACGCCGCCCGGCCTATCCTCACGGCCTCCGTCTCGGCGGTGTCTTCCAAAACCCGGCCCATGCAAGACCCGAATCACTAGGGGAATCGTCGGCAGCTCCCTGTGCCCTTATTGCTACGCCTCCCTCACGGCTGCCCCATTACACCGCTATTGCACCAAACACGCGAAAACCCCGACGTTCGGTCAGGGGTTTTCGCGTGCTGGACGTGGCGCACTCGACTGGAGTCGAACCAGTGGCCTGCCCCTTAGGAGGGGGCCGCTCTATCCATCTGAGCTACGAGTGCAGGGGTGCAGCACAGCCGTGCAGCGCCGCAGAGTATAGCAAGCCGGTGCAGATGGGCAAAAGCGCCAGATGCACTCTGACACTTTTGCCCCGAACAAACTATTTTCAGCGGTTCATGATGTGAATGGCCTGCTTGTGTACCGCTTCCGCCGCTTCCAGCACGCTTTCGCCCAAGGTGGGGTGCGCGTGAATGGTCAGGGCGATGTCGGTGGCGGTGGCGGCCATTTCTAGGGCCAAGCCTGCCTCGCCCAGCAAATCGGAGGCGTGCGGCCCCACGATATGCACGCCCAGCAACAAGTCAGTGTCGGCTTCCACCACCATTTTCACGAAGCCGTCGGTCTGCTGGAGCGTCATGGCGCGGCCCGACGCACTGAGCGGGAAGGTTCCGGTTTTGACCTTGTAGCCCTTGTCTTTGGCTTCCTGCTCGGTCAGGCCCACCCACGCGAGTTCGGGGCTGGTATACACCACACCGGGAATGGCGACGGCGTCCTGTGCGGAGGGTTTTCCGGCGATCACTTCGGCGGCCACCAAGCCTTCCTTCATGGCCTTGTGCGCCAGCATGGGGTTTCCGGCCACATCGCCCACCGAGTAGATGTGGGAAATGTTGGTGCGCTGCTGCTGATCGGCGGGAATAAACCCCCGGTCTGTGACGTGTACGCCAGCGGCGGCCACGTTCAGCCCATCGGTACGGGGGCGGCGGCCCACAGCCACCAGCACGCGGTCAAAGACTTCAGTGCGCTTCTCGCCCGTTTTCACGCTTTCCAGTTCTACATGAATGCCGTCCGACTTCTTCTCGGCTTTGTTGGCTTTGGTCTGCGTCTCGATCTTGATGCCCTGCTTGGTCATCGACTTGGCAAATTCCTTCACGGCGTCGGCGTCGGCCCCCGGAATCACGTTGGGCAAAAACTCAATGACTTTTACGGCGCTGCCCATGTTGTTGTACACATGCGAAAACTCAAAGCCGATGACGCCGCCGCCCACACACAGCATCCGGGCGGGTACAGGGTCGGGCATCACCAGTGCGCCCGTAGAATCTACGATGTCCACCTGATTTACGTCCAGTCCCGGCAGTTTGGCGGGTTCGCTGCCCGTAGCAATGATGAAACTGCCCGCCGTGTACGTCTTGTCGCCTACTTTTACGGTGTGGGCGTCCACAAAGCTGGCTTCCCCGATCAGGTGCGTAATCTTATTGGCCTTGAACAACGCTCCCACGCCGCCCGTCAGCTTCTTCACGATGCCGTCTTTCCAGCCGTTCAGCTTGGCAATATCCATCTTCTGCTCGCCAAAGGTCAGGCCAAAGTCGGCGGCGTGGCGGGCCGCTGCGATCTGCTCGCCCGCGTGCAGCAGGGCTTTGGTGGGAATGCAGCCCACGTTCAGGCACACGCCGCCCACTGCTTCGCGCTCGGCGCACGCCACCCGCAACCCAAGCTGCGCGGCGCGAATGGCCGCGTGATACCCGCCGGGGCCAGCGCCGATCACCAACACGTCAAAATCCATGCCGGAAGAACCCTGATTCGTCATGGCCGTAGTCTAGCGTTCCCCCGCCCGCCGACTGTCCCCTCTGACCCGCCCAGCCGGACGCAAGGGATTGACACTTGCAAGTGGTGAATGGCAGCCAGAGGACATCCTAAAGCCCATGTTGGCTGTATCCCCTAAACTGTCCCCGTGAATCCCGACGTTTCTGCGCCCGCCCTGCCCACCGTATTGGTCATCGTGGGGGGCAGCATGGCGGCGGTCAAGGCTCCCTCGGTGCTGCGGCGGTTGCGCGAGCGCGGGGCGCGGGTGCAGGTCATCGCCACCCGCGCCGCGCTGGAATTCATTACGCCCCTGAGTTTGTCCACTGCCGCCGACACCGCCGTCGCCACCGATGAAACATGGTTCGAGTCTCGCCCAGACGCCCAACACCTTGCTTTGGCACGGGCCGACGCGGTGGTGATCGTGGGTGCTTCAGCGGATTTGCTGGCGCGGGCGGCGGGCGGGCACGGGGCAGACCTCGCCTCGGCCACGTTGCTCAGCGTGCGCGGCCCGGTGCTGTGGGTTCCGGCCATGAACGAGCAGATGTGGCTGCATCTGGCGGTGCAGGCCAACGCCGCCACCCTGCGCGGTTGGGGCCATCAGTTTTTGGGGCCAGAGGTAGGCGCGTTCGGCTCGCGGGGAGAGGGCGCGGGGCTGGGGCGCATGGCCGAACCGGAAGACATCGCAGCGGCGGCGTTGGCCTTACTCGCTTCGCCTGTGCCCCAAGACCTTGCGGGCGTGCGGGTGGTGGTGTCGGCTGGCCCCACCCGCGAGTACCTCGATCCGGTGCGCTTTATCTCCAATCCCAGCAGCGGCAAGATGGGCTTTGCAGTGGCGCAGGAGGCCCAGTCACGCGGGGCAGAAGTCACGCTGGTCACGGGGCCAGTGACCCTGCCCGATCCGGCGGACATGCGTGTAGTACGAATCGAAACGGCGCTAGAGATGAAAGCCGCCGTAGACGAAGCCGCCCAGACTGCCGGAATCGTGGTCATGACCGCCGCCATTGCCGACTACCGCGCCGCGCAGCAATCGGGCGAAAAGCAGGCCAAAGTCGCGGGCGATGTGTCTATTCACCTCACCCCCAATCCCGACATTCTGGCGGGGCTGGGGGCCGAACAGCCCCACCACCCAGAGCGCGTGCTAGTCGGCTTTGCGATGGAAACGCACGCGGGCGTGGAGCGAGCGGCCCTGAAAGCCCAGCGCAAAAATGCAGACTTTATCTTGCTCAATTACCCCACCCGCGCAGGCACCAGCTTTGGCGGCGACGACAACCAAGTAACGCTGGTGCGCCCCGACGCCACCTTCGAGGACTGGCCCCGCATCAGCAAGCGAGAAGTGGCCCGCAAACTGCTGGACGAAGCAGTAAGCATCAGGCGATCAAAGTCTTTTCCTACTCACCACTGACCACTCCCCACTTCCCGCCTTGTTGCATTATTCACCGTATATGCATACTATTGCAGGGTGCTCAGCAAGGATCAGCGCCAAAAGCGCATTCAGGACATCATCGCCCGCGAGAGTGTTTCCACGCAGGCGGATCTCGTCGCGCGGCTGCGGGCCGACGGCGTGCATGTCACTCAGGCCACCGTCAGCCGCGATATCAACGAACTCCGGCTGGTGCGCCTGCCCATCGGTAAGGGCCGCCACCGTTACGCCTTAGCGCAGGTGGCGGGGCACGGCAACGTAGAGGAAGAACTGGCCCGCCTGTTCCAAAACTTCGTGCACGACGTAGACCGGGGCGAAAATGTCTTGGTCATCCGTACCGCAGACGGCCACGCCACCGGGGTTGCCCTGCTGCTAGATCGCCTGCGCCGAGACGACATCGTGGGCACCATTGCCGGAGAGGACACGATTTTTGTGGTGGCCCGCACGATTGCCGAGGGTGAGGAATTGATGGAAGAGCTGAATGCCTTGATGATTGGTTAGATCGTGGAACGTGGATCGTGGTCAAAGCCTAACCACGATCCACGTTCCACACTCCTGTTTCCCCGGTTTCAAGGCACATCCTCTTCACTCAGATCCGGCACATTCCCAATCGGCACCTGCACATGGGCCACCGTGCCCACGCCCACTTCACTTTCTATCCAGATTCGCCCGCCGTGCGCGTCTACGATTCCTTTGGCAATGCTGAGGCCGAGGCCCGCGCCGCCCTGATCCCGGCTGCGGCTGTCTTCTACCCGGTAAAAGCGGTCGAACAGGCGTTTTAGATGTTCGGGGGCTATGCCGGGGCCGTCGTCGCGCACACTCAGGCGAACTTCTTTGGGTTTGCCTGCGGTCACTTCCTGCGGCGTGCTTTCCAGCGTAATCGTGGTGGCTCCGGCCTTTAGGGCGTTGCCCACCAGATTGATGATGACCTGCTTCATGCGGTCTGGGTCGCCTTCGAAAGGAATGTCTTCGCCTGTGGCGGTCAGCACGGTGTTTTGGGCCTGTGCCAACGGCGCGAGTTCGCGGGCCACATCGGCCAGAAACAGGCTGGACAAAATAGGTTGGTGCGTCAGGGTCAGTGCGCCGCTGTCGGAGCGGGCCAGTTGTAGCAGGCTGGCAATCAGGTTGGTCAGGCGCTCCGATTCGCTGCGAATAATATTCAGGCTTTCTTGCTGCTGCCCGCTGGGGCTGGTGCGCCGCAGCAGGTAACTGGCGTGCCCGCTGATGGCCGTTACTGGCGTCCTGAGTTCATGACTGGCATCCGAAGTAAAGCGCCGCTGGGCCTCGAACGAGCTTTCCAAGCGTCCCAACATGGCATTCAGCGCCTGTGCCAACGACTGAACCTCGTCGCCTGTGGAGGGTTCGGGCACCCGTTCACCGAGGTTTTGGCCGCCAATACGCTCGGCGGCCCGCTGAACGAGGCGCAGGGGCTGCATGGCTTGTCCGGCCAGCAAGTAAGACCCTGCGCCCGCCGTGACCAAACCGCCCAAAAATAGCAGCAGAATTATGCTTCGCAACTGCGCCAACGTAAAGGTGAGCGTAGACAGGTCGCGGCCCACATAGGTCATTGCGAAGGTTTCGCGGGCCGTGCCAAAGGCGCTAGTTTCCAAGAGTACCGGGGCCAGCGTAACCAGCACCCGCATAGATACCGGCGGGGCGAACTGTTTTTTGACTTGCCGGGTCAAAATCATCTGCCGACCAGGAGAGGAGATCAGGCTTACCAGTTCGGCGTCAGATAGCCGAATAGGGGCGCTGGGGTCAATGCCGACGCTTTGGCGGGTACCATCGGCCAGCGTGCGGAGGACAGTTAGCAGTTGGGCGCGGGCCTGTTCGGACTTGGCCCGCGCAAACTCACTGGTCAGGCTGTCTTGGTCATAGAAGGCCAACTGTTCGATTTGGATGGCCGATTCGGGGAAAAAAGTGCGGGCGGGAAGCAACAATGCTTCCGCATCACTATTCCCCCCGATGGTTGATTTCAATTCAATCTGGCTGTAGATGGTGGTGAATTGGGCGTATGTGGTCTGCAATTCCCGATCCATCCCACTGATCAGGTTGGTTTTCATCATCAGCAGGGTGGCAAAAGCGACGCCTGTCAGCAGTACGGCCAGCAACGCCGTGTAGAACAGCGTCAAGCGCCAGCGTAGGGTCACGCCGCCCACCCGGAATTACAGGCGGCGCGGCGGGCAAAGGGGGAACACATCACCCCTCCACTCTATCGCGCCCCAGTGTGAAGCTTATTCAGGCTTATTTGCAATTATTCTTCGCGCAGCACGTAGCCCACACCGCGAACCGTATGAATCAAGCGGCGCTCTCCACCCTCTTCGAGTTTGCGCCGCAGATAACCGATATACACGTCCACCACGTTGCTGCCGCCCGTATATTCCGGCCAAACTTTTTCCTCGATTTCAAAGCGGCTGAAGACTTTGCCGGGGTTACGGGCCAGCAATTCCAGCAGCTCGAATTCTTTGGCGCTCAGTTCCACACGCCGTCCACCCCGGAAGATTTCGCGGCCATCGAGATTCATGACCAGATCGGCCACGCGGACTTCTCCGGTGACGGCGGGATTCACGCGGCGCAGGTGGGCACGCACGCGGGCCAGCAGTTCCTCAATAGAGAAAGGCTTGATCAGGTAGTCGTCTGCGCCGCTGTCCAGCCCTTCCACCTTGTCCTGAATGCCGTCTTTGGCGGTCAGAATGATGATGGGCGTGTTGCTGGTCTTGCGAATGCGGCGGGCCACTTCAAGGCCGTCCAGCACAGGCAGCATCAAATCCAGAATAACGAGGTCGGGGTTGACTTCACGGAATTTAGACAGGCCGGTCACGCCGTCGAAGGCCACTTCTGTAGCGTAGCCTTCGGCGGCAAGTTCCAGCTCGATAAAGCGGGCGATGTCTTTCTCATCTTCAATCACGAGAACCAGCGGCTTGCGTTCCATAGGGTCAGTTTAGAGACCGTTCTCATGAGAAGCCGCGCCGTGTGCTTAACCAGCTTTCATGTGGCTGTTCTGGTGGGGCGCTGTGCTGGGCCTAAGCTGCGCGGTAAAAGCCACACATTCGGTGTTGAAACCGTGCAGTGTGAGCAAGTGCCGAGGCAGATAGGCCACGTGCGGCAGAGAAGCCATCTCGGACGCGCCGCCGCACACCAGCGTTTCACCGGGATCGGCGGCGCTGCACAGGCGGCAGGCGTAATTGACGGGGAGGCCGTAGGCACTGCGCTGCCCGCCCACCATGCCCGTGATGACTTGGCCCACCGCCACACCGCTACGAACCTGAAGGGTGACGCCCAACATGGCGGCCAACGAGAGCCGCGCCGATCTTTCATGGGCTTCGAGGGCCGCCGTAATGCCTGCACTCACCTGATGCTCATTCCAGAGCGCCAGCACCGCGTCGCCTTGATGTTGCAGCACTTGGCCGCCCCGCGCCTCGAAACTCAGGATCAGGACTTGCACAAATTCGGCCATCAGGGAAGTGTAATGATCGAGCGGCAGCAGATGTGCCAAGCGCGTGCTGCCCACCAAATCCACCATGACCAAGCAGGCCAGTTGCGAGGGCGTGGCCTGCGCCGGGAGGGGAAGCAGCAAGTCGGATGGCATAGGGATAGGTTGATGATGCCTGAGCCATTTGCTCACGTAAACCCCATGAGGTCTTCATCTCAGTGTGACTCAGAAATCTGTCAGAAAGATCTCATTTAACAAGTGGACTGGTGGTATTGCTCATCCTGAAAAACCCACCAAGAACAGCTTGTTGAGGGCGAATGTAGGACTGAAGCGCTGCAACTGGCTCCCGCCAGAAGGTAAAGAAAGTCTTTAAATGTGAAAAATTCAACTCTAATAAAGAGGGAGCCGATCCTGTGCCTAGAAGTCACGCTCTACAGCGAAGCCGTGGAGGAGTGGCAGCGTCCGGAAGGTCACCCAGTCTCCGGGGCGGGCGTCGGGCAGCGGCGTAAAGCTGGACAGCACCAGCGGTAGCCGCGCCCGTACTACCCAAGAGCGGCGCGACACGTCCAGCACTTCGCCCACGCCTTCCAGCCCCGATATCCCGATCACAGTCAGTTGCTCGCGGGCATCTTCGGGCTTGGGGCACGGTTCGGTGGCCGCCAAGTCCAGAATGCCGTGTACCACCAGCCTAGCTGGGCCGGGGCGCACCACGTAGGGGCCGCTGCGGTCAAACAGATACAGCACGCGCCCGCCCGACGAAAATTCCAGCAGGGGGCTGCCTTCCCGCTGTGGATAGACCTGACCCACTGCCGCCCACGCCGCGTAGCGCGAAGCAAATTCGGTTTCTGAACTTTCCAGCGTCACGCGGTTTCCGGGGAAGAGGAGGCGGGCAGCGGGGCGGGGGAGGCGGACATTCCCCGGAGTCTAGCGGGCGGCGGGCCTGTTCGTCAGTCTGCTTCTGCGGAGTCCAACCAAGATTCCAACCCAGAGTCTAGTTCAGATTCCAGCCAAGCCAGCGTGGGACGGTCTTCGCGGCGCACAGGGGGCGTGCCGTCGGGCAGGGCGTCCAGCAACGTGTCGGCCCGCTCTAGGGCAAAGGTGCCCTCTACTTCACGCAGCATATGAATCATCACCAGCCCGCTCAAGCGCTCCAATTCGGCCCATGCCCGCGATCCGGCCTCATAGTGGTCTCGCTCGCGCAGCAGCAAGGTCAGGGCGTGGCGTTCCTGACCCTCGGCGAAGGCAAGGCGAATCTCGTCGGGAATGCCTACCCGTTGACCGTGCGCCACACCACATCCACCACAACGCCCGCCAGCATGGTCAGGGCCAACCACATGTTCGCGTCGAAAAAGGCGACGTTGGCGCGGGTCAGGTCATTGGGGTTCACGATGCGGTGTTCGTACAGCAGGATGCCGCCCATCACCACCGCCGCGAGGTAGTACCACCCGCTGGCTCCCGCCGCCACGCCCACCGCCAGCAGCAGCAAAAAGGTGAGGGCGTGGCTGCCCGCCGCAATTTTTAGTGCCTGCGGAATGCCGAAGCGTACCGGAATGCTCTTGACGTTATTGCGCCTATCGAAGTCGTAGTCCATCGTGGCGTAAATCACGTCTAGCCCGATCATCCAAAAAATGACGACGGCCCACAAGAGCCATGCGGGGGGTGCAAATTCCCCCGTAACCGCGATCCAGCCGCCCGCTGCCGCCGCCCCGTCCGTAATGCCCAACCACGCATGGCATAGCCACGTAAACCGCTTGGTGTAGGGGTAGCCGATCAGGAATACCACGGCCAGCGGCATAAGCCACAGGCACAGCGGGTTCAGTTGGGCGGCGGCAAAGGCCATAACCACGAGGCTGACCACCACCAGCGTCCACGCCTGCGCGGGCGTAATTTTGCCGCTGGGCACTTCGCGGCCTGCCGTGCGCGGATTCCCTGCATCGATAAAGCGGTCTATGACCCGGTTGGCCCCCATCGCCGCCGTGCGGGCCGACGCCATCGCCACCGTGACCCAGATCAGCACGCTCCAGCCCGGCCAACCGGTGCCGTTCACCGCCAAGCTCGCCAGCAGCATCCCCGCGTAGGCAAACGGCAGCGCAAAGACCGTATGCTCAAATTTCACGAGGTCGAGGTAGGTCTTGACTTGGGCGGCGGCGTTCATACGCCAAACAGAATACGCCTCCGCTCTCATCTGACCTGAGATGAGGGTTACAGGCCCGTTTGGGGTGGGTCGGCGGGGGTGGGCTGTAAGGCTTGTGGCGACTCTTCTGCCTCAGCCAGCCGCTCTTTTTTCGGGCAGTTTGCCCACTGGCCTGCCTGAGTCCAAATTAGGGTGTCGCTGGGCAACTGCTGCCACGCCGGAAGGCTGGAATCAAGCAGGGCGTGTGGCCGGGCCAGCTTTGACGGTGCAGACTCGCGCATAGGCCGTAGCCTGCGCTGGGCGTGTCAGAGGGCGGTCAATGCCAGTTTGTGTTTGAGGTTCAGGTCAGCGCGTTTTCGGTTGCAGCACCAGCGCCTGTGTTTCCTTCACCACGCTTAGGCTCCGCAGGACGTCCTTGTCCAAATCGCCTGCTTGGGCCAGCGCCTCCGCTTTTTTGCGGTCAATCGTAGCCACTTCCAGCGCCGCCGCGTCTCCAAAGACTTCCCGGAACCGTTCTACTGGGTATTCCACCCGCCGCGAAATTTTCAAACTGGCCCGGTAGAGGTCGGTTTCAGCCTGCTCGCCCGTTTGAAGCGCCGCCTTGATCTGCACGCCGAGCGCCTCTTTTTCGGCCTCTAGCCCCAGCATGGTGTCGCGCAGCATGGCGTACCGTTCCAGTAGTTCGGCCAGCGTGGGTTCTTGGGTGGGGTCGAGCGCGTCCATCATGGGCTTCAGATTAGCGTTCTGGCGGGCCAATGGCAGGGCGTCTGCTGCATTCCAGCCGCGTCTGCCCAACGAGAGCGCCGACTAATACACGCCTTTCAATCGGAAGGTGGTTCACCCGGCGCGGGAGCCAAGAGTGCCAGCAGATCGCCCACGCTGCGGTGAGCCTCCAGTGGGTGGCGCAGGGCGAAAGCGGCGTTCACGGCGTAGCTGTTGCGGCGGCCCGTGCGCGTGCGGGTCAGCGTTCCCGACTGCTCTAGGTCACGCACGATGCGCTGAACTGCCCGCTCGGTGATGCCCACTTCTAGCGCCACTTGCCGCAACGTCGCGTCGGGTTGGCGTACCAGATACAGCAACACATGCGTGTGGTTGGTCAAAAACGTCCATTGGCTGGGGGGCGGGGTGAGGGTCATGGGTGGGGGCAACTGAGGTTCAGTCTAACTGGCCTCATTGCCGTTGTTTCATCCCTCCTCCCCCAAGTCTGGACGAAGTACAAAATACGATATCCAATACGCGACAAATATTTCGCTAATATAGACACAGACAAGTCGCCCACTTCGCACCCAAGGAGAATTCCCCGTGACCATTCCAGACGTAACTCAATCGCCCGCCCAACCTATCGCCCAGCCTGCTTCCAGCCCCGTCCTCATTCCCATCGCCATTGCTCACGGCGACGGCATCGGCCCCGAAATCATGGCCGCCACGCTCCGCATTCTGGCGGCGGCGGGCGCACGCATAGACCCGCACGAGGTGGCGGTGGGGCAACAGGTGTACTTCGGCGGTGTGTCTTCGGGCGTGGCCCCCGATGCGTGGGAGACCCTGCGGCGCACCGGAGTGCTGCTGAAAGGCCCGATTACCACCCCACAAGGCGGCGGCTACAAAAGCGTGAACGTGACGCTGCGGAAGGCGCTGGGCCTGTATGCCAACGTGCGGCCTGCGCGGGCTTATGCACCGTTTGTAGCCACACATCACCCGGCCATGGACTTGGTGATCGTGCGCGAAAACGAAGAAGACCTGTATGCCGGAATCGAGCACCGCCAGACCGACGAGGTGTACCAGTGCCTGAAACTGGTAACCCGCGACGGCTGCGAGCGGGTGGTGCGCTACGCCTTCGAATATGCCCGCGCACATGGACGGCGCAAGGTCACGGCCATGACCAAAGACAACATCATGAAGCTCACCGATGGCCTGTTTCACCGAGTCTTCGATGAAGTGGCCGCCGAATATCCTGACCTGAAAGCCGATCACATGATCGTGGACATTGGCGCGGCCCGCCTCG
The DNA here is from genome assembly GCF_004801315.1 of Deinococcus sp. Arct2-2. Lineage (GTDB taxonomy): Bacteria > Deinococcota > Deinococci > Deinococcales > Deinococcaceae > Deinococcus. The sequence continues at coordinate 123,709 of NZ_SSNW01000005.1, forward strand.
GCGCACGCCCTGAAACCTTCAACGTGATCGTGACCCTGAACCTGTACGGCGACATCTTGTCCGACATCGCCTCTGAGGTGTCTGGGTCAGTGGGCTTGGGTGGCAGCGCCAATATCGGGGCGTCGGTGGCCATGTTCGAGGCAGTTCACGGCAGCGCCCCCGATTTGGCGGGCCAAGACAAAGCCAATCCCAGCGGCCTGCTGAATGCGGCGGCCTTGATGCTGACCCATATCGGGCAGGGTGAGGTGGCCCAGCGGATTCAGAATGCGTGGCTGTGTGCATTGGAAGACGGCTTTCATACCGCTGATGTGGCGGGGCCGCATACCGTCCAGCAGGTGGGCACGCAAGCTTTTGCCGACGCGGTTATAGAGCGCTTAGGCCGTCTGCCCCAGCACCTCCCCGCCGTGAGTGGCTTGGGCAATGCCCCCGCCATCAGTGTGCAGGTCAAGGCTCGCCCCCGCGCCGTCAAGCAGTTGGTAGGCACCGATGTGTTTCTGGAATGGTGGGCGGCAGACCGCAACCCCGAAGTGTTGGGCCAGCAGCTAGAGGGCGCGGCAGGCGAGGGCTGGCGGCTCGACATGATCTCCAACCGGGGCGTGAAGGTGTGGCCGCAGGGCCTCCCCGAAACCACCTGTGCCGATCACTGGCGCTGCCGTTTCATGTGGCAAGACCCGGCACAACCGGTGGGCCACGCCGACGTACTAGCGCTGCTGGCGCGGGTGTCGGCGGTGGGGCTGGACTTCGTGAAGACCGAACACCTCTACACCTTCGACGGTCAGGCGGGCTATACGGCGGGGCAGGGGCAATAGCCTGACCTTTCCTCACCTAACTAGCCGGATGCCAGACAACTGACAGGCGGGGCGGCGGCCTCTCCCGGCCCCACGTTCTAGGATAGCCGGGTGAGTGACCTGCCCGTTCCGCTGCCTGCTGTGTTGCCGCCCACCGACGTCCACACCGACCTAGAGCGCCGCATTCTGGACGCCGTGCGCCGGGGGGCCAGCATGGAAGACATCGCGGGCCTCAAAAACGCCGATGTGCAGACGCCGGAAGCGGCGATTCAGGCTCTCAAGGACGGCAACGCCCGCTTCTTTTCGGGGCAGGGGGGCAACCCGGACGTGGGGGCCAACCAGCGCCGCGCCCAGATCATGCGCCAGACGCCCTACGCGGCCATTTTGGCGTGCAGCGATAGCCGCGTGCCTGTAGAACTGGTCTTCGATCAGGGATTGGGCCAACTGTTCGTGATCCGCGTGGCGGGCAACGTGGTGGGCGAATCGGGCCTCGGCACGCTGGAATACGCCATCAAGCATCTGGATATTCAACTGATCATGGTGCTAGGCCACGAGGGCTGCGGCGCGGTGGCAGCGGCCCTGTTGCCCCCCGAAGTGGTGGCGCAGGAACCCGAACATTTGCGGAAACTGATCGAGAAAATCCAGCCTTGTGTCAGCAATATGCCGCCTATACGCGACAAAAAAGCCCGGATGCGTGAGGCGGTGCTGAACAACGTGCGCTATCAGGCCGATATGCTGCGCCACACGCCCTACATCGCGGCCTCGGAGCAGTCAGGCCGAATCCGTGTGATCGGTGCGTTCTACGAAATCGGCTCCGGCGCAGTGGATTTCTTGACCGAGGAAGAAGATTTGCGGGTGTAAAGCAGTGAAAAGAGCCGTCTTTGAGTTGGTTTTGCCTATCACAACAGACGGACTCCGGCAATAGTAAGCAAAATCAACACCCCTATCAGGAGTAGTAGCTTGGGGGTCAAGCTGCCCTGTGCATCATTGGCATCCAGTTCAGCGTCCGTGGCGTACTTAAACCCGTATACGGCGTCGTAATGCAAGTAGCTGCCTACGATGCCCACGCCCCAGCCGATCAAGGGGGAAGTGAGTGCAGCCAGAAGAAACAGGCCAACAATCCAGAGCAAGCCCCATGCTGCTGAGCGCGTCCACAGCAGATTGAGACCGGGTAGAAGCACCCCTAAAACCACGCCAACCCAATAATTGGGACGCTGCTCTAATCTTTGCTCGTCTTCAAGTTCATCTCTGATTTGCAAACGGGCCACTTCCTCAGCCCGAATAAGGGCACGAGTAGCGTCATTCACTTGTTCAGGCATGCTCTCACGGTACATGAGGCGAGTGTCAGAGCAACCAAGATTTGCCGCCGCATAGGGGTGGCTAGTCTTACAAGAGCTTCAATAAAGGTTGTCCCAAACAGCAAAAACCCCCCGGAGTGGGGGGCAATTACTTTTTGAAGTCTGACCTTAGACAGCCAGAACTTGACGGCCATCGTAGTATCCGCAGCTAGGGCAGATGTGATGGCTCAATTTCTTGGCGTGGCAGTGGGGGCAGGCGTTCAGGTTGGGGGGAACGAGCGCGTGGTGGCTGCGGCGCATGTCGCGTTTGCTCTTGCTGGTCTTCTTCTTGGGAACGGGATGCTTGGCCATGTTGGATGCTCCTTGGGCCGCTCGGCGTGTCTCGCCGGGGCGCGCTCTGCCCGCCGGGGTTGCGTGCTGGTGTGCCGGAGGGCGCGGCCAACATCGGGCGGAAGAGACAACAGGCGGGAGTATAGCACGCCGCGCCTGTTGGGGGTTTGGAGTGCAGAACAGCATTGGTGACTAGCCCCCCGTTGTAGTGCTGCCCGCTACAGTGCAGGGCGTGCACGAACTGATTCCGCCCGTCACGTTGGCATTGGGCCTGCGCCTGCTGGATTTGCTGGGCATCTTGGCCTTCAGCATGTCGGGGGCGCTGTTGGGCGTCCGCAAACGCTTCGACTTGTTCGGCGTCATGGTGCTGGGCTGCGTTACAGCGGTGGGCGGCGGGGCCATCCGGGACACCCTCACGGGCCAAACGCCGCCCCTGTTTCTGCGCGATGAAACCTACCTGTGGGTAGCCCTCGCCGGGGCAGGTTTGGCCTTCGTCTTCGGAGAACGGTTGGCCCGCTTCGAGCGCACCCTCAATATTTTCGACACGGTGGGGCTGGCCTTGTTTGCCGCGTCGGGCGCAATCGGGGCCATCAATTTCGGGCTGGGGCCGTTGGGCGTCATCTTCGTGGGCATGCTCAGCGGCGTGGGCGGCGGCATCATCCGCGACCTGATCGCCAACGAGGTGCCGGAAGTCATGTACCGCCGTGACCAGTTGTATGCCACTGCTGCGGCGCTCGGTGCGTTGGCGGTGTTGCTGCTATATCCGCACGTTACGCCGTTTCAGGCGCAGTTGGCGGGGGCGTTGGTGGTTATCGTGCTGCGCTGGGTGTCTCGGCGGGGGTGGGTTCAGCTTCCGGTTCGGCGGTTGCCGGGGGGATAGGGTTTGGGCTTGCCGCTCGGTTTCGTTGGGTTTGAAACAGGGTTTCTGGCTTTCTCCCACGTTGGATTCCCCCACCCCCCAGCCCCCGCCCCCAAAGGGTGCAGGGGAGTTGTCGCTCCGCTGAGGAGGATTCATCTTGTCGCCTCCAAACTCGGCTGAATCGTTCACCTGAAGCGGAACTGCCAATCGTCTTTAAGCTGGAATTGGCCCGCCCACTGCGTGGACGACGGCCTCACATGGAATTGGCCGGGAACGATTTGAGGTGGCGGTGGCTGGTTTTAGCTCCCTCTCCCCTTGCGGGGGACTCGCAGAGCTGCGAAGCAGAGGGTTAGGGAGGGGGTGAGTGAGCTTTAGCGATTGCCCTCCTCGCCATCCCAGCACCATTCCTCACCATCCTGCCCAACCCCTACGCGGCACAATCGGCACATGATTCATGAGTCACGGGTGCAACTGCTGCGGGCGGGCGGGCCGGACAGCAAAGGCAGTTTTGTGCTGCTGTGGGTGCAGGCCAGCGTGCGCGTCACCGACAATCACGCGCTGGAGTATGCGGTTCGGGAGGCCAACCGACTTGGGCTGCCCCTTGCCGCCGTATTCGGCCTCACACCCAGCTTTCCGGAGGCCAATGGCCGCCATTACCAGTTTTTGCTGGAAGGCCTGCGTGACCTCTCGGCGGGCTTGGCGGCACGCGGGATTCCCTTCAGCGTGCGCCTCGGCTCTCCGCCCGATGTGGTGCTGGCGGCCTCGGCGGGCGCGGCGGTAGTGGTCACAGACCGGGGATATCTGCGGATTCAGCGGGCGTGGCGGGAAGATTTGGCCCAGCGCCTCGGCGTGCCTCTGGTACAGGTGGAATCTGAAGCCCTGATTCCTGTGCAGACCACCAGCCCCAAGCAGGAATACGCCGCCCGCACCATTCGGCCCAAGATTCACCGCCTCTGGCACGATTATTTTGTACCGCTGGAAACGCACGACCTGAAGCGGAAGGGGCAGGACTGGCCCACCGATCTCGATTTGCCCCAATTGGATGTCTCTGATCCCTCGGCCACCGTCAAGACCCTGCCGCTGGATTTCAGTGTGCCACCGGGCTGGGAAGCGGGCGGAGAAGTGGCCGCCCTTGCCCGCCTGAGCGCCTTCGTGGGCCAGCAACTCGCCGGGTATGCCTACACCCGCAACGATCCCACGCAGGACGGCAGCAGCCGCCTCAGCGCCTTTCTGCATTACGGGCAGCTCTCGCCCCTGACGGCTGCACTGGCCGCCCGCGAACATGGTGGGCCGGGAGCCGACACCTTTTTGGAAGAATTGATCGTGCGGCGCGAACTGAGTTTCAACCTGTGCCAGTACAACCCGCACTACGACACCTACGACGGCGTACCTGATTGGGCACGGAAAACTCTGGAAGAACACGCCGGAGACAAGCGCGAAGCCCTGTATACCCGCGAGCAACTTGACCGCGCCGAAACGCATGATCCCTACTGGAACGCCTCGCAAAACGAGATGGTCAGAACGGGCCGGATGCACAACTACATGCGGATGTATTGGGGCAAAAAGGTCTTGGAATGGACGGAAACGCCGCGTGAGGCGCACGCCCACCTGATCGCCCTCAACAACCGCTACGAGCAAGATGGCCGCAACGCCAACAGTTTCGCAGGCATCAGTTGGGTGTTTGGGCTGCATGACCGTCCGTGGACACGTCGCCCGATTTTTGGCACGGTCCGCTACATGAATGCAGGGGGCCTGAAGCGCAAATTTGACATAGAAACGTATGCGCGGCGGTGGGCGTAGAAGGTTGGAGCTGCGTGTAAACCCCCCAGTCTGCTTCGCAGCCAGCCCCCTTAAAGGGGAGCGCAACAGCTTTTGTCCTCCCCTCTAAGGGGGGGCGTTGCAGAGCAACGGGGGGGTTCGCCCATCAACTCAACTCCCCAAGTGCGTTACCCTAGCCCCCTGATGACGCCGGAGCGATACCACAAAATTATGCGGGTGTTGGGCAAGCGCCAGCCCACGCTCAGTGTCCTGATGGACGAAGTGAACAAGCCCCACAATTTCAGCGCCATCCTGCGAACCTGCGATGCGGTGGGCGTACTGACGGCCCACGCCGTACCGCCCAAAAGTGGCGAGATGCCCAGCTTCGGCTCCAGCGCTTACGAGGCCACGTCGGGCAGCGCCCACAAATGGGTAAGGGTGCAGCCACACGCAGACGCCGTGAGTGCCGTGCGCGAGTTGCAGGCTCAGGGCGTGCAGGTCTTGGCCACCCACCTCAGCCAGCGCAGCGTGGACTACCGCACCCCTGATTACACCCAGCCTACCTGCGTGCTGTTGGGTGCAGAAAAATGGGGTGTGTCGGACGCGGCGGCAGAAGCGGCAGACGGCAATATCATCATCCCGATGTTTGGAATGGTGCAGAGCCTGAACGTGTCGGTGGCGGCGGCCACCATCTTGTTTGAAGCCCAACGCCAACGCCTGAGCGCCGGAATGTACGACACGCCCCAACTTGCGCCGGACGCCTTGGCCCGCGCCGCCTTCGAGTGGGGCTACCCCGACTTAGCGGCAGGCTACCGCGAACGTGGCGAGGCGTATCCGGCGCTGGATGAAGAAGGCCAGTTTGTACGGACTTAATAATTAAAGCCCTCCCTCTTGAGGGGGACTCGCAGAGCTGCACAGCAGTGGGTTGGGAGGGGGTGAGTGAGCGAAGCGATTGCCTCGCTTAGACCCTCAGACCCTAGACCCTTAGACTCCCCTAGACTCCCCGCAACCCTTAAACGGCCTCCCCCTAGACCCCTGACCGCCCCCTGAGGGTGTACAGGTTACACTTTCCCCCATGAGCGATCTTCTGGATACCGTGCGCGGGCTGGCCAAGAAAACCGACAGCAAAATCTTGATGGTAGTGCTGGACGGCATCGGCGGTCTTCCCCTGACCCCCAATGGCGACACCGAGCTTGCCACCGCCAAAACACCGAATCTGGACGCGCTGGCGGCGGCTTCGCAGCTTGGGCTGGCCGAACTGGTGGGCGCGGGCATCACCCCCGGCAGCGGCCCCGGCCACCTGAGCTTGTTTGGCTACGATCCGCTGCATTACGTGGTGGGGCGCGGCGCTCTAAGTGCCGTGGGCATTGGCGTGAAGTTGGGTGCAGGCGATGTGGCCGTGCGCGGAAACTTTGCCACCCTCGGCGCGGGCCGAATCGTAGATGACCGCCGCGCCGGACGCCCCAGCGACGAGAAGAACGTGGAAATCGTCGCCAAGCTGCGTGAAGCCATTGCCGAAATCGACGGTACGCCTGTGGAGATCTACACCGAATCCGAACACCGTTTTGTAGTGGTCTTCCGCGCAGTAGGTGGCGTGCCACTCGGCGCAAATATCAGCGACGTAGACCCCCAAGACACGGGCGTGCAGCCTATGACGGCAGTCGCCCATGACGAAGCCGGGGCCAAAACTGCTCACTTGGTCAATACCTTCGTGGCCCGTGCTGAAGCCGCCCTCAGCGCCGAAGCTCAAGTCAATGGCGTGCTGTTCCGTGGCTACAGCGACGTGCCTCACTTCCCGTCCTTCGACGCCGCCTACCAGTTGCGGGCCGCCTGCATCGCCAGCTATCCCATGTACAAGGGCCTCGCCAGTTTGGTGGGCATGGACGTGCTCCCCGTAGAAGGCCACGAAGACGCGCTGGAAGGCAAAGTCGCCGCCCTGACCGAGAACTGGGCCAAGTACGACTTCTTTTACTTCCACGTGAAAAAGACCGATTCCACGGGCGAAGACGGCGATTTTGCCGCCAAAGTCAAGAAGATCGAGCTGTTCGATGCGCTGCTGCCTCGACTCTTGGCCCTCAGGCCGGATGTGCTGTGCATCGTGGGCGATCACTCCACGCCCAGCAAGCTCGCCAGCCACTCTTGGCACCCCGTGCCGCTGCTGATTCACAGCGAGCATGGCCGCAAGGATTACGCCAACCGCTACACCGAAGAAGAAGCGGGCCGGGGCAGCCTCGGCCTCCGCAAAGGCACGGACATCATGCCGATGCTGATGGCGAACGCGCTGAAACTGAATAAATACGGGGCGTAAACAAGCTGTAAGTGGTGAGTGGGTGAAGGGCTTGGAACTTTGTGGTTCTGGCCCTTCCGCCCACTTTTTTGGTACGGGTTAGGGTTTTTGGCCTTCTACCCTTCCAAAAAGTCCGTAATCACCTTGTTCAGCGCCCACCAGCCTTGAGGTGTGGCCCGCAACGTGTCGCCTTCTAAGGCCAACAAGCCCCGCGCTAGGTTGGCCTTGATCGGTTTGGCGTAGCGGCTCTCTACATCTAGCCCGCTGCGGCGTGTCAGGTCACTCAGGCTGATTCCGCGCTGCACCCGCAATCCCATGAACAGGGCGTCGGTGACGTATTCCTCGGCATCTATGGGTTGCGCCTCACCCTCTGCGCCTGTTAGCCATTCGTGCAAGTGGGGATTGGTGCGGCGTTGGCCTAACAATTCTGCCTCACCTGCCGCTGGGTAGTGACCCGCCGCCCCCGGCCCCAAGCCCAGATAAAAGCGGTTGCCCCAATACGCCAAATTGTGCCGCGACTGCTGACCGGGCCGCGCATAATTGCTGATCTCGTAGCGGTCAAAGCCGTGTGCGGTCAGCAACTCCTCGGTGCGCTCGAAGCCTGCGCGTTCATCGTCTTCTTCTACGGTTACGCCCCGGCGGGCAAACTCGGTGCCGGGTTCGATGGTCAGGGTGTACGCGCTGATATGACCCACGCCCAGCGCGACTAGTCCGGCAATATCGGCCTCTAGCGGCTGCCCCGGCACAGCGGTAATCAGGTCGCCGCTGACCCGGAATCCAGCGTCAATGAGGGTGGTCACGGCGGCCTTGGCCTGCGCCGAATCGTGGGTGCGGCCCAAGAATTTCAGGGTGGCGTCATCCAAACACTGCACGCCCACCGACGCCCGGTCTATGCCCAACCCGCGCCACAGGGCTGCCCGTTCGGGGTTCACGGTGCCCGGATTGATTTCCAGCGTGTTCTCCACCTTGCCCCAGCCCAGATGCCGCCGCACGCTGCCCACCAACGCCGTAATTTCTGCATCACGCAAAAAACTGGGAGTACCGCCGCCCAGATACACCGTGTCTAGGTCAATGTCGTAGCGGGCCGCCAACTCTGCCGCCTCGGTTTCTACCCGTTCCAGATAGGCTTCCACCAATCCCGCCCGCCGCGTCAGCACATGAAAATCGCAGTAGGGGCAAATGCTGGGGCAAAACGGCACATGCACGTAGAGGTGCCGAATCGTGGAATCGAGCGAAGGAAGAGAAGAAACCGGGGCAATCACCTCAGGAGTGTAGGTGCAGCGGGCGGGGGAGAGGTAGGCCGGGATTGCTTTTAGCGCATTCGTCAACAGTGTCGTTGGTGTTGACCGAACGAACTTGCAAAGCTGCGAAGCAGAGTGAGTGACGTTGAGGGAGCAGTTGAAACGCTGCAACTCGGACAAATGCTCTAGCGGCCATGCGGCGTGCCGTCCATCCAAGCTTCTAGCGTCTTGGCGAGGTCTACGGCGCTGACAACGACAACAGGAATCCCCGCGCTGGCTGCAGCACTGGCGGCTTCGTTCACGCCGTGTTCAGCGCTGCTCTGTAGGGCACTCACCCAAGCTGGAAGGGAACCGCCCTCGCGGTAGCTCAGGCCATCAGTCTCTATTTCTTGCTCCGAAACGCTGACGGCTGGCCCGCCCGACAAGTCTTGTTCGGCCACTACCAGCACGCCATATGGGTTCTGTTCCGCTATGGCCGAAAGCAAAGGCGTCACGCCCTGATGCACCAGAAATTCTGCGCGGCCTTTGCCGTCTACAGCTTGCAAGGCGTCTGGCACGGCTGCGGCTTGGTCTGCTGGGGCCGCGATGAGCCACACCTGCCCGCCCACTCGTCCTTCAAACCTTGCCCGGACGCTGCCGTAGATGTCTGTCCAACTGCCTGTGAGTTCCATTTTAGGAGCATAAAAGATTCGTGCGGGGCTGCGACAAGATCAGCGCGAAACTACTTGAATGCGTGTCAGACGGCATTCTCTGATGTCGGCGTTCACCAACCCTGATACGGCTCGGGTAAGGGGTTGACAGATCGGGCTTTGGCCTGTAATCTTTCTGAGCCTCAAGAGAGGCGGGACGCATGACAAGTGAAGAGCATACGAGAACAGGGTTGCCTGACAGGGCAATCTCAGCGGGTTGACAGTGATGTCGAT
>NZ_SSNW01000060.1 GCF_004801315.1 Deinococcus sp. Arct2-2
CGCTCAACTTGAAGCAGATTGGGATAAGCTGATTTTGCCACCGTAGAAAAAAAACCGCCCCAGCACAAGGCCAGAGCGGTTTCGGAGAAGTAAGTTTTACGCTTACGCGGCGGCGATTTCTTGCAGTTGCTTCTCGTTGCGCAGCGTGATCTTGCCGTAGCCTGCGCTGATCACACCTTCGCGGCTGAGTTCGCCCACAACTTTGGTCACGGTTTCGCGCACGCTGCCCACTGCGGCGGCCAATTCATCGTGCGTGGCGTAGATCATGGTTTCGCCGCTGTCGAGCTTGGTGGCGAGGGCGGTGTCCTTCAGTTCCATCAGTTCCCCGGCGATGCGGGCACGCAGGCGCTTGCCGACAAGGCGGTAGATGCTTTCGTAGGCGCGTTCCAGCGTCCGGACAAGGTGAGTCGTGACGACCAGATTGTCCTCGGCGCTCATCAGGGCGGGGTTGATCACGTCCACGCTGCTGTCGGTCACGGCTTCGGCAAAGTAGGCGCGGTTCACTCCTGCGAGGGCTTCTTCGCCAAAGTATTCACCGGGCTTCACGTAACGCAGGGTCAGGCCGTTGCCATCGTCATCCATGGTGTGCACGCGGATCAAGCCGCTGGCCACGCGGTACAGCATGTCGCTCTTGCCGGGGTACAGAATGACGGCTCCGGGGCGGTAGGTCACGGTATCGACGAAGGTGCGGCTGTTGGTATTGGTCTTGTGGCTGGTCTGTGTCATGTGCGTCGCCTCCAGGCGGTGGATTCGGGGAAGAAGGACGCTGGGGCGAGGGCTTATGCAGCCTTCCCAACGTTGATCACAGTGTAACCTAAAATCACATTTTTGTAAACACTTTTGTTTCTTTAATCAGCATTTAGCTTACGAAGTCAGCCGAGTGTAGGGAAGAGATTTGGTGGCGTTCAGCACGCTTGTCGTCTCAAATTCTGTACAGAGCAGAAACTCATGGGGCGCTCAGTGTGCCGCTAGCCCTGTGGCGTTCCTACAAAGAAATAAGCAGATTGCGGCTGACCGGATTGTCACTAGTTTTAAGTCAAGCTTTAACGTTGTGTCAGAAAATGCCCATATCAGAGGAAGTACCTATTAGAAAACGCCGCGCCTGACCGCTGGGGCCGGGCACGGCGTTTAGGGAAAGGGCTTACAGCTCGTCTTCCTTACGAACCGGGAAGGCGCTGATCACGCGGTCTTTGTCACCGATGTTGATGACTTTCACGCCCTGCGCGTTGCGGCCTGTGGTTCGCACTTCTTCCACGCGAGTCCGGATCACGGTGCCTTTCTCGGTCAGTACCATCAGTTCTTCGTCGCCTGCCACGCGGGCCAGCGTCACCAGTTTGCCAGTGCGCTCGGTCACGTCCAGCGTAATCACGCCGAGGCCGCCGCGCCCTTTGCTGGGGTAGTCGCCCGCCGGGGTGCGCTTGCCCAATCCAAATTCGCTGATGCTGAGGAGTTCGCTGGTTTCGTCGCCGCCGGGAACGAGGGCCATGCTGACCACCACATCGTCGTCACGGAGGCGCATGCCGATCACGCCCTGTGTGGCGCGGCCCGTATCGCGGACTTCTGCGGCGTCGAAGCGCATGGCTTGTCCCTCGCGGCTCGCCAGAACAATATGGTCGCTCTCGCACACGATGCCCACGCCGATCAGGGCGTCACCGGGTTGCAGATTGATGGCAATCAGGCCCGCCGACGTGATGTTGCCGTAGTCGGTGATCTGGGTCTTCTTGACGATGCCCTTGCGGGTGGCGAACACGAAGCTTCCCTCTTCCTCGAAGCCCTTCACGCTCAGTACGCTGGCGATGTTTTCAGTCTCGCGCAGGCTGGGTAACAGGTTGCGAATGTGCGTACCTTTGGCGTCACGGCCCGCTTCCGGCAGGTCGTAAATCTTCTCGTGGAACACGCGGCCCTGATCGGTGAAGAATAAGAGGTAGTCGTGCGTGCTGCCCACGAAGACGCGGGTGTTGATGTCCTCGTCGCGCAGTTTGCCGCCGCTGGCCCCACGTCCACCACGCGCCTGAGCGCGGTAAGCGTCCATGTTGGTGCGCTTGAGGTATCCGGCGCGGGTCATGGTGATCACCATGTCTTCTACGGCAATCAGGTCTTCGCGGTTGATGTCCTCTTCCAACAGCACGATGGTGCTGCGCCGCTCGTCGCCGTAGCGGTCACGGATGTCGCGCAGTTCTTTCTTGATCTCGCGCCACAGTAGTTTCTCGTCACCCAAGATGGAACGCAAACGGGTAATGGTGACTTGCAACTCGTTGAATTCGTTGGTCAGTTTCTCGCGCTCCAGCCCCACGAGGCGTTGCAGGCGCATATCGAGAATGGACTGAGACTGCACTTCGGTCAGGCCAAAGCGGGCCATCAGCGCGTCGCGGGCCTCGGCTCCGGTGTTGCTGGCACGGATCAGTGCAATCACTTCGTCGATATGATCGAGCGCCTTGATCAGCCCTTCCAGCACGTGGGCGCGTTCCTCGGCCTTCTTGAGTTCGTAGGCCGTGCGGCGCGTCACCACGTCGCGGCGGTGAACGAGGAAGTAGCGCATGGTGTCGATCAGGGGCAGCACACGCGGCTCGCCGTTCACGATGCTGAGGTTGATGACCGTAAAGGTGCTTTGAAGCTGCGTGTACTTGTAAAGCTGGTTCAGCACCAGCGTAGGAATCGCGCCGCGCTTGAGTTCGATGACGATCCGGACGGGTTCCTTGCGGTCAGACTCGTCGCGCAGGGCGCTGATGTCGGGGATTTTCCCGGCCTTGTACATCGCGCTGATGGTTTGCAGCAGGTTGGTCTTGTTGAGCTGGTAGGGAATCTCGGAAATGATGATCTGCGAACGCCCGTTCTTCTCGTCGATACGGGCCTTGCCGCGCACTTTCAGGCCAGAGTGTCCGGTGGCGAAGGCTTCACGGATGCCCTGCAAGCTGATGCGCCCGCCGGTGGGGAAATCTGGCCCCTTGACGTGTTCCATCATCTCGTCCAGCGTGATCTGGGGGTTGTCGATCAGCGCCAGCAGGCCGTTACAAATCTCGGTCAGATTGTGCGGCGGAATGTTGGTCGCCATGCCCACGGCGATGCCCGACGCGCCGTTGACCAGCAGGTTAGGAATGGCAGACGGCAGCACGGTGGGTTCGGTGGTGGTCTCGTCGTAGTTGGGCTTGGTGTCTACGGTTTCTTTTTCCAAATCGGCCAGCAGTTCTTCGGCCACTTTGGTCATGCGGGCTTCGGTGTAACGCATGGCGGCGGCCATATCGCCGTCCATAGACCCGAAGTTGCCTTGAGGGTCAACCATCGGGTAGCGCATGTTCCACCACTGCCCCAACCGCACCATCGCGTCATAAATGCTGGAATCGCCGTGAGGGTGATACCGCTTCATGACCTCGCCCACCACGCTGGCCGACTTGGCGTGCTTGGTGTTCGACATCAGGCCTTCTTGCAGCATGGCGTACATGATTCGCCGCTGCACAGGCTTCAGGCCGTCGCGGACATCGGGCAGCGCCCGGTCTACGATCACGTTCATGGCGTAATTGATGAAATTGGTTTTGACTTCGGTGGTGATGTCAACGGGAAGAATTCCGGTCATGAGGCTCCAATCTGCGCCGCAGGGCGTCAGGCGGGTTGGCGGAAGTGTTGACCGCCAACCGGGGGGATGAGAAGCCCGGCAAACCCTGCCGGGAATGGAACGAGTCTATCACATTATGCTATGGGCGTAACGGCAGATGCTCCCTCAACTGCCCCTATTGTACCGCACAGGAGCAGGGAAAACAGGGTGCTGACCGCCCTCAGTTCCCAATCTTTACCTTGAAGCTGATCGTAGCTGTTCCGCCTGCTTTTACGTCTACGCGCCGTTCTACATTGTTCTGGCGGTTGGCGGGCAACACCTGTCCATCCACTACCACCAGACGGCCATATAACGTCTCGCGCAGTTGCACCCGCGTGGCTAGCGTTTTGGTGCTGGTCAGGGTGTAGGTGATTTGAGAAGTGGTGGATAGAATCCGGCCATCAGATGCTTTTTCTAGATTCAGTTGCTTCACGGTGCGGGCGAACCGGAGTTCTGGGTCAGTGCCGAGGTCTATGTCTACGGGTTTGCCGCCCTGCGTGGCCGCCAGTTGAACCGTGCCTACCAGCGCCCCACCGTCGCGCACCGACAGCGTGCCAGCGGGCAAGCTCGCACCATTCGGAGTGAATTTGTAGCGCCGACTGGTTTGGCCGGAACTGTTTTGCGGGCTGAAGTAGGTGCTGATGCTGTTGTAGCGCGTGAACGCCGTGATCTTAGTCTGTAAAAACGGCACGGTCAATGTTTCCCCGCGCCCCAGCGTCACGGCTCTGGCCAGTGCGTAGCGTTGCAGTCCGCGCAACTCACCGAGGCTGGAAATGGGGGAGGCGGTGCCAGCGTTGCCTGAATCGGGCATGGTAGGTAAGGGAAAGGCTCCAACAGTGTTTTGCGATGTCCCAGTCTGCCCACCTTCCACCACCGTCTGTACCGTTCCCGCAAACAAATCCACCCGCTGGCCCTCAAAGGTCTGATCGCCCCTATTGCGGAGTTCGGCCAGTGCCGCAAGGCTGGCCTGTGCGCCGCTGGCCGTCAGTTCGTAGCGCGGCTTCCAAGACAGGGCGGCGGTGCGGTAGCTGACCTCCGCTTTTTGCGTGCTGGTGGCTGCCGACTCGAAGCGGGCTGTGACGCCGCCGCCCAGCCAGCCGCGTGGAGGCAGGCCAGACAACCCCAGTTCGTTGGCCTGCACGTTCAGATAAGCCCCAGATTCCAGCCTTACCAGCAGGTCATCGGCCCGCATCAACGTGCCGGACAGTGGCGCTTGGCCTGCCCGCAGGACGGTCACAGGTTGGCCTTCCTGAGTGGTGAGCCAGTCAAGGTCTATGGGCCGGGTGTGCAGGCGCAGCAGCGACGTTCCCGTGAGGCTGAGGCTGCCCGGCTGCACCAAGTTCCATGCAGCGCGGCTAAACGCCAGTTCGTAGGCGGCAGTTTTGCCCCCGGTGTCAGTCAAATTGACCTGTTGGCGCACCTCGCCAAAGCTGGGGTAAATGCGGAGATCGGTGGCCGAGGCGCTGCCCAACAGCAGGGCGGCCAGCAAAAGGGCACGGAGAAGGGGCACAGCATCAGCCTTGCGTAAAGGGATGAGAAGAGCCGGAACTTACCCCTTTTGCCCCACTGTTCCCTGCCCGCTACCCGACAGCCGCACTCGCAGCATCAAGCTCAGGATCAGGCCCAACAGCACCAGTCCCAGCGCCAGTTCGTAGGCGCGGCGCAGACCTTCTGCCAACTCGAAGCCGCCCGCCGCAATCGCCGCTGGCCCGATGAGGAGGGCCATGACCGCCACGCCCAGCGCCCCGCCCATCTGCCGGGCAAACAGCACGCCGCTGGTCACTGCGCCCAGTTCTCCCTTCTGAGCGCCTTCCTGTGCGGCCAGCAGCAGGCTCAGCATGGCAAAGCCCATGCCCATGCCCACCGCGAAGCCCAGCGCCGACGTAACCCACAGCGGCGCGTGAACGGCGAAGATCAGGGCGGCAAACATAGCGACCAGCACGGCAAATCCGGTCTGGGTCATGCGGGCCAGCGGAATGCGGTTCAGCAGGCGGGCGGCCAAAATAGCGGTGAGTGTCCAGCCCACCAGCATCGGCGTGAGGATGGCCCCGGCAGCGGTGGCCCCGCCCCCCGTGACGCCCTGCGCGTACAGCGGCAGGTAGGCGATCACGCCAAAATACGCCGCCCCGCCCAAAAAATTGCCTGCAAAAGCGATACGCGGTAGCCGTTCTTTCAGCGCCCGCATCGGCAGCAGCGGGGCAGGGTGGCGACGTTCCAACAGGATGGCCGCCACCAAAATCAGCAGGCCCGCGCCCACCATCACCCACAAGCGGCTTTCCAGCCCCCATACGGTCAGGCCGCTGCCCAGCGTAAACAGGCCCGCGCCCAGCCAATCCAGTTGCGCGGGCTGGGGCGTGCCCGTTTCCTTCAGGTGCCGCCAAGCGATGTAGAGGGCTAGCATTCCAAACGGCAGGCTCACGAAAAATGTCCAGCGCCAAGACAAGGTATCGGTGAGCCAGCCGCCCAGCAGCGGCCCCGCCAGCCCCGACACGCCCCACACGCCGCTGATAAAGGCCTGCACGCGCCCGCGTTCGGCCAGCGCGTAGGTTTCACCAATAATCGTGAGCGTGAGGGGCAAGACCGCGCCAGCCCCCAGCCCTTGCAGGGCACGCGCCGCGATCAGCCAGCCCATGCTAGTTGCCATGCCGCACAGGGCGCTGCCCACCAAGAACACGATCACGCCTGCCAGATACAGCCGCCGTCGCCCCAGCACATCCGAGGCGCGGCCCCACAGTGGGCTAGACACTGTACTGGTCAGCAGGAATACGGCAAAAGGCAGGGCGTACCAGCGTTCGCCGCCCAAATCGGCAATGACGCTGGGCATGGCCGAGGCCACCACGCTGGCTTCGAGCGCGGCCAAAAAAACGCCCAGTACGAGGCCAGTGGTGGCAAGTCGGCGGGCATCTGGCCCCAGCTTAGGCGCAGAGGGAGGAGCGGCAGTCATGCGGGCCAGCCTACGCCCGCTGCAAGGGCGGAGAGGGTGGGGAAGCCTTCAGACGTTGGTCATGATGAACATTGGCTCTGGACTCTGGGAGATAGGAACGGCGTCTAAGGGTCAAGGGTTGAAGGGTCTAAGAAAAGCGTTCAACCCTTACTCACAATGGTTCGGGCAGTTTCTGAATTTTTCTGAGCGACGCTGATCAACAGAGTGTTCTGGCTCCTCCACCCTTGCGCGGGGGGCTGGGATTCGCAGAGCGCAAGGAGCAGAGGGGGGAACAGGCAAGGCGTCCTAGACGACGTTTTTCTGTGGCCTGCTTTTCTTCGGTAAAACTGTCCGAACCATTGAGTTGGAGTTTATGCCCTCGCCCTTTGCGGAACTCGAACAGTCGGCAAACAGTAGGGCCACCCGGCAACCGCCACCGCCCCAGCACCTTAGACCCTCAGACTTTTGACCCTTAGACTGCCGCGCTTAGACCACCCCGCCTATACTCTTGCCATTCAAAGCAGCACCAGCGAAGGGCGGAGGCAATGTGACGGAACAGAATCGAGGCCGAACCCAGCGGGGGCCACTGCGGGCCAATAACGGGCCGGAAGTGGCCGTGCAGATAGACGGCGTGGCGTTCGTGGGCCGCACCGGAGAACCCTTAATTGACGTGATCAACCGCGCTCAGATCGACTTGGCACAGGTCTGCTATCACCCGCAACTGGGGCCAATCCAGACTTGCGATACCTGCGCCGTGGAAATAAACGGGCAAGTAGGCCGCGCCTGCGGAACCCCCGTCACGGCGGGCCTGACCGTTCGTACCCAGACGCAGGCCGCCCGCATTGCCCAGCGCGACGCCTATGACCGGATCGTGTCTAACCACGATTTGTACTGCACCGTCTGCGACAATAGCAACGGCAACTGCACGGTACACAACACGCTGGGGCTGCTGGGCGTAGACCATCCCACACGGCCTTTTCAGCCCAAAGGCATCCCGCAAGACCACTCCAACGCCTTTTACCGCTATGACCCCGATCAGTGCATCCTGTGTGGCCGCTGCGTGGAAGCCTGCCAGAACGTACAGGTCAACGAAACCCTCAGCATCAACTGGGAAGCCGAGCAACCCCGCGTGCAGTGGGACGGCGGCAAACCGATTGGTGATTCAAGCTGCGTGAGTTGCGGCCACTGCATTACGGTGTGCCCCTGTAACGCGCTGATGGAAAAATCCATGCTGGGCGAGGCGGGCTTGCTGACGGCGCTGCCCAAACCCGTGTTCGAAGCGGCCATCGATCTGGTCAAGGGTATCGAGCATTCCAGCGGCCTGCAACTGATCATGAACGTGTCGGATGTGGAGGCGGAAACGCGGGCGGCGTCCATCCAGAAGACCAAAACCGTGTGTACCTACTGCGGCGTGGGCTGCTCCTTCGAGATTTGGACGAAAGACCGCCACATCCTGAAAGTGGAGCCGGGGCCGGGGCCAGCCAACGGCATTTCAACGTGTGTAAAGGGCAAATTTGGCTGGGAGTACGTGAACAGCGCAGACCGCCTGACCACGCCGCTGATCCGTGAAAATGGACGGTTTAGAGAAGCGACTTGGGACGAGGCCCTTGACCTGATCGCGTGGCGTTTGGGCGAAATTAAAGGGCAGCATGGGCCGGATGCTTTGGCGTTTATCGCGTCCAGCAAGGCCACAAACGAGGAAGCGTACTTGGTGCAGAAGTTTGCGCGGCAAGTCATCGGTACCAACAACGTGGACAATTGCTCGCGCTATTGCCAGTCGCCCGCCACGCAAGGGCTGATGCGGACGGTGGGCTACGGCGGCGACAGCGGCACTATTCACGACATAGAACACGCCGAATTAGTCATCACGGTGGGCAGCAACACCGCCGAAAGTCATCCGGTACTGGCTACCCGTGTGAAGCGGGCGCACAAGCTGGGGCGCACGCAATTAGTCGTTGTGGACATCCGCGAACACGAATTGGCTCGCCGCGCCGACAAGTTCCTGCGCCCTCGCCCCGGCACCGATTTTGTCTGGCTGTGTGCCCTCTCGCGCCTGATTCTGGACAACGGTTGGGCAGATGACGCCTTTTTGCGAGCCCGCGTGAACGGTCTGGAAGACTTCCGCGCCAGTGTGGACGCCTTTACGCTGGAGTATGCCGAGGCGGAAACCGGACTTCCGGCGGCAGAGATTGAGGCGCTGGCAAAGCAGATCGTGGCGGCGGGGCAGGATAAAACCAAGGGCGGTGTATGCATCCTCTGGGCGATGGGCGTGACCCAGCAGTGCGGCGGCAGCGAGACGAGCACGGCTATCAGCAACCTGCTCCTCATTACGGGCAATTACGGGCGCACCGGCACTGGCGCGTACCCGCTGCGTGGGCACAACAACGTGCAGGGCGCGTCCGACATGGGGGCCATGCCCGATCAGGTCAGCGGCTACCAAAAGGTGAGTGACCCCCTGACTGTGCAGGCCCACGAGCGCGAATGGGGCGTGCGGCTGCGGCCAGAGCGCGGGCTGGACAACACCCAGATGATTGACGCCGCCATAGCGGGCAACCTTAAGGCCCTGTGGCTGACCGGCGAGGAAATGAGCCTCACCGACGCCAATGCCAACCATTTGGAGAAGGGCTATGAGGCGCTGGACTTCATGGTGGTGCAAGACCTCTACTTCACCAATACCGCCCGTTACGCCGATGTGGTGCTGCCCGCCGCCTCTGCGCTGGAAAAAGAAGGGACGTTTACCAGCACCGAACGCCGGGTGCAGCGCCTTTATGAAGCCATGCCGCCGCTGAAGGGCACGCGCCCCGACTGGCAAATTTATACGGCGGTGGCGGAGCGCATGGGCTATAGCTGGGGCTACACGCATCCGTCCCAAATCATGGCCGAGATTGCCCGCGTCACGCCCATCATGGCGGGCGTGGGCTACGAGCGGCTGCAAGGGTTCGACTCGCTGTGTTGGCCTGTGGCCGAAGACGGCACCGATACGCCGCTGCTGTACGTTGACCGTTTCAACTTCCCCGATGGCAAGGCCCGGCTCTATCCGGCGCAGTATCAGCCGCGCCAGCACACGCCCGACGCCGAATTTGACCTGCACCTGAACTCCGGGCGCATGCTGGAGCATTTTCACGGGGGCAACATGACCTTCCGCGTGGC
Organism: Deinococcus sp. Arct2-2; assembly: GCF_004801315.1. GTDB lineage: Bacteria > Deinococcota > Deinococci > Deinococcales > Deinococcaceae > Deinococcus. Next base: position 9,663 of record NZ_SSNW01000060.1, read on the forward strand.
TGGGCTAGCGGCGAGCGTGCCCGATACCTTCGTGGAAATTAGCCCCGAACTGGCCGCCGAACGCCAGATCACGAACGGCCAATGGGTGCGTCTGATCAGTCCCAACGGCGCGGTGAAAGTGCAGGCCAACATCACCGGGCGGGTCAGCGGCCATGAGGTCTATGTGCCGATGAACGCCCGCCATGCCGAGGACGCCGTGAACCGCCTGACGGGCAATAACAGGGACACGGTGACCAATACGCCCGCCTACAAAGACACGGCGGTGAGGCTGGAAGTGCTGCCGGAAGGTGGCCCGAACCCGCTGCCGAAGGGCAATTCCCGCTACGGCCACCCCACGCCGCAAACTGGAGTAGAAGTGGAGCGCAAGTGGGCACGGCCTGATTATGTCTTTCCCGGCGGCCTCTTGCCGATGCTTGGGGATAGCTTGAACGCGAGGTCTGACCGGTTGGGCGGGGATGATTGAACGTACTTGTCCTCCCCTCAAGGGGGGGCGTTGCGCGAGCAACGGGGGGGTTTACACGCCGACGTTTCCGCCAAAACCCCCCAGTCTGCTGTGCAGCCAGCCCCCCTTAAAGGGGAGCACCAAAGCAGTTGTCCTCCCCTCTAAGGGGGGGCGTTGCACAGCAACGGGGGGGTTCACCCTCCAACTTTCCACCCTCTACACTCTCGGAGTTCCCCACATGGCAAAAGCCCTAGAATTCACCCCCCAGCCCCCCACTCCCCAACAACAACTTGACGCTTCGGTATCCGACTCTGCCGAAGCCCTAGCCGAGAGCCTGCGCCTGCTGCGCGAACTGCATGAACACGGCGTGCTGGACATACTGGTGCGGCTGGTGCGCGGTGGCGAGGGCCTGAGCGCCTCGGCCCTGAACCTGTTGGCGGGCGAGAGCAGCACCACGCTGATTAAGAACGTGGTGGAACTGGGCAAAACTGCCTCTGCCCTAAACCCCGACGAAGTGCGCGTGCTGGGGCAAGCCGTCAGCGCGGGCGTAAGCGAGGGAGCCAAATACGTAGCTCAGCATTCGGGTCACGGCCGGGGCCTCGGCCTGCCCGAACTGCTGGGCCTGCTGCGTGACCGCGATGTGCAACTGGCGCTGGGCGCGGTATTCGGCGTGCTGAAGGGAGCGGGCCGGGCCTTGCGCGAAGCCGGAGAGGAGTAGACCTGATGCCCGGTGTCGCGCTGACCCAGTGGCCTGCAACGGTCTATTCCGGCAGTGGGGCAGGGGAGAAGTCGGCAGGATTGATCTCAGACACGCTGGCCGTAGAGGAACCGCTAGAAGTGTGCCTGCACACGCCGTCTGGCCCGGTCACGCTGGGTATTCTGATGCGAACGCCCGGAGCCGACGCCGAACTGGTGTGCGGCTGGCTGTTGGCAGAAGGGCTGTGGCCGGAGACCGTGAAGCTGGAGCCTGACCCGGAGAATCCGAACGTGATGGGGCTGCACACGCCCGAGCATGAGCGGTTGGCGGCGGGGGCGCGGTTGGGCGTGTCGTCCAGCGCGTGCGGCGTGTGTGGCACGGGCAGCATAGAACGGCTGGCGGTGCGGGCGGCCCTGCCCACTTGGACGGGTGGCCCGCTCAGCGCCGCGTTTTTGGCCGGATTGCCGGAGAGGCTACAGGCGCTTCAGCCGGGATTTGCTGCGTCGGGTGGGCTACACGCGGCGGGCCTGTTCGGGCCGGATGGAGCGTGCCTCTGTGCCTACGAGGACATAGGCCGCCACAACGCCACCGATAAAGTGATCGGCTGGGCGCTGGAACGCGGATTATTGCCGCTCTCCGCCAGCATTCTGGTGGTCAGCAGCCGCGCCGGATTCGAGATCGTGCAGAAGGCGGTGATGGGAGGTGTGGCGGTGGTGGTCACGGTGGGTGCGGCTACCAGCCTTGCCGCCGAAACTGCCGCCACCTTCGGGCTTACTTTGTGCGGCTGGGCGCGGGCAGACCGCCTGACGGTGTATTCGGGGGCAGAGCGGGTGGGGCCATGAATCGGGCAGACTTGGCCGATGCGTTCGACTGGGACGGCTCATTGCTTAATCTCTGGAGCTTTGGCATGGACGCCGCCTCTTGGCTCAGTGCTCTGCACGCGCTAGACCGGGCCTTCCCCTGCGCTTTCCTGATCGGCGGCGAACCCGCCTCGCTGCCCGATCTGGCTGGGGTAGAACTCTTGGGAACGGGTGGGGAAGATGACCCTATAGCCGAGTTTCACGCCGATACGCCTTGTCCGGGCAGCGTTGTGCGGGACAGAACAGGGGCGCTGCAAGTGGTGTTTTTCCTCAACTTTGGCCTAGACCCGATGGAAGCCACCCTGCACCCGCTGGACGTGCCCGATGAAGTTGCTTTTGCCCGCCTGACACGCTTGCTGAAGATTCTGACCTAGGCCACAGGCCAAGACGTGTTTCTGTGTGCTGAGAGCGGTGAATTTGAATCCCGTTTGGTCTACGCGGTCTACCGTTTCGACTCTGGCTGGGCAGTGGCCTGACCCTTGAGCCAGTCTTCACGCTACACTTGGCCCCGATGCCTGCCCATGCCGACGCCCCGCCCCTTGCCCTGATCGGTGTGCCTGCGGGGGCTGCCCGCGCCTTTCGTGAACTGGGAATTGTGGCGGTGGGCGTGCCCGATACAGATTTGAAGGCCGTGCTGGACGCCTGCCATACCTTGCGGTTTTGCGGGGCATTGGTTGGCCCCTCTCATGAAGAAGCCGTGCTGGGTGCCGTTACCCCTGACGCCGACGCCCGGCGGGTGGGGCGCGTAGACGCTGTGTCGTTCACAGGCGGCTTTGGCACAGGCGGCAGTCACGGCGCGTATGCCCAAACTGGGGCGCTGATAGACGCGCTGGAAGCCACCGGTTACGCGGCACGCGGGGCAAGTGCGGTGCTGCTGGGCAACGGGGCCGACGATTTGGCCCGCGCTCTGCCCCTATCGCGGCTCGGCTTTACCGATGTGGGCGTGGTGGCCGACAGCGCCCCAGACGCCGAACGCGCCGCCCGCGACTTGCCCGCTGGAGTGCGGAGCTTTGCCATGAGCCGCCGCGACCCGTCTGTGCAAACCCTGACCGAACGCGCCGACCTGATCGTGCTGACGGGTGGCAGTCTGCCTACTGGACTGGTGCAGCCGTATCACACCGTCATTGACCTGACGGGCCGCGCCCAAATTACGTCTACCGGAGCCACCAGCCTGAATCTGTCGTCGCTGCCTGCTCGCCGTCTGGTGCGGCAACTCGTGCACGCCACAGGCCACCGCTTTCACTTGGAAGAATTGGAGCCGTTGGTGCGGGTGCTGGGGTGAGGTTGGGGCGTGGGATGTGGGTCGTCGGCAGTGGGGAAGGCGTCTAAGGGTCTAGGGTCTGAGGGGCTAAAAAGGGCAATCGCTGACGCTCATTCACCCCCTCCCCGGCCCTCCCCCCTCAAGGTGGAGGGAGCTAAACACAGCTTTTCGCTCTAGCCTTTTGCCCTCCCCACTCGCGGGAGAGGGGCGCTGCGCCGCAGCGGGGTGGCTCGCAGATCTGCGAAGCAGAGGGGGCAATTCAGCGACGCCCCCGCCCCACCTCCTTAGACCCTAGACCTTTAGACTCTTAGACCGCCCCCACCCTGTTACGCTACCCCCATGACGGCGGTAGAGGCAGCGGGCAACACAGCAAACACATCGGTACACAGCATGGGCGTGCGGGCGCGGGCCGCTGGGCGGGTGCTGCGTTCTCTGCCCACCGCGCAGAAGGTGGCTGCACTGCACGCCATCGCCGCCGAGTTGCGGGCGCGGCAAGGGGACATTCTGGCCGCCAACGCGCAGGATATCGCCGCTGCACAGGCCGCCGAGTTGCCTGCCCACATGGTAGACCGCCTGAGGCTCTCTGCCGCCTCGCTGGAAGCCATCGCCGCCGATGTGGAAGCGGTGGCCGCCCTGCCCGATCCGGTGGGCGAAACCACCGCCGAAGAAGTGCAACCCAGCGGCATTCGTGTCTCTAGGCGGCGCGTGCCATTGGGCGTACTGGGCGTGATTTACGAGAGTCGCCCTAACGTGACCGTAGACGTGGCGGCGCTGGCCCTGATGAGCGGCAACGCCGTGATTCTGCGCGGCGGCAAGGAAACCGTGTTCAGTAACGCGGCGCTGGAAGAGGCCATTCACGCCGCTCTGCACGCCCAGAACCTTCCCGCCGACGTCGTGCAGGTGATCCATGACCCGGCCCGCGAGCGGATGCGGGAACTGTTGCGGCTCGATACGTTGGTGGACGCTATTATTCCACGTGGTGGTGCGGGGCTGCACCGCTACTGTGTGGAAAACGCCACCGTGCCCGTGATCGTGGGCGGCATCGGCGTGGTGCATGTGTATCTGGACGGCACTTTTGCTCAAAATCCGGCAGATGTGGCGTTGGCTGTGCAGATTATTCGCAACGCCAAAGTGCAAAAGCCGAGTGCCTGCAACGCGCTCGATACTTTGCTGGTGGCCCGCGCCGCGCTGCCTGCTCTGCCCGCCATCGCCCAAAACCTTGTCTCGCACGGCGTAGACCTGCGGGCCGATGCCGAAGCGTTGGCCGCCCTCAGTACCGCTGGCGTGCAGGCCCACCTTGCCACCGACGCCGACTACGGCACCGAGTTTTTGGCCCTCACCGCCAGCATTCGGGTCGTAGAGGGCTTGGATGAAGCGCTAGATTTTATCGCCCTGCACGGCAACCACACTGATGTGATCCTCACCCGTGACCCCGCGCAGGCCGATCGCTTTGTGCAGGACGTAGACAGCGCCGCCGTGGTGGTGAACGCCAGCCCCCGCTTCAACGACGGCGGGCAACTGGGGTTGGGCGCAGAAGTAGCGATCAGCACGCAAAAACTGCACGCGCGGGGGCCGATGGGTCTGCGAGAACTGACCACCACCAAATGGGTTGTGCGCGGCGAAGGCCAAAGCCGCAGCTAAAGAGCGGTTGAGTAGTGTGTTAGAGGATGTGGGGAAGCCGCGCTGGACGCTGAAACAAGGCTTCGGTCAGCAGCAGAAATGGCCGGGGCGCTGAACGCAAGGAGTGTGCCCGTCTGTGACCACACTTGTTTCTAAACTTCCGCCAAATGTTCAGCGTATGCCTGAATACTTTTGCTTCTGAATTTATCGTTCAACGTTGAAAGGTAAGTTCACTTCAATCCGGGTAATGCGCTGTCTGTTGCATTCATCCGGCCCAAACCGAATCTCGCTGCTGTCCTTTCCTCATTCGCCGGAGGTTTTCCCCATGTCTGACGATCAAATCATCTTGCCTGCCGCTGCCCTAGATCGCCGCCGCGCCCTGCAACTCTTGGGCCTGACTGGAGTGGTGGCCGCCGCCTCACCGCTGGCCTTGGCCCAAACCACCACGCCCGCTTCCCCGGCCACGCCCGCTGCGCCTGCCGCCCCCACTGGCCCCCTCAACGGCAACGGCTTTTACCGCCAAAAAATCGGAGATATGACCGTCACCGTACTCAGCGACGGTACGGCTCCGCTGGCTGCCTTGCTGCCCACTTGGGGAGCGAATCCTGACCGTCAGGCCGAGTTTGCCGCGACGCTGGCCGAGTACCATGTGGCCCCCACCAACACGGTCAACCACTTCAATCCCACCATCATCGAAACGGGCCGGAACCGCGTGTTGATCGATACCGGGCGCGGCGGTACGGCAGGCCAAACGCTGGCGAATATCCGGCGGGCGGGCATCGACCCGGCCACTATCGACACCGTGTTCATTACGCACGGGCACGGCGACCATATCGGCGGCCTGACTACGGCGGGGCAGCCCACGTTTCCGCAGGCACGGCATGTCATGGGCGCAGCAGAATTCCAGTTCTGGACGACTCAGGCCACGCCCAACGCCTCGGTGCAGGTCAACCTGATCGGCCTCAAAGACCGCTTCACGCTGATTCAGCCGGGAGCCGAAATCGTGCCCGGCCTGACCGCGATTCTCAGCCCCGGCCATACCCTCAACCACCTCAGCGTGCGTGCAGTCAGCGGCAACGCGGGACTGATGGTCTTCGGGGACGCTGCCGGACACTTCCTGCTGAGCCTGAAGCACCGGGGCGCATATGTGGGCTTCGACACCGACGGCGCATTGGCCGCCCGTACCCGTCAGCGCCTGTTCGATGAAGTGACCACCGAAGGGCTGTGGGTCACGGGGTACCACTTCCCGTTTCACGCGCTGGGCCACATTCGCCGCATGATCGGCGGGGCTTACGAGTACGAACCCACGGTGTGGAACTGGAGCTAAGGCTCTCGCCCCCATTTTCCAAATCCCCGGTTTCAAAGGCTCTGGCATATGCTGGGGCCTTTTTGCTGTTGGCCTTTATTCGGATGTACCCTGAACCTATGTCCTTCCCACCTTGGTGACCAGACTGCCCCGGCCCTCTGAACCGGGCCACTTTTACCGGGCTTTCCCCGCCGCATTTGGCACACCTGCTGCGTCCAGCGTGTTCGCCTCTTGCCCAAAAGGAACGGCCCTCTGTGAAATTACGTCCTGTGAACGTCCGCGTCTTATCTCTGCGCCGCCTCCTGCCTCCCACCCTTTTGTTGTTGGCTGCCCTTGCCGCCGAACTGGTAGACGAGCTCGTAGACGGTGCGACGGGTGCGGCTTGGCCGTCGTTGCGCTCCGATCTGGCGCTGAATTATGTGCAAGTCGGCTTGCTGCTGGGCAGTCCCGCCGTATTCGGCAACCTGCTGGAGCCGGTGCTGGGCTTTTTGTCGGATGCAGGCTATAGGCGACATCTGATTTTGGGCGGTGGCGTGTGCTTCGCGGCGGCGCTCGTGCTGATCGCCACTGCTGGCGGGTTTTGGCCGCTACTCTTGGCGCTGCTGTTGTTCTATCCGGCATCGGGCGCGTTTGTCAGCCTGACCCAAGCCGCCCTGATGGACGCCGACCCTGCCCGCCACGAGCAAAACATGGCGCGGTGGGCGCTGGCCGGATCGGTGGGCAACCTCGGCGGCCCGTTGCTGGTGGCCTTATCGGTGGCGCTGGGTGGGGGCTGGCGTCCGGTGTTCGCTGGGTTGGCAGGGCTGGCGCTCGTCGCTTGGGGGCTGCTGTGGTCTGTGCGCGTGCAACTTGATCCCGTGATGCAGTTCCCTCCAGAAGCAACCAGACAACCCCTGTCGGCTACCTTCCGGGCAGGGTGGCAAGGCTTACGCGCCGCCCTGAGCCGGGGCCAGATTCGGCTGTCTTTGCTGCTGCTGGAATGCGCCGACCTGATGCTGGACGTGTTCCGGGGCTTCGTGGCTCTGTACTTTGTAGACGCCGCCGGAGCTAGCGCCGCGCAAGCAGGCTTGGCCGTCATTGTCCTGACTGGCGTGGGCTTGCTGGGTGACGCGCTGATCGTGCCTGTGCTAGAGCGGGTATCGGGCGTGGCCTACGTGCGCCTGAGTGCGGTGGGCGTGGCTTTAGCGTTTGCCGCCTTCTTATTGTTTCCGCAGTTGGGCGTCAAATTGGCCCTGTTGGGCGTGCTGGGTCTGCTCACTTCGGGCTGGTACGCCGTGTTGCAGGCCCGCCTGTATACGCTGTTGCCTGCCCAAAGTGGCACGGTCATGGCGTTGGGGTCGGTGTCGGCGGTGTTGGCAGGCTTGATTCCCATTGTGCTGGGTTCGCTGGCCCAGCGGTTCGGCGTGCAGGCGGCGCTGTGGGCCTTGCTGCTGGGGCCACTGGCGCTGGTGCTGGGGCTGCCGCGTGTGGCGCTCAGGCGGAATTATTGATTCTTGCCGAGCTTGGCAACACCTTGAAGGCCGACCTGCCTAAAACTCCCTCACTGGGAGAGCAGTATTCCTTATTCCTTGCCCTCCCCTTGAGGGGGGCGTTGCGTCAGCAACGGGGGGGTTGAGAAGCTCCGAAGCAGAGGGGGCCACCCAGCAGCGATTCCGCCCCAACACCTTAGACCCTAGACCCCTAGACACGGCCACCCTGAGACACGGCCACTCTTAAACCTAGTTCCCCCCACCGCGCTACCCTGCCCGCATGACCGTCATTCCCCCCACCCTACAACTCACGCCCGGAGGCACGTTGTACGACCGGATCGGGCCGGAAGCGTTGGCCGAACTTGTCACGCGCTTTTATGGTCTGGTGGCCCAACACCCCGATTTGGCTCCCATTTTTCCCGCCGACCTGACCGAAACTGCCGAAAAGCAACTGGCACTCCTGACCGGGTTTTTGGGTGGCCCACCGCTGTACCACGAACGCTACGGGCATCCCCGCTTGCGGGCGCGGCATTTGCCACACGCCATTACCCCCACACGGGGGCGGGCGTGACTGGCCTGCATGAACGCGGCGCTCCGGGCCACCCCCCGGATTTCCGAGGCCGACGCGCATGAGTTTTACGCGGCCCTGACGCGGGTGGCGGCGCATATGGTCAATACGCCAGACCCCAGCCAGCCTCCTTCTCCGGTGTGAGATAAACGTCTTTTACGCCGTTGTTCTGGACAACTCTTTTCAATTGACTAGCACGGCCCGCGTTCTAGGGTGCGGGAGTTTCCTACACTGACGTCATGACCCAACCGCACCGCAGTATCGACGACCTCCGCGCCGAGGTCGATCAGATCAACCGTGACCTTTTGGTGTTGCTGTCTAAACGCGGCGAAGCAGTGGCCCAGATCGGCCATGCCAAGACCCTCGAAGGCCGCCCACACCACTACGACCCCGCCCGTGAAGACAAGCAGCTCAAGGAAATGGAGGCGCTGAACCCCGGCCCCTTCACCGGAGCCGCCGTGAAAGCCATCTTCAAAGAAATCTTCAAGGCCAGCCTTGACCTCGAAGAAAGCAACGACAAGAAGCAACTCTTGGTGTCGCGCAAGGTAAAAGTCGACGACACTGTACTGGACATCGACGGCGTGCAGATCGGCGGGAGTGCGCCCCCCACCATCATCGCTGGCCCCTGCTCTATCGAATCCGAAGAACAGATGGATCAGACCGCCGCGTACTTGGCGGGCAAAGGCGTGAAAATCCTGCGCGGCGGCGCGTACAAGCCCCGCACCAGCCCTTACGGCTTTCAGGGCATGGGCGTAGACGGCCTGATCATCGGGGGCCGCGCTGCCCGCGACAACGGCATGCTGTTTATTACCGAAGTGATGGACACCCGCGACGTAGAAGTGGTGGCCGAACACGCCGACATTTTGCAAGTGGGCGCACGCAACATGCACAACTTTGCCCTGCTGCGCGAAGTGGGCCGTTCTCGCCGTCCCGTGCTGCTCAAGCGCGGCCTGAGCGCCACCATCGAAGAATGGCTCTACGCCGCCGAATACATCCTGTCGGAAGGCAACAACGAGGTCATTTTGTGCGAGCGCGGCATTCGTACCTTCGAAAAGTGGACGCGCAACACCCTCGATTTGTCGGCAGTGGCGCTTGCCAAGCAGGAAACCCACTTGCCCGTGATCGTAGACGTGACCCACGCTGCGGGCCGCCGCGACCTGCTGATTCCTTTGGCTAAAGCTGCATTGGCTGTCGGCGCAGACGGCATTCACATCGAAGTTCACCCCAGCCCCGCGACGGCCCTCAGCGACAACGAGCAGCAACTCGATTTCGCCGGATTCGACACCTTTATGGACGCGTTGGCCGGAATGCTGAAGCTGCCAGTAAGTGTGTAAGAGCAGTCAGAAGTAGCCCAAAAAACTAAATTGTGGATCGGAAATCGTGGCTTGAGTGGGTGCCACGATTTTTGATCCATGTTCGTTATTGTCGGCAGTAGAAACAAGAGACTCCAGCCCTCGCTGTTGCCCTTCCTGAGACCCTAGACCCTTAGACAATCCTACCCACGATCTCCAATCCACGCTTGTTGCCGTTTGGGGCATCAAGTGCTGATGTAGTGAGCCGCCTGTGAAACAGTGAGACGGAATGCGAGAAGCATTTGTAACACAGCTTCGAGGAGAAACAGTGACACAGGGCAGCAGCACCATTCTTGTGATCGGGGCATCTGGGTTTTTGGGGCGGCAGGTCGTCAAAACACTTCTGGCACAGGGTCACACGGTTCGCTGTTTGGCCCGTGACCCGGCCCGCGTTCAGGATTTGGCCGCCGCCGGGTGCGAGGTGGTTACGGGCGATATGCTGAACGCCGTATCCATCCAACGTGCGCTGCAAGGAGTTCGGGCAGTGTATATATCTGTGCATACGCTATCGCCTCAAGGGGCGAACTTGGCAGGCCAAGCCTTCATGGACGTCGAAAAGACTGGTCTGGAGAACATCGTGGCGGCCTGCGCTCTGCACGGGGTAAGCCGCCTGATCTACGTCACGTCTATCGGCACCGCGCCCGACGCACCGAGCCAGTGGTTGCGGGGGCGCTGGAAAACAGAGCAGTTCCTCCTCAACAGCGGCCTAGACGTGACCATCATCAGACCGGGCATGATCGTCGGGCGCGGCGGAACGGGGTTTGATGCGGTGCTGGCCGGGGCCAACAGACCTGTCGCCTTCGGCCTCGGCAGCGGCCAGCAAAAAATGAGGACGGTGGCGGTAGACGACTTGGCCCACTCCCTCGTTGGCGTGCTGAACGATCCCCGCGCCTTCGGTCAGGCCTATGATGTCGGCTCCGATGACGTGTTGACGATGGATCAGATGATCGACGGGGCGGCGGCGGGGCTAGGGCGGCGTCCACCCATCAAAATCCATTTTCCGGCGGCCCTCCTCAGACTCTTTGCGCCGTTGATCGAGCGGGCGGGCAAGCTGCCGCGTGGAGCCTTTCAGGGCTTGGTAGACAGCTTGGCTGCCGATATGAGCGGTGATCCTTTGCCAATTCGGGCACTGGTCACCCGCCCGTTTCAGTCGTACAAGCAGGCCGTTGGGCGCGTGCTGGCCGAAGCAAAAGCTCCTCGCTAGACGCATCTGTCCTTCCCGCTCCCTATACCCCAGCACCCTCACCCAGCGGAAAGGTATGCAGCTCCTGCACTTCTCCGCGCATTTCCCGCGTCAGACTCAGGGCCGTGACCGTAAAGTGCGTCAGGGGCGGCGTGAGGCGGCGGACTTCTTCCCACAGGTGCGCTTCGGCCCAAGGCAAAATGCCCAACGCCAACGTCAGGTGCGGCATATAGGCGTCGCCGTCGTAGGGAGCCTGAGAGCTGGGCACGGCCCCGAGGGCGCGGCGGTGCAGGGCCAGCAGTTCGGGCGCACGCTCGCATTCCAGCATCAGGGCGTTGGGAAGCTGTTTCCAGCCCAGAATCTTGACTTCAAAGGGCGGGGTTTCGGCCAGTAGGTGCCGGAAAGCGCCCACCAGATCGCGGCTGCCCAGCGGTGTGCGGAACGGGGCACGCAGATTCAGGTGCGGCAGGCCAAACGCCCGCACATTCAGGCGCTCCTGCGTGCGGCGCAACCAGCCGTCCAGTTCGGCGGGGGGCCACGCCACCAAACTGTGAAGCGGCGGCAACATCTGCGCCGTGCCAGTCGGGGTTTCGTTGGCGGGCAGATGGGCCACACCCGGCACACTGGTGGGCGGCGACGGCGGCATGGTCAGGGGCCGATCCGGTACAGGCAAGTGCTTTGGCCGCAGGCGATCCGCGTTTCACGGGTCATAGGCACGCCCAGCAAGTCTTGATACATGGTCAGTTCGCTCACGCAGAGTTCCTGAAATTGCCGCGCCACCGTGAGGTTGGGACAGTTGCGTTTGCTGACCAGCCACGTGTCGCCTTCCTGCTCCAGCACGGCGTCAAAGCCCATTTCGCACAGCACGCGCACAAAGGCCTGAACGCGCATGGGCAGGGGCGCAGACAGCGGCACTTCGGCCTGAAGGCGGGCGGCAATTTCGGCGCTACGGGCATCGAAGACCTGCATCACGGCTCCCTGCCCAAACAGGTGCTGCACATGCCTCAGCACATCTACGCACAGACCCGAATAGGTTTTGGGAAACGACGCCTCGCCCTGATCGGTGAGGGCAAACACATGCTGGGGCCGCCCGCGTCCGCCGGGGCGCTCGGTGCGCGACTCGATCAGGCCGCCGTCTTGCAGGTCACACAGGTGGCGGCGGGCGGCGGGCACGCTGACTTCCAGCTTGTAGGCCAAGTCCTGCGCAGTCTGGGGGCCGTGCCGCTTAATCAGTTCCAGCAGGCGCGTTTTGGTGCGCTCCGGGGCGGGCAGCGGCGTTGGCAGCGAAGTGAAGGGAGCGGCGGCGAGGCTCATACGACGGTGAGTTGGTCGGGCAAGTTGGCCAAGTCCTGTTGCAACGACTGCGCCATAGAGCGCACGCTGACCTGTCCGGCAAGGTTGCGGGCAATCTGGATCAGGGCCGCCGAAGCCACCGAATCTGGGTGCGCCAACACCGCAGGCACCCCCGCATCCGAATCTTTACGGACTTCCATGTCTATCGGCACTTCACCCAGCAGCAAGTGTTCGGCCCCTAACTTGCGCGAGCCGCCGCGCCCGAACAGGTCGTAGGTCAGGCCGGTATCGGGGGCCACGAAGTAACTCATGTTTTCCACGATGCCCAGCACGGGCACACTGGCTTTGCGGAACATATCGATGGCCCGCGCGGCGTCGATCAGGGCCACGTCTTGCGGCGTCGTCACGATCACGGCTCCGGTGACCTGCACCGTCTGCGTCAGGCTGAGTTGCACGTCGCCCGTACCCGGTGGTAAGTCCACGATCAGGTAATCGAGGTCGCCCCACGCGGCATCTTTCAGGAATTGCTGGACGGCGCTGTGCAGCATCGGCCCACGCCACACGAGGGCTTGCCCCGCCGGAGACAGGTTCGCCATAGAAATAAAGCGGACGCCGTGCGCTTCGATGGGCTGCATTTTGCGCTCGGCGTTGGCAGTGACTTTGGCCGCGCCCTGCCCCATCATGTGCGCCACCGAAGGGCCGTACACGTCGGCGTCCAGCAGGCCCACTTTGGCTCCGTCGCGGGCGAGGGCGGCGGCGATATTCACGGCCACGCTGCTTTTGCCCACGCCGCCTTTGCCGCTGCCCACCAGTAAGACATGCTTCACACCGGGCAAGGCAGGCTGAGAGGGCGCACGCACCATCGCCCCGAAAGTCACGACGACATCGGTGATTCCGGGCACGGCCATCACCGCTTCACGCACGTCGCCCTCAATCTTGCCTTTCAGCGGGCAGGCGGGCGTGGTCAGATTCACCTTCACGGCGGCCACACCGCCCGACACTTCGGCCCGTTCGATCATGCCCAGCGACACCAGATCGCGGTGCAATTCCGGGTCGTTCACGGTTTTCAGGGCTTCCATTACGGCGTCCAACGCGGGGTCACGCATACTCCGCCATCATGACGGGTGCGGGGCGGGGGGGCAACTCATGGCCTTACAGTAGGGGCCGTGAGTGGATCGTGGATCGTGGCGATGTGAAATGAATCTCTAGGGTTGTTGCCAAAGTTCAGCGCAAAAAATATTAATGCTCTCTCCCGCCGCGCTTTTCCCACGATCCATGATCCACCCTCTACACTCCTTTCATGCCCCCAGCCCCCCTGATTGCCGACCTCCGCTCCGACACCGTGACCACGCCCACGCCCCAGATGCGGGCGGCGATGGCAGAGGCGGCGGTGGGCGACGACGTGTACGGCGAAGATCCCACCGTGAACGCCTTGCAACAGGAAGTGGCCCGCCTGACCGGACACGAAGCAGGGCTGTTTATGCCGTCTGGCACGATGACCAATCAGGTGGCTATTGCGCTGCACACTCAGCGCGGGCATGAAGTGATCTGCGCGGAAGGCAGCCACATCTATGAATGGGAACTGGGCATGATGGCCGCGTTTAGTGGCGTGGTGCCGCGCTTTGTGCCTGCGCCGCTGGGTATTCCTGACCCGGAAGGGGTGCGGGCTGCCGTGCGCCGCTCCATTCACCAGTCTCCCAGCGGCCTGATCAGCCTGGAGAATACACACAACAAGGCGGGCGGCACGATTATTCCATTAGAGGTACTGGCCGGAATCCGCGTTGTGGCCGATGAGGAAGGCTTGCCGCTGCACCTCGACGGCGCACGGGTCTTCAATGCCGCCGCCGCTCTAGACGTACCGCTGTCCGACATCACCAGCCACTTTGATACGGTCAGCGTGTGCCTCAGCAAAGGGTTGGGTGCCCCAGTAGGCAGCGTGCTGGTGGGCAGTAAAGTGCAGATGGCACAGGCGCACCGCTACCGCAAGATGATGGGCGGGGGCATGCGTCAAGCCGGAATCTTGGCCGCTGCCGCGTTGGTAGCCCTGCAAGACGGCCCCGCCCTGCTGAAAGAAGACCACCGCCGCGCCCGCCAACTGGCCGAAGCCCTCGCCGAAGCCGGATTCGCCGTGAATCTGGCCGCCGTGCAGACCAACATCATCTATGCCACCCTGCCCGACGCCGCTGCCCACGCCGCACGCTGGGCCGCCGCCGGGGTGCATGCCAACGCGCTCGGCCCCGATTCGGTGCGCTTCGTGCTGCATCACCAAGTCAGCGATGAGGCGCTGGAGCGGGCGATTGGGGTGCTGACTGTGGCTGTGGTGCAAGCCTAGGAGAACGTGGAGGGTAGATCGTGGATCGTGGGAAAGGCGCGGTGGGAAAGAGATATTGAGTCTTGGTGATGAGCTTGGCGAGAATCCCAGTGAAGCCATTCTTATCACCACGATCTACGATCCACCTCCCACGTTCCACCCCCGCTCTCCGCGCTAGGCTGGCTCCCATGACGGCCCCGGACGCCCCTTCCACGCCACCCCAAGCACCGCCCGAGTCACCTGCTCCGCTGTGGCCCACCGATCAGACTCCGGTGAGGCCGCCCACCGATTCCGGCATTCGGGCGGTAGACGGCAACCGGGCCGCGCTGACCCTGCTGCTGACCCAAAATGTGGTGTCGGCGGTGCTGATGTCTCAAGGCGTGCCACTAGGCACAGCCTTACTGCTGTCGTTTGTTGCCAACCTCATTCTGGCCCTGACCATCTTTCGGCCCAGTATGCGGGCGTTGGTGCAAGATTCGCGTTGGCGCACGCCGCCGTCTTGGGGCCTAGCCATTGCCGCCTTTGTGCTGGCCTTCCTTGCGTCGCGGGCTTTCGCCTTGTTTTTTGTGGTGCTGTTTCCTTCCGGAGCTGGGGCCATTCCGCAGTTCTTGACTCAGGGGCCGGATTTGTGGGCGCTGCTGCTGGCGGCGGGCCTGCTGATTCCCCTAGCCGAAGAAGTGGCCTTCCGGGGCCTGATGATGCGCGGGCACGAGCGGGCGGCAGGCTTTACGGTGGCGGCCATCACGGTCAGTGTGGCTTTTGCGGTGGCGCACGGTGTCCCGGCCAGCATAGCGGGGATTTTGCCGCTGGCCTACGCACTGGCCCGCCTCGCCCAACATACGGGCAGTCTCTGGAACGGCGTGATCGTCCACGTCCTCAACAACTCTATTGCCATAGGGCTGGGGGCATTTTTGGCTGGCCGCAACTTGCCCGATCCTACCGAAAGCGGCGATCTGCTCCGCAATTCCGCGCTCACCGTTCCGCTAGCTTTGGGGGCGCTGCTGTTTGGCGGCGTGGTGATGGTGGTGCTGCACTTGTGGCTGGTGCCCAAACCCGATCCGGCGGTCAAGAGTAGGCCGGGGCCTTGGCTCAGTGCGGCGTATGTGGCGGTGCTGCTGTTTGGGGTGCTGGCCGCCCTGCTGACCCTGCCTGCTGTGGCTCAGGCTCTTGCCGACCTGCAAACCACTATCAGGGCGCTTCCGAGCAGCAGGCCATGACCAGCCTGAGCAGGCACATTCCTAAGATGCACCCTCCCACTATCAACACTCCATCTGTTCATCCCCTACAGTAAGCCCGATGTCCCGCCCCTCCCGCCGCCCGCGTAAATTGAAACCCGCTCCGATTATTCCGCCGCCCGCCAGCGATCCTGCACCCCTGCCCATAGACCTGCTGACTGGGCCGCGTGGATTTGGCACACAACTCGCCAAATCCGAGCCGATCTGGTGGCGTTACTGGGCGGCGGTGATAATCCCAGCCGTGTTGTCGGGTGTGGCCTACGCGCTGCTGGTGCGGCCCGCCGCGAATCTGGCCGCCGAACTCACCAAAGCTGCCTCGCCGCCCCTGATCGTGCATGTCACCAACGCCTTCGGTAGCGTCTTTTTAACCGTGCTGACCTTCGCCATCATGTGGGGTTTGGGGCGACTGGGCGCGGGCCGGGGCCAAAGTCTGCGTGGCAGCCGCGTGCCAGAGATCTTTAGTGCCTCGTTTGCCCTGCTGGTGCCGCTGTATCTGCTGGTCATCGTGCTAACCCTCAGTACACCCGCTGGTGCGTGGGTTCCTGCTGGCCCGGCGCTGGCGGCTGCGGGCCAGAATCCTCGTCTGATTCAGCTGGCGGCGCTGGCTTCTGCCGCCCAAACGTCTGGCGCACTGGCACTGGGAATCGTGACTGTTTTGGGAACGGTGGCCCAGTGTGTGTTGGCTTTCTTCGCTCTGCGGCAAACGGTAGGAAATACCGGGCGGGCTGCATTGGGGGCCTTGTTGCCGCTGCTGCCCGCTTTGTTGGTGGGCTTTATCGCCATCGCACCGCTGCTGCTGGCCCGCTGAACGAATAAAAACAAAGAACAATGAACAAGAAATACAGGCTCCGGCGCATTGGCTGGAGCCTGTGTTTATCCCTCAGTCTTACCCAACCACACTCTTAGCGGGTTCCCACAAGCGCCACAGTTCGTAAATGCCGATCAAGAGGTGAAGCACCACTTTGGCTATCAGCCCAGTCAGCAGGCCTACCAGCGTGCCCCACGCCGCCCGAATGGCTTCCGGCACAGGCTTCCTCACAATGAACAATTCAGCAATCAGCGCCCCGGCCAATGGCCCCACGATCAGGCCGAAGGGAATGATGGGCAGAATCCCCACCAATCCGCCGATGAGTGCGCCCCACACGGCCTGTTTGCTACCTCCGTATTTTCGTGCCCCCCAAGCACTGGCGACATTGTCCACCATAGAAATCAGAATGGTAATAACGGCGAAGGTAAGTAGGAAGGGAAGGTCAGGCCAGACCTGAAAGCCGTCCAGCAGGGTGGCGGCCACCGTTCCGGCAAAAATGATGATGGTGGCGGGGACGGCAGGAATAAAAGTGCCGATCATGCCCAAGACCCACGCGACAAGGAAGATTAGAAAAGCAAGACTCATACGCTGTGCGGGTACGCGGAAACTGGGGCGAGGGTTCCGGCGGGGCTGGGGTAGAGCGCCGGATTACAGCACCGGATTAGAGGGCCGCCACCCGCGCATTCTTGGCCCGTTTGTACAACTGGGCAGGCCGCCCTACGCCGCTGCGCCGTTCTCCACTGGGGGTCAGGATGCCCAAAGTCAGCAGCCGTTTGCGGAAATTGCGCTTGTCCAGCTTGCGGTCTAAAATCGCCTCGTACACGCCCTGCAATTCGGGCAGCGTAAAGGTGTCGGGCAAAAATTCTAGGGCAAGGTTGGCATATTCGAGGCGCAGTTGCAGCCGTTTGATGGCCCTATCCAAAATCAGGTGGTGATCGAAAGCCAGCGGCGGCGGCTGATGGGCGCTGAGCCACGCCGCGCCCAATGTATGCCCGCCCGCCGTAACACGCACCGTGCCGTGCGGCAACACCGCCAAGTGGGCCACGCTCACGATCCGGCCACGCGGGTCACGGTCTACCTCGCCAAAGGTATAAAACTGCTCTAGGTGGCGGGGTTCCAGTTGCACGGTGGTTTCGGTACGCAGTTCGCGCAGGGCCGCCTCGTGCAGTTCCTCGCCCCCATGAACAAAGCCGCCCGGCAAGGCCCAGTCGCGGGCGTGTGGCAATGCGCCGCGTTGCACCAGCAGCACCCGCAGTTCTCCGGCATGCATGGCAAACGCAGCCACATCCACGGCCAAGCCGACTTGCATGGCCTGCGGAGGAAGTTCGAGCGTGCCTGTCATACAGAATTGCGATGCGTTGGGGACGCATCCGAATGGAATGAGTGGCAACAAAGACGGGCTGGCGGCGATGTACGACTCTCCGGTACTGTTCCGGGGAGTCGGGAATCAGAGCAAGTCCGTATCATCTCCGGATGGTAGGGTTTGTGTCCGGGGTACGTCAAGGGCAAATCTGACGATAAGTGTAGAGGACAGTGGGGGGGTTTGGGCAACCACACGGAATGGATCGGCTCTTTTGGGTGTCAGACGGAATTAAAAAAGAGTCTTGAGCATCTTGGTGTTGCCCTCTCCACCTGTGGGACTGGGATAGCTTGCAGAGAGGGGCGTGCGAGCGGCGGCCCTGCCCTCTGTCAAAGAATCAATTCAAGCTCGTCTCAGTTCTGGTTCAGCGCGGCAGCCTCAGCGCGGGCCACCAGCACGTGCGCTCTGAGTACCTCGGCCACGCTCCACGCCTGAAAGGGGCAGCCACCGGGGGTCAGGCTGTCTCCGGCAAACACTTCAGAGACGTGACCCAGGCCCGCTTCCCAAATGTGCCCGGTCAGGCCCGCCAGTGCAGCGCGGGCGCGGCGCACTTCTCCCCGCGACAGCAGCACTTCTACAAACGCGCCCAGCGGCCAAGGCCACACCGTGCCCTGATGGTAGGCCGCGTCGCGCACCAGTTGCGGGCCGCCGTAGTTGCCCAAGTAATTTGGGTCAAGCGGCGAGAGGGTGTGCAGGCCCACCGCCGTCAGCAGGTGCGTTTCTATGTCCCGAATTACGGCGTCGATTTGGTCGGCGGTGGCGGGCGTATCGGGCAACGAAAGCGCAATGGCGGCGTTGGGGCGCACGCTCCAGTCGGGCTGCCAGTGGCCGTTGGTGTCCGGGGCCAAGAAGTCGGCTAGGGCCGCGCTGGGCGCACTAGGAACGCCGGGTGTGGTGGGAATGGTGGGCGGCTGGGACAAAGGCAGGGACACAGGCAAGAAGTCGGCGCTGTTGCCTAGGCCGCCCAGTTCGATGTTGCTCAGTCCCACATTCCCCAGTCCTATGCTGCTCAGGCCGATGCTGCCCATGCCGAACATCCCCGTAATTCCGTCCATGCCCAGCGGTGGGGGTGCGGGCGGGCCGACAAGGGTCGGATTCGGGGCGATCAGTTCTGGGAAGGTGCTGTCTGAGGAAGGCCTGTCCGGAGGAGCGTCGGCCTTCTGCTCTGTTCCCCACAGCGCCGCGAATCCCTGATGGGCGCGGCTCAGCATCTCTGCAAACATGGGGGCTTCACCTAGCGGGTCCGACAATCGGGCTTCGGCTCCCAGCGCGGCCAGCCAGAGCGCCTGAATTTCCACGGGTTTGCCGTGCCGGGGCGTCACCACCCAGTCCTTAATTTTCACGTCCATCCATGTCAGTTGTACGCCCGGTTCTCCGGCCCGCAGCAGGCCGTCGGTGGGGTCGGCGGCAATGCCGTGATCGGTGCCTTGCACATGCCAGCGCAACAGTTCGCGCAATTGTGGCAGGGCCGCCCGCGCAAAGGGGCCGTCGCCGGTGGTACGGGCGTACCGTTCCAGCGCCACCGCCAACCACAGCGCCCCGTCTACAGTGTTGTATCCCGCGCCCGTGCCGTCATCATGAAAATTATTGGGCGTCAGCCCTCGCCGCAGCGATCCCAAAAAGGTACTCAAGATGTCGCGGGCGTCTTCATATCTGCCCGTGACCAACGTCAGGCCCGGTAAGGCAATCATGGCGTCGCGGCCCCAGTCGGCAAACCACGGATAGCCCGCAATGACGCTGAGGCTGCGGGAACTGTTGCCCACGTTCACGCGCTGCACGAGGTAGGCGTCGGCGGCTACGGCCAAAGTCGCCACTACTTCGTCGCGCACGCCCGATGCTTGCCACGCTTGCTCGGCCAGTTGGCGGCGGCGCACGGCTTCCTCTGTGTAGGCGGCCCAAGGGTCTGAGATGGGCTTGGGTTCGGCTGCCCCCTGAACCACGCCCTGCACCACCACCGCCACTTGCCCGCCCCCCGCCGGAAACTGCACCTGCCACAGCGCCGCGCCCTGTGCGTAATCCACGTCCGGCTCTCCGCGTGCGGCGTCGTGGCGGTAATACACCCGCTGAGAAAAGGGGGCCGGGGTCAGCGCATCGGTGGTCACGCCCCCGCCCTGCGGCACATGCAGCGTGACCCGCGTTTCCCGCTCGCCCTGCACGCGCACCTGCCTTCCTCCCGGCTGCACGGCAAAGTCCAACTTGGGCGCGGCGCGGTGAACATGATGCATATCGCGGTCTACAAAAAATCCGCCCAGCGTCAGCGTCACGGGCACGCGGCTTTGCACGTCGTACAAGTACACCACCGCGCCGGAGTGCCGGGGCGCACACATCCGGCGGCGCACCCGCACCCCGCGCACCAACTGTTCTCGTTCGGGCAGCAAATCCCAAATCGTTGCGCCCGTCAGGGTTTCCAGCCCGCGCCCCTCGAACACACCCGGCGCAATTTCCAGCGCGTGCAGCGCACTGTCTTCCGCGCCTACCCGCAGCACCTCCAGCGGCGACACCAAGTGCGAATACCGGCGCACAGGAGGCTGCTGACTGACCGCCAAACCCGAGTAGCAGCGCGTGGGCACACCCGCCAAGCTGGACAGCGCGAATCCGCCGAGGCCATCGGTCAGCAGCACTTCTAAATCCGGGTTACGGGCGGCCAGTGGCCCAAACGTGTAGGCCGAGGCAGGATGGAGAGGGTTTGCGGGCGAACCGGTCATGGGTACAGCATGGCAGAGCGCCGAGAGGAGAGGGAAGGATAGGGCAGCACCCGGAGACAGCGCGACGCTCAATTCCAATAGTGCTTAATTTCTGATGAGTGGCCGATATGCCGGAAAAAGGCGGGGCGCGTGGTAAACTCAGGAGTCTGCCCACCCGGAAGTCTGGTTTAAGCCAGCAAGAGCTAGGTGGGCCACAGCCGCCCAGAGCGCCAGCGTGCGCCGGGCGTGCGGAGGTGATGAACATAGCGAAAGAACACAAGGTCAACGAGCAAATCCGCGTCCGTCAGATCAGGTTGATTGGTGACGGCGGCGAGCAGATCGGCATTATCGACACGCGTGATGCCATGACTATGGCCCGTGAAAAGGCTATGGATCTCGTCATGGTGAGTCCTCAGGCCGTGCCGCCCGTCTGCCGCCTGCTCGACTATGGCCGGTTCCGCTACGAGCAGCAGCAGAACGAAAAAGAAAACCGCAAACGCGTGCGGTCTCAGGAAGTCAAGGCCATCAAATTCCGTGTGAAGATTGATGACCACGACTTCGACACCAAAGCCGGACATGTGCGCCGCTTCCTGAACGAAGGCCACAAGGTCAAAGTGACCATCATGTTCCGTGGCCGCGAGCGCACACACCCCGAGTTGGGCGAGCGCATTTTGCACCGCGTGGCCGATACGCTGGCCGATGTAGGCGCACCCGAAGGGATGCCGAGCATGATGGGCATGGACATGAACATGATCATGACCCCCAAAGCTCCCCGCAAGGTAGACCCCCGCACCGCCGATATCGACTTGGAAGCGGGTCTGCCCACCGACATGTCAGACGACGCCGCCGTGCCCGAAACGGCAACTCCTGCGGCAACTTCCGAAGCCCCGGCTCAAGCCTAAGCTTCAGGTTCACTCCAACGGCCTGCCCTCGTGGTGGGCCGTTTTTTGCGTTGGGGCAGGGCAATCGCTGGCACTCACTTCACCCCCTCCCAACCTCCCCCCTCTCTTCGGGCTGTCCCAGTCAAGGGTGAGGAGCCAACCAAACTCTCTGCGCCTCGTTAGACCCTTAACCTATCCCCGCTTTGACTTTTGATGCTTTATTTTGTAAAGTATGAATAGCTCTATCAGGCGTCAGAAATGCTCTGGCTCCACCCACTCAACTTAGGAGGTTTCCCCCATGATCAAAATGTATACGACCACTTGGTGCCCCGATTGCCACGCTACCAAAGCCGCCCTCAAAAAGAAGGGACTGGAGTTTGAAGAGATCAATATCGAGCAAGACGCTAGCGCGGCAGAGTACGTGATGAGCGTGAACGGCGGCAAGCGCAGTGTGCCCACGCTGGTCAGCGGCGACGTGGCCGCCAGCCTCAGCGGATTTCGCCCGCAAAAGCTGGCTGCCTTCTTGGCCGAAGCCGGATTGTAAAAGCTCAAAACTTAGAGTGAGAGTTGTTGGGGCACGGTTCCTACTTGGGGCCGTGCTTCTTTCTTTGGCTAGACCAAGCTAGCCCACTGGGGCATACTTTCCCTTCTTTGCGGGCAGACAGCAAAAATAAATGACATGCTAGTTCAGATATGCAAGAATTTCTGACGGTATTGCTAAGATTCAAAGATTTTTCTGGACGCTCACGGCGGCGCGAGTATTGGATGTTTGTTCTCTTCAACTGGATTCGTACCCTTGTGATTGGATTCATTGATAGACGGCTTGGTCTGGATTTCGGCGTCGAAAACCTTCAGATCGGTATTTTGGGCGTAATTCAAAGTCTGATCCTGTTCATTCCCGGCCTAGCTGTCGGCATTCGTCGGATGCATGATATTGGCCGTTCTGGATGGTGGAGTCTTCTCGTCCTCATCCCTCTGATTGGCGGTATTTGGCTCATTGTTTTGGATGCGACTGACAGTGAACCCGGTAGCAATAAACGGGGGCCGAATCCCAAAGGAACCGCGCCAGTGCAGAGTGGCGCTTGGGGCTAAGCGGCAAGCACATAGGGCGGCCCACTAAAATCTCAGTTTCAGCGCAGCTTTCGCAAAGGCACGGTTCCTGTTCAGGGCTGTGCTTTTTGCGTTGGCTCAATCAGTTGGCCGCAAGCTGCCTCATATCTCTAACATGAGCTGAAAATAAGTGTCATGCTCATTTGGACATGAGGGAGTTTCTGACAGTTCTGCGTAGGTTCAAAGATTTTTCTGGCCGTTCGCGTCGGCGTGAATACTGGATATTTTTTCTGATTACTTCCATCACTTCTCTCGTGCTTAGGGTTTTGGATAGTGTGCTGGGGTTAGATTTTGGTGATGGCAATATCGAATACGGTGTTTTAGGTACTATTTACCTCGTAATTATCTTTATTCCCAGCTTAGCCCTGAGCGTCCGGCGTTTGCACGATACGGGCCGTTCGGGATGGTACTGGCTTATTGGCTTCATCCCCTTGGTGGGTGGGTTATGGATACTTGCTCGGAACGTGAGCGACAGTGAACCCGGCACCAATAATTGGGGGCCGAACCCCAAAGAAACCGCGCCAATGCAGGGCGGCGCTTGGAGCTAGCCCCCGTTAACTTGCCCCCGCCCCCCTTTGCCCGCTATCCTGACCTCATGAACTTCGCCGCACCACAACTCAGACCCGGACGTCCCGGTCTGTGGGGGCGCGGCGCGGTGCGGCAGCAAATGCCTCTGCCCAGCCTGACCACCCGAACTCTGCGCGCCTGAGAACCCACGCGGCTCTCAGGCGTTGTGTTGGCAAGGGGTGTGTTGACAAAGCTGGGCCGGGTTTTTTTTATGCCCCGTGCGGATTGATGCGCGGAGTGGGCAAGTAGGGACAGCAAGAAAAAGGAGCTTAAATGCACGTATTTTTACCCGATGGAAAACAACTGGACTTAGCAGCAGGCGCAACCGCGCTGGACGCTGCCAAAGCAATCGGCCCCCGCCTCGCGCAAGATGCACTGGCCGCCACCGCCAACGGCGACCTCGTAGACCTGATGACCCCGCTGCCCGATGGCGCACGCATCACGTTAATTACCAAGAAAAACCCCTCAGAGGCCGCGCCGCTGTTCCGGCACTCGCTGGGCCACGTCATGAGTCAGGCGGTGGGCGAGTTTTACGAACGCAAAGGCTTTGGCCCAGAAGCAGTCAAACGCGGCGTCGGCCCCAGCATCGAAAACGGCTTTTATCAGGATTTTGACCTGCCAGAGCCGTTGAAAGAAGAGGAACTCCCCCAAATCGAAGCCATCATGCGCGAGATTTTGGGCCGCAATCTGGAGTTTTCGCGGGCAGAAGTGAGCAAGGTTGAGGCGTTGGCCCGCTTTAGCTACGACCCCTACAAGGCCGAGCTGATCGGCGCTTTGCCGGAAGACGAGCCGATCACGTTCTATACGCAGGGCAGCTACACCGACCTTTGTCGGGGGCCGCACTTTCCCAGCACGGGCAAGCTCCCCGCCGCCTTCAAGCTGATGAGTACGTCGGGCGCGTACTGGCGCGGCAACGAGAAAAACCCGATTTTGCAGCGGGTGTACGGTGTGGCATTTGCGGCCCAAAAGGAACTGGACGAGTACCTGACGCGCTTGGAAGAAGCCAAGCGCCGCGATCACCGCAAATTGGGCCGCGAAATGGAACTGTTTGTCATCGACCCGCTGGTGGGGCGCGGCCTGCCGCTGTGGCTGCCCAACGGCACCATTCTGCGCGAGGAACTGATGCGGTTTCTGCGCGAACAGCAATTCCAGCGCGATTATCAGGGCGTCATCACGCCAAACATCGGCAACTTGGAACTGTATAAGACCAGTGGGCACTACCAGAATTACGGCGACAGCAACTTTAGCCCGATTACCGTGGACGACGAACAGTACATGCTCAAGCCCATGAACTGCCCTCACCATGTGCGGATTTACGCTTCCAAGCCGCGCAGTTACCGCGACCTCCCCGTGCGCCTCGCCGAATTCGGCACGGTGTACCGCTACGAGCAGTCCGGCGAACTGAACGGCCTGACGCGGGTGCGCGGTTTCACGCAGGATGACGCCCACATTTTCTGCCGCCCCGATCAACTTAAAAAAGAGTTTTTGGATGTGCTTGACCTGACGGTGCTGGTGCTGAAAACCTTCGGTATGAACGACGTGCGCTTCCGGGTGGGCACCCGTGACCCCGAAGGCACGAAGTACGTGGGCAGCGATGAAAATTGGGCCGCCGCCGAGCGCGGAATCATGGAAGCGGTGGAAGAAGTCGGCCTGCCCTACACCGTAGAACCCGGCGACGCGGCCTTCTACGGCCCCAAGCTGGACTTCGTGGTGCGCGACGTGATCGGGCGCGAGTGGCAGCTCGGCACCATTCAGGTGGATTACAACTTGCCCGAACGCTTCGACATTTCCTATGTGGGCGAAGACGGCGCGGATCACCGCCCGGTCATGATTCACCGTGCGCCGTTTGGCAGCCTAGAGCGCTTCGTGGGCATTCTGATCGAGCATTACGGCGGAGATTTCCCGCTGTGGCTGGCCCCGCGCCAAATCGCCTTGATTCCGATTGCCGACCGCCACAACGAGTACGCCGAGAGCCTCGCCGCCGAATTTAAGCGTGTGGGCCTGCGTGCCGAAGTGGACGATTCCACCAACCGCATGAACGCCAAGGTTCGCAACGCCGAACTCAGCAAGATTCCGGTGATGCTGGTGGTGGGCGATCAGGAGCAGGAGCGGCGTGAAGTCAGTGTGCGCGAACGGACGCCGGAAGGCCACAAGGAACGCAAAGGCGTCGGCTTTGATGCGTTGCTGGCCGAATTGCAGGAGCGCTACAACTCGCGGTCCTGAGCAGGAATGTAGGGGGTGGATCGTGGAACGTGGTCAGAGCTTTTCACCACGATCTACGATCCACTTTCTAGGCTTTAGCGAAAGCTCTGAAGCCGCTGCCCGATTACCGTTCCCGCGCTGGGTTTGGCCGTCGTGATGGCCCGCACCGTCGCCAGTTCTTCGGCATCGGTGTAGTCAGCCAACTTCACGCCGTTCAGGAAGACGGTGGGCGTGCCCTGTACGGCGACTTGTTTGCCCACCGCCAGTTGCGCCTCTACGCTCGGTTTCTTGCTGTGGCTGGCAAGGCAAGTCTTGAACGCGGAGGTATTGAGTCCAGCAGTTTTGGCATACGCATTGAAGCTGGAGTTGGCCGCAACAACGACTTGCGGCGTCCACTCGCTGAAGCGAGCAAACAGCACCTCGGCGTAAGTGCCGAACTTGCCCTGCGCCCCGGCGCACTCGCTGGCTTCGGCGGCGGCATAGGCATTCTTGTGGAAGGACAGCGGGAATTGGTAGTGCAGCACGCGGTATTCGGTGGGCTTGGCCTTCCAGCCCACCAGCGCCGTGTCCCACAACTGCTTGCAGTACGGGCACTGAAAATCGCTGAAAATCCGGATGACGTTGGGTGCGCCCACGTTGCCTAGCGCATTGGTAGTGGCGGGAAAGATGCTGTCGGGCTGAATGTTCACGGCGGCATACACGTTCCAGCGGGCCGCCGCGCTCGTGCCAGTCAACTTCACGGCAATCACATCTGCGCCCGAATCGTCTGTGGTTTCCACGAATCCAGCGCGGGCAGTGGCCTGAAATTTGGGGTCATTGAAGGTCTTGACCAATCCGGCCAGATTTTCTTCGGGGCTGCCCCACGCGGCCAATACGGCGCGGGCGGCGTCCTCGGCGTTGCCCAGCGCGGCATCGGCCAGCACGCCCACCGTGCGCCCGCCCACCACGTCCAACGTAATTTGGAATCGCCGCGAGTCAGGGTGCTTCCGGCCAAAGCAAAAGGCTTGAGAATGACCTGTGCCTGCGTTGCGGCTGCGGGTTGCAGCAATTGCGCCTGTGCTGGGGCCAACGCGCAGAGGAGGCCCACTGATACGGACTCCGATTAGTTGGTTGATAGAGGCCACCAGTGGAAGAGGGTGTG
>NZ_SSNW01000061.1 GCF_004801315.1 Deinococcus sp. Arct2-2
AGATGCCCCTACTCTACCTGCTCCGCCGAGTCCAGGCCCCCCGCTGAGCAGTCACGGCTTAGGAAGGAACTGCTGGCGACCAGTGAATAACCAAGGGTCTTGATATTCCGGCAATTGAATACTCAAGGGCGATGCCGGGTGCTGCTCATGAAGCACTGTGACTGTAGTGACAGCGTTCATTACGCCTCGTATCCAGCCTTGAATAACAGGCGAAAAGCGCCAGCGATACCGCTCACCCGCATGGCTGATAGGGCGATATCCTGCCATCTTTTTTGGCAATGCCATACCCATAGCATAGCCTCCCGTACTCCCCCAAACTCCTTCACCAGTTTAATTTTAACCAGTACACTATCCCCATGAATCCACGCCTGCTGTTCGCGGTGGCGGTGGGGCTGTTGCTGCCCGTGCAATTTGCGCTCAACAGTGCCCTCACGCCCTACACGCATTCTCCAGTTGCCACGGCTGCCGTGTCGTACAGCGTCGGCGCGTTGTTCCTCACGCTGGGCCTGCTCATCGCGGGGCGGGGCCGACTCTCGTTTGCCCCCCTGCGCGGCGCTCCGGTCTGGAGTTTTCTGGGCGGTCTGGTGGGCAGCGCCTACGTGGTGTCCAGCGTGGTGCTCACCCGTTCTTTGGGCGCGGCATTGGCCGTATCACTGGTCATCGCGGCGCAAGTCATCGCCAGCCTCGCCTTCGATCATTTTGGCGTGCTGGGGCTGCTCAAACGCCCGTTCAACAGGCAGCGGGCCGCTGTCCTCGTTCTCGTGCTGGCGGGCCTCGGCCTTCAGGTTCTCCGGTGATGATTCCCTTGGTGGGTGCCGTTGCTGCGGGCCTCGGCCTCTCGCTGGGGCTGGTGCTGAACGTGCGGTTGGCGGCCCACAGCGGTCAACCCGTCCTCGCCAGCCTGATTAATTTTTTGGTGGGCATGACTGTCACGCTGAGTTTGGCGCTGCTGGGCGTGCTAGGGCAGGCGAGCTTTCCAGCCGGGGCCGAGGCGTGGATGTGGCTGGGCGGCGCAGTCGGGGCCGGATACGTCGTATTGACCTTGTTCACGGCGCGGCTGTTGGGCGTGGCCGCCAGTACCACCGGGGTCACGTTGGGCCAAATTTTGGGAGCGCGAATCATTGACGCTTTTGGGCTGTTGGGCCAACCGGTGCGCCCGGTCAGTCTGACGGCCATTCTGGGCGCGGCCTTGCTGGTGGCAGCGGTCTTAATCTTGGCTCGCGAGCGCGAAAGCCGCGTGGAGCAGCCATGAAAACTCCCGACCTTTTGGCCCGCATCGACCAAGATTGGCGGCAGGCCCGCCCCGATCTAGACCCCTCGCCCATGCTCACCGTCATCGCCATTCAGCGCACAGGCGTCTTGCTGGGCGAAGCACTGGAAGTCTTTTTTGCGGGGCACGGCCTCACGCCGTCCAGCTTCGATGTGCTGGCGACCCTGCGCCGTTCTGCACCGCCGGAAGGTCTGCCCCTGTCTCAATTGGGCACCCTGATGGCCATCACGCCGCCTGCCGTGACCAAGCGGATAGATGCGCTAGAGGGGCGAAAACTGGTCAGTCGTCAGGCCCATCCTACCGACCGCCGCGCCTTTTTGGTGGCCCTGACTGCCGAAGGGCTGGCTCTTGTCGATCAGGTGTTGCCGCTGCACCTCTCCAACGAACGCCGCTTGCTGGCGGGCCTCACCGAGCCGGAGCGCGATCAACTGCGGGCGCTGCTGAGCAAGTTGGATTTGCCGCTGTAGGGCCGCAGGCCCATTCACCTACATGTCTCCCAATTGTCCCGCGCCCACACGCCTATCTTGTGGGGTATGAGGGCAAGGCACCCGTGAAACAGACTCCATCCGATTCCCATCCGCTTTGGCCCAAGTTCACGGCCCTTGCCGAACCCGTTCAACTGGAACTCCGATGAACAACGAGATTCGCACCCACCACCCGGACGGACAGGGTGAACTGATGGCGCACGCCGTCGACGCCTGCGTACACTGCGGCTTCTGCCTGCCCGCCTGCCCCACGTATGCCCTGCTGGGCGATGAAATGGACAGCCCACGCGGGCGCATCGTGCTGATGAAGGAAGTGCTGGAAGGGGCGCTGCCGCTGTACGACGCCGCGCCGCACCTAGACCGCTGCCTCGGCTGTCAGGCCTGCGTGACGGCTTGCCCCAGTGGTGTGCCCTACGGCGAACTTATCACCAGTTTTCGCGGCTGGAGTGAGCCTCAGCGAGAGCGTAGCCCGCTAGACCGGGCCAAGCGTGCGGCCATTCTCAAGATTTTGCCTGCGCCCAAAGTGTTCAGTCTGGCGGCGCGTGTGGGCCAGTTTGCCAAGCCGCTCGCGCCGCTGCTGCCCACGGCGCTGCGTTCCCCGCTGGATTTGTTGCCCGAACATGTGCCCGCCATGCAGCCCAGCGCGGCGTTTACACCTGCACGCGGCCAACGCCGGGGCCGAGTGGCGTTTCTGGTGGGGTGCGCCCAGCAAGCTCTCGCGCCCAATTTCAATGCGGCCACCTTGCGAGTTTTGGCCCGCAACGGCATAGAAGTGGTCATCCCAGACGGTCAGGGCTGTTGCGGCGCGGCGGCCCTGCACACGGGCGCACGCGGCGAGGCGCTGAAATTGGTGCGGGCCAATCTCGCGGCCTTCAACCCCGACGACTTCGACGCCATTCTGTCCAACGCGGCAGGCTGCGGCGCGGGCCTTAAGGAGTATCCGGCTATCCTGCACGGCCTCCCCGACGAGGCGCAGGCGCGGGCGTTTGCCACCAAAGTGCAGGACATCAGCGAATTCTTGGGCGCACTTTTGGATGACGGCGAACTGGAACCGCCCATGCCGACTTCGCGCCCCCTGACGGTGGCTTACCACGACGCGTGCCACCTCGCCCACGCGCAGGGTGTCCGGTCTGCGCCGCGTGCCCTGCTGCGGGCCATTCCCGGCGTGACCGTGCTGGAGGTTCCCGAAGGCGACTTGTGCTGCGGCAGCGCGGGAACCTACAACCTAGAGCAGCCCGAACTTGCCACCCAACTCGGCGTTCGCAAGGCCAAAAACATCCTATCCACCGCACCCGATCTGATCGCCAGCGGCAACATCGGCTGCCATACCCAGATTCAGAGCCACGCCCGCAGGCAGGGCAGCCCGGTTCCGGTCATGCATACCATAGAGATACTGGATTTGGCGTACCGGGGGGAGTTGTGACCATCGGCAAGGCTGTCCGTACCGAAAAGCAGGCGCTGACCCCTTCGCTGACAACTAGTTTGCCCAAATCCAAGGGAGGCTCTCTGCATCCACTGGCCGCGACCCTGAGCCGCCTGCTCGGCCCGCGCAAAGTCCTGTCCAGTCTGTCCGAGCGCCTGAATTACCGCTACGACGCCATCGCCTTTGGGGAAACGCCAATCTGTGTAGTGTTACCCGAAAGTACCGCTGATGTGGTGACCGCAGTCAAGGCGGCACGGGCAGCAGGTGTCCCGATTGTCGGACGCGGGGCGGCGAGTGGGCTTTCGGGTGGCGCGGCTCCCACCCAACGCGGCTTGGTCATCTCGTTTACCCGGATGACCCGCCTCAGCATTGACCCCGTGCGGAGAGAAGCTATAGCTCAAGCTGGGGTCATCACGTTGGCCGTCACAGAAGCGGCCAAACCGTTTGGCTTGATCTATCCCCCTGACCCGGCCAGCTTCCGCACGTCTACGATTGGCGGCAACTTAGCTGAGAACGCAGGCGGGCCGCTGTGTTTCAAATACGGCGTGACTGGGGATTATGTGCAGGGCTTGGAATTTGTCGATGCGGAGGGGGAGGTGCATCACCTCACCCGCGACGCCTACGACTTGGCGGGCCTGCTGATCGGCTCGGAAGGCACGCTGGGCCTGATTACGGAAGCGACTTTACGCCTGACTTCTCCCCCCAAGTTTACCCGCACCCTCATGGCCCATTTTGCCGAAGTGGGTCAGTGTGCCGAAGCGGTGAGTGCGGCCATTGCCGCTGGAGCCGTGCCCAGCAAACTGGAATTTATGGATCGGGCCTGCACCAACGCCATTGAGGATTACTTGCATCTGGGCCTGCCCAGAAAAGCCGAAGCCGTGCTCTTGGTAGACACCGATGGGGATGACGTGGAGACGGTGGAAGAAGAACGGGCGCTGGTGGAAGCCGCCTGCCGGAATGCGGGTGGCACGGTACGCCGCGCCGAAACGGACGCTGAAGCC
Source organism: Deinococcus sp. Arct2-2 (assembly GCF_004801315.1). GTDB lineage: Bacteria > Deinococcota > Deinococci > Deinococcales > Deinococcaceae > Deinococcus. Next base: position 4,180 of record NZ_SSNW01000061.1, read on the forward strand.
GCGCAACTCTGGCAAGCGAGACGCTCCGTCTCGCCTGCTCTGGGCCGCATTCGCCCGCAGCGCATGAATGAAGACATCGTGGTGCCCAGAAGCGTGCTGCCTGAAGTCGTGCGCGAAATTCGGGCGTTGGGTGACGCCTCGGGTCTGCATCTGGTGCAGTTTGGGCATATCGGCGACGGCAACTTGCACCCCAACATCCTGTTCGATCCGCGCACGGAGTCGCTGGAGGCGGTGCATGAGTTGGCGCATGAGGTGGCCCGCGTCGCCATCCGGCATGGCGGGGTCCTCAGCGGCGAACACGGCATCGGCTCGATGAAGCTGGCCTTTATGCGCGAAGCAGTAGATGCAGGCACGTTGGCCGCACTTTGGCGGGTCAAGCACGCGCTTGACCCACACGGGGCACTCAATCCCGGCAAGGTGCTGCCCACAGAAGTGTTGCCTACGGAGTTGGCGTGAAGCGAATGTCTCAGGCTCAAGGGTCTCAGAATGTGTTTATAGAGCGCCATCTAAATGGTTCATTCTCCGTACAAGACTATGTCGCTGGGTTTTTGCTCCCTCTCCCCTTGCGGGAGAGGGCTGGGGAGGGGGGAAGTGAGCGCAGCGATTGCCGTTCTACACGCAACTTGGCAACACCGCCGACCCTTTACAAGCACGCTCTCAGAAGCACAGAGGCTCAGACGCCTGCCCACATCCCACATTCTCCAAAGGCCAACTATGCCGATTCTTGAGCTTTCTCCGGGTGACCAGACGCTGACCGTGACCGGCGATACGGCATTGCTGGAGGTCTACGCGGCCTTGCCTGCGGGCCTGTATCCCCCGTTTCCGCCCGTGGAATTACCCGGTGGCGTGGGCGGCTTGGTCAGTCGCGGGGGCTTTGGACAGACTTTTTTCTTCGCCGCCGAAGTGTTGGGCCTGACCTTTATCTCCCCCAGCGGTCAGCGCATCGTGGCGGGCGGGCGCACGGTCAAGAATGTGCAGGGCTATGACCTGACCCGGCCCTTCGTCGGCAGCTTCGGGGCACTCGGCACGGCAGAAACTGTGACGCTTCGGCTACGTCCGGGCCTGAGCATGCGCCATGTGGTGGCCCCCGGCACACTGGACGTTCTGCCCGAATCCTCCGCCCGCTTCGTGTGGCAAGACGGCACCAACCTCCATCACATGCACTTTGGCCCCGCCCGCGAGGTAGACCGCGCCTTGTCTGGGCTGCTTGACTCGGTAGAAGTGACAGTTCCCGCTGACCTCACCAGCCTATTTTCAGATGGGATCGGTTTAGGACTGGGCGGCCCACTGCACGATTTCCGCACCAAGCGCCTCGGGCGAAGTTGGGTGGATGGGGGAGAGGTGCCGCCTGTTCCGGCGTTGTTCGCACGGCTGGCAGCAAGCCTGTAGCCCGTCCCGTTTGAGCCGTTGTAACTGTCAGCTTGTCTAGCATTCCCCCAAATGGGGGCAGTATCTTTGGGGCCATGCCTAAATTCAGCACTCTCACGGCCCCGCTCCTGCTTGGCGCGGCTCTGTCTACGGCGGCAGGCGCACAGACCGTCGACCTCCGCATCATGGAAACTACCGATCTGCACACCAACGCACTGGGCTACGACTATTACCAAGACAAGCCCACCGGGGAATTTGGCTTCGAATACACCGCCACCCTGATCCAAAACGCCCGCAATGAAAAGCGCAATACGCTGCTGTACGACAACGGCGACCTGATTCAGGGCAACCCGTTGGGCGATTACGTCGCCAAAATCAAGCCGCTGGCAGAGGGCCAACTGCACCCGATGCACGCCGCCATGCGCGTGCTGCGTTACGATGCAGGCAACCTCGGCAACCACGAATTCAACTACGGCTTGCCTTTTTTGCAGGGCGTGTTGAAGGCCGCGCCCATGCCTTACGTGAGCGCCAACGTTTATACCACCGATGCTGACAGCAACCCCGACAACGACCCCAACGCCTTTACGCCCTACCTGATTCAGCGCAAGTTGGTTTACGACACCACAGGCCGTCCGTACATCATCAATGTGGGTGTGCTGGGGCTGTTGCCGCCGCAGATCATGCAGTGGGATAAGGCCAATCTAGACGGCAAAGTGACCACCCGCGACATCGTAGAAACGGCGCGTAAATTCGTGCCGCAGATGAAGGCGGCGGGGGCCGATATTATCGTCACCATCGCGCATTCCGGCATTACTGCCGACTACCAACCGGGGCAAGAAAACGTCGCCACCGAACTGACCAAGATTCCCGGTATCGACGTGGTGCTGTCGGGCCACAGTCATCAGGAATTCCCCGGCCCGGTCTACAAAAGCATTCCCGGCGCAGACATCACCAAGGGCACCATCAACGGCAAGCCCGTAGTCATGGCCGGATTCTGGGGCAACGACTTGGGCATCATCGACCTGAAGCTGAACTATGACCGCAAGGCCCAGAAGTGGACGATTCAGGACGGCGTCGCCAGCATTCGCCCTATTTGGGACAAGACCGCCAAGGCAAGCCTCGTGAAGCCTGACCCGCGCATTGCCGCCGCAGTGAAGACCGCCCATGAAGGCACACTTGCTTACGTGCGAGGCAAAGTGGCCGACCTGACCGCGCCGATTACGTCCTACTGGGCTTTGACTCAGGATGATTCCAGCGTGCAGTTGGTCAGCAACGCGCAAATTGCGTATGTGAAGGCAGCGTTGGCGGGCGGCCAGTACGCCAATTTGCCCGTGCTGAGCGCCGCCGCACCCTTCAAGGCAGGCGGACGCAGCGGCCCCAGCTACTACACCGACATTCCCGCCGGAACCCTCGCCATCAAAAATGTGGCCGACTTATACGTGTACCCCAACACCGTGCAGGCCGTGTTGGTCACGGGCGCACAGGTGCAAGAATGGTTGGAACGCGCTGCTGGGCAATTTAAGCAGATAGACCCGGCCAAAACCGAGCCGCAAGCCCTCGTAGACGAATCTTTCCCCACCTACAACTTCGACATCATTGACGGCGTGACCTACGAAATCGACGTGAGCCAACCTGCCCGCTACGACACAGCGGGCAAGCTGACCAACGCCAGTGCCCGCCGCATCAAGAACCTGCAATTTAGCGGCAAAGCCATCGAACCAGCCGCTCAGTTTGTTGTCGCCACCAACAATTACCGTGCATCGGGCGGCGGCTCCTTTCCCGGTCTAGACGGAAAAAACATCATCCTTCAGGCTCCAGATGAAACCCGTCAGGCCCTCATCGGCTACTTTACGCAGCAAAAAACGGTGAACCCCACCGCCGACGGCAACTGGAAACTGACGCCCATTCCCGGCGCGACGCTGCTGTACGCCACTAGCCCCAACGCAGGCAAGTCGCTGCCCGCTGGGGCCACGCTGCTCCGTACCCGCGAAGATGGCTTCGCAGAGTACACCATCAAGTTCTGATCTAGAGATGATAAATAACTCCCCGCCTATGATGGGCGGGGAGCTTTGTTTATTGTGAAGGACGTGGGCTTAGTTTCGTTCGGCTACGACGACTGCACTTCCATCATAGAACTCGACAACTCCAGTCGTCAGGTCTTGCACCAAGTAGGAGTGACGAAAAGTGCCTGCTTCCACAAAGACAGAAGTGGTGCCAATAGTACTCCCGGCGGGTAACTGGGTTTCAATCCCAACTGCTGAAGGGATTTCTAGAACTTGGGCTTGAGAGCCGCTGTAAAAGAGGCTGATAACACGGGTGGTGTTAGCAGTAGTCCCAGTAATCGCCCAAGTTGCCGCTGTCGGGGTAAATTTACTTTTGCCATCATCCTGAAGAGTAGTAAACAACTGGCCCAAATTGGCGATGCCTGACTTGCTCCGGTTCACTTCGACGCGCATTTCCTTGATGTTGCTGTTGCCTGCTGCGTCGGTAGCGGTGGCCCGCATAACGTAATAGCCATCAGGAATGAACGGCTGCGCATCAATCAGGACGCCCGTGTTAAAAACTCTGTAGAACAGACCAGCAGCATTGATGGGAAGATTAAAGTTGTAGGCCACCGTATTGCAGGCCTGCCCAGCAAGGACTTCGGCGGGGTTACAAACAAATTGAAGCTGAATTTGATTGATATTGTCACTGTCGCTGACCTGAATAGCAATGGCACTCTTGCGGGTGAGAACAGGGCGCTTACTTGCATTGGCATCGTAGAAAGCAGGAAGAATGATATTCAGTGCGGGTGGCAAATCTACTTTGCTGGTGTTGGTGATATTGCTGACTGCCAACAAATCGCGTGTTGCGGTTTCACTGCCCAATTTGATTACAGCACGTGCGCGGATGGTGTAGTTTCCGTTTAAATACTGCGTGGCATTGAAATCAACAGAAGAAGAGGCCTGCCACAAGCCGGGATTGACCGGCACAATCGGCGCATTTTGGGTGGTCACCAATTGCCCGCGAGAATCGATGATTTCGAGGGCCACTACCGTATTGGTAAACGTAAACGCAGTATTGTTCTGGCGAATCTGCACTGTGACGTCGGTGAGTCCGGAAGCGGCGCTGCCTGTCGCGGGGCTGGTAATAGAGATAGTTGGAGCCACACTGTTGGCGATTTGTACGGTGGTGGCTGTGCTTGTTCCACGCTTGTCGGTGGCGTCTACGGCGATGGCCCGCAACTTCAGCGCGCCGTCAGGAAATTTGGTGGTATCGATGTTGAAGGTGGCGTTTTCGCTGCTGGCCGTGTAGGTGGAAGTATCGATGATGCCTTTGGCATCGGTTACTTCCAAAATCAGTTGCTTGACCGCAACGCCCGCAGAGACGCCCGCCGAAACAGTGACGCTGAGAATGTTGCTGTAGGGCGACCCACCTGTGTTGTTCACCAGAATAATGGGTGCAGGGGCCGCCGTTTCCTCGGTGCCGCCCGCCGCCGCGCCTACGGTGACGCTGAAGTTGACCGTGTTGGCGGTGTTGTTGAACTTGACGCTGACAGGCAGGTTTTTTGCACCCGGATTGGCCGCAGCGACACTGGCAAACAAGGTGCTGTCGCTGATCGCCACGGTCTTGCTGCGTGGGGCGAGGGTGGTACCCGCCGCGTTGTAATCGCACGCTGCATCGGGATTGGTGGCAGCGGCGCTACAGGTGAGGCCAGCGGGAAGGTTCACGGCAGGTACGGCAACGGTGGCCGACTGTCCAGCACCCGTTCCCCAAGTGACAGTGGCGCTTTCTATGGTGGTGGCCTTACCGCCCGCCGGGTTAGTGAGCGTATACGCGGTGCTGGTGGTGGCAGTACCGTCGGTAGCGATGGTGATAGTGCTGGCGTTGGCACTGGCTGTAGCGCTGCCACCGCCTGTGGCGTCTAGGCCACCGCAGGCCGTCAGGAGTAGGGAGCAAATAAGGGTCAATCGGATCTGGCTTTTCATTCGGTGTCCTCCGTCAGGGCAGCTTTTAGGGCGGGATTCAGGATGTAAAAGGCGAGGCGTTTCATGCCCGCCAAGAAATCGACGTTTTCAATGGTCACGTTGCGCCATTCGTCGCCGGGTTCGCTGATGCCGCCGCGTTCGGTGGTACGCGGCTGAATGACCACTGGGGCAAAATTCAGGATGCCGCGCACGCCTGCGTCTACGAGTGCTTGGGCGGCGTCTTGGGCGCGGTCAGGCGGAACGGCCAAGAAGCCCATATCTACGGGGGTCGCGCTCACGAAGTCGCGCAACTGTTCGGTGTGTTGCACGCGCAGATCGCGGATCTGTTGGCCCACGATCTGCGGATTTACATCGAACAGGCCCACGTACTGAAAGCGGTAATCGCTGGCCCCCGGATAGTTGGCGATGGCTTGTCCCAGCCGTCCCATGCCCACGATGACCACGCTCCACGTGCGGTTCAGACCCAGCACCCGCACGAGTTCCCGTTTCAGAATCGGGACGGTGTAGCCCATGCCGCGTGTGCCGAAGCGCCCAAAATACGCGAGGTCTTTGCGAACCTGAAAGGCACTCACTTGGGCGCGTTCGGCAAGGTCGTTGCTGCTAGTACGGCTCACGTCCTGCGTTTCAAGCTGCTCCAGAATTCGCAGATAGGTCACGAGGCGGCTGATGGCGGCGGTGGGAATATCGGCCATAGCTTCAGCGAACCCGGAAGGAGTCGAGGCCGCTGCTGCTCAGGCGTTCTTCGGCGCGGGTCAGGGCGTCGCCGCTGAACGGGCCAACCAATACGGTGACTTTGCGGCCTTCGGGAGCATTTACGGTGGGCGCAAAGCCCTGTTCACGCAGCGTGCCCACCAAATTCTGTGCGCCCTCCACGCGGTCAAACGCGCCGACTTGCAGGTAAACCGGGCCATCGGGTGCGGGAGCCGCAGCTTGTGGCGTAGGCGTTGCCGCCGGAGTGGGCGCAGTGCTTTCGGTGGTGGCGGGGCTAGCAGTGGCCGGAGCTGGACTGGTCGGAGTTGGCGTGGTGCCGCTGACCGTGCCTCCCGTCAGGCTGCGGTTACGGGGCGGGTACAGGATGGCGCTGGGGTAAGCCCGCTGCACATCGGCCAACGCCTGACGCGCCGCCGCTTCGTCGGCAAAGGGGCCAATTTGGGCCACCACTTCGGAGCCGAGGTCGATGGGGTACACGCGGTAGCCGAGGCCGCTGACGCCCGCGGTGCGGCTATTGGCGGTGGCTTCTGAGGAAAAGGTGCCGAGGCTGATGCGGTAATCGGAGCGCAGGGGCGTGCGTGCTTCGCTGGTGGCGACGGCCCCGCCTGTGCGGGCTGCGGGCGAAACGGGCGCGTTGGGAGCCGCTGCCGGATCGGTGACTGTGGCTGCGGGCGCGGCGGGCTGTGCAGTAGGCGCAGTTTCTACCGGGGTAGTTTCTACGGGGGCCGCCACAATCGTAGGAATATCGTTGAGTGACGTGGTAGGCGTGGGGGCCGTTGCGCTGGGCGTGGCCGGAGTCGTAGGAGCAGCAGCCGTTTCAGCCGGAGTCGTCGCCGTTCCGGTCGTCGTTGCTGGCGGCGTGGTTGCCTCAGGAGTCGTTGGAGTCACGGTGGGCGTCTGGGCCTGTTCTGTGGGCTGCGCCTGTTCCGTGGGCTGCCCCTGTTCCGTCGGCTGCACAGTGACAGGTGGAATCTCCGCCTGAGCTTCGGCAGGTGCGGGCGTGATGGTAGTCGTGCCGGGCGCAGCGGGAATCTCGGTGCTTTCTGTGGGTGCAGTGGTGGCAGGCGTGGTGGATGGGGTGGCCGTACTCGCGGTAGTGCTGGAGCGTTGCCCGAACAGCAGCACGCCGAAGCCGCCCAGCAAGAGCAGCACCAGCAGCCCGATCAGCAGATCAGGCCAGCGGGCGGCGCTGCGTTTGTTGCCGCCCCCATTGCCACTCTTGCCGCCGTTGGTTTGCGGCGAAGTCATTTCAGGGCCGCCACAGCGCGGGTGTTGCCCAAGTTGGCCGCCGTTTTCAGGGCTTGCCTCGCTTCACTTTCACGGCGTTGGGCACGCTGGGTCACGCCCAGCAAGTACCAGCCTTCGTCGTTTTTGGGATTGTCGCTGACGAGGCCCCGCAAAATGGCTTCGGCTTCCGGGTAACGGGCACTAGCCAGCAGCGCAGAGGCCAGATTTTGGCGGGCATTCACGCTGGGTTCCAGCTTCACGCTTTCGCCCAGTGCGGTGGCCGCGCCCGCGTAGTCCTTCAGGGCGTAGTGGCTGAGGCCCAGCCAGAAATAGGTGTCGGCACTGGCAGCTTTCAGGGCGCTGGAGCGCAGGGCGGCGCGGGCTTCCGGGTAGTTGCCCTGACGGTAGGCGGCGATGCCCTGCACGTACTGGGCGCGGGCGAGGGTGGCGGCTTCGGGGTACAGGCGAATGGCGGCCACCGCGTCGGTAAAGGCCTGTGCATTTTGCCCTAACGTGAGGCGCACGGCGGCGAGGTCGGTACGGTAGGCAGCATTTTTGGGAGCCAACTTGACCGCGTTCTGGTACGCGGTGAGTGCGCCGGGGCGGTCATTGCGGGCCACCCGGAATTCTCCCAGTTTGGCAAAAGTAGACGCAGAGCTACTGTCAGCGGTGGCGGCAGCTTGGGCGGCCAACACGGCTCCACGGGTGTCTCCGCCCGCACTCAGCAAGTTGGCCTTCCGCAGCAGCAAGCTGGCGCGGTCTGCGCCCACTGTTACGCGGGGTGTGGCGGCGTCCAGTTCCCGAATGGCCCGGTCGGGCAAGCCCTGAGCCACATAAATATCGGCAATCAGCAGCACGATGTCGGCCCGCGCCGGCTCGCGCTGCATCAGGGCGTAGGCTCCGGGCAAGGCCTGTGCGCCCTGTCCGGCCAGCGTTTGCGCCTGCACCAGCCGGAACTGCATGGCAGTGTCGTCGGGGGCAAGGGTGGCAATTTCTGAGAGGGTGGTCACGAGTGAGGGGTAGGCAGCGGCGCGGGTTTGTTCGGCAGCGAGGGCGTCCAGTACTTGCCGCTGCACGGTCAGGGCCACACGTCCACGTGCCAAGGTTGCCGCGCTGCCGTACAGCCGGAGTGCGTCTTCGTAACGCCGTTCGCGGGTGGCAATGACGCCGAGGTTATACGGCCCCTCGAAGCGGTCTGGGGCCAGCAGACTCAGTTGTGTAAACTCGAAGTTCGCGCCCTTGAAGTCGCCGAGGGCAAACAGCGCTAGTCCGAGGCCGAAATGAGGCTCCGGTTGGGCGTAGTTCTGGGCGATCAGGCCTTCGAATCCGGCGCGGGCCTGCGGGAACTTGTTGTCCTTGAGCAGGCCTTGCGTAGCCACCAGTTGGGCGGACTGGGCCGCCGTAAAGGGCGTGGGCGCGGGAACCGCTGGGAGGTCAGCCAACGCTGCCTGCCCCGCCTGCTGCACGCTTTGTACCGTCTGGGCGGCGTTTTGTGCCGATTTTAGGGAGGAGCCGATCCCGCTGGCGCTGCCCTGTTGAAGAGTGTTCTGAATGCCGATGCTGGTCGAAGTGTCCATCAGCGTCTGCCCCGCCGCGCTCGAGGTGAGGGCGAGCAGCAACAACGTTAAGGCCGGGCGAGTGGATTGCGTCACTTAAGAGCCTCCTGAGAGTCGGAAACGAATTGAGCCTAATCATCCGGTTCTTTCCAAACCCTTACTTTCACAAGGGTAGTGTGTTCGAAAGAGCCAAGTGTGCTGAGTTGCGCTGGGCGCATCAAATTGTCTCATGACTGGGGGAGCCGGGTGATGGGATGGGCGCTGGGTTTCTCACAGCCCACCAACCCGTGCGTGAGAAACCTCCCCCAGTCACGTAAAGACCGCCCATTGTATGAAGATGGGCGGCCCGGCATTGAAGAAATATTGGTGTGATTCGGCTCTCTCAGCCTCTAGGCTTTTCCCACTCGCCACTGACTATTCACCACTCACAGCCTTTCTATAAGTTTCTTACGCGCTCGCTGCACTCCCCGTCACCGCGTCCGGGCGCTTGAGGGCCAGTTGCCCGCAGGCCGCGCCCGCATCCTTGCCGCGAGAACGGCGCACGCTCACGTCCACGCCCCGCGCTTCCAGTTCATCGTAAAAGGCCTGAATCTCCTCTTCGGTGCTGCTCTCGAACCCCGATCCATCCCAAGGGTTCATGGGAATCAGGTTCACGTGGCTGACCAAGCCGCGCAGCAGTCCAGCCAACTCGCGGGCCTGCCACAACTGGTCGTTCACGCCGCGCAGCATGGAATATTCAAAGGTCACGCGCCGCCCAGTGGTCGCCTGATATTCCCGCGCCGCCGCCATGATTTCCACAATAGAGTTGCGGTGTCCGGTGGGAATGATGCGCTGGCGGGTCTCTTCGTCGGGCGCGTGCAGGCTGATCGCAAGTTTGATACCCAAATCGTCCTCGGCGGCGAGGCGGCGAATGCCTTTGGGCAGGCCCACCGTGCTGAGGGTCACGCGGCGTTTGCTCATGCCGAGGGCCTGCGGGTGCAGCAAAATCCGGGCGGCCAACATGGTGTGGTCATAGTTCAGCAGCGGTTCGCCCATGCCCATAAACACTAAATTTCGCAGTTCGCGGGGCGCGATGCCCTCGCCGCCTGCGACTGCCAGCACTTGCCCCACGATCTCGCCGGGGGTCAAGTTGCGGCCAAAACCCATCGCGCCTGTGGCACAAAAAGCGCACTTGGCAGGGCAACCCACCATCGTAGATACACAGATCGTGCGGCGGTCTAGGTAGGGCATATACACCGCTTCCATCTGCCGCCCGTCGTGCAAGGTAAACAAGTACTTCACCGAGCCGTCGGTGCTGCGAACCGTCTCTATTTCACGGAAAGGGTTCAGCGCATATTCCTCGCCCAAAGTGGCACGCAGTTCGGCGGGCAGGTTGGTCATGGCTTCAAAGCTGCCCGCGCCCTGAACGAATACCCACTCTAGAAGCTGCCGTTTCCGGAAGCCTTCGAGGGGATAAGAATCGGGGTGGAGGTCAAGCAGTAAACGCATCCGGCCAGTCTACGGGGTGGCGGCGATTGGGGGCAAGGAGTTGAGGCACGTTATGGCGGGGTAGAAGGCAAACCCCCCAGTCTGCTGCGCAGCCAGCCCCCCTTAAGGGGAGCGAAAATGCTTGTGTCCCCACCTCTAAGGGGGGGCCTTGCGCCAGCAACGGGGGGGTTCACCTTCCAACTTTAATTTGACTCGCGTGTAAACCCCCCAGTCTGCTGCGCAGCCAGCCCCCCTTAAGGGGAGCGAAAATGCTTGTGTCCCCACCTCTGAGGGGGGGCGTTGCGCCAGCAACGGGGGGGTTCACCTTCCAGTCCACCCAACCCAGCCCCACCTCCTCAGATTTCATCAAGGCCCACTCAGCGCTGGCCCACCCACGCGGACTAGCCTGCACGCATGACCCGACGCGACGACGCTTCCACCAGCGACCAGAATGCCCAAACCGACGACATGTCCAGAGAAGCCCGCCAGTCCAGTGAGGCACGCGGCGAACTTGTCGATGAAGGCACGACGGGCGAACTCCTGCAAGACAAGATGGCGGTAGAGAGCATCTTGCGGGCCGATGTAGACGACGACAGCCGCAACCCCAACGATCAGCCGGGCTTCGACGATGGACGCCTCGGCGGAAGCGATTTCGAAGACCGTCAGGGCACGCCCAATAATGATGGAGACAGCGATTTGGGCGGCGACGCGGAAGGCGGCCTCGGCACCAGCCGCAGCGGAGGCGTAGACGGCGGCCCCGTGCGGAGCAAGCCGCTACCGGGTACCGATAAGTAGAGTCAGCCCTTTGTTCCTCCAGAACGCGAACTGACCCGGTGGTAAGTTCCTACTAGGTCAGATGGCGATCTAAGTTGCACTTAAGGGATGCTTCAGGGCAACTCAGCATTGCTTACGGTCAAGCGCCGCCGGAGCAGTCAAGATGGGAGGCAATGAACGATTCCGGCGCTCCACTGAATTCGCCGGAACAGGACTCGACTGCCATGTTTACGGCGTCGGAAGTCTCGGCCCGCACGGGGGTGTTGGCCGTCACGCTGCGGCAGTGGGAGCGGCGATACGGTTTTCCGTCGCCTGCCCGCAGTGAAAGTGGCTACCGGCTGTATTCGCCCCAAGATCTGGCCCGCATCGAGGTGATGCAGGCCTTTTTGCGCGATGGTGTGCCTGCGGGCCGCGCCGCCGAACTGACGGTGCGCGGCTTTTTGCCGGGAGAAGGCCAACCCACCGACAATCCGTCTACTTCGCCCGCCGAACGCGAACGGGCAGGCGAGGCGTGGTCTGGGGCGCTGCTGCGTGCCCTGATGACGCCGGACATGGCCGCCGCCAGCCGTATTTTGGCCGAAGCACAACTCCATTTGTCGGTAGAAGACGTGCTTTTGGGCGTGATGGCCCCGGCGTTGGTCAATGTGGGAGAACTGTGGGCACGCGGAGAAATCACGATTGCCCACGAGCATCACGCCAGCGCCTTCTTGCGCGCCCGGATTACAGCGTTGCTGGATTCGGAAGGAGAAAGCGCCACTGGGCCGCTGTTGGTGGCCGCCTGCGCTCCCGGCGAACAGCACGAACTGGGCCTGATGATGCTGGTGCTGGTGCTGCGCCGCCGGGGGGTGCGGGTCACGTACTTGGGGGCCAATACGCCGCTGGGTGATCTTGCTATTTTTGCGCGGCAGGTGGGAGCGCAGGGCATCTTGTTGGCCCTGAACGGTGAATGGGCGCTAGACGCCACACGGGGCCAGTGGGCCGACCTGAACGATCTGGCGTTGCCCTTGTTTTTGGGCGGCGGCCTCCTCAACGCCCGGCCCGAATTGGCCGCTACACTGGGCGGCATCTATGCTGGGCCAGATGCGGCGCAGGCCACGCAGATCATTTTGGCGCGGCTCTCTGGGGAGGCGTCGGAACCGTCGCCTTCTTCACTCCAAAAGGCTGCTGAACAACACATCCAGACCAACACGGTGGAGGAACAAGCATGAGGGTACTGGTGACAGGCGCAACGGGATTTGTAGGCAAAGCCGTAGTAAAAGAGTTGCAGAACCGGGGCCACGAGGTCTTTGCGGGCAGCCGTAGTGGTGCGGCGGGGAGCGGCGGCGCAGTGGGCGTGCCGCTGGACGTGACCGATCCCGGCAGTGTGTTGCGGGCGGTGGGGCAGGCTAACCCCGACGCCGTCATTCATCTGGTGGGCATCATTACGCAGCAGGGCACGCAAACCTTCGAGCGGGTGCATGTGGAAGGCACGCGCAACGTACTGGCCGCCCTGCCACGCGGCGCACGCTACGTGCACATGAGTGCCCTCGGCGCACGCGAAGACAGCGATAGCCGCTACAGCACCTCTAAGGCGCGGGCCGAAGCGTTGGTCAGGGCCAGCGGCGCGGCCTTCACTATTTTTCAGCCCAGCCTGATTTTCGGCCTCGGAGACGACTTTTTTGGCCGCGTGTTGCGTGAACTCGTGAGCACCGCGCCCATCGTTCCGCAGATCGGCAACGGGCAATTCCCCTTCCGGCCCGTGAGTGTGCAAGACGTTTCGCGGGCCTTCGTGGGGGCGTTAGACCTGCCCGCCAGTGTGGGCCAAACTTACGCCCTCACCGGCCCCGATGAATTCACCTTCCGCGCCCTGCTGGAACTGGAACTGGCCGCGCTGGGCAAAAAGAAGCCCATTGTGGCCGTGCCGCTGGCCCTGATGAATCTGGCCGTGCCTGCCATGCAACTCTTGCCCAAGCCGCCCATTACCGCCGATCAGTACGCCATGCTCAAAGAAGGCAACACCGCGCCCAACGAACCGGCCCGCAGCATGTTCAGCTTGCCCATGCTGCGCCTGCCCGACTACCTGCCCGACATCGTGCGGCAGGCGGGGGGGAAGCCGTCCGGGGGGGCGGGGGAAGGCGTCAAAGGGTCAAGAGTCTAAGGGTCTGATACGGACTTGCTCTGATTCCCGAACATCCGTAATAGCACCAATAGGGTCGTCCATCGCCGCCAGCCTTCGTCGTGAACGGACGCGGTTGACCACGCCACTCCTCCCGTACTTTTTGCCTCTCGCTCCGCTCGAATGATTCGCGAGAGTCATCGCAATTTGGTCTAATACGGACTCCGATTAGTTGGTTGATAGAGGCCACCAGTGGAAGAGGGTGTGCTGGGTGAGGAGATCGGGCTGTGTTTCGAGCCAGGCGCAGCGTTCGGCCAGCACGTCAGAGAAGTCGTCCAGCGTGTCGAAGGCTCGATTGGCCACGGTCGCGTCGGTGAGCGCCCAGAGCCGTTCGGCGGGCTGCAACTCTGGGGCGTAGGGGGGCAGCGTGACGGTCTGAATGCCTGGGGGCTGTCCCTGCTCGGCAGGGACATGGAAACCGGCGCCGTCCTGGACCACGAGCACGTGATGGTCGGCGCCCGCGCCGACACTGTGGGCAAACGCCGTCATGACGGCGCTGTACGCTTGTTTGCTCAGGACGGGCACCAGCCAGAACCGGCTCTCGCCGGTTTCTGGATTGACAAATGCGTACAGATAGAGCCATTCGTAGGCGGGCTTGACCGGACAGGTGAAGGGTTGACCTGTGGGCGCCCAGACCCGTCGGCGAATCGGTTTGAGACCCAGCCGGTGTTCGTCCAGACACCACAGCGACACCCGAGGATGGAGACGCTCCGCACGGCGGAGCGTCTCCGTTAGCCCTTTGTTTTGAAGTCGGTCTTGGCCGCCTCATCGCCTTTCACGTGACGGGGTCGGGGTTTTTGTGGGGAGAACCCCGCCGCCCGCATGAATTCATAGGTGCGGCCCAAGTACACCGTCTGGCCACACTGTTCGTGTACCCACGTCTGCACGTCTTTGCCCGACCACACGATGCCCTGCTCAACATCCGCCTGCAATCGAGCCGCCAGCGCTTGTTGCTCCTCTGCAGTCAGCACGCGTGGTGCGCCCCGGTTGCCCTGGCGCCCATCGCGCAGCCCCGCCAGACCCAACTCGCGATACCGCGCCATGAGTTCATAGGCGGTGAACTGACTGTACCGGGTCACGTGCAAGACCTCGCTCGGTCGCCGCCCTTCGGCGAGCAGCGCGAAGAAGTGCGCCCTGCGCCGTTCCACGGCACAGGTGCTCGCCGTGTACACCTGCCAGAAGACTTCGGCATCGTGCGCCAGGGGGCCGTCCAGAGGGTCGGTTTGATGCCCTCATTCTAAAGCTTTTTATTCGGAGTCCGTATTACTTGACCAATCCCAATTTCCGTACTTCGTCGCGTTCTTCGGTGAGTTCCTGCGCGGTGGCGTCCATTTTGCCCCGGCTGAAGTCGCTGACTTCCAGACCCTGCACGATCTCGTACTGGCCGTTCTTGCAGGTCACGGGGAAGCCGTAGATCAGGCCAGCAGGAACGCCGTAGCTGCCGTCGCTGGGAATGCCCATGCTGACCCACTGGCCTTCCGGCGTGCCCAGCGCCCAGTCGCGCATATGGTCGATGGCGGCGCTGGCGGCACTGGCCGCGCTGCTGAGGCCGCGTGCTTCGATAATGGCCGCGCCGCGCTTGGCAACCGTAGAAATGTAGCTGTTTTCGTACCAGTCGCGCTCTACCAGATCAAGGGCGGGCTGGCCGTCTACGGTGGCTCTGCTCAGGTCGGGGTACTGCGTGCTGGAGTGATTGCCCCAAATGGTCAGGTTCTGAATGCTGCTGACGGGTTTCCCGGTCTGCTCGGCCAGTTGCGAAATAGCGCGGTTATGGTCGAGGCGCACCATCGCTGTGAACTGTCCGGGGTTCAGGTCGGGGGCGTTTTGCTCGGCAATCAGGGCGTTGGTGTTGGCGGGGTTGCCCACCACCAGCACCTTCACGTTCCGGCTCGCCACAGCATTCAGCGCCTCACCTTGAGGCTTGAAGATGCCGCCGTTGGCACTGAGCAGATCGCCGCGCTCCATGCCAGCTTTGCGGGGCATCGCGCCCACCAGCAGGGCGTAATCGACGTCTTTGAAGGCCACCATCGGGTCGTCGCTGGTCACGATGTCGGCCAGCAAGGGGAAAGCGCAGTCGCGGAGTTCCATCACGACGCCGTTGAGGGCTTTGAGGGCGGGTGTAATTTCCAGCAGTTGCAAAATCACGGGCTGGTCTTTGCCCAGCATGTCGCCGGACGCGATGCGGAACAGCAGGCTGTAGCCGATTTGTCCGGCTGCGCCAGTGACGGCAACGCGAACGGGTGGTTTGGTGGTCATGGGTAAATCCTCCTGAGAGTTTGAAGTCTGCCCAACAATAACGCGGGAAGCGGGAGGTGGTGGGTGGATCGTGGATCGTGGGAAAAGAGAAGGGCAAAAGAAGGGTTGGCTGTTTCCACGATCCACACTCCACGATCCGCCCGCTAGGGCAAGGGCCAGCGCACCGTCCCCGCCTGATTCGTCCTCCACACTTTTGCCCCTACCGCCTCTATGCGGGCCAATACGGTGGGATGAGGATGGCCGTAGGTGTTGCGCCCCACGCTGATCAGCACGTCTTTGGGCCGAGTTTGGGTCAGCACCGCTTCCCCGCTGGAAAAGCGGCTGCCGTGATGCGCGGCTTTCAGCAAGTCCAGTTTGCCCAACCCGATCAGAGCTTCGGCGGGATCGGCAAGGTCGCCTAAAATGGCAGTGCGCCACAGCTTGCCCCCGGCAGTGGGCACTTCCAGCGTCATAGACACGGAATTGTCGTTGTCCTCGGTACTCCAGACGTTGCCGGGGGGCCACAGGACGTTCAGGGTCAGACCCGGCACCTTCAGTTGGTCGCCGCGCCGCACCTCCCGCAGAGGCACGCGGCGTTCACGGGCCGTCAGCAGCACCGCCGTCAGCACCGGATCATCGGTTTTGAGGTGGCCCACCCACAGTTCTCCTACAGGGAAGCCGCGCAGCACGCCCGAAATGCCTTCGATGTGATCGGTGTCGGCGTGGGTCGCCACCACCAAATCCAGCTTCCGCACGCCCAGCAGCAGCACGCCTGCCGCCAATGCCAACACCCATTTGCGTTCCGAATCTGATGCTTGCCACAAGTTGCCCATCCAGATGTTCACAGGGGTACTCTAAACTCAAAAGACTGGGTGGTCACACCGCTTGCCTAACCGGGCCGCTACACTCCGGCCATGCGTTTTCCCGCCGTCTGCCCGCAGTGCCAGCGTGAAGTGCAGGTAGAATTTGCCGACAGCGCCGTGCACGACGTGACTTGCCCGCACTGCAGCACCCGCTTTTGCGTGTTTGTTCGCAAGCAGAAGTTTGAAGTGTTGTTCGATCTGGGCACCCGCGCCCTGATGGACGGCTACGCCCGCGAAGCCGTTGCTAGCTTTGCCGCCGCGCTGGAACGCTTTTTTGAATTCTATGTGCGCTCGTTTGCCTTCGAACGCGCTGCATTGGCGGGCCAAACTGACTTTGATGGCGCGGCAGACATCTTGGAATCGACTTGGCGGCATGTGTCCAGCCAATCCGAGCGGCAAGTGGGCATGATGGCGCTGGCCTACCTGCTGCGTGAGGGCCGCGAACCGGACTTTTTGACCGCCAAAGCCTTGGGCGCAGACTTCCGAAACCGGGTGATTCATAGGGGGTACTTGCCCCGCCGCGAAGAAGTAGACGCCTACGCCGCCCGCGTGTTTGCCCTAATAGACCGTTTGCTGGGGGAACTCGGCACAGGCGCGGCACACGCGGAATTGGCCCAAGAACGCCAGTTCGCCGCCCACCTCGCCGCCCTCCCCGATGGAGTGACCGCCGTGTTTGAAGAACACCCCGGCATGTTCCGCGCCCGCCGCTTTGCCGGGGCCGGGGGCGAGAAATTAGGCGTCAAGAATCTGCCCGGACAGCCCGCGAGGGCTTCGGCACCGACTAAAGCAACTGCGCCCATGAACGATGCACAGGCTTTTCAAAAGGCGCTGAAGGAGCGGGGGCCACTGTTGAAGGGGTTACGGAAGTAGGGGGTGGAGGGTGGGTTATGAAGATTAGAGAAATTCAATTAATTTTTCTGGTTGGAAGGGGATAGGATGAGTGTTCAAGACATAACTAAATCACTCCATCCAAGTGTCGAGATTGAAGACATAGGCGAGCCAAGATTCTCACAAGAATTACTCTTGGGATACCAAAAAAGCCTATGTCTCATTATCCCCGACTGGTACAAAGAATTCCTCACAATATACGGTGCGCCGATTTTGCAAGTTAATGCTCAGAAGGCTAGATTTGATTGTGTTTGCGTGTTTGATTTGCAAGATTCCAAAGGCTATTTTCAAGACTACAACTTTGACGATGAAGTTTTCAAAGGACGATTGCCTATCGCCAGTGATCTGGGTGGGCGCACCTTCTTCTACTCGGAGCGAGATGGAAAACCGGGCGTCTACCTTACCTATGCACCTCTAGATGAAGAATGTCTGGAGTTCATCGCCCCCAGCCTTCAAAGCATGTTATTTGAAGGCGTAGGGTTATCCGTCTGCTGATAGTCCAATCAGACAAAGGCACCTCAAAATAATTAGGTTCTGCCCTTCATCTCTTCCCACTCGCCACTTTCCGCGCGAAGCGCCTTACCTATACCGCCCAATATCCCGCAAATGCGCCTGATAATCGGCGTTCACATAAATTTTGCCGTCCAGCCCGTGCAAAAAGTACACGGCGTCGCGGCCATCCGGCAGCTTGCGATTCGGACTGAGGACGGCCAACAGCGCGGCCTGACCGGGGTTGTTGATCGGGCCAGCGGGCAACCCTTGCCGCGTGTAGGTGCTGTAGGGCGTGTCTTTGGTAAAGTCTCCGGCGCTGCGGTCAAGTTCGGGCAGGTCTTTGCCGAGGCCATACGCGACGGTGGGATCGCTGCCCAGCGCAATGCCGTCGCGCAGGCGGTTCAGAAACACTCCGGCGATGATGGGCATTTCGGCGTCGTTGGCGGCTTCGGCCTGCACCATGCTGCCCAAAATGACCCAGTCGCGCACGCTGAGGCCCAGCGCTTTGGCTTTGGACACGTTGGCAGGCGTAAATTCGGTCTTCATACGCTGCACGAGCGCCGTAACGATGGTGCGGGCGCTGTCTTTGGGCCGGAATTGGTAAGTATCGGGGAACACGAAGCCTTCTAAGTTGGTGGCCGTCTTGACCTGAGCGTACTGACTCAGCGACACGTTCTTCAGTTCCGCCGCAATGGCCGCGCCGTCAAAGCCTGCCTTCTTGAAAATGGCGGGCAGATCCTTGATGCGCCGCCCTTCCGGAATGGTGACGCTGACGGTGGGAATGCGGGCGGGGCCAGCCAATTTGTCGGCTACCTGCTGCAAGGTGAGCTTGCCGTTCAGGTCGTAAAAGCCTTCTTTCAGGCTGCCCGCCGTGCCGTCTTGGCGCATGATGAAGCGCAGGGCGTCGGCGTTTTTGATAATGCCCTTGTCTTGCAGGGTGCGGGCAATGCGGGGTAGACTGTCGCCCGATTTGATTTCCAGCGTGTAGGCCGCGCCCCCCGCAGGTGCAAGCAGGCTCCACACATACAGGAATGCGCCGCCCGCCGCCAAGAGCAGCAGCAGCACCAGCGTCAACAAAATCCAGACCCAGACCGGGGTCTTCCGCCCGCCCAGACGGGTCATAGCGTCGCCGCCACAGGGGCTGTAGACACAGCACCCGGAGCCAGAATGCCCACCGAGGCCAACCGCGCCCTGAGTTCGTCATCGGCAGGCGGCCTCGCCCCGAAGCGCGACACCACCCAGCCGCCCACCTGCGCCCCAAGTTCGGCGGCCCGCACCGCGTCGCCGTGCGCCAGCCATCCGGCCAAAAATGCGCCGCCAAAGCTGTCGCCTGCGCCGGTGGCGTCCAGCAGATGATCGCGGGTGGCGGATACGCGGGTTCGGGGCTGGGTCGGGCCGTCCAGCAGCGCCCCTTCTTCGTCCAGTTTCAAGACCACTAGCGCGTTTGGGTAGCGTTGTCTAAGCCAAGTCATCGCTCGTTCGGGGTCGCTCTCGTGGCTCATGGCGCGGGCCTCGTCATCGTTGGGGAAAATAATGTCGAAGGGGATGTTGTCCACGATCTCCAAAAAGTTCTCGCGGCCCATCTGCTGAATCATCTGAAAGCTGCCGGGGTCGAGGCTCAGCGTGGCTCCGGCGGCTTTTGCCAACCGCGCCGCTTCGAGGGCCGCTGCACGCGGCGGATCGCGGAACAGGCTCCATGCTGTCAGATGGAGGTGGCCCGCCCCGGTCAGCACCTCGCGGGGCAGTTCTTCGGGCAACAGTTCCCAGTCTGCGCCCTGCCCGGTCAACATGGCCCGCTGGCCGCGCTGGTCGATCAGGGCCAGAATAACGCCCGTGCGGTGCTGGCTACTGAGGGTCAGTTCGGCCTGCACGCCCTCGGCCTCTAGGTCGGCGGTCGCCAGTTCTCCAAATCGGTCGCGGCCAATCTTGCCCACGAACGTGCTGGGATATCCGGCCCGCCGCGCCCACACCGCCAAATTGGCTGCGCTGCCGCCGCCCAGCAGTTCCATGCGGCCTGTGGTGTCGCCGCCCGGCTGCAAGATGGTGTCGGGCTTGGCCAGCACATCCCACGCGAGATCGCCCAGAGAGACGAGGGGGCCACGCCCCGCCACGAGTAGCTCAGGCGCAAGCAGATCAGGCGCAGTCCGGTCAGATGCTAGGGAACCGGGCGCAGAGGAGGAAGAAGAATGCGTCATGAATGCGGGAAGCATACCGTGTGGAGGCCGTGATGCTGCGTTCTCAGCCTTCATCGGTGGGTCAGCAAAGCAGGTGCGGCCCCGCAAAAAACTGGCTCGCTCTGTCATTCTGAGGCCATGTGGCGCATAGGGTGTTGGATTGTGGTGGTGGCAGCGGCCTGCGCTGGGCTGACTTTGGATGGCTGGGCCGGGGCCGAAGCCGCGCACGCTGCGGGCGACGCCGCCCACACTGGTGTGCCCCCTTTCTTGCTGCAACTGACTTTGCTGCTGGGCGTATCGGCGCTGGCCGCCTACTTGTCGTTCCGCCTCGGCCTGATTCCCATTATCGGGTTTTTGGTGGCGGGCGTGTTGGCCGGGCCGGGGGCGCTGGGCCTCATTCGGGATCAGGAATTGATCGCGGCGGCCTCCGAAGTGGGCGTGATGCTGCTGCTGTTTACCATCGGCATCGAATTTAGCCTAGAGCGGCTGCAACGCATTGCCCGCCTGATTTTTTTGGGCGGCGGCCTGCAAGTGGGCCTCACGGTGGCCGCCGTGACCGGGGCGCTGGCAGCCTTTGGCGTGGGCTGGCAAAGTGCCGTGTTTACGGGCTGCCTGATTGCCCTGTCCAGTACCGCCATCGTAATGCGGGTGCTGGCCGAGCGCGGGCAAACGGGCGCACGCACCGGGCAAGTGGCGCTGGGCATTCTGATTTTTCAGGACTTGGCGGTGGTGCTGATGGTGCTGCTGATTCCCATGCTGGCGGGGCAAGGCGGCGGCCTAGCCGGGGTGGCGCTGGCCCTCGCCAAAGCGGCGGGCATCATCGTGTTCGTGTTGGTGGCCGCCCGCCGACTGGTTCCGCCGATTATGGAAGTGGTGGCCCGCACCTGTAGCAACGAGATTTTTTTGCTGACGGTGGTGGCGCTGTGCTTCGGCACGGCCAGCCTCACGGCGGCGGCGGGCGTGAGCCTCGCGTTGGGCGCATTCTTGGCGGGCCTCTTGGTCAGCGAAAGCCGCTACGGAATGCAGGCGTTGGGTGAAATTTTGCCCTTACAAATCCTGTTCAGCGCGGCGTTTTTCTTGTCGGTGGGATTGCAACTGGATTTGGGGTTTCTGATCCGCAATCTACCCACCGTGCTGGGCGTGGTCCTGCTGCTGGCCGTGTTGAAGGCGTTGGTGACCGGAGTCAGCGTGCGGCTGCTGGGCGAACGCGCCGCCGTTGCCCTGCCGGTGGCGCTGCTGACCGCGCAGGTGGGCGAATTTTCCTTTGTACTGGCGGGTACTGGGCAGGCATTAGGCCTCAGCTTTGCGGGACTGGGCGAACGTGGCAATCAGATTTTTATCGCCTCCACCGTGTTGCTGATGGGCCTCACGCCAGCGGTAGCGGCGCTGGCCGGGCCACTGGCAACCGCAGGAGCCAGATTGCCGGGGGGCAAAAAACGTGAAGCTGTGGTCGCTCAGACTGCTGCCGCTGCACCTGCGGAAGCCGAGGGCCATTCCGCGCTTCCGGTGGCCGGACGGGTCGTGTTTGCCGGATACGGGCCGCACGCTCGTTTGGCCGCCCGCGCCCTCAGCCGCGCTGGATTGCCGTATTCGGTCATCACGCGCAGCCCAGATGGAGCCAGCGAACTGACCGGGCGCGGCGCTCCGGTACTGATTGCCGACTACACCCGCGCTGGCCTGTTGAGGGAATTGAATCTGGCTTCGGCCCGCGCACTGGTCATTGCCGACGACGACCCCGAAATGACCGAACGCGCCGTGAGCGTGGCCCGCACGGTGGCCCCCGATCTGGACATTTTGACCCATGCCGACAGCCCCGCCGCCCTGATGCAGTTGCAGGCCTTGGGCGCACGCCATGTGCTGACGCCGCGCCGCGAAATTGCCGCCGGGTTGCTGGATCTGCTGACCTCCGAACACCTGACGCGGGCCGAGATTGCTCGCCACCTTGCAGACCGTCCCGCCGTCTCGCTGAGCGCCGAGCAGCAGGCGCAGTGCGACCACGCCCGCGCCAACGCTGGCCCCACCACGCCCGAAGCCGATGCGTGCCTAGAGTGCATCGCCAGCGGAGATACTTGGGTGCATCTGCGCACCTGCATGACCTGCGGGCACGTAGGCTGCTGCGATTCCAGCAAAAACAAACACGCCACTCGTCATGCCCGCACCCAAAATCACCCGGTCATCCGGAGTGCGGAGCCGGGCGAAACGTGGGCCTACTGTTTTGAACACGGCTGGACGAAGTAGCGGTAAGCGACCGATGCTCTAGCCCGCTGTTTGTCGAGCCGTCGCAGTGCCCGCTGGCATGGTCTGTACGGCCCGGAACGCCAGCAACGTTGCCACCACGTCCAGCACGCCCCCCAAGCCGTACACCAATTGGCTGGTAAGGGTAGGAATAGTGCTGAATCCGGCGATGGGCACGACATTGAACACCGTCATGGCGACGCCGAGGGCCGCCGAGAGGTTCAGCCACCCCAGCAACCGCTCGCGGTCAATGGCTTCGGCAGGGTTGGTTGCCAGCCGTGCAAGGCTGCCGTACATGGCGTTGCTGGCAAAAATGGCCGCGCCCCATACGGTCAGCAGGGCCGTCAGGGCCACCGGATTGGCTTCCAGCGACGACTCGTTCATGACGCCGAGGACGGTGAGGAACCACAGCGACAGCCGCAGCGCGGTCAGCCAAGGAAACGTGGCCCGCAGCGCCCGGAGTTGCCCTGAACCCGGTGCATCTGGCCCCGGCAGGGGTTCGGTGGGAATGGCCTGCCCCAGCGTCACGCGAGCAAACGTGGCTGTCCACCACCACATCACCAGTGCGGCAAGGAAAGAATCGAAGGCGCTGAGCCAGACCAGTTCATCCAGCCCGCCCGCCGCATTGCCGCGCCACAGCACATACGCCACCAGTCCGAACAGAGACGCCACTTGCACCCACAGCGCCGCCAACGCCAACGAACGCCAGCGGGGAGCATCGGCATTGGGGGCAGATTTGGGGGCCGGGGCTTTCATTTCGTCAGCCATAGCGGGCGGGTGGGGTGTGAGGTGTGGGAAGTGAAAGCCAGTGAATCCTCGTGGTTCTCACTCGGCCAGCTTTTTCAGCAGTTGATCCCGCACGACTTCGGGCTTGGCTTGGCCGCCCATTGCCTTCATGACCGGGCCAAACAAGGCATTGGCGGCTTTGGCGTTTCCGGCGCGGAACTGTTCCACGGCTTTGGGATTGGCTCCCATTGCAGCGTCTATGGCGGCGTCTATGGCTCCAGTATCCGTGACCACCATCAGCCCGCGCTCCTGCACCAGCGTTGCTGGGTTGTGGCCCGCCATCACGTCAGGCAGCAAATCTTTGGCAATTTTGCCGCTGATGGTTCCGGCGTCGATCAGGCGCACCAACGCAGCCAGATGCGCGGGCTGAAGCGCCGTGTCACGGATGCCCTGTTCACTGGCGGCTAGGAATCCGGTGACTTCGGTGAGCAGCCAGTTCGACAACCGCTGTGCATCCGGTGCTGGACTCTCCGACAACGCTTCGTCATAAAAGCGGCTGAGATTTACATCCAAGCTCAGGGTGTCGGCGTCGGCCTCGCGCACGCCCGCTGCCACATACCGCGCGCGCTTCTGGGCGGGCAGTTCGGGCATTCGCGCCCGCACACGCTCAATCCAGTCCGGCGTGATGTCCAGCGGGGGCAGATCCGGCTCCGGGAAGTAGCGGTAGTCGGCCTCCCCCTCTTTGGTTCTCATCAGGAAGGTCTTCTGGCCACCTTCATCCCAGCCCAGCGTGTCTTGGGTAATGCTGCCGCCGCCGTCCAGCACGCGGGCCTGACGCGCCGCTTCGTAGTCGATGGCACGGGCCACGCTGCGAAACGAGTTCAGGTTCTTCACCTCTACTTTGGTGCCCCAAGGCGTGCCCGGCTTATGCACGCTGATATTCACGTCACAGCGCATCTTGCCCTCTTCCGGCGTGGCGTCCGAGACGCCGAGAGCCTGCGCGATGGCCTGCACCGCTTCTAGGAAGGCGCGGGCCTGCTCCGGCCCGGTGATGTCGGCCTCGGTGACCATTTCGATCAGGGCCGAGCCAGCGCGGTTCAGGTCAAGCAGGCTGTAGGGCGCGTAGGTGGGGTGCAGCAGCTTGCCCGCATCGTCCTCTAGGTGGGCGCGGGTAATCCGCACACGCCCGCCCTCTACGTCTAGGTAGCCGTCGCGGGCAATCGGGCGGTCATATTGCGACAACTGAAAATTTTTGGGCGAATCGGGGTAAAAGTAGTTTTTGCGGTGAAACTGAGTAAAGCCTGACACGTCGCAGTTGAGGCCGAGGCCGAACATCATGCCCAGTTCTACAGCTTCGCGGTTGAGGGTGGGCAGCGCACCGGGCAGGCCCAGCACCATCGGGTCGGTGAATTCGTTCGGCCCGGCCCCGTGATAGTCGGCAGGACACGCCGTAAAAATCTTGGTGCGCGTCCGCAACTGCAAATGGACCTCTAACCCGATCACTGTTTGGTAGCCCAACCCCTGAGAACCCGACACCTGAGACATATGGGGTGCAGGATAGCGCGGGCTTGGGGGCTGGCCTTTCCGTCCGGTCTATTCCAGTCGGCCCGCCGTCAAGATATGGCCCAGCTCTCCCCCACTGGCCCGGAAGCCCAACGACTCGTACAGGGCGCGGGCTTGGGGCGTGGTGCCGAGGCTGAGGCGCGAGATGCCCCGGCTTTGGGCAGCGTTCAGGCAGGCCAGCACGGCGGCGCGGGCGTGGCCCTGCCTGCGGTGATCGGGGTGTATCCAAACATTCACAATTCGGCCCTGAAACGGCTGCGGATCACCCCGCGTCGGCCCCCACTCCAGCAGGGTCAGGCCCGCGCCGGAGATCACCTCTCCCGCATTTCCTACAGTCAGGAACCCCAAGTGCAGCCCGCGCTGCATGGCTGTTTCCACCCACCCTGCGTAGATGGGCCGTTCCTGCGCGTCGGCCTCGGCGGGGTAGCGGTGCAGGGCAATGGTGTGGGCGTCAGCTAGGGCAGCGGCACGGAGCATAGGCCGTGTCAGACTACGTCCATGACTGAACACCGAGTCCAGATCAGCGGGCGCATTGGCGGCCTTACGCAAGGGTATGACGTGCAGGCCGACTGGAACGGCTCGGAATTGCATGGGCGCATCGGCGGGGGTTTTGAGGGCAAAGATATTCGCCTGACTTTGAAGGGTGAGCGCGTAGATGTGCGCCTCGGCGGGCGGATTGAAGGCGACAATCTGGATTTGACCCTGAACGGCTCACAGATTCACGGGCGATTTTCAGGGCGAATTATGGGGAAAGACGTGCGGCTACAGGCCAGCGGAACGAGCCTCAGTGGGCGCATCGGCGGCGTGTTGGATGGCAAAGATGTAGATATCAGCTTTGGCACGGCTCCGGTGTTGTTGGCGGCCCTCAGTGCGGTGTGCGCCTATAAGACTCTGGAAGACCAGCAGGCACAGGAGAGCAGCAATGCAGCTTCGGCCTCGCCGTCGTAAGGCAGACTCCCCAAACGACGCCGCTCAACCCCGATTCTCCAGCAAGCCGCACATTCCGCCCCCAAAGTGCGTGATACCTTCCGGCCAACATGACTGCACCCCACACGACGGCAGGGATGGCGCACGACAACGCAACTCAGACTCCCGCAGCGCAGACGCTGAAAGAACTGCTCCAGACGCCCGCATTTCAGGGCCGCACTCCGTTTGATGGCGTGCGCCGCACGGTGCACGACGAAGTTCGCGGCAACTTGATGCTGAAACTGCGCAGCGGAGAAGAACTGTTTCCTGGCGTAGTCGGCTACGACGATACCGTGATTCCCCAACTGGTGAACGCGCTGCTGGCCCGCCAAAACTTTATTTTGCTGGGGCTGCGCGGTCAGGCCAAGAGCCGAATCTTGCGGGCCATCACGGGCCTGATGGACGACTTTGTTCCCGTGATTTCGGGTGTAGAAATGCCCGACGATCCCCTGAATCCGGTAGGTGCAGAAGGCCGCGCCCTGCTGGAAGCGCACGGGCTGGACTTGCCCATTCGCTGGCTGCCCCGCGCTGACCGCTACGTAGAAAAACTCGCCACGCCCGACGTGACGGTGGCCGACCTCATCGGAGACGTCGACCCCATCAAGGCCGCCCGCCTCGGCACCAGCTTGGGCGACGTGCGCTCCATGCACTTTGGCCTGCTGCCCCGCGCCAACAGAGGCATTTTTGCCGTGAACGAACTGGCCGACCTTGCGCCCAAAGTACAAGTCGCGCTGTTCAACATCCTTCAGGAAGGCGACGTGCAGATCAAGGGCTACCCGATTCGCCTAGAGCTTGACGTGATGCTGGTGTTTTCCGCCAACCCGGAAGACTACACGGCACGCGGCAAAATCGTAACGCCCCTGAAAGACCGCATCGGCAGCGAAATTCGCACCCACTACCCCACTGACGTTCGCCTCGGCATGAACATTACGGAGCAGGAAGCGGTGCGCGGCGACGACGTGACCGTGCCCGGATTCATGGCCGAACTGATCGAAGAAATTGCATTTCAGGCCCGCGAAGATGGCCGCGTAGACAAGCTGTCGGGCGTGTCTCAGCGCCTCCCGATTAGCCTGATGGAGGTGGCGAGCGCCAACGCCGAACGCCGCAGCCTGACTGGAGACGGCCACCCTGTGGTGCGCGTGAGTGACGTGTACGCGGGCCTTCCCGCCATTACGGGCAAGATGGAACTGGAATACGAGGGCGAGATGAAGGGAGCCGATCAGGTGGCCCGCGACGTGATTCGCAAGGCCGCCGGAGCCGTGTACGCCCGCCGCCACGCCAGCGCCGACACCCGCGACCTAGAGAAGTGGTTTGAAGACGGCAACGTGTTCCGCTTCCCTCAGGGCGGCGACCCCGCTGCAGGCATGAAAGCCACCGCACAGGTTCCGGGCTTGCGTGACTTGGCCGTAGAAATTGCCGACAGCAACAGCGACGCCGTGCGGGTCAGCGCCGCCGAGTTCATCTTGGAAGGGCTGTATGGCCGCAAGAAACTGAGCCGGGCCGAAGAAACCTACGCCGCGCCGGAGCAGGAAACACGTCAGCAGCGGGGCGGGCGCTGGAACTGAGGGACTGAGATTATGGGTGAACCCCCCCGTTGCTCACGCAACGCCCCCCCTTAGAGGGGAGGACAACTGCTCTTTTGCTCCCCTCTAAGGGGGGCTGGCTGCGAAGCAAACTGGGGGATTTACACGCGGCTTCAATTTAGCTAGCAACCCCCACCGCGCCCAACGCCCCTAAAAAGGTTCGTTGGGCGCGGTGGGGGGTTCGTTTTGCCATATGTCGGGCCAAGTAGGATGGGGCATCTACCCTGCCCCGGAGGTTTTGCCATGCCCGACATTCGCCGCCCCACCTTGCTCCTGACTGCACTTGTCATCTCGACGGCTCTGGTCTCACTGGCTCCGGCTCAGGGCACGCCCGCCGCAACGCCGCCTACCACCGCTCCACGCGCCATCTTGTTCCGGCTGGTAGAAAATACGGCTTCGGTTGAAGGCACGCTGGACGGCCCCACAACTGCCCGCCGCTGGACGCCCGGAGAATCGTTGGGGCCGCTGGCACGCCAACAAATAGAGGCGATGGTGAAGGCAACCGTACTGGGGCCAACGGGCAAATTGGGGGCGGCGACTATAGGCGGGCGAATAGAAACCAATGATCCCTGCGACTGGGTGCGCGAGACCCGTTACCTGACCACCGTAAAGACCGTGTTTCCGGCCCACGCCCTGAGTGCGCCGTGGAATCCGGTGCCTCGCCCCATTACCGCCCTCCCGCTCAACAGCGCCTCTTACCTTGCCATCGTATCTGCCGAACTGAAAAAACGGGGCTTGACTGCCGCACCGCGCCTCGTGCAACTGCTCCGCACGGACTTGGACGGCAATGGACGGGACGACATTCTGATGGTAGCGGCCAGCGACCCGGTGACCTTTAGGGAAGGCATCATGAACGGCATTTACGCAAACCGGGCAGGGCAATATTCGCTGGTGCTGGTGCGCGAAGCCCTGCCCAACGGCGTAAAAACGAGTGTTCTGGGCGAGCGTATCTTCAAAGTCGCCCCGCTCCCAGACGCTTTTCCAGAAATGTTGACCCAGCGCATCGGCGCAGTGGCCGACCTGAACGGCGACGGCAGCATGGAAGTGCTGCTCGACGACTACGTACACGAAGGAGAAGGCACGACGGTCTGGCAAAGCAGCGCGGGTAAGGCGACGATGAAGCGGGTGCTGGAATGGGGCTGCGGGGTTTAGGTAGGTTGTAGGACGTGGGCCGTAGGTTGTGAGAGAACTGCTCTCCATCCCGTCCTACAGCTCACAACCTACGCCCCACAGTTCCTAGTACTACAGTCGCAGTTGTGCAGGCTTCTTTGATTCCATCGACTTTGCCCTCGCGCAAGAACCAAGAGAAGCGCCGTGTGCGTCGCAGCTGTATGGCAAGTGCGACTGTAGTACTAGTACAGTTTGCCCAGCACATCATCCTTCATCACAAAGCTCTGCTCTTTGGTCGGAAACTGCCCGGCCCGGACTTCGGCGGCGTAGGTGGCAATGGCTTCGCGGGCTTCGCGGCCCAGTTCAGCGTAACGTTTGGCGAGTTTCTTTTCGTCGCCCTCGTACAGGCCCAAGAGGTCGTGGTACACCAGCACTTGGCCCTTGCAATGCACGCCCGCGCCGATGCCGATGGTAGGCACGGTCAGGCGCTCGGTAATCAGGCGGGCCAAGCGTGCGGGAATGGCCTCCAATACTACGGCAAAGGCTCCGGCGTCTTGCAGGGCTTGTGCGCCGTCTACGGTACGGCGGGCGCTTTCCTCGTCTTTGCCCTGCACTTTTAGGCCGCCCTGTGCGGTGGCGGTTTGGGGCATCAGACCCACGTGTCCCATCACCGGAATGCCGTTGCGAGACAGCACCCGCACCACGTCCAGCACTTCGGGGGTGGCTCCTTCCATCTTCACGGCGTCGGCCCCCGTTTCCTGAATCACGCGCACAGCGGCCCGCATCGCGTCGGTGACTCCGGTGTGGTACGTGCCAAACGGCAGATCTACCACCAAAAAGGTGGCTTGCGCTCCCCGGCGCACGGCGCGGGCATGGTGAATCATATCATTCAGGGTCACAGGGGCGGTGGAGTCGTAACCCAACACCACATTGCCGAGGCTGTCGCCCACCAAAATCAGGTCGGCCCCGCCCCGCTCAGCGTGTATTCCGCTGGGATAGTCGTAGGCCGTGACCATCACCAACGGTTCGGCGGCAGTCATCAGTTCGGGCACGCTGCGTTTCATGGCCTCACGGTAGCAGGGCGGGGGGGAAGGCGTCTAAGGATCAAGGGACGAAGGGTCAAATACGGGATTAAACTGAGTCACGAATATGAGACCTGCCTCGCTGTTCCCGCATCAGACGTCCGACGAGTTGGAGTTGGCCTATCGCCAGTCCGAGCGAGCGGTGGAGCGCTCCCGCTGGCAGATTTTGTGGCTGAACAGCAAAGGACTGTCGATTCCAGAGATTAAAGCGGTGACGAGTTTTTCGCGCACCACGATCAGCACGTTGATTCGGGCGTACAACGAAGATGGGCCAGCGGCGGTGGTGGACAAACGCCGTTGGAACAAATCCGCTCCTGCGCTCACTGTGGAACAACAAGAGGTGTTGTTCAGTGCGCTCCAGAAGCCACCCGAAACGGGTGGCTTCTGGACGAGCCAGAACGTGCAAGCCTACGTCCACGAGCAATTTAAAGTGGAAATGACGTCGGTGTGTGCTTGGGGCTACTTGAGAAAGCTGGGGTTCACCGTGCAGGTACCGCGTCCGACTCATGTTCAGGCAGCCGCGCCGGAGGGACAGGCGATCTGGATAAAAAAGTCGAAGCGGCCCTGAGAACTGCACGCGCCGCGTACCCGGAGAAGCAGGTTCGGCTGTGGGTGCAGGATGAAGGGCGCTTCGGTCTGAAACCCGTGCTGAAGCGCCTCTGGGCGCTTCGGGGTCAGCGGCCAGTCATCGCTCAGCGCCGTCGATATCAGTGGCTGTATACCTATATTTTTGTTGAACCCCTCACGGGACAGAGCGATTTCCTGATCTTTCCCAGTGTCAGCGTTCCTCTGATGCAAGTCGCGCTGGACGAGTTCAGCCGGGCCGTCGATCCACACCAGCAGCAACTCATCGTCCTCTTGCTCGACCAGGCCGGTTGGCATACCAGCCAGAAACTCGAGGTGCCGCCGAATCTCTTCCTCCTGCCCTTTCCAGCGTATACGCCGGAACTGTCCCCCGCTGAACCGATGGTCACCAAGCTGAAACTGCCCATCGCCAACCAGACGCTCAACACCCTTCAAGAGGTCGAGGACTTGATCGCCGCAGAGTGTGTCCGGCTCCAGCACAACCCCCAGGAAGTCAAATCGCTCACCCTCTTCCCCTGGATCAAACATGTTTTGGACTCATTTTAATTTGGTATAAGAACAGAAAAGGGCGGGGGCGAAAAGCTCTCTCACACAGCATCGCTCCCGCCCCAGCACCTTAAACCTTACTCTATTAGACCCTTAGACTAAGCACCTACAAAGTAAACTTGTGCCCGCTCAGCCGTCCGTTTACCCCTTCACGACTTCACCGAAGCGCCCAAGTACCAGATAAATAATCCAGCCTGTCACGGCCACATACAGCCACACCGGAACCGTCCAGCGCACCCAAGCGCGGTGACGATTGAAGAATTTTCGGGCGGCAGGAGCATCTATGTTGCCCAAATTGCCCGCTGCTTTAAGCCCGTTGTAAGCGTTCCAAAGAGCGCCCAACGCCAGCGGCAAATTAAGTGTCGCCAGAATGATGTGGCTGATGAGCAGCGCAAAATACGCGCTACGCCACTGCTCCGGGCCTGCGTATTTCTTCTCGTAGCCGAGGCCTAAGCGGGTCAGATACAGCACCAAGAAAAGTGTGGCAAAGCTGCTGGCCACGATCATGGCCCGCATATGCGCTTCGCGGTTGTGATTGCGAATAAAGAACACGCCAAAACACAGCGCGATGCCGCTCAGGACGATAGTAATGACTGCCCACTGATTAATCGTTTCCGCCATATCGCTTTGGACTATAGGCGCAAGGGGCCGGGGCGAGTGTCCGGGGGCACGCTGATGGCGTAGATCGGATGGGGTAGATCAGCTCAAATGACCATCTAACTCAGTTATACTCAGCCTGATGCCAGACAGCGCGAGGCAAACACAATTAGAGCTTAGCGACTCGTTGTCCCGCGCAAGGCGGCTGGCTGGCTCCATTATCCTGCCTATCGTTTGCTTGATTTCTATCAGTACCATCGCCTTTACCAACGATGGTCTGAGTCATCACATCTATAACGCATACATCTATTCCATCCTCGTTGTGGGGTTTCTGGTGTCATGGTGTGGCCTCCGCATAAACTCTGCAAGCGAATGGCCTTACATGTCTATGTTGGTTGTGTGCGGATTTTTCCTATTGGCTAAATTTATCACTCTCATCCTCTATTCGACGCCAGATGATTTTCCTTTAGGCATGTTAGAAGCTATGATCTGGCTTTACGCTGTTTTGGTTTATTCTTTAATTGGAAGCACTCTTAAATTTTACTATAATTTGGCGAGTTCAAGTTGCTAGCGCACCACTCTGATGAGTCGAGTGTACTTCGTGGG
>NZ_SSNW01000062.1 GCF_004801315.1 Deinococcus sp. Arct2-2
GCGTCACAGCTGTACGGCCCAGGCTCGGCTGGGGCTGAAATGAGGAGGCTGGACACGTGACTACAGCTGGTCATGAACCCTCCGGTTGAACGACATCAACTTGATGTGATGCGGACGTCTTCTGCCACCTTGCCGCAGCCCATGACGCTCTATGAGATGTTGTTGCTGTTCAGTATCACAGGCCTGAAGCATCCCGCCAGTCTGCCCTGACACTGTCGGCCTTGTCCCCAGGCCTTCGGCCAGGTGCCCTCCTGTCCGATCGGACAGGGGAGAGGTCACTGCAGATGGATACACTGGGCCATGAGCGACGATCATCCCCAGCGCTGGAACGTGTATGAGAACGTCGTCACGGGTGCCACCCCCAACCCGCTGATGACGGATCCAGATGAGTTGGACGAAGCGTTTGCTCGGGGAGCCAACCGCGTCTTGGAGGGCACGGTGCAGCTCGCCCGGGTGTTGATCGGTGCCCATCAGTCGGCCGCGGCCATCGTGGTGCAAGGAGACTGGACGTCGGTGCGCAAGTTTTTCTCGTTGTCTGAGAAATACGCCGAGTGGAAGAACTACCGCGTGGCCGCCACCGGGTACGGCCTGCACGGGTGGCTGCTGCGAGAGCCCCAAACGCTGCGCCTCACGCAAGGCGAACTCGAAGCCCATCCGCAATGGCGCAATTTTGGCACCGAAGCGGGTCATCATCCTCCCCTGCGCGGCTGGCTGGCCACGCCCATTCAAGGGCAAGACGGGACAGTGTGGGGCCTGCTGCAACTGTCGGACAAGATGGAAGGCGACTTCGACGCCGCCGACACCGCACATCTGGAGCAGTTGGCTGAGGTCGTCTCCACCGCGCTGGACGCGCTGTGGGCCGTCAGAAATCTGCAGAAAGCTGCTCAAGGCGCAGAATCGATGAGCGAGGTGGAGCCGGATTGTTGACCTGTGACCAGCTTGGTCGGAACCGTACCGCTCGGAAACAGCGCAGGGTGGCGCTTGCTGAAGGCCCGCCAAGCCCGTTGCTGCACACGGTAATGCAGCCCCGCCGAGATCCCAAACACCAGGAAGCCTACTCCAAGGCTGGCAGTGAACGTCAATGCAGACACTGCCAACACGAGTCCAGCGGCAAAGCTGCCGATCAAGACGCTGTTGATGATTCCGACTGCCCCTGCTGTTGTGAGCATCAATTGTCCCGGGCCGCCACGACTGGAGCCCATGTTGGCCAGGACACCCCAGATGTCATCGTGATCCGACTGGAGAAGGTAGGGTCGGAACTCGGGCACCAGCTCGAGATACAGGTGGCGGATGCGGTTGATGCCCATCGCGTAAAACGCGTCTTCGAGCGCCGATTGAAGGACACGGGCAAACGTGGCCAGACCCAGAAAGATCAGGGTTGGTGCAATGATCAGCGCCGCGATGACAAAGGGAGGGCCGAGCCGCGTGGCGTTGCCGAGGAGGGACAGGGCCACCAGCGTGCCGGAAATGGAAGCGAGGTACAGCGAGGCCCGGCTGCTCGAGTCCGAAATGGTGGAAGACCGCAGGCCTTGAAGGGTGAAGTGCTCGGTTGTCAACAGGCTCAGGGCCCGGGAATCGGTGACAGGCAGTGAACCCTGCAAGGCTGTAATTTCAGTGGTCATCAAGCGTGCTCCCTATCCATTCGTTTTCAAGAAGATGCGGCTACCTTGAGCACGGATCATTGCTGCGGGCACCCCCTCCGCGCGAGTCTGCTGCCTTCTTCAGGAGCATCGGCGCTGCCTCAACAGTTCTGGGAACACCCACCAGGGTTGAATCTCCCAACGAAGCAACTGTCCGCGTTATAGCCTCAATCACCCGAAAACCCCCGTTAAGACAGCGGCAGGAGGGCTGAACCCTCCTGCCGCTGCGTCACATCGATCTTTCCGACGCCAGTCGGCCGCGACGCATCGGGGATTTCTACAGCGTTCTCATTGGCCCCCGAAAAAAGGATCGGCATTGTTCAGCGCGACCCACCCCGAGACGTAGGTCGCCAGCAGCAGCCACACGATGCGTGGCAGAATCAACCACGCCGCCCGGCGGTCAAGCCGCGCCGCCAAGCCCAGGCTGGCAAGCCCCAGCAGCAATCCCGCCGCCGTGTCCACCGCGCCCAATACCGGGCTTTTGAGTCCGAAGTACAGCGTATTGAAGGCGGCGAAGAGCACCCAGTTCACCCCTTCCAGCACGAAGAAGGCCCGGTGGGCGCCCGTCAGCCGCTCGGCATTCGCCACCCGGCCCAAGGCGATGAGTGAGGTCACGTTCAAGAACAGCCACATCGGTGCAAAGAGCCAGTCCGGCGGCGCGGCGGCTGGCCGCGTAAAGGCGTTGTAAAAGGCCTCGTCGCCATTGAACCCAGCGGGTAGGATGCTCACCGCATTGGCCACTCCGAAGATAGCGACGGCATGCCAGACGCGGAACCGCGCGGGCTGGCGTGGGGTGGCCTGAGTCACTGAGGTGTTCATGTGTCGTCCTCCAAGGTGTCCAGCGTCCGGCGGTACTTGATGGTGCCGGGAAAGGCGTCGTCAAAGTACGCGGCGCCGTAGCTCAGGTACATCCGGAATCCAGCGGCCTCATAGGCGCGCTGAGCAGGGACGTTCCCATTGGTCACAGAGATTCCTGCGGCGGCGTGGCCCAGTCGTTTTCCTTCACGGAGCAGGGCCTGCAGCAGGGGTTGGGTCAGCCGGCGGCCCCGCGCCTGCGGCTTCACAGCGATGCACTCCAGAATCCAGGAGGCCTGGGGAGCCAGGGTTGGTTCCAGCGGGTCGGGCCAGACTTGTTCATAGGCCCTCTGAAACGTCTCCAGGGTGGGGGGTGACCAGCCCAGCCGTTGCGCCACTGCCGGCAGCCGGGCCAGGTCAAGCGGGCGATAGTCGGCCGTGGACATGGCGAAGCCCGACCCTCCAGCGAGCAGGACACCGTGCTCCTCAACGAGGAAGAACTGCTCGACTGTCCCCCAAGCCAACGCGTCTACCTCGAACACCGTTTCCAGGAATGCCGGGGTCGGGGTCTGAGTCTGTTCCAGCAGGGCGTCCCAGTAGCAGAAGCCGGGCTCGGGTGAGGTGGCCTCCTGGTTACACCAGGCGACAAAGGGCAGATCCTGCCGGGTCGCGCGGCGCACGAGCACCTCCTGAACGGGCCTGGTCGCGGAGATCGAATGGTTCATCTTGTCCCTCCAAACTGCTTGTTCGCATGGGTCTTCTTCAGCAGGTGGCCCAGCCGGGTGCCAAAGACCTCTGGACGCTGGCGCATTTCCTCGACGTAACCCACCCGGATACGCTGGTCACTCGCAGGAAAGCCCTGGGAATTCGCCCAGGTGGTGGGGTGCAGAGCAGTGAAGATGTCGGGCGGGATGACCAAGGTGTCGATCGACAGGTCTGGGCGGCGGCGCGGCCAGCGTCCGTCATGCGGCCCTCCTGGATCAACCGGCGCGCCCGTTCCTTGTTCAACTCCGTCCAGTGACTGCGTTTCCGGCGGGGCGTGAAGCGCTGGGCCGTGCGATGCTCGTCCAGGCGTTTGGCGAGGCCGTCAATCCAGCCGAAGCACAGCGCCTCCTCGACGGCGTCCAAGTACGGAAGACTGGGGCGTGTCTGATCTGTGACTGGCCAGAGTTCAGTCTTAAGATCGTGATACTGGGTCAGCCACGTCCGCCAACTCGGGCAATCCGGAACATGCAGGGTCTCCGTGACATCCATCCGGCTCCTTGATCGCCGCCGCCCCATTCCCCAGGCCATCGAGCATCAGGCTGACGATCCAGGCGGCCAGTTCGGCGTCTCGGGGCGCCTCACCGCCGCTGCCCATCTCGGAGGCCAGATCGAGAAAGGCCCACGCACTGCGCCCAGTGTCGTGCGGGCGCAACTCGCCTTTCTCCACGCCCTCGTCCATCACGCGGAGTATCTGGAGGTAGTGCTGGCGATAGAACTGCTCATACACGCGGCGCTGATGCTCCTTGGACATGAAGCGCAGGGCGTCACGCAGCACCCGGCCGATCTGCACGGTGCCCGAAAAGATGTAGGTGGCAATAGCGATGAGACGCTGACGAGCACCAGAGTAGGTTTCAATGGCCTGAGCGATGCCCTCGCCCCCTTCGGTGATCGCCTCGTCGGCGATGAGGAGTACCAGCTGTTCCTTGCCTTGCGGGAAGTGGTGATACAAGCTGGCTTTCCGGACGTGAACCCGCTCGGCCACGGCGTCCATCGAGACGCCGAGGTAGCCGTACTGATGCAGCAGGTCACGGGCCGCCCCCAGAGCGAGGGTGCGGGTATCCTGGGCATCTTCCCGGCGGGGACGCGGCATACCCACACCCTAGCGCTTGAGCCTTCCTCAACGACCTGCAAAGACGAGCTTGACATCCTGGGTTTGCTGGGCTGCCTCGTCGTCAGAGGCGCGGCGATCGGGCCCCTGCCAGTACTCCCCCTGGGTGGGCGTCACTTTGATCAGCACCAGGTGGGGGTCACGCCGCCCCTCCGGGAAGTACGCCTGCAGGTCGTCAAACCACAGTTCCTCCTTCTTTACCGGGTCATTCACGGTCTCCGCTTGGCCACTGACATCAATCCAGAGGGTGCCGTCCGAGTGGCTGTAGGCGAGGTGCACCTCAGGCGACACCCCAATGTCCTTGACCTTGGCGCTGCGGGCGTCGGTGAAAAACCACAGGTCGCTGTCATATTCCACCTGCTGAGTCGTCATCGGACGGCCGCGCAATTGGCCGTCGGGGGCACGGGTGGTGAGCTGGGTGAGCCAGATCCCGCGCACTTTCTCGCAGAAGGCGTGGGCGGCGTCTTGGGGGTCGGTGATCGTCCATGCCTGTGACATCGTTCCTCCTTTATCTACCAATTGGTAGTTTAAGGAGATTAAGACGGTAAAGTTGTACGCTCAATCACAGAAATGACTGATGTGAGATGTGGATGATCGAGAGGCCCCTTGGAGTTCGCACAATACCCATACTGTGTACTTTTTGCCTGCGTCAGGGCCATGAATCTCGCTGAATCGGCCCGAAAGTCGGCTGAAGTTCGCGGTCAATCAGCGACTGCGAACTCGGCGCACGAGCTTCCAAACGAAGTGCTGGGCCGCACGACGCCCTTGCTGCGTAAGCGTATCAACCCATTCGGGAGGTACCAGTTCGACTTGGGCCACCTTCAAGACTGACTGGAACAGCATTCAAACCCTTAACGGGGGTTTACGGGCGATTGAGGCTGCAACGCGCACCCGTGACGAGCTTGCCGCCGCCCTCCACCGCGAGGAGCCAGGCGGGGACGCGCAGGGCCGATGTCATTCGGTCGTAACGTAATTGACATCTCGTATTTAGGTTGATATCCTCTCAATATGGAAGGCGAAGGGACGGTGATGAACGCGGACACGGAGGCGGCCTTCGTCGGGTGCGCGTGCATCAACACGCGCATGGCCGCGCGCGCCCTCACACGCCTGTACGACGAGGCGCTCGCACCGAGCGGCGTGCGCATCACGCAGTTCGCCGTCCTGGCCGCCGTCGCCTTCCACGGGCCCTTTACCATGAAGGCCCTCGCCAAGGTTCTCGTCATGGACCGCACCACCCTCACCGCCGACTTGCGTCCGCTGGAAGCGCAGGGCTTCGTCACGGTCGTGCCTGGCGAGGACCGCCGCACGCGGGTCGTGACGATCACGCCGCGCGGGCGCGAGGCCGTCCGCGCCGCCGCGCCGCTGTGGCAGGGCGTGCAGGCGCGCATCGAAGCGGGCATCGGCGCACCGCGCCTCCAGGCCCTGCTGAGCGACCTGAGGGAGGTGACGGCGCTGACGCAGGACGCTTGATTCCGCGAGCATTAAGTTGATATCCACTCAAATACAAGGAGGCAAGACATGAGCAATCTGTACACAGCACAGGCAACGGCGCAGGGTGGCCGCGCCGGACGGGTGGAAAGCAGCGATGACCGCATCAAGCTTGATCTGAGCGTTCCCAGCGAGTTCGGCGGCGACGGCGGCCCCGGCACCAACCCCGAGCAGCTGTTTGCGGCAGGCTACGCGGCCTGCTTTCAGGGAGCGCTCGGCGTGGTCGGGCGGCGCAACAAGGTCGACACCGAGCAGAGCCGCGTGACCGCCCAGGTCGGGTTGCAGAAAGCGGGCCTCGCCTTCGCGCTCGACGTCGAGTTGCAGGTGCAGATTCCCGGCGTCGACCGTGAGACGGCGCAGAAGCTGGTCGAGCAGGCCCACGAGGTCTGCCCCTACAGCGTCGGCACACGCGGCAACGTCGATGTGCGTCTGATCATCCTCGACTGAGATCAATATCGAAGCGGGCATCGGCGCAGCGCGCCTCCATGCCTTGCTGAGCGACTTGCGGGAGGTGACGACGCTGACCCAGGACGCTTGATTCCGCGAGCATTAAGTTGATATCCACCCAACTCAAGGAGAGACACCATGATTCCCGACCAGATGCTCGCCGCCCGCGTCCACGCCCAAGGCGGCCCGGACTTCCACCTCGACCTCGTGCCGGTGCCCGAACCCGGGCCATACCAGATTCTCGTGCGGGTCGAGTCCGCGTCCGTCAACTTCTCCGACGTCAAGCGCCGCCGCGGCGACCGCTACCCCTTCGATACCGCCTTTCCCTTCGTGCCCGGTGGCGAGATCGCGGGCACGGTGGTCGCGCTCGGCCCCGGCGTGGACGGTCCGCCGGTGGGGACTCGCGTCTTCGCCTTCGCGGGGCCCAATGGGTACGGCGGCTATGCCCAGTTCGCCGTCGCCTACGCGAGCGCCGCCGTGCCAATCCCCGATGCCCTCGACTTCGACGGGGCCAGCACCCTCATCGTTGCAGGCGCCACCGCGCGCATGGTGCTCACGCTCACCGCGCGCGTGCAGCCCGGCGAAAGCGTGTTGGTGCTCGCCGCGACCGGCGGCGTGGGCAGCTTCGCCGTGCAGATCGCGCGCGCGCTCGGCGCCCGCGTCATTGCGGCCGTCGGCCATCCGGACAAGACCGGGGCGGCGCTCGCCCTCGGGGCGCACGACGTCGTGGTGTATACGGAGCCCGACTGGCCCGCGCGGGTGCGGACCCTCACGGACGGGCGAGGCGTGGACGTGGCCCTCGAAGCGTCCGGCGGGGACGCGCTGCGCGAGACCTTCTCGGCCCTCGCGCCCTTCGGGCGGCTCGTCGTGTTCGGCGCGGCAAGCGGCGTGTCTGCGTCCCTCGATCCCGCCACGATGGACACGTGGCTGTACGCTCCCGGCGCCAACCAGTCCATTACCAGCTTCAATATCAACACGTGGTTCGTCGAACGTCCGCAGGAGGCCGGACCGGCCCTGATGGCGCTCGTGGACGACGCCTCGACGGGGCGGCTGCGGTTGCCCGACATCCGGACGTTGCCGCTGCGGGACGCGCGTGAAGCTCACCTGGCGCTGGAGGAGCGCCGCACGATCGGCAAGATCGTGCTCAAGCCCTGGCAGGAGGAGTGAAGTGTGGTGGAGCGGCTGACGGCCCGACACAAAGTATGAGAAAGCGTCCCCGATCGGGGACACTTTTGCTGACGTTGCTCTTTGCAAGCAAGAGTTTCCACAAGATTGGACAAGGCGTGTGGGCGGACGAAAGAGCAGGGTCAGCACATGAACACTACGGTCAGTATGTCAACAATAGGTCATCCTGAACAACGCACGTTCAGCGCGCTTGAACTCTACCAGTCTGTTGTCAGTACGCGCCTGAGGCGCTACGCTCCCCTTCAGGTTTCCGCTGCCTCTCGAGCACCCTGACTGCGCCCCGTGTCCAGCACGGTCAATACGATATTTGCTGTACTGACCGTGCTTTTTCCTCTTCTGATCCTGAAATGAACGTCCTGCACGAAGCATTTTCTTGACTGGAAACTCTTGTTGCAAGGGATGCGTCGGTGTACCACATCCATCCCAGCCTGACCAGCCAATACCGAGCGCGTCGGGGGAAGAACAACCTGGTCGATGCCGAGGACGTCGCTCGGGTGTTGTTGGCCAACCCGCAACTCCCGCCCTACCGGCTGTGTCAGCAGCGCACCCGGTTGCAGGAATTGTCCCGCACGCCGGACAAGCTGGCCGAGCAGCGCAAGGCCAACCAGATGATGCTTGAAGCTCTTCCAGACACAACGACAGATGCGCTCCGCACTGCCGTTCGGGCGGTGCTGACATCGTTGGAAGCAGCGCTGAAGGAAGTGGAGCAAGCCATGGCGGCGTTGGTGGCCCAAGTTGCCCCCGCCCTATTGACGTGACGGGGGATCGGCGTGGTGCTCGCCGGCGCCGTATTGGGTGAAGTCGGTGATATCAAGCGGTTTGAAGGTGTCCATCACTTCGCCAGGTGGTGCGGCGCTGCCCCAGTGGAACGGGGCAGCGGAGAGAACACCCGCTGGTGCGTCAATATCAGCGGCAATCGGCAATTGAATCGAGTGCTTCACCTGATGGCGCTCACCCGGTTGAGGTGTGAAGAGCGCACCAGAACATTCGTGACGAAGAAGGAGCAAGAGGGAAAAACGAAACGGGCGGCACTTTGAGCACTCAAGACCCACTTGGCTCGCGAATTGTACCGAGCATTGCACGCCAGCCACGTTGGCGGCCCCATCCCAGCCCCTCTGAGGATCTTTTTCTCAGCCGACTTGACATACCAGGTTCAGGCCGTCAGCTGCCGTAGGTTCAGTTCAGGCAACACAACCGTTTTGCGATCTGTTGTGTGGGGCGGGTCTCGTTTCTCTCTGTCAGCTTAAGGGCTGCACTGAACGCGGTGGTTGGCCGGATCTTCGCGCACCAGTTGACACCACTGTTCAGCGGACAGATGAGAGACGGAGGGAAGGGCGTAACCACGTTCACTCAGCACCGTGCGGAGCTGATCTGGGTAATCCGTAATCAACCCGTCCACACCCGCGTCCATCAATGACTCAAAAGTTGCCCGGTCATCGACTGTCCAAGGGACGACCTTCATCCCTGCAGCGTGAGCCGCCTGAACGAGGGCAGGCGTGGTGAAGGGCACGTAGTTGGCCTGGCCGACCCGGCCGTTCTGAGGGTCGCCGTGGACCGGAGACACGGTATTGACTCCAAAAGATTTCGCGGCGGCCACGTACTTGTCCTGCAAGGTGGTGCCAGGCACGTCGTCAATGTCCAGTCCACCGAGCCACGGTGACTTGCCCGGCTGTCCCAGCTGTAAAAATTGCTGTCCGTTGGTCAGGGCCACGATGGGGAGCTTGGGAGCGAGTTGGCGCACCAGCATCAGGGAACCCCAATCGAAGCTTTGAACCGTGACTTGGTTGGCGAGGCCAGAGCGTTGAATTTCGGCCAGCACTGTGGTGACGAAGAGTTCCCGGGGGGCCGTTTCACTGGGTGCCCCGGCCTCCACTTTGGTTTCGATATTCAGTTTGACGGCCGTGTTGCCGTAGGCCTTGACCAACTTGAAGACATCGTTGAGTTCGGGCATGGTGAGACCGGGCACGACACGCTGAAACGGAAAGTCGGCCAACACCAGGCTGCCGCAGTCCATGGTTTTGATTTGGGCCAGCGTGAGATTGACGATGTACTTGCCGACGTAAGGATATTCA
This sequence comes from Deinococcus sp. Arct2-2, assembly GCF_004801315.1. Lineage (GTDB taxonomy): Bacteria > Deinococcota > Deinococci > Deinococcales > Deinococcaceae > Deinococcus. The sequence continues at coordinate 9,501 of NZ_SSNW01000062.1, forward strand.
GGATCTGCTGGCGTGATGGGGGCGGTGTCACGACATTTCTTGTCGGAGATCTTGCGGTCGTGTGTGACCACGACCTGGTGGTCTTCAGTGACTTGCGTATCAAGTTCGAGAGTGCTGACGCCCAATTCGAGGGCATGGGCGAAACTAGCCAGCGAATTTTCGGTGACCAACGCGAGCCCGCCCCGGTGAGCCTGAAGATCAAAGGGAGGCCCTGCGGACGGGGAGACCGTCTCGCGGCACGCCACCAGAGAGAGCAGGGCAGTGGTGAGGACAGCCAAGCGCACAGGCATGTTCATGGGGAGCACTGTGCGTGAGAACTGTCACGCCAGAGTATGTCTGGAGGGTGTCAAGACAAGTGGAACCGTCTGCCTTGCGTATGGATCACTGCTGGGACGTGCTCTTCCCAGCAGCCGTAGGTCATGGGGCTCGGCTGTCTCGGTGGCTCAGTGCCGCCCGAGGAAACTGCCCGGCATGAAGCCGTACTCGTCCACGCCCGCCACAACCCGTGGCGCAGGCCACCGGCAAAGAGCGGGCCGACCTCGACGTCCCATTTGCGCAGCATCTCGTGACCAATCAGGGTGCCGCGCCGCTGCAGCATCTGTACATCTCGGGAACTGGGAGGAACACAGTCGTTCAGCCCCTATCAGGGCCGTTTCATGGCCCGTAATCCGGCGTCCAGCATGGAGACCAGCCACTCAAAGCTCTGATCAATATCAGTGGGAAGGCCGAAGCCCTGCTGAGCTTCCAACCCCACGAAGCCCGTGACCGCCGCCCGAGTGGCGCGCGCCGCGTAAATCGCCTGCTCGCCTTCCAGTCCGTAACCGCGCAGCACCGCCAACACGGTGTCCAGCAGGGCGTGCGAGGCCGCCTTGAGTGTCTCGTCCTCATGCTCGAAATGGCGCTGCATGGCGGCAAACAGGCCCGGCCGCTGCCGAGCGAAGTCGCGTTCGGCCGTAGCGACGGCGTGCAAGGCTTCCAGTCCACTTCGTCCGGTCGCGCTGCGCTGCACGCGATCGGTGAGTTCCTGCATCCCGCGCACCCGCAAGCCGCGCTGCACCGCTTCGATGCTGGTGACGTGGTTATAGAGCGAGGGCGTGCGCACACCCAGTTCCTCAGCCAACGTTTTGAGCGTGAACTGATGCAGTCCCACGCGGTCAGCCAGTTCAGCGGCGGCCCCGATGATCTGCGGCTGAGTGAGCCCTGGCCGGGTGCTCATTGCTGCTGCACCTTCAGAAAGTCCAGAACTACGCTGGCAGTACGCTGCGGCAACTCCGCCTGTGGATAATGACCGGCCCCCTCGACCATGACGAGCTGACCGTGCAGCGCTCCGGCAATGAAGTCACCTTCGGCCTGCGGGTCGGGGAAGTCGGGGTCGGCGTGGCCCATCAAGACCAGCGTGGGCGTGCGAACCTCTGAGAGCTGGGCCGCGACCGGAGAGCGGGTGGCCCGCAGCATGGCCTGAAGCGCTTCGAAGCGCCCCGGCTCACTCAGGTTGGCCCGGAGACGCGCCAGGTAGGCTGAATGGTCGGCCGGCTTGCCCCCCTTGAACAGCGTGGCGAAGTAGGCCAGCCAGCCGCTCACCTTCCAGGGCCCTGACAGCGCCACGCGCATCATCAGACGCTGGACAGCCGTCACACGGGCGTCACGAACAAAAGCCCCAATCAGGATCAGTCCCGCCACTTGTTCAGGATGGTGCGCCGCCGTCCACACCGCTGCGCCGCCGCTGTACGAGTTTCCCATCAGAATTGCGGGGCCAGCGTCTAAAGAGTCGATCAGGATCTTGAGATCGTCGCCCAAGGCCATGGGCGAGTAGTCGGGCCACCCCGCACTCGATTCCCCTTGTCCGCGCGGATCGAGCGTGATGACCCGGTAGCCCGCCGACACCAGCAGTGGCGTGAACAGACGGTAGGTTTGGCGCAGGTCACCCAGACCGGGCACTGCCACAATCAGCGGGCCACTGCCTTGATCGTCGTAGGCGAGCTGTCCGTCGGGGAGCGCAAGGAAGCGAGTTGTGGCATCCGTGGTCGAATTCGTCATGGCAATGGGCTCCGGGGTGCGGGTGAGGGCGGCCGTCATGCGTTCACGCCCGTTCCAGTCTGGCTCGTCTTGGGACGGCCCAGCCGGCCCAGATGGGTGTCCTGGAAGGCGGTCGCCTGCTTCAAGCCGTACCCCCAGAGGCGATCCCAGCCGATGTGAGCAGTCCAGATCAGGGCAGCGAATTGGAGTGCTGGGCTGGCGAGCAGCAGGCCCAGCAGGCCGAGCAGCGCCGTGAGCAGATAGGTGTGTGACAGGTTGTAGGCGAGTGCGCCGGTGCGCGGGCCGAACCGGTAAGCCACAAAGCTCAGGTCGGGAGCCAGCACCAGCAGCCAGGGCCAGCCGGGGCCGCCCAGATGGACGTAGGCCGCAATGCTCAGGCCCAGCGCGGCGCCGCCTTCCAACCGCAGGTATGTGGTCACAGGAATGAAGTTCATCAGTTGCCTCCTTTGCTAACGTATTTAGTCTAAAACTAATTCAATTAGTTTGTCAAGCCAAGACTTGGTGCCGATGGCCTCGCCTTCATTTGACCCGCGGCAGCAGGCTGAGGGCAGGGGTGGACTGGATTCTCAGTCCACCCCTGCCCTCAGCCTGCTGTGACGTCAGTTCAGGACACACGACCGTTTTGCCGCATTCTGACGCGGGCTGATGAACAACCAAGAGCACACGTTGCTGTGCCAGTTCAGATGAGGCCTGGCCATCCGCCTGTCAGTTGCCATTTGAGTTGCTGAACAATCTATTTGGGGGCGTTGGATCAGCTCAATTGGACAATGTGGTATTGGCGTGTTGTGGGTGTTGGCGCACTCGCCTACAGAGGCGAGCAGCCTGAGCTCTTACCGGTCATAAGGCCGTGTGGAGACGTCCACAAAAGGCTGAGGCAAGCCTTGAACTCCCAACTGAATCAGTGCCCTGGGCCAGTCGAATTGATCCCAGTGTTCGTATAGCATTCCGTCACGCACTGTCCAGAGATCAATGGCATCGAACTCAATCTTCTGATTATTGGCTTCGATGCCCAGGAACGGCGCTCCAGTCAGGGTGCCCGTCCATGTCCAGCGGGTGACGACCCGGTCTGTGGTGGCCAACACGTCGCGCAGAATAAAGCGGGCATCTGGAAACGACTGATAAATCACGGGGAGAAAATCAATCAGTCCCTGGCGGCCTTCATTGACCAGTGGATTATGCTGAAGATAGTCCTGGGCCACGATCTGGTTGAGAATCTGGATTCGCCCCTCCTGAGAGCGGGTATTCAGCAGATCACGGGAAAAGGTTTCGCCCAGCCAGCGGTTATAGGCCGCTGTGCCTTTTGCAGCAGGGGGGCGCAGTGAAGCAGCGGGAGCGGCGAAGGTGGGAGCCGCCTGTCCGCCTGCCTGGGCAGGTGGAGAAAGGGGAGCCAGCAGCAGCAGGGCAGCAATGACAGGACGAGCAAAGGGGCGAACAGAAGCGGGGAAGGTCATGGTTCTCCTGGAGAGGGATGCAGGCTTGAAGGGGTTCAGGAGCGGTGGCCGCCGAGTTGTTGCAGGAGGCCGTGAAGATCCTGAGCCGGGTAGGTTTCGAGCAGGCGGCCTGCTTGCAACACGTAGATAGAGATTCCAGAAAAGGTCACTGTCTGTTGGGTGGCCGGAAACCCGAAGAACTCGCGGGCGTGAAGCATGCGTCCCGTCCAGCGCACGGCGACGCGGTCGCCTTCGGCCAGCAGGTCTTTGATGTCGAACCGAATCTGGTCGAATCCGGCCTGAAGGCCCAGCAGGTTTGCTTTGGCGGCTTCGATGCCCTCGCGGGCAGGCGTTGCACCAAAATCGCGGTACTCAGGAGCCAGAAGGTCATCCAGCACCGCGACCTGACCTTGGTTGAATGCTTCTTCGTAAAATCGGCGGACGACGGCTTTGTGTTCTTCGGTGGACATGCTGCCTCCTGGACAAACGACGGTCGGACGAGACACCCTGACCAGGTGCGCCTCTAAGGATCGCCACAGCTCATTGCTGTGCAAGCTGTTGGTGCACGGGGCACCGCTCTCGTTACGCAGTAGCTTGCGGCCAAAGGTAGTGGCGCGTCCAATAAGCACAAGCTTGCCAGTTATAAGCTCTGCTTATGCAACTGGAACTTCGGCAACTCCGGTCTTTCGTCACGGTGGCCGAAACACTGAATTTTACGCGGGCTGCCGAACAGTTGCTGATCTCTCAGCCTGCCCTGTCGCAGCAAATCGTCCGGACTGAGCAGCAGTTGGGCGTGCAACTGCTTGAACGTGATCGCCGTCAGGTGCGTCTTACCCCCGCAGGCGACGAGTTGCTGATTCGTGCGCGTCGCCTGCTGCAAGACCACGAGGAACTATTCCGAGCGGTGCGCCGCGTAGCGGGCGTTCAAGACACGTTGCGGGTAGGGTATGTGGAATCGAGCAACCTGCCGTTTATTGCGCCGGCTGTTCGGGCCGTGCAGCAGGCGTTTCCGCAGGTTCGGGTGGAGCGGCTGGAAGTGTACTCGGCGTTGCAGGCTCAGGCCGTGCTGGAACGGCGCATTGATGTGGGCATTGGCGGATTGCCCGTAGAGCAAGCTGGGCTGGATTCGCTGCTGCTGATGAACACGCGTTGGTCGGTGGCGCTTCCAGCCGCCCATCCGTTGGCCAGCGTTGATGCCGTGCCTGTGGCGGCCCTCAGGGATTTGCCTCTGATCGTGACTCCAGCGCACATCAATCCACCGCTGTATCAGTGGTTGCTGGGCCAATGCCGCCGTCAGGGATTTGAGGCCAGGATCGTATTTGAATCGACGTCGATGGCCGGGGCCATGCAACTGGCCCTCGAACAGGTGGGTTTCCCCGTGGTGTGTTCCAGCAGCGCGCTGGGCCGCTGGCCGGGGATGGTGGTGCGGCCACTTGCTGACCCGGAAGCGGCCACACAGCTCGGAGCCATCTGGCGCAGTGATGGGCGTTCGCCGCTGGTTCGAACCTTCGTCAGGGCTGCCGCCAAACTTCAGGGTGTCTCCCCAAGGGCGACAGCGCAGACGGCATGAAGCATGCTTGAAGGGCCAGCACAAGAGGTCTTCCTGGCCCTCAACTGCAGGGATTCATCTGGGACAACGCGCCGCTCCTGTGCCAAACGCCCGAACCCTACATTTCTATCCCGATTCTCGCACCAGCGTTTCGGCCACGACCAGAAGACACACTCAAAGGTATGCGTTCGCATCGTCCTGTAAAACCTGAGCTATTTCTGATTTTATCTTGCGCTTGGTCATCCCCCTGTTACCTGTCCCCCTCGTCTGCTGGCTGGGGCAGTTAGCGCCAGCGAATCCAGAACAGACTGCCTCCTTGAGGCCTCTTCTCAACGCCCACTGTGCCGCCGTGGGCCTGGATGATCGCGCGGACGACGGCCAGTCCCAAGCCCTGACCTGACCGCCTTGTCCCAGGGGCCCGGTAAAAGCGCTCAAACACTTGATTCGCCTGCTCAGAGGTCATGCCCGGCCCAGAATCCTGAATCTCAATGCAGACCTCGCCTCCGGCTTCGCTTAATTTCACCTCCACTTGTCCGCCTGTGGGCGTGTACTTCAAGGCGTTGTCCAGCAGTGCCCCCAGTACCTGCTGCATCCGTGCCACGTCCAGCACGGCTTCTACGGGCTGGAGCTGGGTGAAGATGTGGATCTGGGCCTGGCTCGCCCGGACAGAGAGGCTATCCACTGTTTTCTTGATGAGCTGCGAGAGCTCGGTGCGTTCTAAGCTCAACGTTAATTGCCCGGCATCTGCGAGGCTGAGCGTTCTGAGATCATCGACCAAGCGCTCCAGGAGGCGGGCATATGTGAGCAGCAATTCAAGCTCTGCTGCATCAGCCACCAGAACCCCGTCACGGAGCCCTTCCAAACGGCCGCATAGAACCGTGAGCGGGGTACGGAGTTCATGGGCAATTGTCGCCGCCGCCCCGCGGCGTTCAGCTTCCAAGTGTTGAAGGGCTGAAGCGAGCTGGTTGACGTCTTCCACCACCTGCTGCGTCTCCTGGGCGCGGCTCAGCAGGCCTCCGGGAGGCGGAATCCGCACCTCGAAGGCTCCCCTGGCCAGCCGCCCGGCGGCCCGCGACACCTCTTCCAGGGGCCGGGCCACGCTTTTGGCCAGCCATAATGCCGCGCTGAGGCTTCCGGCCACTGCAGCGAGTAAGGCAAAGAGGAACGCGACCCCCGCATCTTCTCCTGCCCCGGGCCGGTCGGCCACAAAGGCCGCCCCCAGCAGCAACAGGAACGTGAGCAGGACGTATCCAATCAACGCGCTCCACACCCGTACCCAGAGCCGGGTCACGGCACCCACAGCCGGTACCCGACGCCACGAACCGTTTCCAGCAGACCCGGCAGGCCCGCCTGATCCAGCTTCTTGCGGACATTGCCCAGATGGGCGTCCACCACCCGTTCCAATGCTTCTGACTCCGGCAGGCAGGCGGCGAACAACTCTGACCGGGCGAAGGTTCGGTTGGGATGGCGGGCCAAGTGTTCGAGCAGGCGGTACTCGCTCAGCGTCAGCTCCAGCCGTTGACCGTGAACCCGGGCCACCATCCCAACGGGATCCACCTCCAAGGCCCCCAGCCTGAACACGGCCGGGAGCGGCCCAGCGGCCAGCGTGCGCCGCAGCACCGCCTTGACCCGCGCCACCACTTCCAATGGGCCAAACGGTTTGACCACATAATCGTCGGCCCCCAGCCGCAGGCCAAGGAGTTTCTCCAGATCTTCCGCCATCGCGGTGACCAGAATGACCGGCGTCTGGCCCAGCGAGCCGCTCTGATCCCGGATGCGCCGCAGCACTTCAAATCCATCGATATCGGGGAGGTTGACGTCGAGCAGCACCAGCTCCGGTCGGTTGGCCCGGTGTAGGGTCAGTGCCCGTGTCCCCGTACCCGCCACATCGGTGCGGAAGCCGTCCCGCTTGAGATAAGCCTCTAGGAGGCTGGCAATGGCAGGCTCGTCTTCGACAATCAGAATCAGAGGGTGCGGTGGAAAAGCCATGCCCCAAGGTAGCCGGAGTTGGAGCAGACTCAGGCGGGAGCTTGACCAGATTCGCCGAAGAGCAGATGAGTGCCGCAGGCCAGAGGGCCAAGAATGCGGCTCGGTTGGACGTGTCCAAGCCTCTTTTCTTCTTCGCACCCTCTTCGTCAGACTCGGCGGAAGCCTCAGCAACGGGAGAGCACAGTGGGGCACGGAGGTCACCCATGCTGATTCGTGCTCGTTCCGTGCTCGCCCGTCACCCCTTCCGCTGGTTTTACGGCCTGTCGCTGCTGCTGTCTCTCTTGCTGCTCGTCCCTTTTTTACTGTTTGCAGCAGATGAACGCATCGCAGAGGGTTTTGCCAGATCAGGCCTGGCGTACCGAACAGATCTCATCACGGCGGCCCGCGTGATCTGGGCTGTTCCCGCCACACTTCCCGGCTTCTTGCTCGCCTTCAGCCAGATCCTTGCTCCAGACATCATGGCCTTCGTGGTTGTGGCGCTGGTGTTCGGCCGCTCAGGAGTCCGCCGCTTGGCTGGGGGTTACCGCCTCTGGAACCCCTCTGTCCCTTGGCGGCGCGGGGCGACCGTGTGGCTCCATTGCATTTTCACCTTCGTCGGACTGTCATTGATCACCGCGCTGCTTCACTCGGTTCTTCTCCCCACGGCGCAGTTCGAGTGGAGTCCGCCCCACCTCACGCTCTCATTTCTGGGCACCCTGCTGGTGGCGATGTTCCTCGATATTGGGGGCATCGCTGAGGAAACGGGCTGGCGCGGCTTTGCGCTGCCGTACCTTCAATCCAGATTCACGCCGCTGCGGGCCACCTTGATTCTGGGCACTTTGTGGGGGCTCTGGCATCTCCCGCTCAAGGCCGACTGGCTGTCGATAGGTGTGGGCCACGCCGTGCTGATGCTCCTCCTGTTTACCCTGCGGCTGACCCTGCTGTCGGTGATCATGAGCTACTTCTACAACCGATTGGGCGGCAGTACGCTCATTGCGATTGCCATGCATGGCCTGCACAACGACTCGGTTCAGTTGCAGGGGATCGTTGACTTCGACCAGTTGCCGGTTGGGCAGCAGTTCACGGTCGAGGGGGCTTTGACATTGCCAATTGCAGCGGTGGCGGCCTATCTGATCTGGCGCACCCGGTCTCAGCTCGCCTATTCTCCAAAGGAGGTTCCGCCCGAGTTCACAGGAAACGAGGCTCTACAAGCACAGACACCCTCCAGCGGCGCACATGTCGATCTTGCGCATGACAGCCACAGCATAGAGGCAAGCCACAGTAGAAAAGGCTCTTGATGGCCTCTCAGAGCCTCCCCTCCTCTTGGTGCCTTACCCAAAATCTTGTGGTATAATTCTGTTGACAGCGTAATATACCCTCTCTATTCTGCGTACTCCCTAGGAGGATTCTCATGTGCGGCCGCATTGAACTCACCCTGACCCAAGGCATGCAAGACACCCTGCACACCCTCTTCCAGATCGACCCCTCCTGGCCCACTCACCCTGAGATCAGCCCGACCCAACAGGCCCAGTTCCTCACGCATGGGGCTGCCTGGACGGTTCAGAGCGGGCGGTGGGGCCTGATCCCCCCTGGCATGGAACTGCCCGCCGCGAAAAAGTACGCCACCTTCAATGCCCGTGCAGAAACGATGGACCGGAGCCCCTCGTTCAAAGCCGCGTTCAAGAGCGGTGGCCGCTGCGTCCTCCCATTAAGTGCTTTTTTCGAGTGGCCCAAGAAGAGTAAGGTTCGTATTGCGCGGCCGGACGACAAACCGCTGCTGGTGGCGGGGTTGTGGTCTGCCCAGCCTTCAGAAGACGGGGAACGCCTGAGCTGCACGGTCGTTACCCGCCCCCCCACGGCTGATCTGACAGAGGTGCATGACCGGATGCCGGCGCTGCTGCTGACCAAGGATCTCGGCGCGTGGCTGAATGCGGCTGCTTCAGAAGCCAAAGCTGTGGCTCTGGGCAGTTGGCAACCCGGCCTGGTCACCGTCACCCCCACTTCTTGACTGGCCTTCCCGCGCCTCACGCCTTCAAGACGCCCGGCCTGAACGAGGGATACGCTCTGCCCAACACCCTTCCGCAGGTGGGGTAGCATTGCCTTCCACCGGCGTAAAACTCAGAATCAGGTACGGCATCTGTTCGGGGAGATCCGGCTGAGCCGCTCGGCGCCCGGCATAACAGGCCAGTGCCAAGTGGTGCACCCCTTGCGTCATCGGCCCAATCCATAGTGAACCGGTGTACCTGACCGTCGAGCGCGTGCCGTCTTCCCAACGCAACACCACCTGCCATTGAGGAAGTGAAGGCGCTGTCATCACTCCAGTTTGCCTCATGACAGCGGGTCATGCGGCGGGGTTGCCCTAAGACCTTCCAAGCCAACCAGATGTACGCACCCGCAGCGTTTTGAAACTACCGACCCCACCGGGGGTGCTGGGTGTCTCAGTCCGTCGGCACCGCGTCGTCCTCGCGCTCCTGGCCCAGCCAAGCGTGCAGCACCTGCGCGGCCCGTTCCTCCTGATCGGCGTTACCGGGCAGATACTCGGTGAGGCCGCCGCCCACCACTTCAAACCGGGCATGCAGATCCCTCAGCAGGCTCAGGAGCGCCCGCAACGTCAGGCCGCCGGGCGTAGGCCACCCCACTGCCGAGAATTCGGTGGGATCAAGCACGTCGAGATCGAGATGCACATACAGCTTCCGCGCGCCCCGCTGGGTCAGGACGTCTCCCAGGACGGTCGGCTGCGCGTTCAGGGTCGCCGCCGCGACAGGGATCCAGCCCTGGGCGTCCACGTACACCTGTTCGGGTGGGTCAAGCTCACGCACGCCAGCCAGGACGACTTGTGAAGGGCGCAGGGTGGACGGTAGAGACGACACAACCTCCGCGTCGCCCTCCCCCAGCAGGTGACGCAGGGGCATGCCGTGGAACGTGCCACTTGGAGAAGAGGCCGGAGTGTTGAGGTCACCGTGGGCGTCTAGCCAGACCAGCGTCAGTTCCGGGCCGTGCCGCGCGTTCACCGTGGCTATCGGTGCGAGTTCGGCAGCGCAGTCTCCGCCGAGGGTGAACAGTCGCGTGGGCGGCCCAGCCGCCAGCAGGGCCAACACCGCCCCGAATTGACTGAGCAGGGGGACGCGTCCCAGGATGCCCTCTTGCACAGTCAATCCCCCTGAGACGGTGAGGGGCACTTCCTGCCACGAGAGGTCAGGCGCGAGTTGCGCGAGGCGGCGCGCACCTTGGGCCAGCGCGGGGAGGTCGCCCGCACCTTGCCACTGGGGGAACAACAGGTACATAGGTCATTATTCCATATCGTTGGTGAAGCGCGGGCCGCGCTGGGGCGCCCCACACGGCTGTAGTCAAGCGTCGGCCCCCAGGACAGGGCCGATTTGCTCGCCGTTCGCCAAGGCACTGGGGTACAGGTCGGCCAAGACGCATGACGAACAGAGGGGGTGAACCGCGCGGCACGTCACTTCACCGTAAACAATGGCGTTGAGATGAACTTCGTAGTGCGCCTGCCAGGTGGCGGGCAAATGACGCTCGAGCCACACCTCCGCGTCAACCGCTTTCGAGGCCGCCGACACGTAGCCCAACCGCTGCGCGAGGCGGTGAAGATGGGTGTCGACCGGCTGCGCTGGATGCTGGAGATAGGACAGCAGCACACAGCTCGCTCTCTTGGGCCCTACCTCCGGGAAGGACAGGAGGTACTGCCGGGCCTGCGCCGCCGTCCAGCGGCGCAAAAAGCTCAAAGAACATGGCCGTGCTCTTCGAGCAGCCGGATCAGGGCGCGGTGAATGTACGACGCTTTCGAGCGGGCGAGGTTGCCCCGCGCGCCTTCGAGCGTCTGCTGAATGCCGGCCTGACCCGCATCGACGGCGAGGTGCCACTCCGGATCGGCCGCCCGGAACGCCAGCGACATGCGCTGCGTGGCGGCCACAGGACTCTGCTGCGAAAGGATCGTCTCCACCAGGCCGTACAGGGGCTTAGACTCTGGCCCGGCCACCACGCCCAGGTCGTCATTGAACACGTTGGGCAGCTCGGCGGCGTGGCCGTACCTCGTTTTGAGACGTTGAGCCACCTGCGTGAGGTGTCCCCCCCTGGGTGAGACGGCCCGGTCATCCGTCTGCCTCTGCTGGCTGAAGGCGGCCCCGCTGTGCCAGGCGCAGCATGATCAGTGGTAGCGCTCAGCGAGGACGCCCTGACGAACCAGACCCTGGGCGACGGCGCTCTGCGCCGCTTCAAAGGTGCTGAGCTCGGCCGCGTCGGGCAGCGCGGGAATACAGACGACTTCGCCGAGCAGCAGGCCAGCGAGTGAGCCGTCCACCAGCGCCAACGGATCCATCACCATCTGCGGCGGAATCCGGCCCAGGTCAGTCCCGGAATGGTCATGAAACTCCGTGCGAATCCGGCCGATTTCCGACCGCCCTCATCACCGGCGCTTCCCCTGGCATCGGCGCAGCCTTCGCGCGGCGCCTGGCCCAGCAGGGCAGCGCCCTGATCCTGACGGCCCGCCGTAAAGACCGCCTTGAAGCGCTGGCAGAGCTCCTCCAGCACGAGTACCACATTCAGGTGGAGGTCTTGGATGCTGACCTGGCCTCGCCTGACGGCGTGAACGCTGCCGCCCAACGTCTCACTGCCGCCCCGGTCGATCTCCTCGTGAACAATGCGGGCCTGGGCATCTACCGCCCCCTGGCAGACACCAGCGAGGCCAAGCTGATGAGCAGGCTTCAGCCGAATGTGGTGGCGCTGGCCCGGCTCACGCACGCGGCCCTGCCTGAGATGATCCGGCGGGGATCGGGAACGGTCATCAATGTGGCGTCCGGTCTGGCCTTCAACCCGAGTGCCACCCGCGCCACGCCAACAAACTGGACTGCGTTAACCATCCAGCCGTGACCCGCGTCGCGCTCGAACGCGGGTTGGTTCAGTGGCCTCCCGCGCCTCCCCCAAGCTCTTTGCAGGGTCAGGCCCCCCTGGGCGGAGGCCAATAACAGTGGAGGTTCGGAGTTGACCAACACTTGGCGTTTTGCTCCGTTGGGTCGGTAAGGAAGCGGACAGGCCAGGACACTTACAGTAGCTCCACCCTATGGCCCATCTGTCAGACGAGCTGAACCCAGGAAACTCCACAGCGGAGTCTTCTCGTGTGCAGGTTGCGCTGGACCGGCAGCAGGCCCGGTTCCGCGCCTTGGTCCTCAACAGCTGGGATCTGACGACCGTGCTGGACGCTGACGGAATCATTCTCTATGACAGTCCCTCACTGCAGTCCATGCTGGGGTACCTGCAGACGGAGCGGCTCGGACGGAGCCTGGCAACTTTTCTGCATCCGGACGATCTCGGGGCATTTCAGCTTGGCCTGCAGACCCTCAAGGCAGAACCCTTCCAGCCTTGGCAAGTGACCTGCCGGCTGAAGCACGCGGGCGGCGAGTGGCGCATGCTGGAAGCCGTCTGGCTCAACCGCCTGGGTGACGCAAACCTGCGCGGCATCGTCATCAACGCGCGGGACGTCACTGAGCGCCAGCAGCTGGAAGCTGAACTGGCCGAGGAACGCCACCTGTTTCGGAGCTTGCTCGCCGCCATTCCCGACGGCGTGTACTTCAAGGACACCGAGTCACGGTTTACCCACGCCAGTTTGGGTCTGGCGCATTTCTTAGGCGTTGAGCGATCTGAAGATCTGCAAGGAAAGACGGATTTTGACTTCATGTCCCCCGACCTTGCACGGGCGATTCGCGAGGACGAGCAGCGCATCATGACCACCCGGGAGACGCGCATTGGTCAGCTGAACCGGTTGAAGCGCCGTGACGGCCGCTTCCGCTGGATTTCCAGCTCGAAAGTTCCTCTGGTGAACGCTCAGGGCGAGGTGACCGGGATCATCGGCATTTCGCGGGATGTCCACCGCATGAAGCGGGCCGAACAGGCGCTGCAACACGAACGCGACTTTACCAACACCGTGCTGGAACTGGTGGGGAGCCTCGTGATCGTCCTTGACCGCCAGGGACGCATCCTGCGGTTCAACCGGGCCTGCGAGGTGCTGACCGGCTACAGCGCTCCGGAGGTGCTGGGCCAGTCCTTCTGGTCGCTGTTTGTGCTGCCTGAAGAGAAAGAAGCCGTGAGCGCGACCTTCCAGCTGCTGGTGTCCGGCGACTTTCCGAACAGCCTCGAAAACCACTGGCTGACCCGCAGCGGTGAGCAGCGCCTGATCGCCTGGACGAACACGGCGCTCGAAGACGAGTGCGGCGCGGTGGAGTTCATCATTGGGACGGGTCAGGACATCACCGCGCAGCGCCAGGCCACCGAGGTGCTGGCCTATCAGGCGCACCACGACGCCCTGACCGGACTGCCCAACCGCAGCCTGTTTCTCGACCGGCTGGAACAGGCCCTCGCCGCGGCGCGGCGTGAGGGCGGCGCCTTAGCCGTGGCCTTCGTGGATCTCGACCGGTTCAAGATGGTGAACGACACGCTGGGACACGCGGCGGGAGACGAACTGCTTCAGGCCGTGGCGCAGCGGCTGCGCGGCTGCCTGCGTGAAGTGGACACGGTCTCCAGGATGGGCGGCGATGAGTTTCTCCTGCTGCTGCCGGGCGTAGGCAGCGTGGGCGAAGCCTCGCAGGTGGCCCGCAAGGTCATCTTGGCACTGGCCCCTGCCTTCAAGGTCGTGGGGCACAACGTGTTCGTGACGGCCAGTCTCGGCCTGAGCCTGTACCCCTTGGACGCTGTCGACGCTCAACACTTGCTGAGTCACGCTGATGAGGCGATGTACCAGGCCAAGGAGGCGGGCAAGAACGCCTTTCAGGTGTTCAGTACCGAGCAGCCCAGTGACCTGTATGAGCGCTTCGAGTTGGAAGGGGAGTTGCGTCAGGCGGTGCAGCGTTCGGAACTTAAGCTGTACTACCAGCCGCTGATCGAGACCCAGAGTGGAAAGGTGCGGGGGATGGAGGCCCTGCTCCGCTGGCATCACCCCCGGTTGGGGTGGCTTTCTCCAGCAACGTTTATTCCTATCGCGGAGGAGAGTGGCCTGATCGTCAGTCCGGTCGGGGAATGGGTGCTGACCGAGGCGTGCCGTCAAAACGTGGCATGGCAGCGAGCGGGTCTGCCTCCTGTTCGGGTGAGTGTGAACGTCTCTGCGCTGCAGTTCAGCCGTGAGGACTTCGTGGAGACCGTCGCGGCCGCCCTCGCTTCCAGTGGGCTGGAGGGACACTGGCTGGAACTGGAACTGACCGAAACGCTGGTGATGCGCCGCGTCTCAGACTCCGCACGGCAACTGGCCCGCTTGCGGGAACTGGGCGTCAGCATTGCCATCGACGACTTCGGCACGGGCCACTCATCTCTGGCGTATTTGCGGCAGTTGCCGATCGACACGCTCAAAATTGACCGCTCTTTTGTCTCGGGACTGGACGATTCCCCCTCAGGAGGAACCCGTCCCCTGATCCAGGCCATGATTGCGATGGGCCACGCTTTGGGACTGACGGTGGTGGCCGAGGGTGTGGAAACCGAAGCGCAACTGCAGTGGTTGAGCCAGCAAGGCTGTGACCTGACGCAGGGTTTTCTCCTCGCACGTCCCCAAGCCCCTGAGCATTTGGAAGAGTTTTTGCGTTCCACCATCACTTCCGGGGGAGAGCACCCCCTGCGACCTTGATGCGGGAGACTGGGCCGCTCAACCCCCGCAGCCGCCCGAGATCCGCAACGAACAACCGGTCAAGGTGCTGGCTGGCCCTCGAGCTGTTACCGCTGGAGGAACGCGTGAAGCATCTGGATGAGGCCAGGGGCCGGACGCAGGAACAGAGCGCCATGGACCCGGCCTTGCTGCTCCAGATGGATCAGGAGGAGCAGGGCCGTTCGGAACGCCACTGGCTCCGGCCGAGACTGAATCTGATGCGTGGCATTCAGCTCTAGGAGGGCTACGTCTGCTGGTGCGATGAGGCCGTTGCCTTGCTGCGCACTTCTCAGGCGCGTCACCCTGTCGACGGGGGATCAGGAGTTGCAACACGCACGAAAGAGGGAGCGGGTCAGCCCACAGCTGACCCGCTTCTTTCAGCAGGCTGGCGAATCTACACAACATCGAGAATCTTGTCTCGGCCCCTTGTGGATCTGGCTGAACCATTGAACAAGTTTTCCAGCACCATGTGGTGGAGAAATGTGCCGCCCTGAGCGATGCCCTGCCTGGCCTCCGGCATGACGCTGGCCATCACCTGCCAGACATGAAACATCCCCGGCCAGATAACTGAACCCTCACCTCTGCTGCCCACGCCCGGCCCGCAAAGGCCTGGATCTCCTCCAGCAGCTCGTTGCCTCCGGCTTGGATCAGGAATGGGGAAGACCGCTCAGTTCGGCGAAGCTGGGAGAGGCCAGCGGGGTGCGCAGATCCTGGGGCCCCAGATACCGCTGGGCCGCGAGATGAAGTGCTGCCGCCGTCACTGTCAATTCCGCTGTATCGCGCCGCAGCCACGCCCCCGAAGCATCACTGAGATCCGTCTAGGGCGAGAGCAGCGCCGCGCCACTGGCCTGCGGGAGTCCCAGCTCCCGGAGGCGGATCAGGGTCGACACCGCCAGCCCACCCCCGGCCGAATCTCCCGCCAGCACCAGGTGTTGGCCCTCAAAGCCTTGTTGCAACAGCCAGCGGTAAGCCGCGACAGCGTCTTCCAGCGCGGCGGGAACGGGATGTTCTGGAGCCAGTCGGTAGTCAATGGCCAGTGCACGCACTCCAGCGGCCTGCGCAAGGCGGGCCACCAGGGCGCGGTGGGGGATGAACGATCCAGGGGTGTAAGCTCCCCCGTGCAAATAGAGGATGGCGCGTTCGGAGGAGCATGCCATTCCGCCTTCATTCCTGAGACAGTGAGGGGCGTGATGACCACTGCGTTAGGTGGTCTAAAGCTGGCTCCAAAGCTGTCCTGGACGCGCCGTCCGGCTGCGATATCAGTGATCTTCTGGCTCTGGCTCTTCCAGAGTCGTGCGGCCCCGTTCATCAGCCGGGCCTGCCAGCTCAGACGAGCAGCGGGAGCACTCACCGGAGGATCGACTCGCCCCGTTGATCCGTTTCAAATTTCAGAACATTGGCATGGGGCACCGTGCCGGGCGGACTGTAGAACGAGCCGCTGGTCACGAACAGGGTGGAGCGGGTGGCCTCAGTCTCCCCGAAGGCCACCGCCGTCGGCATGTCCAGACCATCGGTGCGCTGCAGCAGCACCGTGATCTCTCCCTGGGGTGAAACCCGTTCGACCGTGTGATCCACGACGGTCGCGAAGTACAGATTGCCCCGCCCATCAAAGGCAAAGTCGTCAATGTTGTGAAAGTGAACTGTCGGAAGGAAAGCGGTGAGAGCACCTGGGGTGCCGTCTTGAGCGATGGAGATCCTCCACAGCGTTCCCGTAGACGAATTCGAAACGTAGACCTCACCGCCGTGCACCTTCACGCCATTGGCCCCGTACACCGGGAAGCCGTACGCGGACTGGCCCTGTGGGGCCAGTCGGGCATCTTCGATCCAGACTTCGCCCTGGCCCTGTGGCGTGATCCGGTAGAGCCGCCCGGCCAGGTCGTCGGCAATGTACAGGAATCGACCATCATCGGCCATGCCGTTGAGCCCTGCCCCAGCCGGGAGGGAAGCGAATTTCTGAAAGCGGCCTGCCGTGAGCCGCCAGACGCCCGCCAGCTCAGTGCTGTTCGACCGCACCGCGACGAAGATCTCACCGTTCTGTCGCGCGACCAACCCATTGATGCGGGGATCGGCCTCCTTGATATTAGGCGCAGGCAAGGTCAGCCGCTCGCTGGGTTGGCCTGCCCTCTGTCTCCAGACGCTGGACGCTGGCGCCCTGATGCAGCGTCACGTAGAGGGTGCCGTCCAGCGTCATCACCACATTCTCTGGATGTTCGCCTTTCGAAGGATCGAAGGTGGCCAGTGGAGTGGTTCGGGAGGATAAATGCATGGACGTCTCCAGGGCAGAGCGGGGCGCACAGGCGGGCAAGAGCACTGCGAGGAGCATCACCAGGGAGAGCCGCTTCACGCGCGCGCCCTCAGGAGGTGCCACACGGCTTGGGCGAGCCGGGTGGCACTCCAGAAAATCACCAGGGCATTGACCACATGGAACGCGCGGAGAAAGGACGCGGTCGCACCAAGTTCAAAGAAGACGTACTGAAGCGCGTACAGCCCGAAGAGGCCGACGGTCGCCAAGGTGATGGAACGGGGCAACCGCCCCACGAATGCCGCGATAGCCATCGGCAGAATCAGCAGGCCGAACCAGTCACCGAAGGTCTTGTGCAGGCCATAAAAGCTGGGGCTGACCAAGGCCCCCATGCCAGCGAGGAACACTTGAGCAAGGATGCACAGCACGAGGAGGGAGCACAGCACCAGGTAAGTCCAGCGTGCGCCGGAAAAGGTGGGCAGGGGAGTGGTGGGAACAGTCGTCATAGAATCTCCAGCACTAGGGATCCAGCGCGCCGCAGCACTGCGGCGCGGAATAGGTCAGACCGAGGGGCTTACGAGTCGGTCTGAGGGGTGTGGTGGTGGGCCAAGCGGGTCAGCAGGTCGTGCAGGGTGCGCTGCTCAGCGGCGCTCAGCGGTGCAAAGAAGGTTTCGGTGACCTGGGCGTTCATGTTCTCGACCTCCTGCAACTTGCCTTCCCCCTCTGGAGTCAGGTGCACCTCGAAGGCCCGGCGATCACGGGGATGGGGTCGCCGCTCGACCAAGGTGAGCCCTTCCAGAGTGTTGAGCAGGCCGACCATGGGTGCTTTATCGATGCGGGTACGTTCGGCCAGACGGTTCTGGTTCATCGGCCCAGCCTCGTGGAGCATCTGGAGAATGGCGGCGTGAGCGGGTTGGAGGCCGAGACTGGCCATACCCTCGGCGTACTGCTGTCCAGCGAGCGAGGTGACCCAGGCGAGGGCGTAGCCTGTCCAACGGTCGGCCCCAGTGGGCATCGTCATGCCCACGGGCGGCCGGGGAGATGAATCCGCAGGAGCAGTGGGTCTTGCGGGAGAAGGAGAAGGATCGCGACGCTTCACATCAGTACGTTACACCAATAAACGTTTATTGTCAAAACTATCTAAGTGTGCTTCGCCTGAGTGTGTAGTACCCGAGACGTTAAGAGCAGCCGTGTCCTGGAGGCGGTGGAGTGCGCGAAAGAGTTCATCCCGATGTGCAACGAATACCGGCCGCCCAATCCAGTTCCGCTCCTGCCATTGATCCGAACGCGTTCGGTCGGACAGGTGCTCGTGGCCGCTGAAATCGGCGACGACTAGGGCTTCAGGGCTCTGGACAGGAATCAGCCAAGATCACTGCGCACAGACTGGAAGGCGTGATCCTCCGCTCAAGGCGGCAAGCGGCCTTTCAGGTAAAGCAGCAACGAGTCGGCATGAATCAGTGCACTCGATATGGTCACACGCTTGGAGACTGCGCTTCAGACGTGTGCGTCTCAGATACCACTTTTTCCATAATGCCATCTGCTAAGACTTGAGGGGTTAAGGAACTGGAGAAGGATCAGGCGTCAGATGTTGTGGTTCGGACAACCCAGGACATGTTTAAACGGTTTGGCCGATTGAGCGTGGAGTACCACTCAATCGACGTCAACTGCCAGAAACCTTCACATTGTGTTCGGCCAGTCGCACGGTCTTCTGGCGACTTGGCGAGCTTGATCCAGTGCAAAGCGAAGCGTTGAGCGGGGTCGGAAAAGGCCGAAAATGCTCTGCAGTGAACCGTGCGCGCCAAGCGCTTGCACCAAGTCTAGGCTGTTCACTTCATCCAGCAGGGCCCACAGGCCTCGGGATTTGGATTCTTCAATCGCCGCGAGGCCGGCGGCGTGCATCCGCACTTCACGGATCAGCTGCTCGGCGCGCTCCTCGTCACTCCGCGCCCAGTGAGAGGTGCGGCGCGGCGAGACGAACTGCTCGGCGCGGTCGTCGATCTTACGCGCGGGCCCGTCAATCCAGCCCAAGCACAGCAGTTCGTCCAGCATCTGCTGCGTGGAGACGTCCCTGTCTGCCAGAAGTTTCTTGAACCGCACGAGCCACACGCTGTTCGCTCTGAAGGGGCCACCATGATCCAGACGACTGCCCTGCCCTCCACGCCTGCCCACGCCCTTGATGAACGCACCAAGAGCTTCTCCTGCTCGCCACCATGCTGGGCCTCTTCCTGTTCGCCCTCGATCAGACCATCGTCGCGACGGCCCTCCCGCGCATCATGCAGGAACTCCAGGGCCTCTCGCTGTACGCCTGGATCCCACCCCCTACCTGCTGACGAGCACGGCCACCGTCCCGGTCTACGGCAAGCTCTCCGACCTGTATGGGCGCCGCCCGGTGCTGCTGTTGGGCATCACGGTGTTCCTCATCGGCTCAGTGCTGTGCGGAGGAATGCTGCAGCTCGTCGTCGTCCGGGCGGTGCAGGGCCTGGGGGCAGGGGCGTTCGCGTCCATCGCCTTTGTTCCAGCGGCGCGATGGGGGTGCCAGGGGAGGGCTGGAGCTGGCCGGTCTGTCCCGGAACAGAGGCGGCCCTGAGGGCGCGCCGCGCCGTCCCGTCCAGTGCTTCCAATCCTCCCTGTTCAGGACGTGGGTTGACCAGACTCGGCGGGCATCTTGCGCTGGCACAGCACAGGCCCTGAATCAGTGCGCCCAGCGCGTCCGGCAGGGCGCTGGAGAGCTCGGGGTGAAGGGCACCCAATTCGGGGTCGTGCAGGGCCGCCTGAGCCGCCGCCGAAGGCGCGGTCATGGGTTGCAGGCTTGGCCCCACAGTTATTTGCTGGCGCTGGGCCTCGCCCCCCTCACTCCAGCAAGCGCAGATTGACAGCGCTGTTCAGGGCGCGGAGCGGGGGAACCCCAGACGGTGCGATCCGGCAGAACGCCGTTGGCAACTGTCTCTTGTAGCGCCATGCAGGGCAATGCGTGTACAAAACGTTGTTGCAGCGCGCGGTGGAGCTTGTTCAAAGGTCTCCGAGCCTCCCGACAACGTATTCCAGCGGAAAAGAGCGGGCTAAACTCCGTTCCCATGCTGGTGCTGACCTGGGGTTGGAAGGCTCAACCCCGATTCGCGGTCATCCATTTCCAGCGACGCCGGTGTCCGACGTCCTGAGGGACGAGCGCTATTTCACGGTGTACAGGTAGACCGTGGTCTCATCGTCATGGGGCGCAAAAGCAAAGGTCAGGCTTCCCCGGTCATTCCAGACGGTGAATGGGTTGGTCGTCATCGACCGGTAGGTCGGATCGCTGGCTGAGCTGGGCACCGTCTCCCACAGCGGCACCGGGAAGCTGGACAGAATGCGTCCCTCGTTGAAATTCACCAGTTCCAAGCCGCCCAGACCAAAGACGGTCTTGGTGGGATGTCCCCCCAGGTAAGCGACGCCGCCGCACAGACTCAGCTCGCCCTCGAGGTGATGGCAGTCCTGATAGTCGATGTAGCTCATGGGGTTGGCCTGCATCTTGACCGCGCTGCTGATGGGCGCGCCGCCCGCGTCAAGCGGCCAGGAGTACCAGCGCCGCGCTCCCCAGCTCACCAGATGCAGTGCTCGGTTCACGGGATCTACCACCACGCCCCCCAGGTGATCGCGGGAGCGCAATACCTCGGTGGCCTGATCGGTTGCTGTGTCCACCCGGTACACAATGGCGCTGCTGTTGGGCCGGTATTCCGCGACAGGCACGTAGACATACTTCCCATCGAAGTCGATGCCGCCGGGATGGTAGACGTCGCCTTCACCTGTGGCCAGGACGATGTCGGCCAGCAGTTTGCCGGCACCATCGAATTTGAACAGATGCGCCTTGCCTTTGCCTGCACTGCGGTCTAAACCATTCTGAGGCTGAGGATACCGCTGTGTGCCTTCCAGAATTTCGACGGAGGACAGGTAGTAGACGTCCCCGACCTTGACCATCCCCTGCGGGTGGAACGCGTTGAACTGCAGCTTGAAGTTGCTCAGGGGCGTCCAAGTTGAGGAGCGGCTGAGTTTCGGGAGTTCCGCTGCGACGTTGGGGATCGCGGCCAAGGTGGTGGTCATGGTCGACAGGCCTAGCGCAAGCGCGAAAGACAAGCTTTTCATGCAGGTAGCGTAAAAGAGAACTGTCATCCGCAGAACAGCTCAGCAGGCTTCACAGACGGTCGTCCTGAACGGCGGTGGTACCCAAACGGCCTCAAGGTCAACAGCGGGGAAAGCTGCCCTGACCCTCCTCAAGCTGTGGACTCCGTCTGAAAGGCTTGCTTCCGATGGTGTGTTCGGGTGGCCGCAGATGCGCTGTTGGTGCTGGGAGGAGTTCGGCTCGGTCACGGCGTGTCAGCCCAAGCCGCTGAAGACCACTCAACCGTCTCTGCGGTTGAATCACCTTCTCTTCACTCGTCTCAGAGGTGTTGCACGTCACTGATCTAAGAAACTCCCTATTTGGCCATGTCTTGCATTCTGGCGCTTCAGCCGTCACACTCGCGCCATGACGAAGAAAGCAGCCAAAGCCCCAGCCAAAAAGCCCGCCGCCGCAGCGGCTCCTGCACCCGCCCCTCAAGCTGTACCTGCAGAGAGCACCAAGCTCGGCAAGGCTCAACTCGTTGACCTGATGGCCGACCAGAGCACACTGACCAAGAAGCAGAGCGACGACGTCTTCAGCAGCATGCTTGACCTCATCGTGGAAGCCCTCAAGGGCGGCAAGAGTGTCGGCCTCCCTGGTCTGGGCACCCTGAGCGTCAAAGACACGGCCGCCCGAACCGGCGTGCGCCCCGGCACCAGTGACAAGATCCAGATTCCCGCCGGCAAGAAAGTGGCCTTCAAGGTCGCCACTACCCTGAAAAGCAGCCTGTAAACTCCTAGGAACGATTCCAGGCGGTGCTTCGGCACCGCTTTGTTCATGGAGCGCTGGACGGACACGCTGCCGTAGGTTGGGTACAGCCCGATCGGTGGTTTTACGCCATCAGAGCGGCGTCAACCCTCCGCCTTGATCCGGCCGACCAACACCGCCCAGCCCACATGCTCGCGCTGCCAGCCCAGATCTTGTGCCCGGCCTTCCTGAACCCGCCGTACGCCCTCCGTGTGATGCGGGTGATCCGGCGAAGCAGTGGCCCAACGGTGAGCCGCACTCCACATCAGGCTGCTGGAGTGATCCCTCTCCTCGGTCGTGACGGAAGGGGGCGGGGCACGTGACGCGCCCAGATCATATTCCAGATCCGAAGCGGAGCCCTTTGTGGGTGAACTGACAGGCTTCTTGCTCTTCACCTGCCACCGTACCCGCATGCCATTTAAAATTGGAGACCAGGTGAAGTGGAGCAGTCATGGCGGTGAAGCGCACGGCAAGATTGTAAGGGTGGCGCATGAGGACGGCGAGGTGGGCGGGTTCCACTACCGGGCCAGCCAGGAAGACCCCCGGTACATCGTGGAACTTGAGGACGGCAAGCAGGCTGCCCACACAGAACAAGCGCTCTCGAAGGCCTGATTTCCTCCAGAGTGACCTCATCCCCTGCAACAGGCGGGGGCTTCTTCACCCGACCTTGCCGTCCTGCTCCAGAACAAGGACAGGACGACTTTCCTCTGATGGCTAAGAGACGCCCGTAATTGCTCAGCTGCACGGTGCAGAACTAGCCCACCATCCACTCCAAGGCAGTGAGAGAAGTTAGGCTTTCTCTTGCTCCAGCCACTGGTTGATTTCGATCAAGTTTCCAGAGTTGTCCCGAATCCAGAAGTTCTTCACGCCAGCAGGCGCCACGGCCGTGACCTCCAGAACGATTTCGACGCCCCTGGCTTTCAGCTCCTGAGCCGTCTGGTCAATGTCGTCCACGAGCAACCCGACATGTTTGATGCCCTGCGTCACCAGCGCCCCAAAGACATCTTTGCCCTCATCGGGACTCCGCGAAGACCCAGTCTGTTGGATCAATTCCACCCGCAGACCCATCTCGGAGACGAGATGGGCAATCTGGACACCAGCTTCTGGAAAACCGAAGCGGCGCTCAGGTTTGAACCCCAGCATGCCGCTGTACCACGCACTGGACGCGTCGAGATCGGCCACCACCAGCGCGACATGATGAACTTGCTTGAACATGTTCTCTCTCCCGTGCTGCTCCCCGCAGCAAAATACTGTCGCTGAACAGGGCCTAGGCCCGCCCCGTGCTGTACTCATGTCTTTTCCAGCCTTCCTCTGAACGGTCAGCGGGGGTCAGCCTGATAGTACGGCGCAAACCGCCACCAGCTCCAATACATTTTTCAAGGGTCTGCGATAGAGGCTTTCTATCAATGGCCGTGGAACTGCGTCAGTTGAGATATTTCGTGGCCGTCGCCGAGGAGCTGCATTTCGGCCGGGCTGCCACACGGGTGTTCCTGACGCAACCGTCGTTGAGCTACCAGGTGGCCCGCCTAGAAACAGAATTGGGCGTCAAGCTGCTCACGCGTGACCGGCGCACGGTCGCGCTCACCGAGGTGGGCCGCACTTTTCTCCATGAGGCGCGGTTGACGCTGACGCAGTTGGAGCGGGCGGTAGACGTCATCCGGCTGTACCGGCAGGGCGAGCCCATCCGGCTGAAGCTCGGCTTCGTGGCGCTGGAGTACCTCACGACGGAGGTGATGCGCGGGGTGCTGGGGGCCGTCCGGGCCACCCAACCCGAGGCCAAGATCGAGTTTCACGAGCTCTTCCTCGCTCCGCAGGTGCAGGCGGTGCTGCGGGACGAGCTGGATGCAGGGGTGTTGCACCGGCCGTTTGGAACAGCGCCGTTGGCGTTTGAGCCATTGCTGTGGGAGTCCTTCGTCCTGGCGCTGCCTGAGCACCATCCCAGCGCTGGAAAAGAGGTGGTGGACGCGGCGAGTCTTCAGGGGGAGCGCTTGTTGCTGTACCCCCGTGAACAGGCGCCGGAGATCTACGACCGCTGGGAAGCGCGGGCCCGCGAAATGGGCATGAGGGTAGCAGGCGCGCCCGACGTGTTGCAGGTGCAGGCCATGTTGGCGCAGGTGGCCGCCGGGCAAGGCGTGGTGGCGTATCCGTCTCTGGTCGCCGCCCGCTATCCGGGCTTGGGGGTGGTGTTCAAACCGGTGGAGGGCGGCGTGTTCGATTTGGAGTTGGGGGTGGTTTGGAAGGCCCACCGCCAGTCCCCGCCGCTCCAAGCCCTGCTGACGGCGGTGCGGGGCTTCCGCCACGAGGTCAGCAGCGGCTGAACCGGCGTCTTTCCTCTCTTACACTGAATCTATGCGCCGGTCTCCCTCTGCCGTGAATTCCCCTTCTTCCCCTCAGGGTCTGCGGGTCGCGCAAGGGGCCCCGGGGGGCCTGACCCGGCACGTGACCTGGCTCGAACTGTTTTTTGACCTGGTCTTCGTGGTGGCCGTCTCCCAGCTGGGCCGCCTGCTGCTTGAAGACCACAGCCCGCGTGGGGTGCTGGTTTTCCTGGGCTTGTTCGTGCCGGTGTGGTGGGCCTGGATCGGCATCAGCTACTTTATTGATCAGTTTGAGTTGCCAGAGGTGCCGCTCCGGCTGTTGATGCTCTCGCAGCAGGCCTTGGCGCTCGGCCTGGCCTTGGGCCTCGAACCGCTCACCGAGGGCCGACAGACGCTGTTCGTCACGGCGTACCTGGGCCTGCGCCTGACGCTGCTGGGCCTGTATGTCCGGGCCCGTTCCCGCGTGGCGGGCGCCGAACTGCTCAACACCAAATACGCGCTCAGCTTCGCGCTCGGCAGCGGTCTGTGGCTGGTATCGCTGGGTGTGGCCGCCCCCAGTCAATATGGGTTGTGGGGTGTGGCGCTGGCGCTCGAGATCGCGGGAACCGTGTGGGCGTATGTCAGTACCCCGACCTTGCCGCAGCAGGTCTCCCATATGCCGGAACGCTTTGGCCTGTTTACCCTGATCGTGTTGGGAGAATCCATCCTGGCAGTGGCGACGGGGGGCAGCCATATTGAAGGCTCCGGCGGGTGGGTCGTCGGCGGCTGTGGCCTGCTGCTGGCGTTTTTCGTCTGGTGGCTGTCCTTCGACTATGCCGATGAGGAGGTCATTCACCGGGCCATCCGGGGGGGCGGCAGGCCCTGTACCTCAGCTTCGTCTACGGGTACGTCCACTTGCCGGTCTTCGCCGGCATTGTGGCCGCCAGCATCGGCCTGGAACTGTTCTTTGAGGAGGTGGGACAGGCCCACGTCAGTGCTGAGGCCAGACTGCTGCTGTGCGGGGGCCTCGCGCTGTTCCTGAGCGCGGTGAGTGTGTCGTGCAGCGGGCCGCGCCGCAGGGCCTACCCACCCGCGTGCTGGTGGGCCGCGGGGCAGGGGTTATTGATCGCCTTAGGAACCTTCGGGGGCAGTGCAGGCGCAGCGGGCCTCGCGCTGGGGGTGACCGTGGTGGTGGGGCTCTTGCTTATCGCTGAGTACCGGCGCCCAGGGAGCACGGGACTTGACCCGGCCTTCCCGCGCTGAGCGGCAGCACCGCCGCCGTGTTACTCATCCGCATGGCTTCACTTGGGTGCCGTGCGGCGGTGGAGTCACGGTGAAGTCGGCGGATTCCACGGCCAGCCAGTCCGGAAGGCGTGGCCCGGCATCACCCCCCGGCCCACGGCTGTGCGGCGAAGGTGAAAAAGGCGTCCGGGGTCAGGGGACGCGCCACGTAGTAGCCTTGAAACTGAGTACAGCCGAGCTTGACCAGCTGTTCCAATTGTTCTTGAGTTTCGACGCCTTCGGCGATGACGCTCAATCCCAGGCGTGTGCCCAACGCCACCACGCTCTCGATCAGGGCGGCCGCGTGCGGCACACCTTCTAATACCAAACTAAACTGAGTCCAGAACATGTTTGATCCAGGGGAACAGGGTCAGCG
>NZ_SSNW01000063.1 GCF_004801315.1 Deinococcus sp. Arct2-2
AAACGAATTGAAACGGTGTTCTCTCAACTCGTTGAAGCTCAGATTCGCTCCGTCCGAACCAAAACCCTGCTTTCACTTCGCTTCCGAGTTGTCCTCGCCGTACTCGCCTACAATCTTACCCAGCCCTAAACGGGGTAAAGAGTCTGTTTTGAGAACAAGTTGAGCAGAAGACACAATTGGGCCGGAACTTCCTTCAAACCCTTGCAAGGCATGAAGGGAATGCCCGGCGAAAGTGACAGAAGGCCCACCAACCCCGCCGTATTCTGAACCCATGAGCAGCCTAAACCGCAAAAGAAACAACCGAACGAGGTGGATTGCAGGCGACGTGCTGTCTTGGGCCTTAGGCGTCACATTGGGTGTGCTGCTGGGCGTCGGCCTGCTGATCGTGCTGCCGCGCACCCTGCCGAAACCCGGCGGCGCAGCAGCCCCCAGCACCGAGGGCACCATCGTAGCCCCCGCCGAAACGCCCCAGGCAGGCAACGAAACCCAGAGCGCCGCCGCCAATGCCGCTATGGGCAACGACAAGAACAGCGCCAGCACAGCGGCGCAGGGCGAAGTGGCCCCCACAGGCGGCACCCGCGACAGCGATATTCAGACCACGCCACAGGCAGGCATGAGCGGCGGCGATCCTGCCTCCAGCGAGTCGACTGACGCCACCCGGCAGGCCGCAACCAATACAGACGGCGGCACGGGCATGAGCGGAAGCACTGACAACGCCGCCAACACAGGCACTTCTGACGCGTCGGGCAGCGGTTCTATGGGCACGGAGACAGCGGGCGCAGCCAATGAGGACAACACCAGTGGCGCAGCTTCCGGCACCGGCACCACCAACACGGGCGCAACCGACGCCAATGACAACGGCGCTCAGACTGCCGCCCAGCAGCGTGCCAACACCGCCGAAGACACCAGCAACACCCAGAACCCCGACGATCAGACGGGAACCAATGCCGGAACCACACAAGGCACCGACCCTGACGAAGCAGCGGCCCGCAACACTGACCCAGCAGGCGATCCCAGCAATGGCCGCGCCGTGTTCGCCTCCAACTGCGCGGGCTGCCACGGAGCCAACGGCGGCGGCAACATCGGCCCTGCTCTGACTACTGCCGATGGCCCCAAGAGCTGGACAATGGCTGAATTCACGTTGACCCTGCGCCAAGGCAAGACGCCTGAGCGCGAGCTGAACGCCACCATGCCCCGCTACAGCGAAACGCAGATCACGGATGAGCAGATCGCAGACTTGCAGGCCTACATCAAAACGCTGAACTGAGGGATTAGAACGCAAGCCGTCGCCTACACGTTGGGGCGGCGGTTTCTTTGTGTCAGTACTCCAAAACGAAAAATCCGCCCTGCTCGGACGGTGATAGGAAAAATATAGCGCGGTATGCAGGGCTTGTCAATTCATGCAGCCGGGTCTGGAAAAGTATGTGTGAGACAGCATTCGTTTTGTTTTTCAGACCAACGAAGCTTGGGAGTTATTCAGAAGCAACACCCTAGAAACGTTGAGATGGAAGGCCAACCCCCCCGTTGCTGACGCAACGCCCCCCCTTAGACTTGAAAAGCTCCGCAGGAGAGGGGAGGACAACAGCTGTTGCGCTCCCCTTGTCTGGTACAGCCCGAAGGGAGGGGGGCTGGCTGCGAACTGGTACAGCTCCGCAGGAGAGCAGACTGGGGGGTTTGCCCTGAGCAGCCGCCCTCGCCCACATTTGATCTGTTCACACTGCGCTACACTCTTCAGTCTATGGCCCGACACGTTCAGCGTAACGGCGGGCAACGGCGAATCCTTCCCTGACGCGGAAGCTGATTCGACACCGAGAAGGAGCGTCCACAATGCATAAAGTAGCCGTAGTAGGCCGACCAAACGTCGGTAAGTCCAGCCTGTTCAATCGCCTGATCGGGCGGCGTGAAGCTGTCGTCGCTGATTTTCCCGGCGTAACGCGGGATGCCAAAGAAGGGCTGATGTTGTACCAGAACCACCGCATTACGCTCATTGATACGGGCGGACTCTGGAGCGGCGACGAGTGGGAAGCCGCGATTCGTGAGAAGGCGGAATGGGCGATGGAAGGCGCTCAGGCCGTGATTTTTGTGCTCGACCCCCGCGAGGGCCTCAGTGCCGCCGACTATGAAGTGGCCGATTGGCTACGCAAACTCGGTAAGCCCGTCATTGCGATGGCGAACAAAATCGACAGCCCCAAGCACGAGGTCTATCTGTCCGAATTGTGGGCGCTGGGTTTTGGCGAACCGATTGCCGTAAGCGCCGAACACGCACGCGGGCTGGACGACCTGATGGACCGGGTCATGACGCACCTGCCCGAAGACGATGAGGACGTATCGGAAATCGCGCCCATCCGCATTAGCCTGATCGGGCGGCCCAACGTGGGCAAATCCAGCCTGCTGAACGCCATGACCCAAACCGAGCGGGCCATTGTGGCCGATCAGCCCGGCACCACCCGCGACAGCCTTGACGTGGAATGGGATTACGGCGGCCAGCGCTTTGTGCTGGTAGACACGGCGGGTATTCGCAAAAAGCCCGACACGGCCATTGAGGATTACGCGATTCAGCGGTCTCAGGTGGCTATTGCCCGCAGCGATCTGATCTGGTTGGTGGTGAACGCAGGCGACTTGGGCGACCACGAACTGAAACTGGCAAACCTCGCCTACGAAAGCGGCAAACCCGTGATCGTAGTGGTGAACAAGTGGGACTTGATTCCCGATGAAGACCTGAAGTTTACCGAAAAAGACTTGGCCCAAAAGCTGCACCACATCAGCTACGCGCCGCGTGTGTACACCAGCGCCATCAACGAGTACGGCATTCACGAGATGTTGGCCGAGGCCATGAAGCTGCATGCCAAGTGGCAATCACGCATTCCGACCAGCGAACTGAACCGCTGGCTGGAAGTCTGGCAGATGCGCCAGAGCGTGCCCAACTTCCACGGCAAGAAGCTGAAGATGTACTTCATGACGCAGGTGGAAACCTCGCCGCCGACCTTTGCCATCTTCTGTAACCGCGCCGATTTCGTGACTCGCTCTTATGAAGGCTACTTGCAAAACCGGATCCGCGAAGATTTGGATTTGGCGGGTATTCCGGTGCGCCTGAAGTGGAAGGAAAAAGGGCCGTACAAGCGGGAGAAAGGCGCGAACAACGACGACTAAAGTCAATTAGACACAGAACGTGGACTTGGGGGCAACCTCAGTCCACGTTTTCCGTGGCCCGCAAGACCGCCTTCACCGCTTCCTCGAGCGTCAGGCGCGTCGTGTCCACCACTCGCCAGCCGTACCGCTCAAACTCCTCTACATTCTGGCCCGCGTGCAGCCAACGAATCACCGGCTCCAGCGTCAGCGGGTCAAAGTGTTTGTTTTGGCGCAGGCGGTTGCGCTCTAAAATCACGTCCAAGTCGGCCCGCAACAGGATTTTGGTGGGCGATTCTAAGAGTGCGAAAGCTGCGGCATCGGCTGGCCCCAGCACATCGTCAATGGCAACAGCAAAACCCGCCTGATGGTAAATCTCAGCCGTCCGGCCCGCACTGTGCCGCGCCAAGTCAAATTGCCGCTGCGTTTCGGGCGTGAATTCGGGTACGGGATGGGCGATACCGGATACGACCCATTCCCGCAAGTCGTCTACAGGTAGATGCAGGCCAAACGGATACTGCTCCATCAGCGCCCGGCAGAGGCTACTTTTTCCGGTTCCGGGGACGCCGGTAATGATGAAAATGGGCACGCTTACTCGTTGTTTTTTTCCTGCATGGCGACCCAATCTTCATAGGCCAGCGCGGGCAGCAGCGCAAAGCTGCCCACAAACAGGGTGGCGAGGGCGGCGGGCACGCGCACGGGCGTTTTGCCGTTCAGCACAAGGTAAAGTGCCCCCAGCGTACTCACCGCGCCGATGTCCATAAACATGATCCGGGCAAAGGAACTCTGCTTGAGGGTGGCGCGGGTGCCGAGTTCGCCGCTGCGTTTGCGCCCCACAATTGCAGTCAGCACTAGCATGGCAAACAGGCTGCCGTACAGTTTCAGGCGTTCTGGGCCGGGGCTGCGGTACTTCTCGGCGGCGGCACTCACGGAGTCGGAAAAGGGCATGGCTGAGCGTACCTGTTTTGGCCGCTGCCGACCTCAACATCCTCAACACTCCAACTCTATTTAGATCAACCCTGCCCCAGCAAATGCTGAGAGCGCACACATCCGGCCTGTCAGCAATCCTTCTAGGCTGAGGCATGCAACCTTCCACAGTTCGGCCTTCTGCCGCGCAGCACGTCATTCGCTGGATGTTGGGCGGCCTCGTGGTCTTCAGCCTCGCCGCGTGCAGCCCTGCTGGGGGCAACGACGACGATAACGATTCGGGCACGGTTATAGAGCAGAGTCAGGACAACGACGACGAAGGCAACGATGACTAAAGTTGGGCTGGGGGCGGGCTTGGCTGCGGCGCTGACACTGCTGCTGGCTTCTGCACAGGCCCAGACCGCGCCTGCCGTGAAGCTGACCCCGTTCGTGAGTGGGCTGGAACAGGTGACGGCCCTCACGCACGCGGGCGACGGCACGAACCGCCTGTATGTGGCGCAGCAAGACGGACGCATCCGGATTATTGCGGGTGGGAAAGTCCAGCCGAACGTGTTTCTGGACTTACAAAAGCGTACCAGTGCGGGCGGAGAACGGGGACTTTTGGGCTTGGCGTTCGATCCGGCTTACAAGACCAACCGCCGCGTGTACGTGCATTACACCGACCTGAACGGCGATACGGTACTGGCCCGCTACACCGCCACCGCCGACTTTTCGCGGGCAGACCCGGCCAGCGCCCGCACACTGTTTACGGCCAAGCAACCCTATGCCAACCACAACGGCGGGCAACTGGCGTTCGGCCCCGACAAGTTCCTGTATCTGGGCTTAGGCGACGGCGGGAGCGGCGGCGATCCTCTGAACAAGGGGCAAGATTTGACCTCACCGCTGGGCAAAATTCTGCGGTTCGACGTGCGTGGAGATACCGCCAAGCCTGCCCCCGGCAACCCGTTTGTCAGCCGCAGCGGAGCCAATCCGTACATCTGGGCGTATGGTCTGCGGAACCCTTGGCGCTTCAGCTTTGACCGCGTTTCGGGCGACCTGATCATTGCCGACGTGGGCCAGAACGAGCAGGAAGAAGTAAACCGCCAGCCCCGCGCCAGCAAGGGCGGCGAGAATTACGGCTGGAAAATCCGCGAAGGCGCGCAGTGTTACGAGCCGTCTAGCAACTGCACCAGCGCCAATTTGAAGCCCCCAGTGTTGGTCTATGGCCGCAATGAGGGCCAGAGCATCACGGGCGGCTACGTGTACCGGGGCAGCGCCATTCCCGCGCTGAAGGGCCAGTATGTGTTTGCCGACTTTGCCACCGGGAACCTGTGGGCCGCCCCCGCCAGCGGCTCTAGCTGGAAGAAAGCGCAGATTGGGCGAGTGGGCAGCCCGAGCACCTTTGGCGAAGATGAGCGCGGGGAACTGTATGTAGCGGAGTACGGAAGCGGGCGAATCTTGAAGTTCAGCAAGTAAAGTGCGCCCAATAGAAATGGCCCCGACTCTAAGATGTCGGGGCCATTTCTTGCGCCTATATCGTTTTTAACCGCACTTGCTGTAGCCGCACGCCTGACATTTCAGGCAACCCTCTTCGCGGATCACGGCTCTCTCCTCGCACACGGGGCAGCGTTCGCGGCTCATGCTATCCATGCCTGCCACGCTGACCCCCGCAGGAGATACAGACGGCGTATCAGTGCTGCCCCCAGCCAGCGGCGGCAAGGCTCCGGCGTCCATATCTTTTTGGAAGGTTTCCAGCGCCACCGCGATCAGGTCGGCTTTGCTGCCCACCAAGCGCCCGTTGTAGCTGCCGTACAGCCCACCGTTCAGGCCGCGCAGGGTCTTGATGATGGCCTGTGCAGGAACGCCGTGCTGAAGGGCAATGCTGACCACGCGGCCCAAGGCTTCGGAGTCGGCGTTGGCCTCGTCGCCTGCCCGCCCGCTGATGACCATGACTTCTACAGGTTTGCCACGCAAATGGTTGACCGTGACCAGAAAGCTTCGGCGGTGGCCGCTGGTGGGATCGGTCAGCTTGACCATATCGGTGATGCCCTGCAAGCGGGCGGGGCGCTCGTAGACGGGGGCGGTAGAGGCAGCGGCGCGGGGGGCGGGTTGCGGTGCGGGAGCAGGAACGGTCACGGGTTCGGCCTTCAGGCTCTCCCCCATCACGTCAGCAGCCTGTACGGTGGCGGGTTGCTCTGCTGGCGCTTCGGCGGCCTCGTCCGCCTTCTTCTCCTTGGTCTTGCTGGTACTCAGC
Organism: Deinococcus sp. Arct2-2; assembly: GCF_004801315.1. Taxonomy (GTDB): domain Bacteria; phylum Deinococcota; class Deinococci; order Deinococcales; family Deinococcaceae; genus Deinococcus. Next base: position 6,287 of record NZ_SSNW01000063.1, read on the forward strand.
ACCTGAAACTGGCGCGAGCCGTCGCGGTACACGGTGATGCCCTTGCAACCCGTGCGGTAGGCCTCGCTGTAGGCGTCCTGCACGTCCTGCACAGTTGCGCCGTTGGGCAGATTTATTGTCTTGGACAAACTGTTGGCCGCGTATCCTTCGGCGTCGAAGGCCACCTGCACCGTGCCCTGCATCCGCACATGGTCGGCAGGCGCGATGTCGTGGGCACACACGAACACTTGCTGCAAGGCGTCGGGAATGAAGGCCAAGCCCACCACGCTGCCGTGGTTTTCGGACACAGCTTCGGTCACCTTGTCCCAGTTCCAGCCGCCCTTGCCGTCGTCCATGTTGGCGGCGGGCGGGTAGGTTTCCAGCAACTCTACGAACAGCGGGGCAAGGAGGGCGCGGTATTCACTGCCAATTTTGCGCCAGATGAACGGGCTGAACACAGGTTCGATGCCGCTAGAGACGCCCATGAGCATGCTGGTGGTGCCTGTCGGGGCAACCGTCAGCACCGCCACGTTACGCCGGGGTGCGTGCGGCATCTTGTCGGCGTTGCGGGTATAGACCGGGTACACGCCGCGCTCTGCACCGAGGCGTTCGCTTTCGGCAATCGCTTCTTCCCGCAGTGCCCCCATAATTTCGGCAATGGCCTGCCGCCCGGCGTCGTTGTCGTAGCGAAGGCCCAGCTTGATCAGGGCGTCGGCCAGTCCCATCACGCCCAGACCGAGGCGGCGCAGGTCTTGCGAGGCAATCCGGTTGTCTTCCAGCGCAAACACGTTCACGTCCAACACATCGTCAAGGAAACGAACGCAAGTGCGGACATCGGCGCGGAAGCCAGCAAAGTCGAAGGTGCTGCCCGTAACATAGGCGGCCAGATTGATAGCTCCGAGATCACAGGGTTCTCCGACGGTGAGGGGGATTTCGCCGCACGGGTTCGTGCTCCGAATCTGATAGCGCTCGCCCAAGTCCTTCAGGGCGCTGTATTCGTTGACGCGATCAGCAAAAATCAGGCCGGGTTCGCCCGTACTCCATGCATGCTGGGCAATCTGATCCCATAGCCAGCGGGCGGGAATGCCCGTGCCGGAATTGGCGGTTTGATACACAGGCACGCCGCGTGCGCCATCGTCTTCACGGTCGGGCAGGGGAGACAATGTGCCGTCATACGCCCCGGCTTGCGGCATCAGCGCGTATTTGCCGGGTACGTCCTGCGCGGCAATGGGCCATACGGCGTCGGTCTGCAAGGCGTTCCAGAACTTCTCGCCCACCAGAATCGAGATGTTGAAGGTAGAAATATCGCCCTCGGCAGCCTCACGGTCAAGGCCTTTGGCGGTCAGAAAATCCAGCACGTCGGGGTGGTCTATGGAGATGGTCGCCATCCCTGCGCCACGTCGCGTGTTGTGGGTCACGAGGCCGCCCGCGAGGTAGGTGTGATTTTCGTCCACTGAAATATCCAGCGTCAGGATTCGGCCACCGGGAGTAATTTCCTTGACCTGCACGTAGTATTCGTCTTGCTCGAAGGTAGGCAGGGCTGCCGCGATCTGGGGATTTTGGGCCAGTGCGCTGTAGCCCGTCCCCGTCAGACCCCGCTCGCCCCGGATGTAGCGCGACAGGGTTTTGCGGGTTTCCGTGAAGGGCGACGGCGCACCCTTGCGGCCCGCAGGCAATCCGGCATGCACGGCCCCCAGCAGGCCCGCCGCGTGGGGCAACGGCCACGCCGATTCACGCGCCAAGTCGGGTTGAAAGTCTTGCAGCGCCTTAAAGCGCGATCCCGGCAGCCAGCCCACGCGCTCGCGGTAGCGTTCCAGTCCCGCCGCGCTGACCACATTCAGACGGTAATGTTCACGCTGCGAATACCGGTCTTCGCGGGCCTCGTAGCGCACCACTTGGGCCGGGATGCCCAAGCCGCCCAGCAACACCAACACGTCTTGGGCAAAGTCCGCCGAAGCACACGACAGTTGCGGGTAGCCGTGCAGCAGCGTGCCGTCGGCCTCGAACAGCCCGCGCAGGAAAGCTCCGAGGACAGGGCGCGGAGCCTGACGCACCGCACGCGGCACTTCCAAATTCAGCGTTTTGCCCTTCAGCAAGCCGTTGCGGGTCAGCCAGTCCACCAACGCCGCCGAACGGGTCACAAAAACTACGCTCTTGTCGTTCTCTTTTTGCTCTTGCCGGAGTTCCAGCCCGAACAGATCACGAAACAGGCGCGGGGTTTCTTCCATCATGGCCGAGCCGTGCGCCACCGAAAAGCCGAGGCGCTGGCCGCTGACAAAGCCGTCTCCCCACAGGTAGCCCAACCAGAAGGCCAGTTCTTCGGTGAGGGTGTCGGGCGTCTGCACGGGCTTGGCGTTGGGGTGCAGCGTACCTACTGGCTCCAGCAGCACGGGCGCTCCGGTGTGCTGATCGAGGACTTGAATGGCCCAGTCGCCTGCCTGCACTTCGTCTAGGCGCACCCACTCGCGCTCGCCGCTCTCGCGCAGGACCTTCAGCTTGTGGTTGGGCGTGCCCTGCACCGTCAAGCCGTTTTGCAATTGCACACGCAACGTCTCGGCCAGTCCGTTATTAAACCCTTCGGGGCTGTGCTTCCAGCCCGCGTCGGTGGCGACTTCCAGCGCGTGGGCCTGATGCCCGAAGCTGCGAGGATCCACAAGTTCGCGCAGGCGCAGAGTGCCGCTGCTGGTATTCACCAAGGTATCGGGATGCAGGCAGCCGCCTTGCCTTACCACCCGCAACACGGGCGAATACACGAAGCGCAGCGTATTCACTGGCCCGCTGTGCTCAGCCCCCCGGTTGGCCCACTCCAGAAAATTGTCGAAAATTTCCATCAGGAAGCTGACGGGGCCAGACGAAGTGCCGCCTGAACCCTTGATCGGCGCACCCTCAGCCCGCATCTCCGACAGGTCGATGCGCGGCTCCAGCCCCAGCTTGGCATCCTCGGCCACCTTCCTTGCCGCGTCGGTAATGCCGCCCATATCGTCGGGGACGGCTTGCACGCCTTCGGGGAGCGCCCGCACGATCTGCACTCCGTTTTGGCGGGCCTGCACCACCAGTTCCGGCGGGACGCTCTGCCCATACACCACCCGCGTCCAGTTACGAATCGCCACCGGTTGCTTGTCGCCGTCCGGCTGCGTGGGCGGGCGCATCAGCCCCTCTATAAAGTCGGTCACGTCGGCGTGCGCAGCGCTCATGTAGGCCCACCCACGCACGCCCGCGTCAGGGCGGCTGCCTTCTGCGCGGGGCAGGTACACATCCAGATTCACGCCGTTGCCGCCGCCCACTTTGGTCACGAGGGCCAGCTTTTTGGCGACTTCCATCACGCCTTCAAAGCTGGCGGGATCGTGGGCCGTCGCCCCCTGCACGAAGCAGTTACCCGTCAGCACGCCGCCCTGAATCACGAAGGTATGGGTTTCGGGTTCGTCGCAGCAAAACACTTCTTCGGTGCGGCCCGTGGGTTCGACGGCCACCACCTGAACGCTTGCATTGCGTGGCTGGGTCTGCCCTTCAAAGGATCGCTCGAAGCGTTCGCGCTGATCAGCCCGGATAAAGTCAGCGGGCTGCAACGTTTGCTTGATCAGCCGTAGCGCGTAAGCGGGTTTGCCCCCGTACCCGCCCTCGGCATGACGGAAGAGCCGCACGCTGGACGCCTTGACGCCGAACCGCACCAGTTGGCAGGCCAAACGCCCCAGTTCTCCGGCGTCGGACTGGTAGATGGCGGCGCTGCCCCGGTCATCCAAACCGCCGTCAGTCGCCAGCAGGCCACTGAAAAAACCGTACCAGTAGCTGTCGCTGCACAGTTCGTCAGGCAACTCCTTCAGTGCGCCGCGCATGCCCTGCGCCACCGTCACTTCCCGGCCCGAATACACGGCGTCATGGACGCGGTGCTCAGAGAAATGGTGTGCCAGCGTGCGCTTTTGCCCAAACAGTTGCACATGATGGGTGTGTCCGTTGGTGTTTTTGGAGCCGTCGCCATACACCACACCATGCTGAATGCCTGCCTGATAGTCCTCGTTACGCTCGGGGCGGCGCTGACTGGGGATGATGGGCAAATACCGGCCTACCAACTCCAGCGTCGTGACTTTTTGATACTGTCCCCGCCGCTGTTTGCCCACAGGCCATTCATGTCCAGCAGTCGCTTCCAGCGTCTCGCCGTTATCGAGCAGCACGCGGTAAAGGGCTTGGCGTCCATAGCTGCGGAACACGGCTGGGCGGTACACCCCACCCCGCGACAACACTTCCACGCTGCCGCTCAGATCACCGATGCGGCGCTGGCCTTCGCGGGTTTCCACCAAGGTATCGGCCTGAAGACAGTTCAGAACGTTCCCGTGTTGAGTTCCCGCCCCTGCCAACACGCGCCCACCGGGGCAGAATTTCTTTTCCGCCATCAGGTCGAAGTACTGCTGTGCCCACTCCTGCCGCATTTCCGGCGCTTCGGCCCCCGCCACCCAGTTCGCAATTCGCCGGAACATGCCCGCGATGTCGCCGTCGCCGGGTTGCAGATACTGGCGCTTGGCGATGTGCTGGGCGTTGTCGTCGAAGGTGCTGAGGGCAGACAGGGGCAGGCTGGTCATGGTGGGAACTCCTTGGGAGAACGGGCAAATTAGAGGCAGACGGGAAGCCACGGAAGACCAGTTCCCCACAAACAGGAGTGAAGTCGGTCTTCTTTTCTGGCTCTTCTAAAAATAAACTTGTTGTTAATTGTACGCCCAGAACCAAATCAGGTACAACAGGTTGTGTGCTTCTGACTCTTTAGATACAAGATGCGGCCCCACTCCCAGAAGCAGGAAGGGGCCGGGGGAGTTGCGCTAGAGCCGCAGCAGCCTTCAGCGCAGGCGGGTCAGAGGGGTCTAGACATCCAGCCGGATCAGGAAGCGTCCGCAGGAGGGGCACTTGACGGGCGGCAATTTGCCTAACGCTGCTTTCTGCTGCACGTTCACGGGCAAATTCACATTACATCCGCTGCAACTGCCGTTCTTGATTTCCACGACCCCCAGACCCTTTTTGGCCTTGCGGATCATGTCGTACTCCTTCACGGTGCGGGCATCCAAGTTGGCCACCAGTTCGGCACGTTCGGCGCGTGCGCCTTCGCCCTGATCGCGCAGAGCCTGCACCCGCGCCTCGTCTTCGGTTTCCAGTGCGCCGAGGCTGGGGCGCAGGGCGCGGTGTTCGGCCCGCAGTGCGGCGGCCTTTTCGCCCAGTTCACGCTGCTGCTCGCGCAGGGGCAACAGGTCTTCTTCCATCTCCTCGGCCCGCTCACCCAACATCTGAATACGGCTGCCGTACTGAGATTGGGCGCGGGCGTCGAAGGCGTTCTTGTCAAGCTCGTCTTGGGCGCGGGCCATCTGCTCACGGGTTCCGGCGAGGTCTAGCTCTTGCTGGCGCACCTTTTTGTCGGTGGCCTCGAGGGTAATTTCGGTGTCTTCGAGAAGGTTGTTCAGGCGTTCTTGCTCGGCGCGGGCGCTCCGGAGGGCGTCTGGAATGTTGCCTTCCTCGGCACGCAGGCGGTCTAAGTCCAGATCGAGATGCTGAACGCGGTGCAGGCGTGAAAGGGGTCCGGTATCGCTCATCAAGGCCAGTCTACCCCCGAACGGACCGGACACCCCCGCCGCCGCCGAAAGGCCAGAGCCGGTCAAATGCCACTTTATGCCGTGCCATACAGTTGCAACCCCTATTCTATACCGGACACGCGGCGCAGGCTCAGGCTTCCTTAACCCACCCACGCCCTTCACCTGTCCCGCTTCTGAAGGTGACGTGCAAGCCAACTGGCCCCTTGTTGCGGCACAATAGACGGCATGACCGACTCGCGCTCTTTGGCCTCTGCTCCCCGCCCGGATCCCCGCCCGGACAATCGGCCCGATTTGCAACTGGTATCGCTGCACACCGTTCGCGGCGACCCGCATGTGCGGCTGGCAGGGGCCCTGGCGGCCCTGGAAGGCGCAGATTGGGGCCTGCTGCTGGGCGGAGACGCGGCGCTGGCGCGGCAACTGGCGGCCATGCTGGGCGGCGGAACCTTGCGTGTAGACAGCCGCCTGAGCGTAAACCGTGACGCTTTGGCCGGGGCAGGCTTGGCCGTCGCCTCGCTGGACGCCGACTGGAACGGAGCGCGGGCCGTGTGGCTGATGGAACCCGACGCCCGCACACTGGAACGGGCAGCGCGGGCAGGCGTGCGCGTCATTGTGGACGCTACCCTTGCCCCCGGTGGCGGCTGGCCCACACGCGGGGCCGATCTGGTGGTGTACCGCGACGGCGTGACGCTGACCGGACACGCGGGCGACACGTTGGCTGTCCTGTTCGGCACGGGCCGCGCCCCCACCGCCGCCGCTCCCGCCCCCGCCGACCTCACGGTGGCCCTCGCTCTGCGCGATGTAGCCACCCTGCCCCTCCGGTTGGCCCGCGCCGCCCGCACCACCTTGCAACTGGCCGAACGTTTGGGAGGCACGGCGCTAGAGGCTGGCCCCACCGCCCTGCTGCTGGCTCCCGACGCCGCCGCCGACACCTATTCGGCCCCCGGTGGAGTGATGGCCGCCGCCCGCAGCGTTCCCGCCGGAGTGCTGCTGACACCGGGACTGCAAGACCTGAACGCCGTGTTGGCCCTTCTCAGAACAGAAACCGAGCAACCCGGCAACCCTTCACCCCGAGTTGACGAGCAGTGGAACGCCGCAGAGGACAGGAATCCCGCGCCTGTTGCCGCCCAACCCGAAGCCCGTGAGCCAGAGCCTCAAGACGCGCCTCCCACTGAACAGGGTGAACCGGGCCAACGCGACCCGGAGCAGCGAACCTTTGGGCAACGGGACGGACAGCGCGAGTTTGGGCAGCAAGGCGGCCAACGCCGGGGCAGGCAGGACGGCAGACGCGACGACGGACGGCGCGGCGAGCGCAACAGCCGCTTCGAACGCCCCCGGACAGATCAGCCGCGCCCGGATCAAGCCAGAGCAGACCAAGCCCGCGTAGATCAACCCCGCCCCGACAGCGACGCGCCGCCCGAACGCTTTACCTTCGATGCACCGGACAACGGGTACACCGACAACCAGCCGGAAACCGCCCCTACTCAGGCTGCCGCGCCTGCTGTCGCCCCCACCATCAACCCGCCTGCGCCCACTTTCGCCGTGCCTTCTCCCGCGCACGATGAGGTCTGGGAGCCGGAAATCGTGTTCAGCGACACGCCCAAGCCGGACGCCCTGACCGACGCCGTGCATAGGCAATCGGAGAAGGAACGCAGCGAGGAGTTGCCCGAGCCCGAAGAAGCTGCTGTGGATACCGTGCAGGCTGAAGCGCAAGCAGAACAAGGCAGCGAGGAAGCAGGGGCAGACGCGGACAGCTCTTTTGCAGAGGCGCTGGCTCAGTTTGAACAGACCGAGGCCGGGCAAGAGCAGCTTGAGCAGGCGGGGGTTGAGCAAGCACAGGCTGCCGCGCCCATCATCCTCACGCCGGATTTGCCCCCTACGCCGCCTGCCACGCAAGGCACCGACGCCGAGCGCCCCGACCCCACCGCTAACCTGACGCCCGAACAGGCCGCCATCTACGCCCGCCTGCGCGACTGGCGCAACGCCGAAGCCAAGCGCCAAGACATGAGCCGCTTTATTATTGCCAGCAACGCCACCATTGCCGAAATCGCCCGCCGCGTGCCGTATACCGCCGCTGACCTGAAAGCCGTGCGCGGCATGGGGCCGGAGCGCTTGCGGAAGTACGGCGAGAAGATTTTGGAAGTAGTCAGGGGGTAAGGAGAGGAACGTAGTGGGTGGATCGTGGAACGTGGGAAAGGCGCAGGTCGGCAGGAAGATCAGGGTTTTTGGTTCTGAAGTTTGGGAACAACCTTAGAGATTCATTTTACATCTCCACGATCCACGATCCACCCCCAGCGCATCAACGCCTTACCACACCCACACTGAACCCAGTTCATTGCCTTCGTTCAGCATTTGGTCTAAAACACTGAACGTGCCTGCCCGCTTGCTGCCGCTGCTCTCCGACCTTCCTCAATCGGGGGAAGCGTTGGGGGCGCGGCTGGGCGTAGGGCGCGTCACAGTAAACACGCTGGCGCGGCGACTGGAAGAGGACGGCGTGCCAGTCGTTATTTCTCGAGAGGGTTACGCACTGGCGGCGGGAACCCCTGCGCCCGCGTTGGTGGCCCCCCTGCTGACCACCCGCACCTTCGGGCAAGCCCTGCGCTACGCCGGAACCGTGACCAGCACGCAAGACGTAGCCCGCGCTTGGGCCGACGCCGCCCCAGCCCCACACGGCGCAGTCGTGGTGGCCGAACGCCAGAGCGCGGGCCGGGGCAGGCGCGGGCGGGTCTGGGACACCACGCACGGCACGCTTGTCTTCAGTGTGCTGCTGCACGGCCTGACCTTGCCCGAACTGGCACTGATTCCGTTGGCAGCAGGGGTGGCGGTGCAGGCGGCTTCTCAGGTTGGGGGTCTGCCGTGTGGTCTGAAATGGCCCAACGATCTGCTCGCACTGGATGGCCGCAAACTGGCCGGAATCCTCCTCGAAGCCGACCTGCGCGGCGAGGACGTGCGGCGGGCGGTGCTGGGCATCGGCATCAATGTGTCTGCCGCACCGGAAGGGGCCGCTTGCCTCACCGAATGGAGGCCCGACCTGACCCGCGCCCGCCTGCTGGCCGACCTGTTGGCGGCGCTAGAACACTGGCTGGCACAACCACCCGCACAGATTTTGGCGGCGTGGCGGCAAGCCAGCGTGACTTTAGGCCAGCCCGTGCAGGTGCAGACGCCGCGTGGCCCGGTGGCTGGCACGGCGCTGGACATAGACGCGCAGGGCAGCTTGCTAGTGCAGGTGTCCGGTGGCGAAGTCATCACGATCAGCGCGGGCGATGTGCAACTCGTCGGGCAACTTGGCGGGCAACTGGCCGTGCCCACTCCGATACCCGGTTAAGATTCACCTACACCCCAATTCAGCCTCTCTCAGATTCACAGGAGTCCTTATGACGCACACTGCACCCGTTTTTCCCACGTTGGCCCAAACCCTCGCGCCTAGCCGCTCCATTACCCGTGATATCGCCCTGATCGTGGGCGGCGCGGCCTTCGTGGGCCTACTTGCCCAAGTCGAAATTCCGCTTCAGCCTGTGCCCCTCACCCTTCAAACGCTGGGCGTGCTGCTGGTAGGCGCGGCACTGGGCTGGAAACGGGCTTTTGCGGCGCTGGCGCTGTACGTGGTAGCCGGAGCGGTGGGCCTGCCCATGTTTGCCGGAGGCAGCGCGGGCCTGTATGCCCCCACGGGCAAGCTGCGGGCCAGCTTAGGCTACCTGCTCAGCTATCCTTTTGCCGCTGCGCTGGTGGGCGTGTTGGTGCAGCGTTACGCCTTAGACCGCAAGTTCCTCGGCACTTGCCTTGCCATGTTGGCGGGTAGCGTCGTTATTTACGCTTTTGGTCTCCCCGGACTTGGCATTCTCACCGGACTCAAGGGAAATGCTCTGTTCACGGCGGGCCTCACCCCTTTTCTGATCGGTGACACCCTCAAGCTGCTGCTGGCCGCGCTGCTGTTGCCTGCGGCTTGGGCATTTGTAGGACGCAAAAGCTAAAGGCTCTGGGTCATAGCATTGGGTCATGGCTCTGGGTCATGAGGTTCGGCCCGTAAAATCACCAACAAAAAGCCCCCGCCTCAACATTGCAGGCGGGGGCGTCTCGCGCCGGGTTGTCGATGCCTTCCGTGTTGGGGATTGCCCCGGCGCGAGCATGGGTACAGCTTATACGGGATTAAACTGAGTACCGACTATGAGACCTGCCTCGCTCTTCCCGCATCAGACGTCCGACGAGTTGGAGTTCGCCTATCGCCAGTCCGAGCGGCCAGTGGAGCGATCCCGTTGGCACATCTTGTGGCTCAGAAGCAAAGGACTGACGATTCCAGAGATCAAAGCGGTCACGAGTTTTTCGCGCAGCACGATCAGCACGTTGATTCGGGCGTACAACGAAGATGGGCCAGCGGTGGTGGTGGACAAACGCCGTTGGAACAAATCGGCTCCTGCACTCAGTGTGGAACAACAAGAGGTGTTGTTTGGTGTGCTCCAGAAGCCACCCGAAACGGGTGGCTTCTGGACGAGCCAGAACGTGCAAGCCTACGTCCACGAGCAGTTCAAAGTCGAGATGACGTCCGTGTGTGCTTGGGGGTATTTGAGAAAACTCGGATTTACGGTGCAAACGCCCCGTCCAACTCATGTTCAGGCGGCCACGCCCGAGGGACAGGCGATCTGGATCAAAAAGTCGAAGCGGCCCTGAGAACTGCACGTGCCGCGTACCCGGAGAAGCAGGTCCGGCTGTGGGTGCAGGATGAAGGGCGCTTTGGTCTGAAACCCGTGCTGAAGCGCCTCTGGGCGCTTCGAGGTCAGTGACCGGTCATCGCCCAGCGCCGTCGATATCAATGGCTCTATACCTACATTTTTGTCGAACCCCTCACGGGACAGAGTGATTTCCTGATCCTTCCCAGTGTCAGCGTTCCTCTGATGCAAGTCGCGCTGGACGAGTTCAGCCGGGCTGTCGATCCATACCAGCAGCAACTCATCGTCCTCTTGCTCGACCAGGCTGGTTGGCACACCAGCCAGAAACTCCAGGTGCCCGCCAATCTGTTCTTGCTCCCGTTTCCGGCGTATACGCCGGAACTGTCCCCCGCTGAACCGATGGTGACCAAGCTCAAACTGCCTATCGCCAACCAGACCCTCAACACCCTTCAAGAGGTGGAGGACTTGATCGCTGCAGAGTGTGTCCGGCTCCAGCACAACCCACAAGAAGTCAAATCGCTCACCCTCTTCCCGTGGATCAAACATGTTCTGGACTCATTTTAATTTGGTATTAGGCGGCGGCCCCCGCCCCGCGCATCCGTCAAAAGGCGGAGACGCTCCAGCAAAAACGCCCCCACTCGGAAAGAGCAGAGGCGGGGGCCAACGCTTACTTTTACTCGGCTACAGCGGCAACAGTGGCGACGCTGGCTACTTCTGCGCCACCGTTTTTGATGGCGGCCATCACGCGGGCGCGGATTTCTTCTTCCATTTCGGGGCGCTCGGAGATGTAGGCGATGGCTTTTTCCTTGCCCTGCCCGATGCGTTCCTCACCGTAGGAATAGAAGCTGCCTGCTTTCTTGATGATGTCCATGTCGGCGGCGAGACCCACCAGATCGGCCACTTGGTCAAAGCCCTTGCCGTATACGAGGGCCAGTTCCACTTCCTTGAAGGGCGCGGCGACCTTGTTCTTCACAGTCTTGATCTTCACCGTGTTGGCAACCGCGTCGTTGCCGACCTTGATGGGCTGGCCGATTTTGCGGACATCGAGGCGCACCGAGGAATAGAACTTCAGGGCGCGGCCCCCGGTGGTGGTTTCGGGGTTGCCGTACATCACGCCAATCTTTTCGCGGACTTGGTTGATGAAAATGGCGGCGGTGCCGGTCTTGCTGAGGATGGCCGTCAGTTTACGGAGCGCCTGCGACATCAGGCGGGCCTGCAAACCGGGCAGGCTGTCGCCCATATCACCCTCGATTTCGGCGCGGGGCGTCAGGGCGGCCACGGAGTCCACCACAACAACGTCAATTGCGCCGCTGCGAACCAAGAGTTCCATGATTTCCAGCGCCTGCTCGCCGTTATCGGGCTGAGACACCAAGAGTTCGTCGGTATTCACGCCCAGCGCACGGGCATACACGGGATCAAGTGCGTGCTCGGCGTCAATAAAGGCGCAGGTGCCGCCCGCCTTCTGGGCCTGAGCCAAGATGCTGAGGGCCAGCGTAGTCTTGCCGCCCGACTCGGGGCCGTAGATTTCGGTGACGCGGCCACGCGGAATACCGCCCACGCCGAGGGCCAAGTCAAGGCTCAGGCTGCCCGTGCTGATGGTCTGAATATCCAGCTTGGTTTCCGCGCCCAGCTTCATGATGCTGCCTTTACCAAACGTCTTTTCAATTTGGGTCATGGCGTTCTCGATGGCTTTGGCACGCTCTTTGGCATCGTTGGGGAGGTGCAAAACGGTGTCTTTGTTGCTGTCCTTGCTCATGGTGTACTCCTTGGGGGGGTATTGCGGCCTGTGTGGGCGCGGGCGGTATCCAACGGATGGGATCAGAATTCAGCGGATTGGTCAGGTGCGTCCGGCAGGGGCGAGTCGGTTTCTCCTGACCCGGCACGGAAGCGGAAGGTACTTTCAGTTTGGTACAGCGGCCCGGTCTTACGGAGGATGGAGCGCGCCAACACTGCGCTGCTCGCCTGCCAGCCGAGATCGAAGGTTTTGGGCGGCACACGCGGGGCCGGGCCTTTTTTGCGGGCCAGCGTGATGTGTGCCTTAAAGGGCTGCTCGTCGGTGGCGAGGCCCAGTGCGGCGATGCCTTCGCGCAGTTGTGCGGCCAGTTCCGCCAGTCCCTCGGCTTCCACCTTCACGAACCACACGCGGGGACTGCCTTCGTTGGGAAAGTAGCCGGTGCCGCGCAACCGCACATCCAGCGTGCGTACGTTCAGCGTCAGGTCTGCGCCCAGTTTGCGGAGGTCACCCAAGCGTTCCGGCGGCACAGACGGCAAATACGCCAGCGTAACGTGCATCTGATCGGCCCGCACCGCCCGCCAGTTGCCCTTGAGGAGGGACTGGGTTTCGGCCAGCGGCGTGGAAATGTCGCGGGGTAGCGTGAGTGCATAAAACAGGCGCAGGCTAGGTTCCGGCGCAGGGGTTTCTATGCGTGCAGGACGCTCTGGCCGGGGCTGAGATTTGGAATTTTGGAATTTGGGATTTGGAGATTTGGATTGCTGAGGTTGAGATTTCGCGGCGGGCGCAGAAGTTTGCGGCCCCTGCTTGGGCTCAGGTTTAGGAGCGGGCCGGGTCATGCCTGCACCTGGCGGGTTTGCAGACTGCGGAGGGCCAAGGCCAGCGCCGCCATTGCCGCCCGCTCACGGACTTGGGGGGCGTCTCCGGGCCAGTTCAGGTGGGCTGTTTTTTGCAATTCACCCGTATCCAGCGCAATAAAAGTCTGTCCGGCGTGTTCGCCCGCTGTCGCCGTGACCACCGCCAAGCCCACCGCCGCGCCCAGATATTCACGCGCTCCGGCGGCCAGTTCGCGGGCGGCCTGCTCGCTGACTACACCGTGTGCATTGAGCGTGATGGGGGTCAGGCCGAGCGTAATCAGGCGGGCGTGGTCTACCGTGACGGCAGCGTCCAGAAAACCCGGTGCATCGGCCAACGCCGCACAAACTGTGCCGCCGCTGCCCGCCTCGATGACGCCGAGGGTGCGGCTTCCTAGGGCCTGAGTGAGTACCGAGGCCAACGTGTCGGAGTCTTCGCCCCAAATCCAGCGGGCCAGCATGCCGCGCACCCCCTCCAGCACAGGCAAAGCCAACGCTTCGGCTTCCTGCGCGGTGGGTGCACTGGCCGCCACACGCACATCCACACCGGTTTTGCGGGCGTAAGTGGCGACGCTGGGATTGGCCTGCCGGGTCAGTGCGCCCAACAGTTCGGCCACGTTGCTTTCCCCGATGCCCTGCGTGTGCAAAGTGACGGCATGGAAGGCGCGGGCAGGAAGAGGCAGGCGCGGCAAGACTTGTTCGCGCCACATGCGGTGCATCTCGAAGGGTGGGCCGGGGAGGGCAACCACAAGCTTGCCTGTATCTGCTACGCGCACGAACCAGCCCGGAGCCGTGCCCACCGGATTTGCCAAGGCTTCGGCGCTAGGAATCAGCCACGCCTGCTTGCGGTTCACTTCGGGCATGGCGCGGCCCCGGCTTTCGTACAGCCCGCGCAGGTGCGCCATCTGCTGCGGGTCTTCGGTGGGCGTTTCGCCCAGTGCAGCGGCAATGGCTTCACGGGTGAGGTCGTCGTCGGTGGGGCCGAGGCCGCCGCCCAAAATCACCAGATCGGCCCGCGACAACGCCAACGTAATCGCGTCTGTCACGCGGCCAAGGTTGTCTCCCAACACAGTTTTGCGGTGCAAAGTGACCCCCCTTTCCGCCAGTTCGCGGGCCAAGAACGCGGCATTGCTGTCGACGATTTCGCCCAGCAACAGCTCTGTTCCGACACTGATAATTTCTGCTAGCAGCATAACCACCTCACGCAAGTATAGGTCAAAACGAAACGAGATGCCAGTGCTGATGCCGGAGCGGACGCCCGATATGAAGGGGCGTCGGCAGGCGGAAGGAGTGGGAAACAATGACTCACCGGACGAGTGTAGGCCGGGGCAGGTTGCTGATGGCTGTGCTGCGGGGTGTGCTGGGTTTTGGAAAGCTGAGGAGTGCAAAAATTCAGCGACTGGAGCCGCTGACCTCGCCCTGCTTAGACCCTCAGACCCTAGACCCTTAGACCGCCTTACAAGTCGGCTGGTCAATAACGCCCCGCACGCCGAATGGATGCTCTAGGCTGTACGCCATGACCCTCTGGACGCCGCCGCCCGCGCCCCTGCCCCGGCCTGCTTTCGGCCCTGATCCGGCCCTGCTGCACCGCCTGACCCCCGATCTGACGCCCACGCAGGCGCAGCACGTGGCGATTCTGACGCCGCAGGGGATTACGGCCAACAGCGCGGCGTTGGCCGGAGCCTTGCGCTTTCACCGCTTCCCGCTGCATGCAGTTACAGGACTACCCATGCAGGCGACAGACGACGGCGGGCTGTCTGGACTGCTGGGCGGCCTCGTGCGTGCCCTGACTCCCGGCAAAGACGATGCAGAGGGCAAAAAAGGCGTGGCCGTGCATTGCCGCGACGAGAAGAGCGGGCCGTACCGCCGCGTGTACTCCAAGCCCGGTTATGCCTATCAGCACAGCACGGTGTACCTGCCAAGCGACGTAAAAGGCGAGATGAAAGAGGAAAAAGAGGCCGGACACGGCGACACGGCCTTTATTTATGCGGGCGGTTGGGGCGGCAAGGGCGGCGCAGTAGACGCCGGATTTCAGCACGGGCGCTATCTGGGCGGGCCGCAAGACGACTGGGCACCGTTCTTTTTGGTGCAGCAGATGGGCGGCCCCAGCGCCATCACGGTGTCGGACGAAAAGCAGGCCGGGGGCGCTCCTTGGCGGCTGTTGGCGGGCCAAGAAGCCCAACTGACCTTTTGGGTCACGCAGGACGCCGACCTGACCGTGCTGAGCATGAGCATTCAGGGCGAAACCAGTGTAGACCGCGCCCCGGCTACCCTCACGCTGCGTGCACCCATCGACGCCCGCTTTGGCTGGAGTGCCGAGGGCGGCGCAAACATCCTCAAGCGCATGACCACCATCGGGCAGAAGTACGGCCAGCAGAACCTGAGCACCGGAAGTTTTATGAAAGCGGTGCGCTGGCAGAGCAGCCAAGTAGGGATGACGGAGGCCGACGCCGGAGCATGGACGGCAGAACACACGGGCGGTTATTGCACCTTTCCCAGTAACGACGCCGGGGCCGAAGAAAGCCTCCGCAGCGACGGGCAGGGGCCGAAGTGGTCTATTCAGTTTCAGGATGCGGGCAATGAAACGGCCAGTATTTTCCTAAAGTAGGGCTGACTCGGAAACGGTGCCACACGATTTTTCCTCCTGCTCTTCTGAGGTGTCCCCTATGACTGCACGCCGCTGTTTTGCTGTTCTTGCCCTTGCACTCTGGGGGGCCGCGCACGCCACGCCGCTCCCCCTGACCAACGCTCCCGTTGTCGTGCGCTTTGAAAACTTGGCTTGGGTCAACGCCCTGACCGCGCTGCCTACCCTGCAAAACGGGCGCGTGCTGGTGCCGCCCGCCGAAGCCTGCGACCTGTTGGCGCTGACCTGCACCACGCGGGGCATGACCCTCACTGCTGCGGGCCAACCCATCATCTTGACTCGTGTGGGCGGCGCATTGATGACGCCTCTGGCCCCCTTAGTGCAACTGGCGGGCCAGCGCATCGGCTGGAATCCAGGGGCGCGGGTAGCCACCATTTACGGCGGCGCAGGCACTGGGAATCCGGGCGGCGCAGGCTGGCGCAGCGCCTTGAACGAGATCACGGCCCGCACTACACCCGGCGCGAAAATCTATGCTGGCCCCATCAGCGTCAGCACTGGCCCGCGCCAAAGCGGAGTGCCCACCGTGCCGCTGACCCTGAGTACCCAACAACCGCTGAACGAACTCACGCTGATCAGCAAGGCGGGCAACTCGCTGACCATCACCGGAAGCTTGGTCACGGGCACGGTAGACGTTCCCAACCCATTCATAGGCTGCCCACCCGGTCAAAGCTGCACCCTGCCCACCCGCCGAGACGCGCTGTGGACGCTGGCTTACGTGACGGTGCGGTAGGGCGTTGGCCTTGAGCAGCGTGTTCTAGTCGGGGCGTCATCCGAAACTAAAATAATTCCTTGACCTAGGGCGGGTTCGCCGCTTGTGGCCCCCTCACCCCGCTGTTTCACAGCGCCCCTCTCTGCTTCGCAGCTCTGCGAGTCCCGCAGGTAGAGAGGGCAAAACACATGTACGCAACTCTTTTTAATCCCGTATCATAGGGATCGTGGATCGTAAAACGTGGAAAAAGATGGAAGGGACGCCCATCAAGCTGCGTCTCTTCCATCTTTGTTTTTTCTGTTGACCTTCCCACTGACCACTTCCTACTCACCACTAACAGTCTGCTGTCTTGGCCCGCAACAACGAGCCGCAGAAACCCTCTCGCTCAGGCCGTGATGATGTCGATCTGCGCGGGTGCACGCACGCGGCGGCGCACGCCCTGCGCGTAGTCGGTCAGGTCTCCCAGCAAGTCACTGATGCCTACGCGCAGCAGATATTGACCACCGGGCAACGGAGACAGCGCCAAGAAGGGAGCGCGGGTCAGCGTGTCCAGAATGCTGGTCAGTTCGGCGGTATTCACGCCGCTGCCGAGGCGTTCCGCGAGCCTCTGCACACTGACGATGCTGTGCGCGGGCTGCTGAGACAGCGTGAGCAGCACGAAGGTAAAAGCGCCGCGCTGGGCGAGGTGGGCGCTGACGAGTTCCGCGATGCTGGCGGCACTTTCCAAGTCCAGATTGCCCGCACGCCAGTAGCCCCGCAGGTCTATGGCGCTGATGGGCGCAAGGCGGGCGTGTTCGGTCAGGGCCGCCAACGCTTCTTCGGTCAGGCGGGGAATGCCAGCGGCGGGGCGCTCCTGTTCGGTGGTGAGCAGGGCGCGGTGCAGGTCAGGCACGCCCGCTGCCTCCTTCCAAGTGGGCTGGGCCAGAGCCGCCAGCGTAGGCGCGATGAGTACCGTGTAGCTGTGCTGCGGCCCCAAGTCTGCCGTGAGGCGCAGCAGGCCGCCGCCCGGATGATCGAGGCGGTATCCAGTGAGGCGGGCGAGTTCCGTAACCATGCCTTCTGGGGTAGTGGGCATAGGCGGCAAAGTGGACGGCGCGTGCTGCTGCACCGCTGGAGCCGGAGCCGCTTTGATCTGCCTCGTATTGGATTCGGTGACACTCTGCACACCGTTCCCGTTGACATATCCGTTTGCACCCACTCCGTTTCCACCAACAGAGCCGTTTCCGTTCGTGTACCCGTTGTTCCCGCTGCCATTACTACCGATCAGCGCGCCGTTCAGACCGCTGCGGCTGGGCGTGATTCTGACCGTGTTGCTGGCTTGGGCGTGTGCAGCTTGAGCTTGGGCAACTTGAGCCGCCTGCGCTTGTCCGATTTGGGCCTGTCCAGCCTGCGCCGTGACCAATTGGGCCGTCAGGCGTTCGGTGGCCGGAAGCTGCACCGGGGCGGGGTCTCTCACTTCTGGCCGCACGTCTGCCCGAGACTCGGCCTGTGCTGCCGCCTTCACTTCAGTTCTAGGTTCAGAGCTTTCCGTGCGGGCCTGCTCCGCCTTGCCGGTTTCCTGCTTGACCTTCTCCAGCTTGGCCGCGTCTGCTTCGGCGTCGATTCGCTCCATCCGCACTTCCCGGACATGCGGCGTAGAGGACACGACCACCCGGCGCGATTCGGGGGTTTTGGGCAGCGTGCGCGGCGGCGGTTGTACGGCGTGCGGCTTCACGATGGATTCCACCTGATAACGCGACGGCGCGAGCGCGGTGAGCATCAGCACGTCGTTGACGCCCAAATGCTGCGCGTGGTACAGGCCGCCCAGCCCCCACACGCGCCCCCGCTCCCGGTCTACTTGCACGGCGTGTTCTTGGCCCCGGTCATCAACGAACTGGGCCGGGCCGCTCTGAGGAAAATGGCCTTCGATGTATTTGGCAAGGCGCAGGCTGCCTTCTTGCAAACAGGGCCGGGTAATGATGTAACGCATTGATTTCATGCGGGGGTTCCTCCGTTACAAGCGGCCCCGGTTGAGGCGGAGACGCGGTCATGCAGATTAATGTCTTCTTAAAGTAGCAGAAGAAAGGCCATGTCAAGTGCAGAAGCAAGGTCAATAAGTAAGTCAGGGGAAGTCTGTTAAGAGTTTTGGTTCATGACCTCTAGAACAGATCTAAGCTCAGGTTCACATGAAGTACATGAAGACAGACCGAATTCAGGCGTCCGTCTTTCTTCACGGCCCGAGAAACCTCGCCTCTCACGCATCCACGCTTTATTGTGGGCGCATGACTTCCAGCCCGCAAGCGACGGCCCTGACCTTGGTGCAGCAGTACTACGCCGCCTTTAATGCCGCCGACGCACCGGGCATGCTGGCCCTGCTCAGCGAGGACGTGCGCCACGACATCAACGAGGGCGAGACGCAGCTTGGCCGCGACACCTTCCGGGCCTTCCTTGCCAAAATGGACGCCCATTACCGCGAGCAGGCCGCCGACGTGGTGGTGATGGCGAGCGCAGACGGCACCCGCGCCGCCGCCGAATTCATCATTCACGGGGAATACTTGAAGACCGATGCGGGCTTGCCGGAAGCTGCTGGGCAACGCTACGTGCTGCCCGTAGGGGCGTTTTTTGAGGTTCGGGACGCTGGGCATGGCCCCCAAATCGCCCGTGTGACCAACTATTACAATCTGGCCGACTGGACGCGGCAGGTGGGCGGCTGAAGGTTGTCCCTATGAAGCCTGTGTCTA
Organism: Deinococcus sp. Arct2-2; assembly: GCF_004801315.1. Lineage (GTDB taxonomy): Bacteria > Deinococcota > Deinococci > Deinococcales > Deinococcaceae > Deinococcus. The sequence continues at coordinate 25,156 of NZ_SSNW01000063.1, forward strand.
TGCCCATCACCGTTCTTCCCGCGACTGGCGAGGAACTCCGCGCCGCGCTGCCCGAACTTGCACGGCTGCGGCAACAGGTGTTTCGGGCCTTCCCGTACTTGTACGAGGGCGACGCCGACTACGAAGAGAACTACCTGCGAACCTACCTGAATGCGCCGGGTGCGGTGGTGGCGTTGGCACGGGCAGCAGGCGGGCGCGTGGTGGGGGCCAGCACGGCCCTGCCGCTCCTGCAAGAAACGGCGGAGGTTCAGGCTCCCTTTGGCCCGCCTGAATTTGACCGCTCGGACGTGCTGTATCTGGGCGAAAGCGTGCTGCTGCCCGAATTTCGGGGGCGCGGCATCGGCCATCAGTTTTTTGAGGTGCGAGAAGCCCATGCCCGCACTCTTGGCCTCAGCGTGACGGCCTTTTGTGCCGTGCAGCGCGAGGAATCGCATCTGGCCCGCCCTGCCTATTACCGCCCACTGAACGCATTCTGGACGGCACGCGGCTACACCGAACGGCCCGATCTCCACACTCGGATGACGTGGCGGGATGTGGGGCAGGGGCAGGAGACGGCGAAGGACATGCGATTTTGGGTGAAGAGTGGGGAGCGTGGATCGTAGATCGTGGTCAACCCTCTTTTTCCACGATCCACACTCCACGATCTACCCACCACATTCCTACCCCAGCGCCTTCACTTCCGTTTGCAGCCCGTCGAGTGTGGCGCGGAGTTGCGCTCCCCGGACTTCCGCGCCCGCCAACCGTGCCTGCTCCTGCTCGGTAAAGCGGGTGTAGGGGCTGATGGCGTCGCGGAGTCTCGCGTCGGCGCGTTCTTGCTCACGCTCGAATTCCCGGCGCACGATCTGTTCTAGGGCAGCCCGCAAGGTGGCGATTTTTTGGCGCAGGCCGCGCTGGGCTTGCACGCGCTTGTTGGGCAATACGAACAGGCCGAGGCTGCCCAGCGTGAGGCCCGCCAGAATGCCGCCCGTAAAGTCGAGGGCGCTAGCCCCGATCAGTGCGCCGATGCCCGCGCCGATGCCGATGCCCCCGGCGAGGCCGCCCACCGCACCCTTCAGAGCGTCTTCGGCGTCACGCGAGAGCTGGCGGCCCAGTTCGTGTTCGGTGGTGGCCTCTAGGTGGTCTCGGGCGCTTCCACCGATGCCTTCCAACAGCGCGACTCGGTCGTAGCTGAAGCGGGTGCGGGCCACTTCGCTACTCGGCTGGCGGCGAATCAGGAAGGCCTGCACGTCTTCCCAAAAGTGCAAATTGGCCTCCACGAACCGGTCGATCATGCTGCCGAATTGCCTATCTATGGCATCGGGCAGGTCGGCCACCGCCTCGCGCCGGAACGAGTCTTCTAGGTCACGGCTGTTGATCAGGCCGCGCAGATTGCGAAAGGTCAGCTTGGCATCGATGAACTTGTCGGCCCGCACCTCAAATTCACTGAGCAGGCGGCCCATGCGGTTCAGTTGGCCGTCCAGTTCGCCCAACATTGTTTCGCGGTGGCGTTCGCGCTGGCCCTCTAGGTCGCGCAAAATCGCCACGTCTTCCCCCAAGGTTTGGCGGGCGGCGTGGGCGCGGGCTTCTTCGCCGCTCAGGATTTCGGCGGCGGTACCCAGCGGAGAAGCCAGTTTCAGGCGGGTGCGTTCGGTGTCCGAGAGCCGCATCTTGAGGACTTCGCGCAGGGCATGAAAGCCCGGATCGCCGCCGCGCTGCTCGCCCCGCGCAGAAATCAGCAGCACGGGCGGCGTAAGGCCCAGCACACCGCGTGCGCCCGCTTCCACAAACTCGCGCACCTGCGCTTTCTGGTCTTGCGTTTCCAGCAAATCCGATTTGTTGACCACCATGATCACGCTGCGGCCCCAGCGGGCAGCGAGGCTCAGAAATTGGCGCTCGGACTCGGTAAAGGGGCGGTCTGCACTGGTCAGAAACAGCACGAGGTCGGCACGTGGCAAAAACCCTTCCGTGAGCGCCTGGTGCTGCCGAATAATCGCGTTGGTGCCGGGGGTATCTACCAAAGCCACGCCTTCCAAACTGGGCAACGGATAGGTCAGGCGACTGACGAACGGATCACGGGTCGGCTCCATCGCGCCGGGTTTTTCGCCGTGTACCAGCACGTAAATCCGGTCGGTGGTGGGCGTCACGCCTTCGGGCAGCACGGACGCGCCCAGCAGGGCATTCACGAAACTGCTTTTGCCCGCATTGAACTCGCCCACCACCACCAGCAAAAACACTTCGTCGAGTGAGCGGGTGGCGGTGCGGGCGTAGTCCACGGCTTCAGGCGGTGCGCCCTGCGTCTCTAGGAACGCCTGAAGGTCGGCCAAAAGCGTGCGCTCTCGCGTGAGGATGTCTTGAACCCGGTCGGAAACCAGCATGCCTCTAGGGTACGCCGGGAGGCAGTGGGCAAGGCTGATGGGAGGTTGGGAATTGGGGCCGCGTGGAAACCCCCCAGTCTGCTTTGCAGCCAGCCCCCCTTAAGGGGAGCGCAAATGCTTGGGTCCTCCCCTTAAGGGGGGGCGTTGCGACAGCAACGGGGGGGGTTCACCTTCCAAATCAGATTAAAGCCGCGTGGAAACCCCCAGTCTGCTGTGCAGCCAGCCCCCCTTAAGGGGAGCGCAACAGCTCTTGTCCTCCCCTCTAAGGGGGGGCGTTGCGACAGCAACGGGGGGTTCACCTTCCCGCTAAACTCCTACCATGCTCCCCTTCCCTCCCCTCTCCCGCGCCGAACTGCGCCGCTATTCCCGGCCCCTGCTGGTGCCCGAATGGCAAGTAGCAGGCGCACAGGAACGGCTGCGGGCGGCCTCAGTATTGGTGGTGGGTGCAGGCGGATTGGGCGGCCCGGTGGTGCTGCAACTGGCGGGCGCGGGCGTGGGGCGCTTGGTGGTGGCCGACGCCGACACCGTAGATGTAAGCAACCTGCACCGTCAAACTCACTTTGAATTGGCCGACGTGGGGCGCAGCAAAGCAGCGGTGGCGGCGGCACGGGCGCAGGCCATCAACCCGTTTGTGCAGGTGCAGACCGCGCCCATGCTGACCGAGCAGAACGCCGACGCCCTGATAGCAGATGTGGACTTGGTTGTAGACGCTACCGACAACTTTGAAGCCCGTTACGCCCTAGCCGACGCCTGTGCGCGAGCGCAGAAAACTTCGGTGTGGGGGGCCGCCAGCGGGACGACTGGGCTGGTCAGCGTGTTTGGGCCAGATCCGGCGGGAAGTAAGTCCGTGCTTGGCCTGCGCGACGTGTTTCCCGTGCCAGAAGGGGCCGAGTCCTGCGCCGAAGCCGGGGTGCTGGGGCCACTACCCAACATCGTGGGCGGCATGATGGCACTGGAGGCGTTGAAGGTCTTGGGCGGCGTGGGGCAACCACTGTGGGGCAGAATTTGGACATTTGACGCCCTGTGTGCAGAAGTCCGGGTGCTCAAACTGCGCCCCAACCCTCTGTGATGGGGGTAAGTCGACTTTAAGAGTCTACTCATTTTATACTCATCGCTTTTGTCCAGTTTTAAGGGGATTTTTCACATTCGGCCTGCTTTTGTCGCTAAGGGAACAGCAGGTAAATAAGGGAAAACACCCCCGCCAGCGCACCTTTCCGGGTTTGCTTAAGCTCAAACGTGTGTTACTGTCCATTTGAGCTGAGCAGCTGCTCACAATTCATCCCCCGGAGGCCCACCCATGACCAAAAACACCAAACCTGCCGCCAAGAAACCTGCTGCCAGCAAGACGGCTCCAAAAGCGGGAAGCAAGGCCCCTAAAACGGCACCTGCACCTGCCGCCGCCACCAAAGTCGCCAAGACCCAGATCATCGATCTGGTGGCCGACGCCACCACGCTGAGCAAGAAGCAAGCCGCCGAAGCCGTGTCCACCATGCTGGATTTGGTGGTTTCTGCCCTCAAAGACGGCAAAAGCGTGGGCCTCCCCGGCCTCGGCACCCTCAGCGTGGCCGCCACCGCCGAGCGTCAGGGCGTGCGCCCCGGTACCAGCGACAAAATCACCATTCCTGCGGGCAAAAAGGTTCGGTTCAAGGTAGCCAGCACCCTCAAGGGCACGCTCTAACCTTCACTCTTTTCCTGTTATTCAGTCACCCTCAGAGGCTTGAGGGTGATTTTTCTTGTTCCACTTCGATCTTCACATAGCTCGGTGTGTTTATCAAAGTAGTTGACAAAAGTTATATACTTTAGAGCGACAAGAGTTTTGCCTGACCAGCTGGGTCGCCTCGGCCTTTATGCGGGCTTCATCTAGCTTACCGGCGCGACCCTTTTGTCATACGCCCTACACGCCCTGCCCTGTGCTGCCCAGTACGGTGACCTAAACCGGAGGCCCACCCATGAAGACGTTGCTAATTGTTTCCTTGAGTTTGTTAGTCAGTACCGCCGCCGCCAAGCCCATCGTGGTGGGCAGCAAGCTTGACCCCGAAGCACAGATTTTGGGCCAGATAATCGTGTTGACCCTCAAAAACGCTGGACTGGACGTGACCGACAAGACCAACTTGGGCGACACCGGAGTGAACCGCAAGGCGATTTTGGCCGGAGAAATCGATGTGTATCCCGAATACACCGGGAATGCTGTGTATCTGTTTCCTGCAGCCAAAATTACGCCCAAGCAGGCGGGCAGCCCCGGCGTGATCTACGGCTTTGCCCGCCAATTGGATGTCAAAAACGGGATTTCGTGGTTGAAACCCGCCAACGTGAACAACACGTGGGTCATTGCCGTGCCGCAGGCCTTCGCGTCGGCCCAGAAGCTTGCCAGCGTCACCGATCTCGCCAAATACCTGAACGGCGGCGGCAAATTCAAGATCGCGGGCAGCCCCGAATTCTTCAATCGCCCCGATACCATGCCCGCCTTCGAGGAAGTCTACGGCTTTAAGCTGAAGGCTGACCAAAAACTGACGCTGGCAGGCGCGACGCCGCCTCAGACACAGCAAGCCGCAGCCAGCGGCACCAACGGCGTAAACGCGGCAATGGCTTACGGCACCGACGGCAGCCTGTCGGCCCTGAAACTGGTGGCCCTCAAAGACCCCAAAGGCGCACAGGCCGTGTACCAGCCCGCGCCGATTATTCGCACGGCGACCCTGAAGGCCAACCCGCAAATAGAGGCGCTGCTGAACAAGACCTTCGCCACGCTGACGCAGGCCACGCTGCAGGGGCTGAACGCACAGGTGGCGCTGGAAGGCCGCACTGCACAGAATGTGGCCCAGACGTACCTCAAGAGCAAAGGCCTGATCAAGTAAGCATGGACAGCGGCGGCGGCAGGTGGCGTGGGTTCTTCCCGATCTGGGATCAGCCCCGCCTTCAGGCCGCCGCGTGAGCAAGCCGACTCCAACAGGGGCGGGGGGCAATCGGCCCTCCGCCCCACTGCTGTCGGTGACTAAAAATGCGGTCAGAGGCGATGTGCCGCAAGTATTGGTTCTCGCCGCGCTGCCCCTACTGGCGGGCGCGGCGCTGCCTTGGGTGCTGCTGCGCCCCAACCGCCTTGCCCCCGGCGAGTACCTGCGGTTGCCTCCCGCACTGCTGGCCCTGATGTTGGTGCTGGCGCTGCTGCCCCTGTTGGCCGCCCGCTTTTTGCCGCGCCTAACGTGGTTGGCGGCAGGACTGGCGGTGGTGGCCGTGTTCTGGGTAGTGGGCCTGCAAACCCGTTGCGCCCTTGTGGGTCAGGCCGAGTTTGCGCGGGCCAGTGCAGCGGCGGGCGTGTGGCTGAGTGGACTGGGCGCACTGATCGCCGTTTATGGTGCGGGCCTGCTGTTGGTGGGCAGACAAAAGCTGCTGGCTTGGGCGTGGGTGCCCGCTGTGTTGGCGCTGGTCTGGGCGGGCCACCTGTCGGGCTGGTCGGTGCTGGTAGAAGCCCGCAACGAAGGCCCGCGCTGGGTGCAGGAACTCGCGCAACATCTGCGGCTGGTAGGCACGGCGCTGGGCCTGTCTACCCTGATCGGCGTGCCGTTGGCGGTGTGGGCAGCGGGGCGAGAGCGCGTGGCGGTGGCCGTGCTGGGCCTCGCCAACGCCATTCAAACGCTACCCAGTTTGGCACTGTTGGGCCTACTGATCGCGCCACTTTCGGCCCTTTCCAACGCGTTTCCGGCGTTGCGTGCGGCGGGTATCTCGGGCATCGGGGTGGCTCCGGCACTGACCGCCATGACGCTGTATGCCCTGCTGCCGATCCTCAGAAACGGCGTGGTGGCGCTGCGGGGCGTGCCAGCAGGCGCAGTGGACGCCGCACGCGGCATGGGCATGACGGGCCGCCAGATTTTTTGGCGCGTGCAGGTGCCGCTGGCACTTCCTGTATGGCTCACGGGGATTCGTCAGGCCGCCGTGCTGCTGGTGGGCGTGGCGTCGGTGGCCGCCCTGATCGGCGCGGGCGGGCTGGGCACCTATATTTTTAAGGGCCTGCAAAGTGCCGCCGCCGACCTGATTTTGCTGGGAGCCGTGCCCGCTGCGCTGCTGGCCATTGGCGTAGACGCGGCCCTGCGCGGGCTGGAAGTCTGGCTGGGCCGCCGGTTCGGGCGCGTGGGCTGATGGGTGTGTATCCTCATCATTTGGAGTTTCTATGAAGAACCAGAGTCTCTTATGATCGAGTTGCAAGGCCTAGAAAAACGCTACGGCGACAGCTTCGCCGTGCGCGACCTGAATCTGGTGTTTGCCGAGGGCGAACTGACGGCGCTGTTGGGGCCGTCTGGCTGCGGCAAAACCACCACCTTACGCATGATTAACCGCCTGATCGAACCGACGGGCGGGCGGGTGCTGCTGCGCGGGCAAGACACGCATACGCTGAAGCCGGAAACCCTGCGGCGCGGCATCGGCTACGTGATTCAGCAAATCGGGCTGTTTCCCCATCTGAACGTGGCCCAAAACGTGGCGACGGTGCCTGACCTGTTGGGCCGCCCCGCCCGCGACACAGAGCGCCGTGTGGATGAACTGCTTGATCTGGTGGGCCTAAGCCCCGCCGAATACCGCTTCAAAAAGCCCGCCGAGCTGTCGGGAGGTCAGGCGCAGCGGGTAGGCGTGGCCCGCGCCCTCGCCGCCGATCCGCCCGTGCTGCTGATGGACGAACCCTTCGGCGCACTTGATCCGCTGGCCCGCGACAAGCTGCAAGACGCCTTCCGCGACATTCAGCGACGCCTGAAAAAGACCGTGATTATGGTGACGCACGACATAGACGAGGCGCTGAGGTTGGCTGACCGGATTGCCCTGATGAATGCCGGAGAACTGGCCCAATTCGGCACGCCCGACGACCTGATCCACCGCCCCGCCTCCGACTTCGTGCGGCAATTTTTGGGCGAAGACGCGGCGCTGCGCCAACTGGCAGGCCGCCGCGCCGCCGACTTTGCCCACCCCGGCGACCCGGCTGGCCTGCCCACCGTAGATGCCCAACTGGACGCCCGCAGCGCACTGGGCATCATGCTGCGCGAAGGTGCAGATGCGTTGGCTGTGACCCAAGCGGGAGAGTCCATCGGCATTCTGCGCTGGAGCGATTTGCAGACCATACCTATGCAGCCGCCCATCTCCATTCGGGATGAAGTGACGTGACCTCTTCCAGCCTCACGGCGGCACGGACGGGGAGGCGGCGCTGGCCTTGGGGCGTGTTGCTGTGGCCCTCGCTGCTGCTGCTGTGCCTCATTCCGGGCGTGTTGCCGCGCTTGCTGGCCCCCCTTAATCTGGGCGAATTGACTGCTTTCGACCCTCCCCTGTGGCGGCTCACGCTGACCCATCTGGGCTTGGTGGCGCTGGCAACTGGCGTGGTGCTGGGCCTCGGCGTGCCGCTGGCGGTGGCGGTGACCCGGCCCGGACGGGTGGCGCTACGACAGTTGGCCGAAACGCTGGTGGGGTTGGGTCAAACCGTGCCCACCTTCGCGATCTTGGCGCTGGCCGTCCCTGCGTTGGGCTTCGGTTGGAAACCAACTCTGCTGGGCCTGATCGTCTATGGATTGGTTCCGGTGGTCAGCAACGGAATCGCGGGGCTTCAGTCCGTAGATACCAGCGCCCTAGACGCCGCACGCGGTATGGGCATGACGGGCCGCCAACGCTTACTGCGGGTTGAATTGCCGCTGGCGCTGCCTGTGCTGCTGGCGGGTGTGCGAACCAGCACAGTCTATAACGTCGGCACGGCTACCGTAGGAGCGGCACTGGGCGCGGGCGGACTGGGCGAGCCGATCATCAACGGCCTGTCTCAGCAGAATACGGCGCTGGTGCTGGTGGGCGCGGTACTCTCGGCGCTGCTGGCCCTCAGCCTAGACGCAGTGCTGGGCTTGTTCGCCCCCAGAACATAGGAAGCGAGCTGCTGATCTCCTCCCCTTTCTGTTCCTTCTCTCACAGTTTGGGTATAAGGTGAGAATCATGCAGCCTTGGCAGACGCTGAAGATCGTCCAGAGAACCGGACGCCAAACTGCATCTGTTTGCCTTGACCTCACGGCTCCCTCTCCTTCAGACTGAACTCCACGGCCCGGCGTCTTGCTGGGCCGCTGCTTTTGGCCAGACCGCAGGGAAGAACAGTGGGGAGAGATGGATACGGCACACAGACCCGACGCCTTCCTTAGAAGCGAGTGGCGCACCACCGTTCCCGCGCCGCACCCCCTCCACAGCAGGCCGCACAGAGGTGAACACCTTGAAGCAACACGCCTTTCAGACTGGTGACCGCGTCGTTCTTCCCCCCTACGGTATAGGTGTCGTGAGCGGCACTTGCCAGCGCCCGGTGGCGGGGCAGTCTCACGCCTACTATCAGGTAGATTTTCCAAATACGTCCAGCCGCGCCTATGTTCCGGTGTCTTCACCCGACGAAACGGGCATGAGGGCCGCCCTGACCGCCTGCGATATGCCCGCCTTACTCAAACATCTCAGCTTCAGCGTCAATGACCTGAATTTGCCGCGCCAGTGGGCCGCACGCCACCGCCGCGTCACCGAGATTTTGGTCAGTGGTGACCCTTACGAGTTGGCGACGTTAACGGGTGAACTCCGCCGCTGGAATGTAGAACGCGGCTTGCCTGACCTAGACCGTCAAGCGTTCCGGCGAGCCATCAAGCTGCTTGAGCAAGAAGTGAACGGCTTAGAAGACCAGTGCGCCCACGACGTGCAAAACTTCTTAGATTTAGCTTGGAAAGAGACACCTCAGTAACATAGAAAAACAGCAAGCCCGCATAAGAAGACTATTCTCATGCGGGCCTGTTGGGGGCAAAGCGAAGTCCCCCGCGTGTGCGGGGGACTGAGGGTGGGCATCAGGGAAGTGAAGAGCAGGATACGGAACGAAGAAAGGAGGTGATCCAACCGCACCTTCCGGTACAGTTACCTTGTT
>NZ_SSNW01000064.1 GCF_004801315.1 Deinococcus sp. Arct2-2
CTGCTGGGTGTCCATTCCCTAGCTTGCACCCGTTCCATGAGTCAACGGAGTACCAATAAGGGGGCTGGCTGCACAGCAGACTGGGGGGGTTTACCCGCAACCATCACCTTCTACAAAGACAGCGCCGTAAACATCTCTATCCTTGCTTAACCCCAAGTTTGATCGGCCACCACGCCTGTCCCACAGACCACAATCCCACTGCCCTTCTCAGCGGGCATAGCCCAGAATCAATTCGCCCTCATTGATTCGGCCCCGCAACATGCTGAACCGGTCATAACTCAAAATAATCTGCCCGCTGTTCAGGAGGATCAGGGTGAATTGACCACGTATGCCATTTTGGGTGACCGGATCGTTGGCCCGTAAATTCCACTGGTAGCCCAATTTCACGTCCAAGCGGTCTGCACTGGTGCCAATACTTGGTGGCACGGCGCTGGGACGGGTACTGAAACCTTCTGGAACGCGCAATTCACCCGTTTTCAGGTCGATGGTCACGCCCTTGAAGACTCCGTTCATACCTGCCGCATCGCCAAAGCTGAGGCGGCCATTGTCGCGCATCACGGGTAATTTCAGGCTTTTGCCGCTGGGCGCAAGCGACTGCTGAAACACCAGATAGCGCTTGAATTCATCCTGAGTAATGCCCAATCTCGCGTCGTACACAGGCGCTTTGCCCTGCGACACGTTGACGATGACAGTCCGCAGAGCGTCGGGACTGCCGCCCACGTTGGTCACGCGACGCTGAAGTTCAAACAAAGACAGGCTCGAACGGCGCTCCAAAATCTGGGTCACCTGTCCGGCCTGTGGGAGGAGAGCAACGAGTTTGGCCTGCCACCCTGCGGGCAACGGGGCCGACGACTGAGCCGACGATTGGCCCGACGACTGCGTGGTAGCCGCGTGGGCAACCACGGCCACCAGACTGGTCAGTAGGAGGGGAAAGAGGGGACGGGCGGCCTTCATGCCAACCGGCAGAATAAGGCGCGTGGGTGAGAATTCTCCCGCGCCAGCCTGACGCACCCCTCAGAGAAGTGGGGGGTGTGGGGGCTACACCCACCGGCGGCCCCCGCACCCCACCCTAATTTCTGCGCTTACGCCTTGCCGACGCTGCCCAGCACACGCATTTTGTGCTCGATGACTTGGCTCATCACGTCGCGGGCGGGGCCGAAGATTTTGCGGGGATCGAATTCCTTGGCGTTGGCGAACAGGGCTTCACGGATGCCTACCGTGCTGGCAAGGCGCAAATCGGTATCCACGTTCACTTTGGCGATGCCGTGCTGCGTGGCCTTCTGAAGGTCTTCGTCGGCAATGCCCGCCGCCTCACCAATGACGCCGCCTGCCGCCCGGAAACGCTCGATGATGTCGGCTGGCACGCCGCTGCTGCCGTGTGCCACCAATGGGATGCCCGTCAGGCTGGCAATTTTTTCAATGCGGGCGTGGTCGATGTAGGGGCGGCCCTTGCCCTTAAATGCGCCGTGGCTGGTGCCGATGGCGATGGCGAGGTAGTCGGTGCCCGTCTGCTCGATAAACTGCACGGCTTCGTCAGGATCGGTCAGGAAGGCGTCTTTTTCGTCTACCACGATATGTTCCTCGATGCCGCCCAAGCGCCCGAGTTCCGATTCCACGCTGATGCCCATCGCGTGCGCGGCTTCCACGACGCGGCGGGTTTCGCGCACGTTGCCCTCGAAGGAATGATGGGAGGCGTCGATCATGATGGAGGTAAAGCCCATGCGGATCGCGTTGAGGGCCGACTCGTAAGAAGAGCCGTGATCGAGGTGCAGGGCGACAGGTACGGAGGCGCGGGAAGCCAAATCCTTGACGATGTTGGCGAGGTCTTGGCCGCCGTACTTGATGGCCCCTTCACTCATCTGCACCATTACGGGCGAGCGCAGTTTTTCGGCGGTATGAATGATCGCCTGCGTGATTTCCATGTTGTTGGTGTTGAAGGATGCCACGCCGTACTTGCCTGCGCGGGCGGGAACGAGAATGTCTGAACCGGTAACGAGCATGGTGATGCCTCCTGAGAGTGGCCGGGGACGGCCTGAATGAACGTGTGGGGCAGACTGAACAGGCTTGGGCGTGAGGTTGCTTTGGGCAGCCAGAGGAAATTCTCAGGTCAGAATGTACCCCTCAACACTGTACGGATAGCACTGTAACCGCCCCAAGCTGGCCTGTGTGCGACTTGACCAGCCCACTTATAGATTTGGACTGCGTTCAATAGAAGTTCAAGAGAAAAGGTGCGGCGTCCACCCTGCTCAGACAGCCGCGCCCCTGCCTGTCACTGCGCCCAGATTAGACACAGACGGCCAGCCTGCCGGGGCGCTACGATAGGGGGCATGACCGCGACTGTGCCTACGCCTGTGCCCACGCCGACTAGTGCTTCGCTGGATTTCACCGCCCTGCTGAGTGACCGTGCCCGCAAGATGACGGCCAGCGCAATCCGCGAGATTTTGAAAATTACGCAGGAACCCGATGTGATCAGCTTCGCGGGCGGCCTGCCTGCCCCCGAACTGTTTCCGCTGGACGACGTGCGGGCCGCGATGGACGCCGTGATGACCCGTTACGGCGCGGCGGCCCTTCAATACAGCACCACCGAAGGCCACTTGCCCCTGCGCCAGTTTTTGGCCGAGCGTGCAGGCATCTCGCCCGCGCATGTGCAGATCATGACCGGCAGCCAGCAAGGGCTGGACTTGTTGGGCAAAATCCTGATCTCCGAGGGCGACATCGTGCTGGTGGAAAGCCCGACGTATTTGGGGGCGCTGCAATCCTTTCAGCCGTATAGCCCGCAGTACATGGAGATGCCCACCGACGAAGAAGGCATAGACATAGACGCATTAGAGGCGCTGCTGCAAGGGCTGAAGGCGGGCGGCAAACGGGCCAAACTCTTGTATGCCATTCCCAATTTTCAGAACCCCACCGGGCGCACCCTGAGTAAAGAGCGCCGGGAACGCCTCGTGAACCTGACTGCCGAACACGGTCTATTGGTCATCGAGGACGATCCCTACGGCCAGTTGCGCTTTTCGGGCGAGGCGGCTCCCAGCCTGTACCAGATCGCGCTTGACCGGGTGGGCGGCAGCCCCGATCACAGCCACATCATTTACAGCGGCAGCTTCAGCAAAACGCTGGTGCCCGGCCTGCGCGACGCGTGGGTGCAGGCCGCCCACCCCATCATCGAAAAACTGGTGCAGGCCAAGCAGGGCGCAGACCTTCACACGCCCACGCTGAACCAGATGATCGTGACCGAACTGCTGCCCACCGTGCTGCCCCGCCAGATCGAACTGATCCGTAAGGCTTACGGCGAACGCGCACAGGACATGATCCGGCACATCAAGGCGCAGTTTCCGGCGGGCGTCCACCATACGGTTCCGCAAGGCGGCATGTTCCTGTGGGTCACGCTGCCGGAAGGCGTAGACACCCTGCCAATGCTGGCCCGCGCCGTAGATCGCAAAGTGGCCTTCGTGCCCGGCGCATCGTTTTTTGCATTGGGCGGCGGCCAAAACACCATGCGCCTCAGCTACAGCAACGCCACGCCCCAGCAGATAGAGCGCGGGGTGAAGGCGCTGGCGGAGACGATTTCCGAAGCGGTCAGTGGTGAGTAGGTAGTGGTGAGTGGGAACAGATAAAGGCGTGGCCTGCAGAGAGGTGAACTGGCAGGCCACGCTTTTTATCTTTAGTTTTTTCCACTGACCACTCACCACTGACGGTTTTTACAGCCTTCCGTCCTTAGGATTCACCCCATACACCGCGCCCCACGGGTTGTACACGCTTTTCAGGGTGTCTTTGCTAACCACGGCTCCGCTGGGTGATTTGATGGTGCGGGTGATCAGGCTGGTCATGCCCTGCATCGGCGTGTCGAGCAGGCGGCGGCCTCCCAACGCCACGCGGTCATCGGGGCTGTAGCTGGGGTTGGCGGGCGCTTTGAAGTTGCTGATGGCAGGCTTGCTGACACTCACCGTGCGCCCAGTATTGGCCCCAAAAATGTCGAAGCGCAGGGTTTGGGCTTTCGTGTCCCACGCGGCCTGAATAAACAGGTGCTTGCCCGTATCGTTTTTCATGCGGAGGTTTTTGCTGGGCGCATACACGGTGGCCTCGTAGCCTACGGGGTCGTAATAGGCGACGCGGTGGCTGTGTTCGTGGCGCTCGGTAATGGGTAAACCCGCCTGATACAGCGCCCTAAAAATGGTGGTGCTGACTTGGCAGATGCCGCCGCCGTCCTCTTTGGTGAGGGTGCCGCCGCTGATGACGAAACCCTTCACAAATCCGGTGCTGGCGTCGATTTGCCCAATTTCCTCATTGAAATTGAACTCGTGATCCGGCGCGATGAAGAAATTGTCGAGCTTGCTGGCTCCGACCAACACGTTTTTGACCCGGAAATCGGCGCTGCCCTGATAGCTGCTGCTGCCTGTAGACACGTGCCACAGCACGCCGCGCCCTGCGAGTACCTTCACGCTGCGTTCGGGCACCACGGCCTTAAATACCACCTCTGCGCTGTCTTTGCCCGCCATGATCGCCTTCAGCAGGTTGGATTTGCTGGCGTCCTTGTCGGCAATCCACCCGGTCTGCTGCGTGGCTACCCACGAGCCGCCCACGTTCCTAAAACTGGCGGGGCGGGGAGCACGGGCGTTGATCTGATCAAACATCTTGTCCAGCACGGGGCTGAGGGTGGTGCTGACCTTGCCATTTTTCTTACTGGCCGCAACTCCGGCGGCGGGCAACTTCCAAGATTTGACGATGCTGGCGTTCTTGACTTCGCCTTTCTGAATCCTTTGCTCTGTGGCACGCAAAATCAGTTTGAATGGAGCGTCAGCGGCAGCCTGCGCGGAAGCCGAAGCGCATAGCCCCAGCGAAAGAAAGAAGCTCAAGCGTGTCATAGGAATAATGCTGAGGCTGGGCGGCTGACGCGGCGTGAGGGGTGGTTGGGACGGCGTTTAGGTGTCGGGGGGCGGGGGGAAAGTCTAAGGGTCTAGGGTGCTGGGGCGGGGGCGTTGCTGAACTGCCCCCTCTGCTTCGCAGCTCTGCGAGCCACCCCGCTGATGCTCAGCGCCCCTGTCCCACGAGTGGAGAGGGCAACAGAGAAGAGCCAGAGGCTTGGTTTGGCTCCCTCACCCTTGAGGGGGGAGGGTTGGGGAGGGGGTGAATGAGCGAAGCGATTGCCTTTCCTTAGACCCTAGACCTTTAGACCCTTAGACCAAAGCACCCGCAGACGCGCCGCCCTCAAGGAATCAACCGCTCCAACGCCGCCAACTGCCCCGCCAACGCCTCTACATTCGCCGCGACCAGATTCACATGCCCCAGCTTGCGTCCCGCCCGCCACGCCTTGTGGTACAGATGGAGATGCGTACCGGGCAAGGCGTCTATGCCGTCCCAGTCGGGGTGCAGCGGTTGGCCCTCCACATAATCCGTCCCCACGATATTCACCATTGCCGTGGGGTGCAGGGGCCGCCAGTCGGCAAGGGGCAAGCCCAGCACGGCCCGCACCTGTGCCTCAAATTGGCTGAGGCCGCCGCCGTCTTGGGTCAGGTGGCCGCTGTTATGCACGCGGGGGGCGACTTCGTTGACCAGAAGCTGTGTTGACCCGACTTGGCCCCCATCCAGCACGAAGAATTCCAGCGTCATCAGGCCTTCTAACGCCCAAGCCTCGGCGCAGGCACGGGCCAACTCGCGGGCCTGTGGTTCCAGCGTTTCGGCACCTGTCGCCGGAAAAACACTGGTGCGGAGAATGCCGTCTCGGTGAACGTTTTCGATGAGAGGGCCAAAGGCGACGGCTCCGGCAGCAGTGCGGGCCACGCTGAGGCTGACTTCTCGCACAAAGGGAACGAGGCCTTCCAGCACGCAGGCCGCGCCGCCCATCCCTGCCCACGCCACGCTCAATTCCGCGTCACTGTTCACCCGCGCTTGACCTTTGCCGTCGTAGCCCAATTCCGACGTTTTGAGGATGCCGCGCCCGCCCACTGTCGCCAATGCGCCCACAAGATCAGGTTCGGATTCGATGACCACAAACGGGGCTGTGCCGACGCCTGACGCCCGCAGCGCCTCTTTTTCGCGGGCACGGTGCTTGGTGCGCTCCAGCAACGCGGCCCCCGGACGCACTGGAACCCGTCCGGCCAAGGCCTCTAGCGCCTCGGTGGGCACATTCTCAAACTCCAGTGTGACCGCGCTGCATTCGGCTAACCTTGCTAGGCCCTCGGCGTCGGTATAGGCGGCGTGCAGATGCTCGGCGCACAGGCGAGCGGGGGCGTTCGGGTCGGGTTCCAGCACTACCACGCGCACACCTAGCGGCAAGGCAGCGAGGGCCAGCATTTGCGCCAGTTGGCCGCCGCCTAGGATGCCCAGAGTCAGGCCCTCTCTCATACGGATTCCGTCCAATTCCTAGTCACTCCGCTCAGATTTCGAGATTGACAAGTCAACCGTTCAATCGAAATTTTTTTCACGCTTCCCCCGCCTGTGGGTGGCCTTCAAACCAAGGGGCGTCCAGCACGGCCTGCGTTTGGGCGTCGCGGTAGGCTTGCAGGCGCTCACGCACGCCCAAATCGGTTCCGGCTAACATTGCGGCGGCAAACAGAGCTGCATTTTTGGCCCCTGCCACGCCAATCGCAAAAGTCGCCACAGGAATTCCGGCGGGCATCTGCACGATGCTGAGCAGGCTGTCTTGGCCGCTGAGGGCACGCGACTGCACGGGCACGCCCAGCACCGGCACCCGCGTAAAGGCCGCCAGCATACCGGGCAGATGCGCCGCGCCGCCCGCCCCCGCGATGATGCAGGCGAAATTCAGGCGTTCGGCCCGCGACGCGTAAGTGGGCAGCAGTCCGGGCGTGCGGTGGGCACTCAGCACGCGCACCTCGTAGGCCACGCCCAACGCCGCCAAAGTGTCCAGTGCGCCCTGCATGGTGTCGAAGTCGCTGCGGCTGCCCATCACCACGCCCACCCGCGTCTCGCTGCCTGCTGCCCCATCTGCTCCGGTTGCCGTGTCCATATCAGGGGGCATCCTAGAGCATCTGGCGTGGGGCTATTCGGGCGCGGCGGGTGAATTTGTCCGGTAGGAACGCCGCTTCTTGGTTTTGCCTTGCTTAGCAATACGTCGAGAGGCTGAGTCGCGTGTAAACCCCCCCGTTGCTAACGCAACGCCCCCCCTTAGAGGGGAGGACATAACATCTGTTGCACTCCCCTTTAAGGGGGGCTGGCTGCGAAGCAGACTGGGGGGTTCACACGCGACATCAATTCTGTATGCCTACTGAAATCACCCATCCTTGACTGTCCCTCAGCCGGAGAGGAGCCAAGAGAACAAGCAATCAACCTGCAACACGCCCCTAACCCGCTACAGTCGGGAGCGTGATGGACGCCGTACCCGCCCCTCCTAATTCAGACCAGTCAGACCAGCCCGATTACGACTGGTTCTATGCCCGCACCCGCAATGGGCGCACGCGGGGGCCAGAAGTGGCGCGGGCGTTGCTGGACGTCCAAAGCTCGCCCGACGCCGCGTTTGCCTCTATTCGCGTGGTGGGCACCAACGGCAAGGGCAGCACCTGCGCCATGCTGGAAGCTGGCTTGATCTCGGCAGGAGTCCAGACCGGGCGCTTTACCAGCCCACATCTGATCCACTTTGAAGAACGAATCCGCGTGAATGGGCAAGAAGTGGCCCCGGCGCGGGTGGCCGCTTTTATCCGGCAAGCGCGGCAAGAAAGCTGGAACGGCGCGTTTTTTGACCTGTCGTTGCTGCTGGCCTGCACCGTGTTTGCCGAATCGGGCGTGCGCGTGGCCGTGATGGAAGCGGGCGTGGGCGGCGTGAGCGACGCGACGCAGGCGCTACAGAACGTGTCGGCGGTGGCGCTGACCAACGTGGCGCTCGATCATGTGGGGGTGCTGGGAAGCACAGTAGCCCAGATTGCCCGCGATAAGGCGCTGGCCGCCCGCCCCGGCGTACCACTGCTGACCACTGCCACCGGAGAAGCCTTAGAAGTGATTCGCGCCGTGTGCCACGAAAAAGATGCGCCGCTGTACACGCCCGCCATGTATCCGGCCCTGTTTGCGCTGCCGCACGCTCCGGCGCTGTTGGGCGCACACCAGCACAGCAACGCGGCTTTGGCTTTGGCAACTTTACGCCTACTGGGGCATGAGGCCGGGGCAGAAGCCGCCCTCGCCGCGTCTCATCCGGCCCGCTTGGAAAGATTCGTGCTGGACGGCAAAACACTGCTGATTGACGGCGCACACAACCCGCACGCCACGCAGGCCCTCGCCGCCGCCGTACCGCGTGCCGATGTGCTGCTGTTCGGCAATCTGGCCCGCAAAGACACCGCTGCCACGCTTGCGCCGCTGTTGGCCGTAGCCCCGCTGCGCGTCTTCACGGCCCCCGGTGACCTTGCTACCCCGCCGCAAGATCTGGCCCAGCAGTACGGCGGCGAAGCGGTAGACGGCTCGGCACAGGCGTTGGCCCGCGCCTTAGCCCTGACCCCAGCGGGCGGCACGTTGTTGGTGGCAGGCAGCCTGTATCTGGCCGGAAGCGTGCGCGAGTGGCTTGTTTCTGGCCGCAGTGAATCCAATCACAGCCAATGACAGCGCCCTCAACGCCTAGATTTTACGAGCAACACGCCATATGCCAGACTCCTTCTCTTCAAGCCAGATAAAGCCGCCAAACGGAGGTGGAGCCGTAAGGTAATTCATGTCCTCGCTGCTGAATGCCGCCCGCGCCCTGCTGCGCCCCACGCCGCCCACTTCCCGCGTGTACCGTGACGCCCTGATCGGCCTCGGCGCAGGCGGAGTGGGCACGCTGCTGATGGGCCAATATTGGACGCGGGTGGCTCCACTGGTAGCCGGAGAGCATGAAGACGAAAGCGGCCCGCCTCAGCCCGATACAGATGTGATCAGCCCGCTAGGACAAACCCACGAAAACGGCGAGAGCAGCACCGCCGCGATGGGGCGGCACTTGTACACGGCGATAACACACAACGTACCGGAAAAAGGCACACGGCAGGCACTCAGCGAGGCGGTGCATTGGGGCACAGGTGTATTGGGCGGCGCGGCGTTTGGGGCAGTGTTGGCCCAGCGTCAAAGTCCAGCGACAGGGCTACTGTGGGGCGCGGGCCTCTGGCTGCTGCTGGACGAAACGATTACGCCGCTGCTGGGCCTGCAAGACGGCCTCCGCGCAGGCAACATCAAAACGCATGGCAACCGATTGGGCGCACACTTGGCGTATGGCTTGGGCCTCGGCCTCAGCGCCGCCGTGCTGGGGCGCACCTTACCCAAATAAAGTCAGCCTTGACAGGGCTGGGGGCAGTCCTTATACTCCCTTTCGCCCTGTCTGAATTCAGACGGCATTCTTTTTGGATCGTTAGCTCAATTGGTAGAGCAGCTGACTCTTAATCAGCGGGTTGTAGGTTCGATTCCTACACGATCCACCACCGATAAGGCCCCCATGTAGCGTTGACGGGGGCCTTTTTTTGTTCAGATGAATCCCAGTCCTTCATCGGCCTGAGCAGAACGCAGCGGCGCATACTTCCGAACCTCCTCCGGCGTCACGCCGCACGCGACTTCCAACGCCGCCACCGTGCGTTCCAGTTCGGCAAAGAGGGCGTGCAATCGGGGCCGCCCCGCCGCACCCGGAGCCTGTTTGTAGGCGTCGGCCAACAGGCGGTAATACTGCAAGGTTCCTTCGCGGCCCTGACTGAAGCGGCCAAAGAAGGCTTCCCGCGCTTCCGGCGTCATGCCTTCCGTCAACACGTCGGTCAGGATGGTGCGGGCGTTATGCAACTTGTCGGAGGCACTGACCAACAGCGAACTGGCTCCCTCATGACCCAGTTTGGCGAGGTAATCCAGTTTGCGTTCAGCCCAAGGTGGTTTCTGGCCGTCTACCAGCGGCGTTTCTTCGGTGGCTCCGCGCACCAACGCGGCTACTTCCGCACCAAATTTGGCCCCAATCTGAGCTTCTAATTCTTTGCGTTTTTCAACTCGCTTGTTCTTATCCGCCGTCAAATTCTCCGGTCCATCTTCCAGCGCGTCGTGCAGCAGGGCGGCTATGGCTTCGGCTTCCGTCGCGCCAAATTCCAGCGCCACCGACGCTACGCCCAGCAGATGCGACAGGTACGGCGTCTGTGTGCGTTTGCGGTATTGGCCCCTATGCCATTCATGTGCCAGTTGCAGGGCGTCGGTGAATTTTTTTGTCAGAGGAAAGGTCACGGCCTCACCTTACGCAATCTGGCTGGAGGCGGGATGCAGACTTGCCCGCTATGCTCTGGAGTGAATGACCTCTCCCCCACCCACCACGACGGCAGGCGCACACCGTACCGCTGTTTGGGACGCGCTGGAACGGGCGCGGCTGTGTGCCTATCCGCTGCCGCCACACGGCCACCATCCCAACTTTACTGGGGCGCGGGAGGCCGCCAAACACCTGCTGAAGCATCCGCAGGTTGCACCGCTGCACACGCTGATCGTGGGGCCAGACCGGGTGCTGATGCCGCTGCGAAAGCTGGCGCTCCAATCGGGTATCACGCTGTATGTG
Source organism: Deinococcus sp. Arct2-2 (assembly GCF_004801315.1). Classification (GTDB taxonomy): domain Bacteria; phylum Deinococcota; class Deinococci; order Deinococcales; family Deinococcaceae; genus Deinococcus. Next base: position 10,484 of record NZ_SSNW01000064.1, read on the forward strand.
CCTAACCTGAAAAAAGACGGTTGGTACTGGAAACTGGCTGATGCAGCGGGCGCGAACCTGTCTAAAATGGCGGCGCACGGCGAGCCTAAGCTGAAGCCCGAAGGCGCACAAGCAGCAGTGTTGGCGTGTGTGGCCGCAGACCGCACGGGCGGCAGAGTGGGCAAAGGTTTTGGCTGGGGCGCACGCGGGCTGCATCTGGATTTGCCGGAATTCACGTTGGCACACGGGCTGATGCTGTGGGGCCAGTTGCCCTGCCCTGCCGACTCGCACGCGGCGCTGATCGGCACACCGGGCGGGGTATTCGACACCGCGCAATCTTCCGCACCCGGCCCACACGGTCTACACTGACGCATGACCTCCAAACCCACTCCTTCCCTTCCCATCGTTCCTGTCGTGGTCACGGTGGCCGCCGTGGGCGTCGCGGCGCTGATTGCCCGCAGCCGCAGCAAAGATGGAGAAGGCGTGGGGCAGCAAGTGAAGGGCTTGGTGGCCGCACAACTCATAGAACGGCCCGCCCGCAATGCCAGTTACGCAGGGCTGGGGCAAGGGCTGGAGCGCGGCGGCATGATGCTGACCGGGCGGGCCACCCGCGCTGCCGATACCGAGGCCAACCGTGAGGTCATCGCGCACATTATCGGGATAGAACGCTGGGGCCAAAACCGCTTGCGTGTGGCGCTAGGCCAGCGGCCCTACGAGCGCGACGACTACAGCCCCTACCGCCCACCCGCCGAGGCCACCTTCAATGAACTGCAAGACCTGTTGTCTCAGACCCGCGCCCGCAGCGTCGATTTGGCGCGGCAACTGCACAGCGCCGCCCCCAACGACGACCTGAAAATAGACCACAACGATTTTGGCCCCCTGACCGCCAAAGGCTGGCTGCAATACCTGACCCAGCACGCCGACATAGAAAGCCGGAAACTGAAAGCAGGGCGGTAAGGAACGTGTGGGCCGGGTTGTGCTGAGCTGAAAGGTTAACCCCCCGTTGCTGGCGCAACGCCCCCCCTTAGAGGGGAGGACATAAGCTGTTGCGCTCCCCTTGAGGGGGGCTGGCTGCAGAGCAGACTGGGGGGTTCGCCCAGAATCGTCACCTCCGAACACAGATCAAGCGGACAAGCATTCGAAAGTCATTGCTTTCTAGACGGCCCCTCACCCCCCCAACTGGGGGAAAGCTGTAAGAGGGCCGCCGCTAGTGTGCAGAGCATGAGTGTGCTGAAGGAGTTGCTGGGCGTCATGGTTCGTGAGGGGGCCAGCGATATTCATTTGCGGGCCGGAAGTGCGCCTGCGGGCCGCATCAACGGCGAGATTCGGCGGTACGGCTCCACCCGCCTGACGCCGGAACATATCGAAGGCTTTGCCATAGAAATGATGCCGCGCCCCGGCATGTGGGAAGATTTTCAGACCCGCCGCGACGCCGATTTTGCTTACGGTGTGCCGGGTGTGGCCCGCTTCCGCGTGAATGCCTACCACCAACGCGGCTCGGTGGGCCTGATCATGCGCGTGATCGAGAACAAACCGATTCCTAGTTTTGCCGAATTGGGCCTGCCCGCTGCCACCTTTGAGGGCTTGGCGGGTCACGAGCGCGGTTTGGTGCTGGTGACTGGGCCGACTGGGAGCGGCAAAACCACCACGCTTGCCAGCATCATCGACTACATCAACGCCACGCAGCCCGTGAACATCGTGACGCTGGAAGACCCCATCGAGATCATGCACAACGATAAGATGGCCCTCGTGTCTCAGCGGGAACTGGGCAGCGATACCCTCAGCTTTTCCGCCGGACTGCGGGCCAGCATGCGCCAAGACCCCGACGTGATCCTGATTGGCGAGATGCGCGACAAAGAAACGGTAGAAGCGGCGCTGAGTGCGGCCCAAACCGGACACTTGGTATTTTCGACGCTGCATACCCAAGACGCCGTGCGAACCGTGAACCGCATCATCGACTTTTTTGCCCCCCACGAGCGCGAGCAAATCCGGCTGGGCCTGTCGGAAACGCTGGTAGGTGTGGTCAGCCAACGCCTGTTGCCCAAGCTGGGCGGCGGGCGCGTGCTGGGCATGGAAATCATGCTGGGCACGCCCACTGTGCGCGAGTGCATCAAAGACCCCAACCGCACCGAGGAAATCAAGCAGGCGCTCCTAGAAGGCGGGATGCGCGGAATGCACACCTTCGATCAACACTTGGCCGAACTGGTCTCCAGCGGCCTGATGAGTGAAGAAGACGCCATGCACACGGCCACCAGCCCGCATGAGTTGAAATTGCTGCTGATGACGCGGCAGTTTGCTTAAACCAGAATAGTTCTACTTTTTGGTCATACCAAACGGTTATACTTTGGCCATGACACGTGCTGAGAAAGTCACCGTAAGTCTGCCCACGCCTCTTCTCAGTTTCGTCACGGCCTACCAAGAGAGTCATCACCTCAGCCGCAGCGAAGTCGTGCAGCAAGCTCTCCAAGCCTTTCAGGAAGCAGAATTGGCACGCGCCTACCGCGAATCGGCAGCCGAAATGCAGGCCGATTCCCTGTTTGATACAGACAGTGGACATGGGTTAAGCGCCTCCGCAGAAGCCGCGTGGTAATTCCCCTGATCCGGCGAGGCGACTTGCTGTTGGTTGATTTCGCGCCCGCCCAAGCAGGAGAAACCAACAACACCCGGCCCGCCATCGTCATCACCAACAATCTCGCCAACGAACACTCCCCGGCTATCGTGGTTGTGCCTGTGACCAGCAATACCGAACGCATTTATCCGTTTGAATTGCTGTTGCCCGTAGAGCGCAGCGGTCTAGAATATGACAGCAAAGCGCAGCCGCAATTTGTACGCCACGTGAGCAAAGCCCGCATTCGCCGCCCGCTGGGGCATCTGCCCGCCGACTTGATGAGCGAATTGGATGAGCGTTTGCGGGGGCATCTGGGATTGTAAAACAGACCTGACGCTCAAGCCTGCATGCCCCGTCCCCCACCTTGCTTGTTCATCCATGCGGGCGGCTTGGGCGCGAACCGTCCCAGAATCGTTTGCTGATCGTAGGCAAGGTACGCCTCAACCCAAGGGAAGGTCTGGTTCAGCACCTTAATGGCCTGTGGGCTGCCCATCGCGTGATCAAGTTGATAGACCACGAATTGTTCGGGCGTCTCTAGGCGCAGGTAAGTTGGCATACTGCCCGCGTGTTCGTCCAGCACGCTCTGAAACTCGCCCACCGCATCGGGGCTGGCCGTTTCTAGGTCTATGGTCACGTACATGACTTTGGGCACCTCGCCCAGTTGCTCCACGCTCACCACTTCTTCGGCAATGGCCCGTAGGCCGCCGTCTTCCGACTCCAGTTCCACGATCACCAGCGCGGGCATATCGTTCACCAGTTTGTCCTGAATGCGGTCGTAGGCGCGGGAAAAGGCCACCAGTTCGGTCTGCCCGGACTCGTCGGCCAAGATGAAGCGGGCCATCATGCCGCCCGATTTGGTGGGCTTTTTGACCACGCTCTCGATCATGCCCGCCAACACCGCCTTAATGCGCTTGCCGGGAGCCACGTTTTGGGTGGTAAACCAAGTATCGAGGTCGCTGATGCGGCAACTCGCGGCCTCGCGCAGACCCTCATGCTGCTCTAGCGGGTGGCCGGAAATGTAGAGACCGAGGGCTTCCTTTTCAATCGAAAGGCGCTGAAGATCGGTGTAGGCGTCCACGCCCGTTCTGAGGGGCCGCTCTTTCTTCACTTCCTCGGTGCCGAACATCATGCTCATGCCGCTCTGAGCGCGGGCATTGATTTCTGCCGTGCCCGCCGCGTCTTCCATCGCGTCCTCTAGGCTCTCCATCAGTTGCCGCCGCTCTCCGAACAGGTCGAAGGCCCCCGATTTGATCAGGCTCTCCAGCGCCTTGCGGTTGCACACCTTGCTACCGAGGCGTGAGCAGAAGTCGGCCAAGGATTTGAAGGTTCCGGCCCGCTCGCGCTCCTCCAGAATCCTCAGCACCGCCGCTTCGCCCAAGCCCTTGATGGCGTACATCCCGAAGTAGATTTCCTCGCCCGCCACCGCAAAGTCAGCGTTGGAGCGGTTGATGTCTGGTGGCAACACCTTCACATCCATCTTGCGGGCGTCACTGACGTACTCAGCCACTTTGTCGGAATCGCGGCGCTCTACCGTCAGCAGGGCCGCCATGAACTCTACGGGGTAGTTTGCTTTCAACCACGCCGTTTGATAAGAAATAACGCCGTAAGCCGCTGAATGTGACTTATTGAAGCCATAGTTCGCAAACGCATCCAGCAAATCGAACAGCTTATTACCCTCTTCCTTCGGCACCTTATTAATCTCTGCGCCGTCTACGAAAATCTGACGCTGACGTGCCATTTCCGCGGTATCTTTCTTACCCATCGCTCGGCGCAGCAAGTCGGCTCCGCCTAAGCTAAATCCGGCGACTTCCGAGGCGATCTGCATAATTTGTTCCTGATACACGGGAATGCCGTAGGTTTCCGACAGAATCTTTTCAAGCCACTGGGCGCTGTTGGGAAAGCCGTCGCGCACATAATCCACTTGCTCTAGGCCGTGATGACGGCGCACGTAGGTCGGAATGTTTTCCATCGGGCCGGGGCGGTAGAGAGCGCTCAGGGCGATAATGTCGGCCAAACGCCGGGGCTTCAGGCGGCGGCTCGCGTCGGCAATGCCCGCGCCTTCCAACTGAAACACGCCTTTGGTGTCGCCCCGTGAGAGAAGTTCAAAGGTTTTCTCGTCGTCAAAGGGAATCGCGTCAAAGTCGATTTCGATCTTCTGGGATTCCCGCATGATCCGCTTGGCTTCATCCAAAAAGGACAAGGTTCGCAGGCCCAAGAAGTCCATCTTAATCAGGCCGATGTCTTCTACAGCCTTCATGTCGTACTGACAGACCATGCCCACGCCCGACGTGTCGCGCATGACGGGCACGAGGTCGGTGAGTTTGTCGCGCCCGATGACCACACCCGCCGCATGCACCGAGGCGTGACGGGTTAGCCCTTCCAGCTTTTGCGCGAATTCGTAGGCTTCCAGCAGTTGCGCGTCGTCGGCCAGCAGTTGCTGAATGTCGGGCACCGATTCGCGGGCCTGCTCTAGGCTGTAGCTTTTGCCGAACTTAATCGGAATCAGCTTAGAGACCTTATCGACTTTGGCATATTCCAGCCCCATCACGCGGGCCACGTCTTTCAGGCAGGCCTTACTCGCCATCGTCCCGAAGGTGGAAATCAGCGCCACCTTGTCCTCGCCGTACTTGTCCTGCACGTACTGAATGACCTCGGCGCGGCGGGCATCGTTGAAGTCGATATCGAGATCGGGCATCGAAATTCGGTCAGGATTCAGGAAGCGCTCGAACAGCAAGTCGAATTCGAGGGGATCGAGGTTGGTGATCCGCATGGCGTAGCACACCAGCGAGCCTGCACCCGAACCGCGCCCCGGCCCCACGCTGATGTCCTGATCTTTGGCCCAGTTGATGTAATCGGCCACGATCAGCAGGTAATCGGGGAAACCCATGTTGTTGATGACGCTCAGTTCGTACTCGGCGCGGCGCAGGATGGTCAGCGCGTGCAGGTGGTGGGCGCGGGTGGTTTCGGAGTCGTCGGCAGTCGGGTCAAGCTCGATAGAGGTGTCGGAGTCGCGTTTCTGGGCCTTCCGGCAATCCTCGTGCGCGTACCCCGGCAGTGTGCCCGCTTCGGCTTCCGCTTCCATCTTCACCAATGCCGGATAGGGCGTGTATTTTTCGCCCGCCGCCTTACCTCTTTTCTCCCACTCGCTGCCCAAAAAGGCGATCAGCGTCAACAGCGTCTCTAAGTCACAGGTGGTGGCGTCGCAGCCGTCCACACGGGCCAGAACACGGGCGGCATCGTCCTTGCCCAATTCGGCCAAAGACCGCACCGCGTAATCCCTAAGCAGACTTTCGGTGGCGTGCGCCGGGTAGCGTTTGACCGTGCCCCGGTAGGTCTGCACCCGCAGTTCCTCGGACATGGTGCGGCCCTGCGGAATGGGCAGCGCGGGCATCTGGTACACGCGCTTGTTGCCCACCGGCAATTCCACATCGCACATGGCGGCAATGCGGGCCGTGTTGTCGAAGGGTTCCTCGCCCCATTCGGCCACCGGAAGGGCCACCTGCATTTCGTCCAGAGTCTTGACGTAAAAGTCGTCGCACTGAAAGCGGAAGCGGTTTTCATCGGCCAGCATGGCTTTGGTCTGAATCGCCAGCAGGGTATCGTGGGCCGCCGCATCTTCTTTTTTCACGTAGTGGCCGTCGTTGGTGGCCACCATGCCGATGCCGAGTTCCTGCGCCCACGCCTTCAGCGTCGGGTTGATGCGGGCCTGATGATCGATGCCGTGATTCTGAATTTCGATGTAGTAGTTTTCCCCGAACAAGTCGCGGTACCACAGCATCCTTTCCCGCGCCTCGGCCTCGCGCCCGTGCATCAGCAGTTGCTGTACCTCGGAACCTAGGCAGCCGGAAAAGGCGATGACGCCCTTGGAATGCTCCTGCAACAGTTCGTGGTCGATGCGGGGCTTGTAGTAATACCCCTCGGTGTAGCCGCGAGAACTGAGGCGGCAGAGATTCTGATAGCCCTCGAAGGTGCGGGCCAACAGCGTCAGGTGAAAGATGCCTTTTTCGCCGCTGACACCGGGTTTCTTGTCGCGGCGCGTGCCGAAGCCGGGCACCACGTAGGCCTCGTAGCCCAGAATCGGCTTCACGCCCATGCCCACCGCGTAGTTGTAAAAATGCACCGCGCCGTGCATGTTGCCGTGATCGGTCATGGCGCAGGCGGGGTCATTCGGCGTGATTTCTTTGACCCATTTCAGCAAGTCCTTCAGCTTGGCGGCCCCGTCCAGCAGGCTGTATTGCGTGTGCTGGTGCAGATGCGCGAAACGCGGCAACTTGGGTGTCTCGGGGGTGCAGCAGGAGCCGTCCGGCAGGTGGATGTGAAACTTGGGGGCCAGATCGGGCGCGGTCATGCGGCGAGTCTAGGCCGGACGGGGCAAGGGTTTCAGTGGCGTGGGAACTTGACGAACGCTCAGGCCAGTTCAATTGCCATGAATTCGGTTCACATCCCGCCCCAGCCCCGGCCTGCTTATGCTGAAGCCATGCCCGCCACCCACCGCGTGCGAGAAAAACCCTGTGCCCAGTGCAGCCAACCGTCGCCCGTGATGTACCGAGTGATTCTGAAAGAGGAAGAAGGCTGGGTTTTTCTGTGCCCGCCCTGCCGCCGCGCAGCCGAGGAAGGCAACCCGGAATACAGGTACGGCGGGACTTGGAAGGCGGAGAAGGGGCGGTGAGGGGTGGATTTTTAAGGCTTGCCCTCAATCGCGTCTAGAACGGCATTCGCTATCGCTCACTCACCCCCACTGCTCCGCAGCTCTACGAGTCCCCAGCGCTCCCCCTCAAGGGAGAGGGAGCGACACCCCGCGCCCTGACCACTTCCCGCCCCTACAGATTCCAGCCCCCCGCCACTTCCAACTCTTGCCCGGTCACGTAGTCGCTGGCCCGCACAAAGTACAGCGCGGCGTCTACGAGTTCGGCCACCGTGCCCGGACGCCCTGCCGGAATCTCGCGCAGGGGTTGGCTGATGCTGGTTTCGATAACTCCCGGCGAGACCACGTTCACGCTGACGCCGCTGCCTGCCAACACCACTGCCAAGGCCCGCGACAGGTGCAGCACGCCCGCTTTGGCGATCACGTAGGGCACGATGCCGGGCCGGGCCACCAGATTGCTCGCCCCCGCGTAGCCCAGATTCACGATCCGGCCATAGCCCGATTCGCGCAGCAGCGGCGCGGCGGCCTGACAGGTGGCAAACGTGGCGGTCAGGTTGCTGCCCAACATGTCGGCCCATTCCGCATCGGTGGTGTCCAGCAGCGGCTTATGCACATAGTTGCCCACGTTGTTGACCAACACGGTCAGCGGGGAACCGGGCAAGGCGGCGTGCGCCCGCTGCACCAGCTCCCGCGCCTGCTGGGGCTGGGTCAAGTCGGCCTGAAGAATGACCGCCTGCACGCCTTCTAGCTGACACAGCCGCGCCGTTTCCTGTGCATCGGCTTGGCTGCCCCGGTAATGCACCGCTACGTTGAAGCCCTCGGCGGCCAGCGCCAAAGCCAGCGCCCGCCCAATGCCGCGTGCCGCACCCGTCACCAGCGCCGTGCCTATGTGGGCAGTCACGCTTGCCTCTGCTGAAGTGCCAGATCAACCAACGTGCGCGTAAACGAATTCAGCGGGTAGGTGTGGGCCTCGCCCAGTTCCACCCATGCCCACGCTTCAATTTCTTCGTTCGGCGCAATGGCTAAAGTATCGGCCCGCGCAAAAAAGTCGATCAGGAGCATGTGGGAGGGCTTGTGAAACTCCTCTGACAACACGGCTTCCTGCGTTTGGGCGTAGTGCAGATCGCTCAGGCTCAGGCCCGTTTCTTCCACAAATTCACGTACGGTGGCGGCTTCCAACGTTTCGCCCCACTCCACTTTGCCGCCCGGCACGCCCCACGCCCCACGCCATTTGGTGGTTCTGACTAACAGCACTCGGCCATCTGGCCCCCACACCAACGCACCCACACACACCAGCGGCCTGTCCATGCTGCTTAGGGTATCCGCATCGGTGGGGCGGTCTGTCGGGAATGTGGCTATCTGGGGGGTGGAGCAGTCTAAGAACGGCGTTCAGCCAAGCCGGAATGCTTTCTACCTGATACTTCTGCCCCGCCGCTGCATGACCCGGCGCTCTAAGGCCGTGACGCCTATGTACAGCGCCACACCCAGCAAAATCAGCAGGGCAATTGCGGCAAACTGCCGGGGCGTTTGGTAATAAGCCCGCGCCTGATTGACTAAAAAGCCCAGTCCCGGTTTCTGGTTGCTCACAAATTCCCATACCACCGCGCCGATGAGGGCGAGACTGAGCGACAACCGCAGGCCGCCCAACATGACGGGCAAAGCTCCGGGGAGTTCCAGCCGGGTCAGGCGTTGCCAGAAGTTGGCCCGCAAGCTCAGGAACAGTTCTTGGTAGGTGCGGTCTACCTCTCGCACCCCAACGATGGTGGCAATCATAATGGGGTACAGGGCACTGAGGGCGCTGACCAGGATGGCGGGAATTAGGGTGAAGCCGAACCACGTAATCAGCAGCGGCGCGATGACCACGATGGGCGTGCTTTGGGAAGCGATGACATACGGACTGAGGAGCCGCTCTAGCGCGGGCCGTTTGCCCAGCGGATAGCCGATGAGAATGCCCGCCATGCTGCCCAGCAGTGCGCCCGACAAAGCGATGCGGGCTGTGCCCCAAGTGGCCTCGGCAAATTCGGCAGGCGTTTTAAGGAGTTCTGACCAGACTTGCGCGGGCGCGGGCAACAGCAGCGGCACCCCGATAGCGCGGGCGGCCAGTTCCCACAGCACCAAGCCCACCAGCAACGCGGCGGCGGGTGCCCACGGAAACCGGGGTTTGGCGGGCGGACGCTCGGCGCGAAGGCGGGTGCTGTCGCCTGTGCCCAGCAAATCGCGCAGGCGGGCTTCGGTGGCGGTGGGGGCGGGCGGCACAGCTTTGGTGCGGGTGTCCAGAATATCCACGATGCGCCCGTCTCGCAGCACGGCCACCCGGTCAGCGAGTGTGGCGGCCTCGCGGATGGAATGCGTGACCAGTACGGTGGTGCGGCCCGTTTTTTCGTGCAAATGGCGCAATTCGGCGTTGAAGCGTTCGCGCACGAGGGCGTCGAGGGCGGCAAAAGGTTCATCCAGCAGCAGCACGTCGCCGCTTTGGGCCAAGGCACGCGCCAGCGCCACCCGCGCCCGCATGCCGCCCGACAACTGCGCCGGAAAATAGTCGGCGTAGGCGTCCATGCCCACCAGATGCAGGGCTTCGCGGGCGCTGAGGCCACCCTCTTTGCCCAGATCACCCACGCCCAGATCGTGCGGCAACTGCACATTCCGCAGCGCCGAGCGCCAAGGCAGCAGGCGGTAATCCTGAAAGACCAGCGCTGGGGCCGACGACACCTCTACCCGCCCGGATTGCGGCTTAAGCAGGCCCGCGATGACGCGCAGCAGCGTACTTTTGCCGCCACCGCTGGGGCCGATGATTGCCAAGAATTCACCGCGCCGCACATCCAGCGTGACGCCCGACAGCACAGTTTCGCTGCCTAGGCGCACGGTGATGTTTTCGAGTTGAATGGGGGCGACCTCAAGAGAAGTGGTATCGCCGGAGAGGGGCGCGGGAATGCTCATGCTCTCCTCGGCTTGCCTAGCGTATTCACCAGCACCACGCCTGCAATCGCAATCGCGCCGCCCACGAGACTGATGACTCCCGGCACTTCGTTCAGCCACAGCCAGCCGATGAGGATGGCTAGCACCGGGCTGACATACAGGAATGACGCGGTGGTGTTGGCCCCCACCCGCGACAGGGCAAACGACCAAGTGATGTACGCCAGCGCCGCCGGAAACAGCCCGATATAAATGACGGCCAAATGTGCCGACAGCGGTGCGCGGGCCAACTCGGAGCCGAATCCGGGCAGAAAAATCAGCATGGGAATAGTGCCCAGCATCAGCGACCAGACCGTGAAGTGCAGCGGTTTCATGCGCGCCAGCAGCGGCTTTTGGAACACGAAGTACAGGCTGGTAAACAGGGCGGCGGCCAAAATAAGCAGCGCCCCCTGCGTAAAGTTCACGCTTTCGCCCTTGCCCAGCACGATCAGGGCCACGCCCGAAAAGCTGATCAGGGTGCCGATCCAGCCCATCAGATTCAACCGCTCGTTGCCAAAGCGCGTAGCGAGCAGCGCCGTAATGACTGGCCCCGCCGCGATAATCAGGCTGGCGGTTCCGGCGGGCACGCTGACTTCTCCGTAATTGAGGCAAATGTGGTACAGCGTGATGCCCGAAAAACTGAGCAGCGCGATGCGGGCCAGATCAGGCAAGGGCGGCAGCGGAATGCGCGTGACTAGCGCGAATGTGCCCAGTGCCGCACTTGCCACCAAGAAGCGGTACAGCGTGAGATGCCCCGGCGAGAAGGCTTCCAGTCCGGCCCGAATGCCCGCGAACGACGACGCCCAAAACACGATGGTGACCAGAATGGCGGCCAGCGACACCGAATCGAGGGTGGGAGACGGACGGGTGGGAGCAGAGGGCGGTACGGGGACAGTCACGGCGTCAGCCTAAAGCATGGGAACAAACGGGGGGGCAGCGGGCGTTCCAGTTGGGGGACGGGAGTGAGTTTTCGGCGGCGGCTCTAAAGGTCTAAGGGAAGGCAATCGCGTTGCTCACTTCCCTCACCCCGCTCTTGCAGATCTCCCCTCTCTACTTCGTAGCTCTGCGAGTCCCGCAGGGGGCGAGGGCTACGAGCAAAGGGCGAGAATCGTGGGTTTAGCTCCTTCTCCCCTTGTGGGGGAGGGCCGGGGAGGGGGTGAATGAGCGCCAGCGATTGCCTTTCCACCCCTCCCCACATAAGCACCACATCAACCCCGCCCCCATCCGCCTTGCCCCCACACGCGCCAGAATCGCCTGACCAACTCACCACAACTCTAGGAGGCACCACGCATGGGCGAAGGCAAACCGAGCAGCACCGTAAGCACAACCAGCAGCACTCCCGAAACGATGGACAACCACACTGGGAACGCCACCAGCACGCACGGGGCCAACACCAATCTTGACCCCAGCATGCAGGGCGGCGCAGGTACGGCGGCAGATGCGGCGGCTACGGCGGAAGTCGTAGACCAGCACCAGCAGCAGGGCCTTCCTACCGGAATTGCGGGCCAAAGCGACCCCGCCAAACAGATGGACAATAGCGGCATGCTCAACCCCACCGGGGAAGGCAGCGACGCCGACCAGATGGGGGCCAGCGGCGTAGACCGCAACTCGGACGGCTAGGAACCCCAACCTCTGGCCTGCCCCCCTTTTGGTGGACGGTTCTGGGCGGGCGGCGGCGGTAAACTGCGGGGTGATGTCTGGTTCCCGCACGCCCCCGGTTCTTCACGCTCGGTTTGCCCCCTTCCCCGTGACCCGCCTATGAGCAACGGCACAGACGGCAAACCAAAAAACAGCGCCCTCACGCTGGCCCTCACCACTGCACAAAAGGGCCGGAGCGCAGCGCGGGGGGCGTTGCTGTGGGGCTACGAACAGCGGCTAGCACGCGAGGTCAAGGCGCATGGCAAGCTGCCACGTCATCTGGGCCTGATCTTAGATGGCAACCGCCGATTCGCCCGCGCCGCCGGAGTTCAGCGGGAAGTGGGGCACTCCTTCGGGGCCGACAAAGCCCACGAAGTGTTGCAGTGGTGCCTAGAATTGGGCATTCCTGCCGCTACCATTTGGGTACTTAGTACCGACAACGCCGGACGCGACGCCGTGGAACTGGCCCATATCCTCAGTCTGCTAGAGCGCGAGGCCCGCAACCTTGCCACCGACCCGCGCATCCATGCCAACCGGGTGCGCGTGCGGGCCATCGGGCAGCATCAGGCGTTTCCGGCGCAGGTGCTGGATGCGCTGAAAGACTTGGAGGAAAAAACCGCTGGCTACGACGGCATGCGCCTGAATATCGCGGTGGGCTACGGAGGCCGGGAAGAAATCGTGGACGCCGTAAAGCTGCACTTGCAGGCGCAGGCCGAAGCCGGAATGACGCTTGCTGAGGCCGCCGCCACGCTGGAACCCGATCACATCAGCGCCCACCTGTACACCGCCGACACGCCCGATCCTGACTTTATTATTCGCACCAGCGGCGAAATCCGGCTGTCGGGCTTTATGCTCTGGCAAAGCGTGTACAGCGAATATTACTTTTGCGACGTGTATTGGCCGGGATTCAGGCGCGTGGATTTCTTGCGTGCCCTGCGGGATTTTCAGGGGCGGGTGCGGCGGTTCGGGCGGTAGGGGGCGGTCAAGGGTCTAGGGTCTAGGGTCTAGGGTCTAAGGAAGGGCAAAAAGCTTTGTGTTGCTCCCTCACCCTTGAGGGGGGAGGGCCGGGGAGGGGGTGAATGAGCGCCAGCGATTGCCTCAATCTCAGTCCCCCACGCCCCCCGCTGCCTTCTGGCCCAGCGTGCCTGCCCGCCGTGCAGGACGGTACAACCCCAAATAAATAGCCAACACACTGCCCGCATACATGGTCAGTGTCCAGCCAAAGAGCACGTTGAAGGCTGTGCCAAAAGGCAACGCCCCGCGCACCACGCCCGCCAGAATGCTACTCACGGCCCAGCCCATATCCCATGCGATCACGTTCACGGCGGAGTACAGCGGGCGGTCTCGTTCGCTCAGCACCGTCATGGCGTGGGCGGAATAGACCGGGCCAGCCGCGTTCATCAGTGCGCCGCGTGTAAACAGGGCCACCGTGACCATCCACAGTTCCGGCGCGAATCCCAGCAGCGCCAGAAAGGGCAAACTGCTGGCCTGCACCACCAGCACGGCCCGCAGCGGCCCCAATCGGCGCACCACCAGCGGCTGAATGAGGGCGGTGGCGGCAGTAGCGAGGCTGGCCCACGCAAACAGCGTGCCGAGGCTGGCATAGCTGATATTAAATTTGCCCTCGATAAACACGTTCAGGAAGGGAATGGTGGCCCCCGCGCCCAGCCCCACCAGCACATTGGGCGTGACGAGGCGGGTCATGGTGCGGCGGTCTTGCACGGCAAGGGTGCGGCCCCCGGAAGCAGGCGCGAGCTGGCCCGGACGCAGGCTCAGCACCGGAATCAGGCCCAATGCCTGTAATCCTGCGGCCACCAACAGCGCCGTCCGCAGTGCGCCCAATCCGTCCGGCTCGCCCCCGGTGCTGGCGGCATACAGTTCTGGCACACGCCCGCCCAGCAGATTGCCCAAAAAGCCCGCTCCGGTCATCAGGGCGCTTTGCACACTAAACAGGGTGATGCGGCTTTGGGGCGTGGAATGCGCGGCCATAAACGGCGAGCCTGCCACCACCAACGCCGCCGTACCTGCGCCCTGCACCACTGCGCCCAGCATGGCCATCAAGGGACCGGACGCCGAGGCCAGCACCACCGCGCCCACCAGCCCCAGCACGCTGCCTAACGCGATGGCCCGCACATTGCCAATTCGGCGTGCCAACCCCGCCGCCGGAAGAGCCAACAGCGCCAACGTCAGCGCAGGCAGGGCATTCAGGACGCCTTGCCACTGCGCTCCCAGCCCCAATTCCCTCAAATAGAAGTTGAGAAACAGAGCCGCGAACGCCTGAGACAACCCGAAGCTGAAGCTGGCGGCCAAAAACAGCCAGACTTGATTGGAAAACCGCAGATTCACAAGGGCAATCCACTTGGAACGACGCCGATTTTGGGGCAAAAGTCGCGCATGGGGCAGGCGGGGCAATCGGGTTTGCGGGCCGTACACACGCGCCGCCCATGCAAAATCAGCGCGTGGTGCAAAAACACCCAGCGGTCACGCGGAAACAGCCGCCCCAAGTCGGCTTCTACCTTGTCGGGGTTGGTCTGTACACTCAGGCCCAAGCGCCGCGCCAGCCGTCCCACATGAGTGTCTACGGCAATGGCGGGGTAGCCATAAGCGTTGCTGAGGACGACATTGGCCGTTTTGCGCCCCGCTCCCGGCAGGGCCACCACCGCTTCAAAATCGTTGGGTACTTCGCCGCCGTGCCGCTCTAGCAGCAAGCGGGCCAGCGCCGCTAAATTTCGCGCCTTGCCCCGGTACAGCCCGATGGTACGAATCAGCGGTTCCAAATCGGCGGGTTCGGCCAAGCTCATGGCCTGCGCGTCGGGGTAGCGGGCAAATAGGGCAGGCGTGGCGGCATTCACGCTGACATCGGTGGCCTGTGCGCTGAGGACGGTGGCCACCAACAGTTCAAAGGGGCTAGAAAACTGCAACTCGGTGCGGGCGTCGGGGTAGGTTGCTTGCAGTGTCGCCAATACCTGTGGAGCGCGGGCTTTGGCCCCGGCAGGCAGCCGCGCCGCAGCTTTGGCTTTAGGAACGGAGGGGTGGGCCGTCTTGGTAGGGGGAAAGGGCGGCACAGTCACGGCCTTCAACCTACACCCGCGCACCGGAGGCTGTCCGCGCAAGTCAGACGGGGAACGTTCATCGTTGGTGTGGGGGGAAGGTCTAAGGGTCTAGGGTCTAAAGGGGTGGGGCGGGGGCGTTTTCTCGGTGGCCCCCTCACCCCGCTGCTGACGCAGCACCCCTCTCTACTGCGTAGCTCTGCGAGTCCCACAAGGGGCGAGGGCAACAGATAAAGGCTGAAATCTGAGGTTTTTAGCTCCTCACCCTTGGCTGGGACAGCTCCGCAGGAGAGGGGGGAGACTGGGAGGGGGTGAATGAGCAAAGCGATTGCCCTTCTTAGACTCTCAGACCCTCGACCTTTAGACTTCCCTGCGCCTCACCGAACAGCCGTCAACGTCAGCACACTAGTCCCACCCAGTTGCAACGAGAAGTTGGCTTCTCCGGCGTCTTGCCCTTCCGGAGCGGTCAGTTTGCCTTTCACTTCGGCGGCGTAGCTTTCGGTGCGGGTGGCACTGACGGGCAATCCATCGGGCCGCACGCGCAGTTCTCCGGAAAGGGTGTAGCTGCTCAGCGTCGTGGTCAGGTTGGCACTCTGCCCGGTCACGATTTGCTGGCCCTGCACGATTCGGGCAGCGCGGCTGAAGACCAGCAGGCCGCCCTGCACGCCCTCGAAGCGGAGTTGCTGCTCTACGCTGATGGCCTGCGTTTCGCGGTTGCCCGTGCCTACGCCTGCCAGCGGGTTGCTGGGCTTCAGGGTTTTGGTGCGCGTAAAGACTGCACCGGGCGTCAGGGGTTTGCCCAGAATCCCGAACGCCGCCGGATCGAAGTTGGCGAGCAGATCGGCGTGCAGGGCGGCCAGCAGCGTATTCAGATTGCCCAAAATGCCCGCCAATGGGTCAGCGTTGGCGGGCGATTCATCAGGCTGAAAGGTCAGCGTGGCACTCGCTCCCAACGTCCTCACCGAACGCAGCGTCAGCGGTTCTTGCCCTGCCTCGGTCAGAATGGACGTGTACATCAGCTTGCCCGCCGTTCCCGCAGCGGGCAGCACCTTCACAAATTGCTTGAACGGCTGCACGGTTTCGCCCGAACGCGATTTGAGGGCCGCCAAAAACTGAGCCTGCGCGTCTTTGGCCTCGGCTTCCGGCACACCCGTCAGCACAAAATCGCCGCCCGTAAACGTGACCCGCGTGATCTCGTTGCCCCGGTATTCGCGCACCGTGCCCACTGGGGCGGAGAGAGTTATTGGCGTAATGGAAGGAGAAGTGGGGGCGGTGGGAGAAGGCGGGACAGACGGCACAGCACTGGAAGTGGGCGGCGTGGCGGGAACGCTGCTCTGAGCCAGTGCCGAAGTATCCAGCGCCGAAGCAAGGAGGAGGGCCACAGACAGGGGCAAGACGAAGCGGCGCATAAGTTAAGGGTAACGCCTGAATCTTAAAGCCTTGGCTGTGCGGCATACAGAGAGTGCTGAGGTGGGGTCTGTGCTGCCTTCCACTGTGCAGGAAACGAAAACAGCGGCCAAGCGGTGTACCGTACCCTTATGACCCTGTTCAGATTGGAAGGCAAGCGGGCGCTGGTCACGGGCGGCAGCCGGGGCATCGGCCTCGCAGCGGCGCATGACCTGATGCGGCTGGGCGCACAAGTAACGCTGGCTGCACGGGGCGAAGACGCCCTGAAAGCGGCGGCAAACGCTCTGGGCACACGCTGGGTGGTGGCCGACGTGAGTACCCCGGAAGGCGTGCAGGCTGCGCTGGCCGCCGCTGGGCAAATCGATATTCTGGTCAGCAACGCAGGTGGGCCGCCCCCATCCCTCCCCAGTGCGGTTAGCGAAGAAGCGTGGATGGCAGGCCTAAATACCACCTTCCTGAGTACCGTGCGTTTGGCAGCAGGCGTGCTGCCCGGTATGCGCGAGCGGCGCTGGGGCCGAATTATTGCCGTCACCAGCCTGACTGTGGGGCGGCCTGCCCTGAATCTGCCCGTCAGCAACGCCATGCGGGCCGCCGTGACCAACCACCTCCGCACGCTGGCCCTTGAAGTGGCCGCCGACGGCGTGACCTGCAACACGGTAGCCCCCGGCTACACCGCCACCGACCGCCTCCGCGCCCTGCACGCCGATCCCGCCGACGCCGACAAACTGACCGCCAAAATCCCCGCCCGCCGCTTTGGTGAGCCGAACGAAGTCGGGGCCGCCGTCGCTTTCTTAGCCACCCGCGAGGCCGGATACATCACGGGCCAAGAGATTCTGGTGGACGGCGGCTGGAGCATCTGAGATTGGGGCGTTGGGCGGGACACAAGTCGGGCGTCAAAGGGTCTAGGGTCTGAGGAAGGGCAATCGCGTTGCTCACTCACCCTCTCTGCTGCGCAGCTCTGCGAGTCCCCGGCCCTCCCCCCTCAAGGGAGAGGGAGCAACACCACGATGCTTGCCCTTGCCTTTCGCCCTCGCCCCTTGTGGGACTCGTAGAGCTGCGCAGCAGAGAGGGGCGATCTGCAAGAGCGGGGTGGCTCGCAGAGCTGCGCAGCAGAGGGGGCCACCCATTAAGCGCCTCCACCCCACCCCCAGCCTCCATCAACAATTAATGTTGACGCTCCTCTAACCCACCAGTGATCCAATTTGGGCTGCCCTGCATACATTCAGGGTAAGAAAGGCGCAGAAGGGCTAGTTTCGCCTAATCAAGCGAGACGGGGTTCAGAAAGCAAGCCCACACAGCCCTTCATAGGCACGCGCTACCCTACAGTCAACCGCTTGGCCCACTTTCGGGCAACCCCATCACCGCACCCACCAAGGAGCACACCATGTCACTAGGGCCACTAGAAATCATCCTGATCGTTGCCGTTATCGCCCTGATTTTTGGCGCACGCAAGCTGCCCGAACTGGGTAAAGGCCTCGGCCAAGGCATCAAGAGTTTCAAGAAAGAAATTCATGATCCGGTGGCCCCTGTCGTGACCGACGTGCGTTCTCATACCCTCGACCCCGTGCGTACCGCAGATGGCCGAATCGTAGAAACGACGGTTACTGAAGTCGAGCGGCGTTAAGGGCACGGGAGAAGCGGTCATGATGCAAGACCTGAAAAGTGCGCCGCTGTTCGACCACCTCGACGAACTCCGCAAGCGCCTGATTTACAGCGTTATCTTTCTCATTCTGGGCATGGGCGTCGCGTGGAACTACCGCATCCCCCTGATCGAGTTGTTGAAAGAACCACTTAAATATTCGCAGCTGTATCAGGACGGTAAGGTCAAACTGATCGTTACGCAGCTCACCGACCAATTCTTACTCAGCTTCAATATTTCGCTCTGGGCAGGTTTGGCGCTGGCATTGCCGTTTATTTTGTGGCAAGTGTGGGCCTTTGTCGCCCCCGGTCTCTATGCCAGCGAGCGTAAATGGGCTGTTCCCTTTATCGCGGGTGCAGGGCTGGCTTTTGCAGGCGGCGTCGTCTTCGGATTCCAATTGGTGCTGCCCACGATGGTACGCTTTTTCGTCGATTTCTTGGGCGGCACAGTAGAACCGCTGCTCAACCTCGCCAGCTACATGGGCATGATCATCACGTTCCTCGTTTCATTTGGGCTGGCCTTCGAAATGCCCATTCTGGCTGTCATCCTGACCCGTATCGGCATCGTGAACCACACCATGCTGCGTAAGGGCTGGCGCCTTGCCCTTGTGGCGATCATGGTGGCTGCCGCAATTATTACGCCCACCCCAGACCCCGGCAGCATGTTGCTGGTGGCAGGCCCGCTCTACCTGCTGTTCGAGTTGGGCGTCATTCTTTCCCGCGCCTTCCGCCTTCAGCCGCCCGTAGAAGAAACGCCCGCGCTAGAACTCTAATTTTTGCTCCATTCGGCCTGTCTTCCCTTCAGAAGATGGGCCGTTTCCGTTGCCCTCGGCAAGATGAGTTTCAGCCTTCCAACACTTTTAGCACGTCTCCAGAGGATAGATTATGCAGCAACGAGGCCTTTTCCACTCCCCAAACCCTCCCTTCCTACCTAGCCCGCCCCTATCCGGCATAGACTGACCCCGACTTATGGATCCTGTCTTCTTGCAAATCGGCAGTTTTACTATTGCCTGGTACGGCGTGCTGATCACGCTGGGTATCGTCGCGGGCGTGTGGGTGGGCACACGCATGGCCCGGCAACGCGGTCTCAACGTCGATCTCTTCAACGACATCATTCTCTGGATGATCATTTGGGGACTCGTGGGCGCAAGAATCGTCTTTGTCGCCACCTCTTGGAACCAATTTGAAAACATTCCGTTTCCCCGCATCCTGCTCGACATCATCAACTTGCGGCAAGGCGGCATTTCTATTCACGGCGGCCTGATCGGCGGGATTTTGGTGCTGATCTACTATACCCGCCGCTACAAGCTCAATTTTTACCAGTACGCCGACCTATGCGTGCCCGGTGTGGCCTTCGGCATCATCGGCGGACGCATCGGCAACATCATGAACGGCACCGATACGGTGGGCCGCGTGACCGGGTGGCCTATCGGCTACCGTTGGCCCGACTCGGCCCGCGCCTTCCACGACGGCATGTGCGTCAAGAATGCCAACCCCGACATGGATTTGTCTCAGTACTGCCAGCAAATCGGCGGGCAACTGGTCATGACCGCGCCCGTGCATTTCACGCAGCTCTACGGGGTCTTCATCGGCATCATTCTCAGCATCGCCGCCTACTTCTGGCTGAGATCACGTAAGCCCGGTTGGGCCTTCTGGCAGTTCTGGCTGTGGTATTCCATCCTGCGGGCGGGCCTAGAAGAAACCTTCCGCCTCAATCCCCTCATTCCCAAGTCGTACCTGAGCCAAGGCCTCGACAAAGCGGGCATCGGGCTGTGGACGGAAACCCACCTGATTTCTATTCCCCTGATCATCGCCAGCATTTGGCTGCTGATCCAGATTGCCAAACGGCCTGATACGCGGGTTGACCCTGTGCCGTCCGCGCCCGTACAAAAGAGCGCCTGAAGCGGGTCTTGCGCGGAAGATTCACCACAAAAAACCAAGCAAGCACGATCTAATTTAACTTTAGATCGTGCTTGTTTTCTTGGATTGCTGCTAGTCCTCTCCCCTACCGGGTTTGCCGCGCCAAGCCAACCACACAGCCCACAGATTGATGGCAGCAGCGGCCAAATGCCAAGGCACCAATTGGCCCGCCGTTGCCCAAGCCAGTGCCGTCAGCGCACACAGCGCGTTCAAGCTCAGGCCGATGACGAAGGTGAGGCTTTGGTGCGGCGTGCCGTACATGGGGGTGCGCGGGTGCGGGTCGGTCATGGCGTCGTGCGCCTCGGCGTAGCGGATCAGGCTCAGGATACCGAATACCAGCAGCAGCGCGGCCAGCAACATGCCCCACAGTCCCAGATAACGGCTGACATTGCCGTAGTCCAGCGCCCCCAACGCAAAGTGCGCCAGCGAGCCCAGAATGCTGACCAATGCGAGGCCCAGTGTGCGGGGCGTGGAGTAGTTGGGGGCGTCACCGAGGGGCATCGGGGGCAGTCTAAGGGTCTAGGGGCGAGGGTCAAAGTGTGGGAGGGCGGGTTTTGGGATGTGGGTCTTGGAATGTGGGAAGGGCAATCGCTTTGCTCCTCACCCCCTCCCCAACCCTCCCCCTCAAGGGAGAGGGAGCCAAACCCCCGACACCGCCACCCAAAATCGTCCCCGCCCCCATCCATGTGAGGCCGTCATCCGCGCAGCGGGTGGGCCAATTCCATGTTCAAGACGACTGACAATTCCGCTCTAAAAGAACGAGCCAGCCGAGTGTGGACGCGACAAGATCAATCCTCCTCAGCGGAGCGACCACTCCCCTGCACCCTTTGGGGGCGGGGGCTGGGGGAGTCCAACGTAGGAGAAGGCAAAAAACCTGTTCACTTGCTCGGTGTAATCACCTCAACCGCCGTCAACGTTTCCGTAATCCGGTACGTATGGCTGGCCCCACTCGGCACACAGTACGAATCCCCCGGCGCAAGCGAAAGCGTCTGCCCATTCACGATCAGTTCAGCGCGGCCTTCTATCACATAGCCCAACGTTTCATAGTCGTTGACGCTTTCGGGCTTGGCGGGATCGGGTTCCTCGCGGTGCCATAGCCGCATCTGCCCCGTTTGGCCCTGAATCAGGTGATGCTCGCCGTGTTCGCCGTGCTGCGTGTCGCTCTGGCTGACCTTGTACGTCTGGGTTGTCATGCCTCAGCCTGCACCGCCGCAGCCGCGCCGGGGTGAGGGGAAGATTCAGGGCCGCAGAGCTTTTGGCCCCCCAAGCCGGAAGGCCGACGCCCACGCATTCTGTCCCGCAGTCAGTAGTAATGTAGCCAAAAATACCGTGCTGCACACTCTTTTTTTGAATCTGACGCGATTTGGCAAGAAGGCCAGTGGCAGCGTACACTGCGCTTCTAGCTCTGTTGAGGTCACGCAGATCGAACAACCACAGCGCCGGGGGGTGAGGCAAACACATGGGAACCAAAGAAGACGTCCGTTCGCGGCTAAATATCGCGGAGGTCATCGGAGAATATGTGAGCCTCACGCCTGCGGGCAAGGGACGCATGAAGGGGCTGTGTCCATTTCACAAGGAGAAAAGCCCGTCGTTTCAGGTAGACACCGAGCAGGGCTATTACTACTGCTTTGGCTGCAAAGCGGGCGGCGACATCTTTAGTTTTGTGCAGCAGACCGAAAACCTCAGCTTTGGCGATTCGCTGCGCAAGCTGGCCGAAAAAGCGGGCGTGCAGGTGGAAGCCAAATACGGCGAGAAGTCCAGCCGTGACCTGTACGACGTGAACGCCTTTGCTCTCAGCTATTTTCAGGAGCATTTGCCGGGGCCTGCGCTGGAGTATCTGAAGGCACGCGGCCTGACCGACGCCTCCATTGCCGCCTTCGAACTCGGTTACGCGCCCGAAGGCTGGGACGGCTTAGTCAAGCGGGCCAAAAGCCGGGGCATCACAGACCGCCTCTTGCTAGAAGCGGGCCTGACCACCGAAAACCCGGAATCGGGCCGCATCTATGACCGCTTTCGGGGCCGGGTCATGTTCCCGATCCGTGACCATTTGGGACGGCTGGTGGGCTTTGGCGGGCGCGTGCTGGACGACAGCAAACCCAAGTACCTGAACACACCCGACACCGAAGCCTTCAAAAAGGGCGAGTTGCTGTACGGGCTGGACAAGGCCAGAAGCCTGATTTCTGGTACGGGCACAGCAGGCGGCGGGGAACTGATCGTGGTGGAAGGCTATATGGACGTGATTAGCCTGCACCAGCACGGCTTTACGGGCGCAGTCGCCAGCCTCGGCACCGCCCTGACCGCCGACCACGCCACGCTGCTGGAGCGGCTGGGAGCGCAAAAGCTGACGCTGATGTTCGACCAAGATCAGGCGGGACTCAAGGCCACTCTGTCGGGGCTGGATCAGGTGTTGGGGGCCAAATTTCGGGTGCGGGCCACCAGTGTTCCCAGTGGCAAAGACCCCGCCGACGCGCTGCTGGCCGGAGACGAAGCAGGCATTCGGCAGGCTCTCTTGGGCGGCCTCGACGAAGTGCATTACCGGGTACAGGCCGCGCTGGACAAGCACGATGTGACCACCACCGCAGGCAAACGCAGCATCCTGATGGATCTTTTGCCGCGAATGCAAAACCTCGATCCGTTAGATGAGGGCGCGGAGCAGATGCGAACGATTGCCTGTCACACGCTGGGCATCAAGCCCGAAGCCCTGCTGGAATGGATCGGCTCTAAGGCCAAGCGCCGCAGCCTGACCGATACCCACATGGCCGGAATGAGTGCCCACCGGGGCGAGGAAGACCGGGAACTCTCGCTGCTGCGGCAACTGCTGGTAGACCCCAGTTTGCTGTCTAAGCTGGACGGCAGCACGCCTTGGCGCAACGAATCAGTCCGCAAAGTGATGCTGGCCGCGCTGGGGCAGGGCGTGGGCGGCGCGAATGCCGATTCCATCCTAGAAATCTTCCGGGGCCAGCCCGAAGAGCAACTACTGATCCGCCTGATGTTCGAGGGCCGCGACACTGGGGCCATTTCCCGTGATACCAACCAGATGTACGAACAGAAAGTGAACGGGTACGCCGCTGCCGCCGTAGACGATATTCAGGTCAGCATGAGCATCGATTCTATGCGGGCCGAAGTAGACCTGCTGAAGCGCCAAGTGGCCGAAGCCGAAGCCGCCGAACAACTGAGCTTGCTGCGCCAGATTGGGGAGTTGCAGCGGGCGATAGAGGCAGAGAAGCGGGCGCGGCGGAGTACGGCGTAAGCGGAAGAGCTTGATTGACTAGAATTAAAGCTTTCATGCTATTCAGTGACTCAACATGAGAGATGAAGTTCTCCTACTCCTAAAAATAATCGCCGACCCTGAAATCGAACTGCGAAAAGAGCCTTTGATTCGTCTGGGACAATTAATTACTCACAGCTTAGAAAGTGTTACGGGCGATAAACCAGATATATTCAATTACTTTGTAGATGCTAAAGCCAGATCAGTATCATGCACATTCCACTGCACAGGAATCTTCCCTATAGAGATTTATGAGGGTGTCTGCTCTTTTCGCATGGATGAAGAGGGGGTCTGTGTGATCTATAGTGATCTATTGCCATTTTGGGGCGACGAGAGAATTATGAGGATGGGTACGAGAAGTGAAACGTATATCTATGTTAGTGCGAATATTTCCTTGGAGGGTGATATTGTCTTAGCCCCTCCTGTCTGGACTACGGACTCATATTTTGAATGGGAATCCCATACTAGCCCTAGAAGACAACTCTTCAACAATGTTACGTATTTTTTCGACGATTAGGCGAGTTCAAGTTGCTAGCGCACCACTCTGATGAGTCGAGTGTACTTCGTGGG
>NZ_SSNW01000065.1 GCF_004801315.1 Deinococcus sp. Arct2-2
GGCTGGCCCTGACCGCAGCACCACCCGCGAGCAGTGGGAAGAGACCGCGCACCAAAGCCGTCTGAGCGAGTATGCGTACGATCCCAAAGCCAGAACAGACGCCGAGTTGCAAGCCGACCTGTTGCCCGCACTCCGCACGGGTGAGACGGCTGAGGCGGCACAAGCGCGAATAACGGCGGCGACGTCAGAGCGGCAGGCCCGCCGAATAGACACGGGTTTAGGCACCGAGCCTTGGCGTCCGAACCTCCTAGAAAACGATGCGACTTTTCCCAGAGCGCACACGCTGGATCGCCACGGTGCAGCGTTGCCCATGAGCGATATGCAAGACCGCGTAATGGGCGTCGGGCGCTGGGCTGGGCAGCCTCCTGCCTCGTTCGCCTACAAATGGGTAGACGATCATTTGGCCAACAGAGTGATTCAGCAGCATATTGAGCAACACTGGGAAGAAATCAGACTGGCGCTGAAAGAGAAAGAACTATACAAAGCCTCTTGGGATGAGGGAGAGTTGGTTGGGAGAGGGTATTACAACAAGAACGTCGCGTTACCCAACACGCCGAGGACGCCGGTCATAGGCGAGACGAGTTGGGTACAACTGACGATTTTGCTTGATACTAGTGGCCAATCCTACATCCTGACGGCCTTCCCGAAAGGCTCATTCCAGTAAGATGACTTTCTTTGAGGTGACTATGGATTACTCGGAATTGAGGCAACATCTCGCTTTTTTTACAGACGCCGTGGGATTCGATGAAGTCAAAGGGCTTTACAAAGACCGCATAGACTTCGGTTCGACGCATTTGGTGCTTAAAGACCTAAACTATTTGGATCAATTCATTGCCTCTAATCCCGATAAAGTCCTTCTCCGCGAATTTATCGCCTACGAGATGAACTTGGATTTTTCAGACCCTACTGGCGAAGCGGACTTCCAATGGCTGATCGGCGCACGTGACACCATCAGGGCGGCTCTGGCTGAAGCGGGACATCGAGTCACTGCTTCCCCTTAAAAAAGCGGTGCAGAAGTTCGTCCTTCGGAGCCACCGTATGACTTTCTGTTCGGACATGGCCCTTTCACTAGGCGAGCGGGGAAATTCACTGGACAGCCGCACAGCAATCTGCACCTCCTCTCTTCACAAACCAGCCCCTTTCGGCAGACAAGGAAACACACCATGAATCCAACGGAACAGATCAGAGCCTTGGCCGATTCGGTAGACGGACGTGGGCAGGCGCTGGGCAGCGGTTCGGCGCGGGAACTCGTAGACGACTGGCTCGACAACGGCGAACCGGAGCTGGCCCTCGAACACTTGGCCGACGCAATCGTCGAAGACGACGTGTTGATCTCACCCGAAGACTTCGATTTGTTTGAAGCCATCGCGCTGGAACTGGGCAACTCGGAGCGGGTCATCAGCGCCTATTTGCAAAGTCTGGTGGACTGAGATGGGTCAGGAACGCGGCTGGGAAGGGGCTTGTCTATGAATGACGAACTGACCAGAAAGGGCTTTTTGTGGGTGGAGTCGGCGGCGGGCGAACGGGTGCAGGTCACCGACCGGTTCCGGGTGGAATACCAAGACGGAGATCATTTGTATGTCGTAGAAACCGAGCCGTCGCTGGACGACAAGCCCATTTATGCCCGTACCCTGACGCGGGAAGGCGAGGGGCCGCCCCTGTCGGAGGCCGAGCGCGAACAAGTGCTGCACCGCATTCTGACCTTGCTGGAGTTTTCGCAAGACCCTTACGTGCTGGTGCGCTGAACTTAAAGGGGCGAGTTGCTTATTGGTACTCCGTTGACTCTTGAGCAAAAAGATGTCCAGCACGCGAGCACAGCCCCCATCTGAATGGCCGAGAACCCTGTGCAGGGCACTTCCTTCCCAGAAGTCAACGGAGTACCATTATTGATCTCTGCCAAAGTTGGCGACGCTTTTTGCTCTTCAATCGTTGAAGTAGAACCAAAATTCCGCACTGGGACGATGCCCCTGCACTCATAGCGTCGCAGACTTATGCAGAGATCAATAGTGGTAGTCCGTTGAGTTGTCTTGGGGATCCCAGAAACACGTTGTTTTTCGCGGCGTGGGTTGGTCGACCTCAGCGATGGACACGGCCTCTGTCTCCTTCATCAGGCTCAGTCAACGGACTACCAATAGGTTCAGACTTCGCAGCGGCAACTGAGGCGACCCCTCTCTAGGAGATACAGCCGGGACACGCAAGCCGTTGACCTTAAAGCGGCCTCCTCTCCTTGCGCGGCAGGCGTTCACCCATGCCCGTTTCTCCGCTCTTGGCAGTAGTCTGCGGCATAGTCTGCCGCGTCTGAGTTCGCCTCAACTGCGAAGTTTTATGAGCCGGAGGGACAACCGCGCCGAGACCGAATCGAACGTAAGAGAATTAAAAGAAAGCAGCCTCTATGTTCATTTTCAGAACGCCCCACTAAGCTGCAACCGCTCTTTTACCCGCTTCTCTCGCTGCTCATTTTCCTAGTGTCTCAGCAGTGGCCTAAGCTGCTGGGTTTAAACTCCGACGCTTCACTGCTGTTCAAGTTCACGCCTGTTGCTCCACGCTTGCTCAACTCTCACGCTATACAACTGAGTCTTAAAGAGAATTACGGCCCAGTTCAGAGTGCAGCAGTCCCAAAACCACCTTCTTTTTCCTCCTTCTTTGTGGCTGCATTCGGGGCCATGCGGGCCAAATCCCCGAAAGGCACTTCCCATGAGAAAAGCAACCTTTGCCGAGCAACTCCGCTACCGCTTCGACAACTCCATGTCACGGGGGCCAGCGGCCATGATCGGCTGGCTGTTCCTGCTGTCTGCCGTGCTGATTCTCGCCGTCAGCCTTTTTGTGCAGGCGACCCATCAAGTGCCCGCCGGAGCCGACGAAAAACCCCTCGGCTTGGGCGGCCTGCTGTGGTGGAACCTGATGCGCGCGCTCGATTCGGGGGCGGTGGGCGGCGACAGCGGGACGCCACTGTTTCTAGGCACCATGTTCGTCATGACGCTCGGCGGCATTTTCGTGGTCAGTTTGCTGATCGGGGTTGTCACCAGCGGCATTGAGGCCCGGCTGGAAGAACTCCGCAAGGGCCGCTCGTTTGTGGCCGAGGAAGGCCACACCCTGATCCTCGGCTGGTCGCCCCACGTCTTTACCATCCTGTCCGAACTGATCTTGGCCAACGCCAACCAACGCCGCCCCTGCATCGTCATTTTGGCCGATAAGGACAAGGTAGAAATGGACGACGAACTGCGGGCGCGGCTCGGGTCTACGGGCCGTACCCGCATCGTGTGCCGCACCGGAAGCCCGATTGATCTGGCCGATTTGGAGATTGCCAATCCCCATGCGGCCCGCTCCATCATCGTGCTGGCTCCGGAAGACGACAACGCCGATTCCAGCGTCATCAAGGCGATTTTGGCCATCACCAACAACCCCAACCGGCGGCCTGAGCCTTACCATATCGTGGCCGAAATCCGCGATTCGCAGAACATCGAAGCGGCGCGTCTGGTGGGCCGCGAGGAAGCCAGTTTGGTGCTGGTAGACGACCTGATTTCGCGGATCATGGTGCAAACCTGTCGGCAGTCCGGTTTGTCGGTGGTCTACACCGAGTTGCTCGATTTTGGCGGCGACGAAATCTATTTTGCAGAGTTGCCCGCCCTCGTCGGCATGCAGTTCGGTGACGCGCTGGCCGCCTTCGAACAGTCGAGCCTGATGGGGCTGCGCCTGCCGGATGGCCGCGTCCTGATGAATCCGCCGATGGACACGCCCATCGGGGCAGGCACTCAGGTCATTGCGATTTCTGCCGATGACGACACCGTGCGGGCCGCGCCTCTGGTGCCCGACGTGAATGAAGCGGCCATCCGGCAGGCCACCGCCAGACCCCTAGCGCCCGAACATACCCTGGTGCTGGGCTGGAATGACCGCCTCCGGACGGTCATCAGTGAACTTGACCAGTACGTCGCGCCGGGGTCCAGCCTGACCGTCGTGACGACCCTGCCGGACGCCGCAGAAGTCCTTGGTGAACTCGGTTCCGGCCTCAGCCATCAGACGCTGACATTCTCTGCGGGCGACGCCACCGACCGCCGGGTACTCGAAGCTCTGCAACCAGGCCGCTTCGACCACATCATCACCTTGTCGTCGTCTGACGCCCCCGATATCCAGCAGGCCGATGGGCGCACGCTCGTCACGCTGCTGCACCTGCGTGATATGGCGAGCCGCTCCGGGCAAGATTTTTCCATCGTTTCGGAAATGCTGGACGTGCGAAACCGCGAACTGGCCCAAGTCACGCAGGCCGACGATTTCATCGTGTCCGACCGACTGGTGAGCCTGCTGATGTCCCAAATTTCCGAAAATGCAGGGCTGAAAGCCGTCTTCGACGATCTGTTCCGGGCAGACGGGTCTGAAATCTACTTGAAGCCTGCGGGCGACTACGTGGCTCTAGACCAACCGCTGAACTTTTATACCGTGCTGGAAGCGGCGCGGCGGCGCAATGAAGTCGCCATCGGCTACCGCCTGAAAAGCGAAGCGGAGCATCCCAAGCTGTCATACGGCGTGCATCTGAATCCACCCAAGCCGGGGCTGATTCAGTTTTCGGAGCATGACCGGATCATCGTCTTGTCGGAAAGTTAGGCGGAGGCGTTGCCCTAGCCGGGATCGGCCCTGTCCCGTCTCGTCTGGCACCGCCCCTGATGCTGCTGAGGTTTTCGCAGAATCCTGATGCGCTCAGCCAACCTGTCTTTATCTGGTGCAGAGCCAATGCATAGGGCCAACGGGCATGGCCTGAATGTCCTGCCTTACAGCGCCTAGACTGCGCTCCTATGCCCGACTGGTCGTATCGCCCGCTGCTGAGGCCGCTGCTGTTCCGGCTGGCTCCCCGGCAGGCGCGGGGGCTGACGCTGAAGGTGGTGGGCCGTTTGGGCCGACATCCGGCGGGCGGGCGCTTGCTGGATACGGTGGGGCGGCTGCGGCCTCATGCGTCGTTGGAACGCCAGATGTGGGGGCTGACTTTCCGCGCTCCGGTGGGGCTGGGCGCGGGGCTGGATGTCGACGGTCACGCCGTAGCGGGACTGGCGACGTTCGGGCTGGGCTTTACAGAAATCGGCCCCCTGACGCTGGCCCCCATTCTGGCCGATGACGCCACTGGGCCTGCCCTCACCCGGCGACCCGCCGACGAAGTGTTGGTGTCGCCCGACCTGCCCATCAACGCAGGCGTTCAGGCAGCGGCCTCGGCCCTGAAAGACGCCCGCAAACCCGGTATTCCGCTGCTGGCCCGGCTGGCCCACGCGCCGCACGCTTCCGCCGCTGAGCGGTTCAGCGAGTGGACGGCCCTGATGCAGACCCTGGCCCCGTTGGTCGATGCCTTCACGCTGGATTTGTCAGCGCAGGATCTATCGGCACAGGCAGCGGGCGACCTGTCTGCCGATACGCTGCGGCTCTTGGTAGAAACCGCTGCGCCCCGCCGACTGGCGTTGGCGATTCCGGCGGATTTGGAGGAGGACACGTTGATTCGCGTGGCCCAGCGGGTGCAGGCCGCAGAGGCGGGCGGCGTGCTGCTTAAGGACACCTTGCTCCGTGATAGGCGGTGGGAAGCAGGGCCAGAGGTACTCGCCCCAACCCTGCGGAGCCTGCTGGTGCTGCGGCGCATCCTCGGCCCAGACGCGGTGCTGATTGCGGGTGGGGCACACGCGCCGGGAGACGTCCACGCGCTCCTCGACCGTGGCGCGTCGTTGGTTCATCTGAGGGCGGGCTTGGTGTTTCAGGGGCCGGGGCTGGCGCAGCGGGCACACGAAACGCTGGCGTTGAGCGCCCCGCCTGCACCCGCGCCCCTCGGCTGGCCGTGGATGGCGATGCTGGGCTTGGGCCTCGCGTTCGGGGGCGGGCTGGCCGCTTGGGTGGGACTGATCTTTGTCATCTTGCCTTACGACGAGGCGTTCGTAGGCCTCAGCCGGGCCGGGCTGGAGCAGATCAACCATCACCTCCTGGCCTTCTTAACCCATGACCGCCTGACGTTGGCAGGCACGATGCTGTCGCTGGGCGTGCTGTATCTGGGCCTCGCCCTCTTTCCGCTGCGGCGCGGCATGGCGTGGGCGTGGGACGCGCTGGTCTGGTCGGCCACGCTGGGCTTCCTCAGCTTCGGGCTCTTTTTGGGCTACGGCTACTTTGACCCGCTGCACGGCGCGGTGGCCGCCCTGCTGCTGCCGATGTACCTGCTGGGCTTGCGGGGCCGCCCCCGGCAGGAAGGCGTAGGCGAGGTGCATGACCTGACCAACGACCGCACGTGGCGCGTGGGCATGGCGGGCCAACTGCTGTGGGTGGCCACCGGCGTGGGGTTGGTGCTGGCGGGCCTCACGATTTCGCTGGTGGGCATTACCACCGTGTTCGTGCCGCAAGACCTGAGCTTTATGCACACCACCGCCGACGCCCTGCACGCGGCCAATCCGCGCCTGGTGGCCCTGATCGCCCATGACCGTGCAGGCTTTGGCGGGGCGCTGGCCGCCAACGGCATCGGCGTACTGCTGAGCGTGCTGTGGGGCTACCGCCGGGGTGCACGCTGGCTGTGGTGGACGCTGTTGGCATCGGGCGTACCCGGGTTTACGGCGGCGCTGTGTGTGCACCAGCACGTCGGCTACCTCGACTTTTGGCATCTCGCCCCGGCGGTGCTGGGCTTGGCCCTGTTCGTGGGGGCATTGGCCCTGTCTGCGGGCTTTTTGCACAGCGGACACCGGGAAGGGCCACAGGCAACCAGCGCAAAAGCGGGGGGGTGGAAGCGGGCCTAAACGGGAGTGCCGCCAGAAAAGAGCGAGAAGGAGAGTTGGTTTCTTCGCCCTGATTGAAACCACAAAGGATGAAGCTTGAACCGTAGTCCAGACCCCACCGCTGCTGCCCTATCCTTGGCCGAGGAAGCGGGCGGCGGCTCCCTCGCCGTAAGCGAGCGGCACCGTTGCCCCGTGCGGCAGCAGACTGAGGGCTTCTCCCGTCAGCGCCATGCAGCGGTCTTGATCTCCGGCAGTCGGCCCCGCCGCACCCGGAAGGCGGTAGAGGTACAGCAGGCCCTGATAAACGGCCATCCCCACGCTGTCCCCCGGTGGCGGCTGCAAATTCAGCACGACGTCTTTTGTCCGGAGAGCGGCGCCGGGTGCCGAGCGGGCACGGTCTAAGTCCCACTGGGCAAAATCCAGTTGGGCAATACAGAACTGCGGTGTGTGTACTTCCACTGCCCTCATGGCTTCTCCTGATCCTGACCCAGTTCCGCAACAACGAGTTCCGCACCATCGAACAGGGTCAGTGTGTATGGACTGCGGGCAGCTTGACCCTTCAGGCGTTAACAGCTCGTAAAAGGCGTGCGCGTTGTTGGGGTGTAAGCGCCCCGCCCGCAGCTGTGTGAAGCAGGAATGAAGGTGCAAAGCAGCCGGAAACCGGACAGCACACTCCAGCTCAGGGCCGGCAGGTTGAGACGGGTGGGATGACGCCTCAGGCCTGACCGCGCCCACCGACTTCGGCTCCGGCAACTGCCCCAGCGAGAGGCTGATAGGCTAGAAGCCCTTCCCCCTCAACAGGCCGCGCGTGGACTGCGCTGTTTTCTCTCAAGCTTTCCCCAAAGGACGCCCCTATGCCTACTCCTTTCAGTCTCCTCGAACGCCGCATTTTGAACGCCAAAGGGGTCAGTGACGACCAGTTGGAGCGGCTGCACGAACTCGGCATTGCGGCGCGGGAAGATTTTGTGACCGTCGGCGACCCCGAAACCCTGGTGGAACTTCTGCCCGACCTCGGCGCAGAGGTGGCGGGACGGGTGCTGGCTTGGGCGCTTCCGGCAGCCCTGCCCTCTGCCGCCGCACCCCTTGATACTGCGCCCCTCAATGGTGCGCCCACCCTGGCCAGCCCCCTGATCGTGAACACCAGCGACGCGGTGTACTGCGTGCATTGCCAGTTCAAGCAGCCCAAAGATTACGGCGTGGGCGATCTGTGCTCCAACTGCGGCCTGCAAGCCGAGCCGATAGAGACGTGCTATTGGTGCGCCTCGAGCGGGCCGGGCAAGTTCTGCCGGGTCTGCGGAGCGCAGTTTGTCAGCACCGCCGAACTGTCGCTGGCCCTGCTGCTGCGCCGCGACGGGGTCGCCAAAGACGACATTCCCCGCAAACTGGACGCCCTGAACGCCAGCGAAAAAGACGCCTTGTGGGGCCGGGTGCGCCGTGCGCGGCTTTAAAGCCTGATGCGGGCGGTCTGCGAGCGGTGCGCCGCCCTTCAGCCTGCCGACTGGCAAGCGGGCGACCTGTGCGGAACATGCGGTGAGGCCAGCCGCCGCGACGTGCGCTGCCCGTGGTGTACGCGCCTGACGCCCAAAGCCGCCTTTTGCCGGGCCTGCGGCTCTGGGCTGGTGCCTGCCGCGTGGTACGGCGCGGCCCGCATGCTCAAGGCCGCAGGAGTCGATCAGTTCAGCGTGCCCGAACGGCTGGCACAGCTGCCGGACGCCCAGCGCGACCATTTTTCCCGGCTGTACGCGCCCCACAGCCGGGCGCTGGAACGGCAAGTCGATGACCTCGCCTATGTGGAAAGCTTTTTGCGGGGCGGCGGCTGGAGCCGGGCGCTGGAAGACGAGTGGCTGCCGCACTTGCCGCTGCCGCCCGAAACGCTGGCCCAACTCACGGGGCCGCCTTCACCTGCGCCCAACCATGCACAGGCAGCAGACCTAGAGCGGCTGGCCCACATTCGGGACAGCTCTCCCCTGCCGCACACCGCGCAACTGGCGGCGCTGGCCCGCATCCGGCTGGGTGCGCCCCGCAGCGCGGAGGATTCGCGGCGGGCAGGCGAGGCCATGCGCTCCCCCGACGAGCAGCTGCGGGAGGAAGCGGCACTGGCGCTGGGGCACTGGCGCTTTGTCACCGCTTACGGCTACGCGGTGCAGCCCGGTACGCTGCGGGACGAACTGCTGGCGGTGTACAGGCGCAGCGGGCACGTGGAAGCGGCGCTGGGGCTGGCGCTCTTGGCGGCTCAATATGCCAACGTGCAGAGCCTTGCTTTTTCGCCGGAACTGTTCGCGCCGCTGCTGGGGGCTGAAGATCCCGGTGTGGCTTTTGCCGCCGCTCTGGTGCTGGGCCAAACAGACCTGTTGGTGGCCGCCCTGAAACATCCGGAGCGCCGACACGCGGCGGCCCGCTGCTTGATTCGGCAAGGTCAGGCTGCGCCGGTGGCCGCCGTGTTCCTGCACCTGACCCCCGACGAGCAAGAAGATGTGCTGAGTGCGCTTCGCTTCGGCGTGGGCCAAATTGGGGAGTGGTGTGAGGTGCTGGCCACCGTACTGGACACGTCGCCCTCGGCGCAACTGCGCCGTTCGGCGGCCCATGTGCTGGTGCGGGAAGGGCGGCCCGAGGACGCGCTGCGGTTGGTGGCAGCCGACCCCAGCAGCTTTGCCGATCCAGTGCTGCGGAGTCCCGCCCTGAGCGCCCATGACCTTGAGGCCGTGTGCCTGCTCCTGCTGCGCCTCGGCGAGTTTGACCTGTCCCGCGTGCCTGCCCTGTCTGAACTGGCCCGTTCTGGCCGCGCCGCACAGGGGGTTGTGCCGGGGGCTTTTGCCGGGGCAGATGAGGCAGGCCAACAAGAACTGTGCGCTTTTGCGGGGCAGCAACTCCGGGCGGGCGGCGGGCCGGGATTGCCCGGATTCTTGTGGCAGGTGATCGAGCAAGCGCCGTCTCTAAGCGTCCGGGCGCGGGCGTGGCACGCCTTGTCTGGCTGGTATCAATACCCGGGCGAGGGGCAAGAACCGCTGCTGCGCTGCTCGCGGGACACGGTGACCCGCTTTTTTGGCAATCTGCCCAGCTTTCTGGAACGGCTGTGCCGGGTCATCGAGCAGCCTGAGGTGCTGCGTGCGGCGTCCGGCTACGACGACTTTTTGCGCCTGCTCTCCGATGTGGATGACGACCTGTTGCCTGCGCTGCGGGAAGAGTCGGCACTGACAGGGCGCTTCAGGCAGGCCCTCTTGACGTTGTGCGTGGACGAAACCGCTTACAGCCAACTGCGGGGAGCCAGTGCGGGGCTGCTGGGCCGGCTGTGTGTTTCCGGCGCAGAGCGGACGGCTCTCCAGCGCCTCTTGCTGGCGCAGTTGGAAGCCGATCCACCTTGGGCCGTGCAGCAGGAACTGGCCCAGTTGAAAGGTGCAGGGTAGAGCGGGTGGGGCAAAAGCGTTCCGGAGTTTCCCCTCCGCCCACCTCTGCCCCACCCGGTGACCAGTTTATCTCTGAGGCACTTCCGGCCCTGCGGTACCTGAATCTGCACCGCCCGACACCGCTGCGCCCTGTACCGATTGCAGGGCCATCATCATCTTGACCACATCGGTGATTTGGCCGGTGGCCTGCCCCGCGGCCCCGCCCCCCGCACCGTCCGAGACTGTAATCAGCTTGGCCTGGGCCAAGGCGCGGGCGATTTCGGGTACCAGTTGGGGCAGCATCTCGATTTGGCGGTAGCGCAGGTACGCTTCGCCGCCCGCCATAATCGCCTCGTTGACCTGCCGGATGCTTTGGGCGTTGGCGTCGGCCATTTTCAGCACCCGGATGGCGTCGGCGTCGGCAGCGGCGGTGGCCTCGATCCGCACCCGCACAGCGTCGGCTTCGGCCTGCGCCAATTGCGTGGCCCGCAACTCCGAAGACCGCTGGGTGCCGAGGGCGTCTTGCTTCAGCGCTTCGGCCTGCGCGATCAGGGCGGCGTTGCTGGCCTGCGTCTGGGCCAATTCGCGGGATTTGTCGCTGATGACCCGCTCGGCTTCGAGCTGCGCTTCCCGCGCCCGCCGCCCCTGCTGCGTGGCCACGATGTCGGCGTTGGCGCTGGCTTCCGCCGCCGATTGACGCCGCCGCGCATCGGCCACTTCGCTCTGTACCACCTTGATGTTCAGCGAATTGAAGATCAGCCCTAGGTCGGTCAGTTCCTTGCTGCACGCCTTGCGAATGATGATGGCGAGGGGATCGTCGTCGTCTTCAGCGGCCTGAATGGCAGGCAAGGTAGGATCGACGCTTTGCAACTGCACTGAAGGAAGGCGTATGGGCGCAGTTTTGGCGCTGAACAATTGATCGTGCGTCAGCAGGTTGATGGCGCGGCGGCCCGCAGACGACAACAGGTCGTTCAGAATCGCCATCTGATCGTCTTCGGGTTTAGAGAAAAAGCGGTTGGCTGCCGTTTTGATCAATTGATCGGAGTCGCCCACACTGACAATCGCGCTGGCCAGCACCCGCACCTTGATCGGGCGCGGCACGCCGAGGTCGTCTATATCGGCGGTCTGATCGGTGATGTCGAGATCCACGTTGATGGCCTTGCTGGACAGCGTGGTACCCGTAGTCAGCAGCGGCACTTCCAACGATTTGCCGGGGCCTCGGTAGATCACGGTGGTGCCGCGCAACCAACTGACCATTCGGATGGTTCCGGCCTGTACGTTGCGCAGGAAACTACCGACGAGGATCGGAATGACCACCACCACCACCAACAGGGCGACGGCAATAAAAATAAGCGTATTGAAGTTCATGGCAAAGCTCCTTAAAAGACGTGATTGGGAAAGGTCAATCTGGACGGTGAAGTTGACCTGTTGTTTCTGATGAAAAACTGCCCCACTAACCCAAGCTGGAGACTGTACAGCGGTTGCGCTCTTCGTCTATGGCTTCAAGGCGCACCCGGTCGCCGCGCTTGATCCGCACGCCTCGGGTGTGTTCCGCGGGGGTTTGAAGGGCCAGCAGTTGCCGGATTTCGCCCTCGAATTCCAGTTGCACCAGTCCGTTGCCGCTGCGGTCAAAGTCGGTTACGGCTTGCCCCGCAGACATCACAGCGCTGCCGAGCGAGCGGGCGGGGCGCGACTGAAACGTCATCAGGGCATTCCAGTACGGCCCCGTGAGCCAACGCTCGAAGGCGAGGCCGCCCACTGCCGCCAAGACGAACACCACTACGGCGGGCCAAGTGGCGCTGGCCGTCACACCGGTCAGGAGCAGACCCACCAAGCCGAAGCCCAGCACCACGCTGAACACCACGCGGGGCGAGGTCATGAGCATCAGCGTGCCGAGCCAACTCTCGCCTATGCCTGCGTGCTGGTGAGCTGCATGGGGGTGCGCGGCGCTGGCGTGACGGCCATGCGTCCCGATGTGACTGTCGCCAGCAGGATGGCCCCCAGACTGGTTGCCACCATGTTGCCGCCCGCCGGGCGAGTGTCCGTGCGCCAAACCCAGCGCGGCCATGACCATCAACCCAAGTAAACCGAATGCGGCGGCGAACATATAAACGTTCATGTCGGTGCAAGCTCCTCTGGAGCGCGAAGTGGGAGCACCCTCTCACCCGTGACCAGCCGTAGCCTAGTCCTGCGGTCAGGGGGCCGCGCAAGCTCAGGCCGTTACTGGATGCGTAACGCTGCAGCAAGCAGGGCGGACATGGACCAAGAGTTGACTTGAGGAGGGGACGTTGCCCTCGTTTGACCCACGGCCGATGGAGGACAGGGAAGGCCTGAATTTTCCTGAGAGTCCGCCGCAAGGCGCCGCGACTTCCCGCTCTGAGACTGCTCAATGAACTGTGGGCGGCCAGAGGTCCTGTCCGCCGGATCAAAACCCACTTCCGGATGCGGGCAGATCAGGCGTGGCGAGCCGGAGACAGGCTGCCTGAGCGGCAGGCCCGTGAGCCGGTGCAACGCGCCGGCAAGCCGGGGGTGGTGGGCGAATTGACCGAGATTTCAGGGACAGATCAGCGCCCAGCGCACGACCCAACTCTATGAATGCCCGAAGAAGCGCCGCCGGGCGCTTGAGTTTTCCCAGTGGATTTCGCTCCCCGAATGGTGCCTATGGCCGAAGGCAGAGGCCAATCGGCAGGCACAATGGCCGCGTGGCGGCCCTGACGGGTGCGCCGGCCCAAGCCTTAGGCTGCTTGCCAGAGTGCATCAGGAACGTGATCTTGGCCGCACAACTCTCCGGTTGGGGAAAATCAGCAGTCTTGACACCATTTCGCTCACGCCGGGGCGGCTGAGGGGCGAGGAGGGGCGCATGGCGCAAACCTATACTTCTGGAGGCGCGGACCCATTGCAAGCGGGTCAATCACGGCTGATCCGCCTGGCCCACGACATCGCGGCCTGTCACCACGAACGCTGGGACGGTGGCGGCTCAGCGGCGCGGATGGTGGCCGTTGCCGATGTTCTGGACGCCCTCACTCACGCCCGGCCTGACAAAGCAGCGTGGACTGTTGAAGAAGCGGTGACCGAAATTCAGCGAAATGCGGGCCTTCAATTTGACCCGGAGACCGTCGCCGCTTTCGACACGCTCGTGCTGACTGGTGAACTCCGCAGCATCTTGGCCCGGTACGCCTGACGCGGTTCAGTTGACCCGAATCGACTTGAGACCTGAGCTTCAGTCCCGGACGGCCTTAAACGGCGGCTATCTTTTTTGGCAATAGCTCCTATCCACCTATCTGTCTTGCCGTTCCTTTAGCGGGCGTTTATGCTGGGGGCAGTTCGTTGCAATTCATGTCGGTGTGCTCGTGTTGGTGCGATGTTGGCCGCCCGCCCTTGTTTGGACTCTTTTCTGGAGGTTCCCATGTTCCGACGTTCCTTTTTGACGGTACTCTCTGCCTCGCTCGTTCTGACGCCGCCCGCTGGGGCGCAGGCCAGCACCAAAATGCTCAGTAATTTGGGCAAAAGCGAGGGCCAACTGAGCATCGTGGCTTGGGCCGGATATATCGAGCGCGGCCAGAGCGACAAGGCTTACGACTGGGTCACGGCTTTCGAGAAAAACACCGGCTGCAAGGTCAGCGTAAAAGTGGCAGGCAGCAGCGACGAAATGGTCAGCCTGATGAATCAGGGCGGCTACGACTTGGTCACGGCTTCGGGCGACGCCTCGCTGCGGTTGGTGGCGGGCGGCAAGGTGCAGGCCATCAATACCAAGCTGATTCCCAGCTACGCCAAGGTGAATCCCAAGTTGCAGAGCGCCGCGTGGAATACGGTGGACGGCGTGCATTACGGCGTGCCGTACCAGTGGGGGCCAAACGTGCTGATGTACAGCACCAAAGTCTTCAAGACGCCGCCCACCAGTTGGAGCGTGCTGTTCAAGGCCCAGAATTTGCCCGACGGCAAGAGCAACAAGGGCCGCATTCAGGCTTACTACGGCCCGATTTATATTGCCGACGCCGCGCTGTACCTGATGAAAACGCAGCCCGCGCTGGGCATCAAGAACCCGTATGAACTGAACGAGGCGCAGTACAAAGCCGCCACAGACCTGCTACGCGGACAGCGCCCCTTGGTGCAGCGCTACTGGAACGATGCCAACGCGCAGGTGCAGGACTTTACCAACGAAGGCACGGCGGCGTCTCCGTCTTGGCCGTTTCAGGTGAATACCTTGCAGGCCAACAAACAGCCCGTCGCCAGCACTATTCCGGCAGAGGGCGCGACGGGGTGGGCCGACACCACCATGCTGCACGCCGCCGCCAAGCACCCCAACTGCGCCTACCGCTGGATGGAATGGAGCCTGACGCCCAAGGTTCAGGGTGACGTGGCCGCGTGGTTCGGCTCGCTGCCTGCCGTGCCCGCCGGATGCAGCGCCAGCACGCTGCTGGGCAAGGAAGGCTGCACCACCAACGGCTACGCGGCGTTCGACAAGATCTATTTCTGGAAGACGCCCGTGACCAAATGTGCCACCCAGACGGCCTGCGTGCCGTATACGCGCTGGGTGTCGGACTACATCGCCATTCAGGGCGGACGGTAAGGCCGGAGTGAGCTTGGTGGCCTCTCCCCCATCTGCGCCGGATCTTCAGCCCCAAACTGGCCCCCCGGCGGTGGCCCCAGCGGTCGCACTGGACAACCTGACTTGCGTGTTCGGCAAGGTGCGGGCGGTGGACGGCGTGACCCTGAACATCGCGCAGGGCGAGTTTTATTCGTTGCTGGGGCCATCGGGCAGCGGCAAGACGACTTGCCTGCGCGTGATCGGTGGGTTCGAGGCGGCCAGCAGCGGCAGCGTGCGCCTGTTCGGGCAAGATGCTGCGCGGCTGGCGGCCTATGACCGACCGGTGAATACGGTGTTTCAGGATTACGCGCTGTTTCCGCATATGAGCGTGCTGGACAACGTGGCCTACGCGCTGACCGTGCGCGGCGTGGGCAAAGCGGAGCGCCTGAAGAAAGCCGGAGCGATGCTGGAACTGGTGAAACTGGGTGAGTTGGGCAGCCGCCGCCCCGCGCAGCTGTCGGGCGGGCAGCGGCAGCGGGTGGCGCTGGCCCGCGCCCTCGTGAACGCGCCCAAATTACTGCTGCTGGACGAACCTTTAGGGGCCTTAGATCTGAAACTGCGCGAGGCCATGCAGACCGAACTGCGGGCCATTCAGCAAACCCTCGGCATCACGTTTGTGTACGTGACCCACGATCAGGGTGAGGCCATGAGCATGAGTGACCGCGTGGCCGTGTTCCGGGCCGGAAAAATTGAGCAGGAAGGCAGTCCACGTGAGCTGTACGGGCATCCCCGCACCGCGTTCGTGGCCGATTTCGTCGGTGGCGCGAACGTGTTAGGAGCCGTGCTGGTGGGCCAAAGCAGCGGCACGTATGCCCTGCGGCCCGAACAGATTTCACTCACCCCCGATCCCGGCGCACCCATGCGGGGCCGCGTGACTGGGCTGCACTATCTGGGCGCGACCACGCGAGTCGAAGTGCAGGTGGGCGGACAAACCGTACACGCCAGCGTGCCTTCGGGCGACGTGCTGCACCTGAAGATCAATGACCAGACGGCGCTGAACTGGAACCCGGCAGACTTGCGGCGCTTGGAAGACGCGTGACCACGCAGGGCAGAGCAGTGCCGCAAAAAGCCGCCAGACCCAGCTTCGGCAAACGCTACTGGCCGCTGCTGCTGCTCGCCGCGCCGCTGTTGTGGCTGGGCGTGCTGTATCTGGGATCGCTGCTGGGGCTGCTCGGCTACTCGTTTTATGGGGTAGACGACTTTACCGGGCAAGTGGTGCCGCAGTTCACGCTCAGCACCTTTCGGCAACTGGTCAGCACGCCCAGCAACATTGACGTCATCGCCCGTACTACGCTGATGGCCGCCGCCGTCACGCTGGCCTGCGCTGTCATCGCCTTTCCGCTGGCGCTGTACGTGGCCCGCCTGACCGATCCGCGCAAAAAGGCGCTGTGGGTGCTGCTGATCACGCTGCCGCTGTGGGCCAGTTATTTGGTGCGGGTGTACGCGTGGCGGCTGATCTTGGCGCAGGAAGGCGTGATCAGTTGGGCGGCGGCCAAATTGCACCTGACAGGCGTGCTGGACGGCCTGCTCAGTTTGCCCGTCATCGGCGGCACCAGCCTTGCCAACAGCTACTTTGGAATGTTTTTGGTGTTCGTGTACGTGTGGCTGCCTTACATGATCTTGCCGATTCAGGCGGCGCTGGAGCGGGTGCCTACATCGGTCACGCAGGCCAGCGCAGACCTCGGAGCGCGTCCGGCACAGACTTTTTGGCGCATTACCTTGCCCTTGGCGTTGCCAGGCGTGGCGGCGGGCAGCATCTTTACCTTCAGCCTCACGCTGGGCGACTACATCATTCCGGGCGTAGTGGGTGCGCCGGGGTATTTCATCGGGCAGATGGTGTACACGCAGCAGGGCGCGGCGGGCAATTTGCCGTTGGCGGCGGCGTTTTCTATCGTGCCCATCGTGATCGTGGGCCTGTATCTGGCGTTCGTGCGGCGGCTGGGGGCGTTCGATGCGCTTTAGGTTGCGGTTTAAAACGTCTCAGGGTCTAGGGTCTAGGGGTCTAAGAAGGGCAATCGCGTTGCTCCCTCACCCCCTCCCCAGCCCTCCCCCCTCAAGGGAGAGGGAGCTACAGCCTCAGCTACAGGCGGCCCACCACCTTAGGCCCTCAGACCCTGTGACCCTGAGACCACGACAAGGCAACCCATGAACGCCCAACCCTCCACCAGCCTCAAACTCTCCGCGTGGCTGGGCGCAGCGTTCCTGCACATTCCGCTGCTCCTGATCGTCCTGTACGCTTTTACCACCGAAGACCGCACCTACACTTTTCCCCCACCGGGACTGACGCTGAAGTGGTTTGGGGTGGCGTTTGCCCGCACCGACATGTGGGAAGCGCTGTGGCTGAGCGTGCGGGTAGCGCTGGGCGCAACGGCACTGGCCCTCGTGCTGGGCGGACTCGCGGCGGCTGGTATGGCCCGCAGCCAGTTTCGGGGCAAAAGTGCCGTGAACCTGCTGCTGGTGCTGCCGATTGCGCTGCCGGGAATTGTCACCGGCCTCGCGCTGCTGGTCAGTCTTCGGCGGGCGGGGCTGGATGCGGGCACGCTGACCATCATCATCGGCCACGCAACGTTTTGCATCGTGACCGTCTATAACAACGTGGTGGCGAGGTTGCGCCGCCTCAGCCCCTCGCAACTGGAAGCCAGCGCCGATCTGGGGGCGCGGCCCCTGCAAACCTTCCGTTACGTGCTGCTGCCGCACTTGGCAACGGCGCTGCTGGCGGGCGGGCTGCTGGCCTTCGCCCTCTCATTCGATGAAGTCATCGTGACCACCTTCACGGCGGGCAGTCAGCAAACCCTGCCGATTTGGCTTTACGGCGAGTTGTTCAAACCGCGCCAACGCCCCGTGACCAACGTGGTGGCGCTGCTGGTGATGGTGGTCACGCTGCTGCCGATTTTGCTGGCCCAGCGTCTCACACAAGGCACGGACGCGATGAACGGAGCAGGGAAAAGCTCGTGATGACGGTTACCGCTCAGCCATTCCTAGCCCACGAAACTTTTCATCAGCTTCGGCACCTCCCGCTCCAGCGCCCGCAGGTAAACGCTGGCTTTGGCGGCAAAAATCAGCACCGATTCGCGGTAGGTGTGAAAGCTGATTTCCACCGTGTAACGCGGCGACATCTGCCCGCGTGGATCGTGGGGGCGCGACAAGTCTTCGTTGCTCAGGGCCTCCAGCGCGTCAAAGAGTTCGGTATCCAGTTGAGCAAACCACGCCTGAATCTGAGCGGTGGTCTGGACTTCTGCGGGGGCCGTCACATCAAATTTCAGCTTCAGCGTGCGGAACGATTCAGCGTAGGCCGCCTGAATTTCAGCCTGCTCCAGCAGCAAGTGGCGCAGGGTCAGGGCCGAACCACCGGGCGAAAAGTCCAAGTCGGCATCGGTGATCTCGCCAAACGCAGTATCGCGCAGGGTGTGGGTCAGGTCGATCAAGTGGGCGCGTTGCTGGGTCAGTCGGTTCATAGGGCCTCCAGATGATGATTGTTTTTTAACGTAGTCCAGCTTAACATTTTGCGCCAGCCATAACTCAACCGTCTCTCCGTACCACACAAGGAGTCGCCATGACCACCTCTCCCCATAAGCCACATCTCGCTCTGCCCAGCCAACTCCTGATCGGCGGCAAGCTGCTGGGCGGGCAAGGCCAAGCCTACGACGTGCTGAATCCGGCCACTGGGAAAACGCTCATTAGCCTGCCGGAAGCCAGCGAGGAACAGGTGAACGCGGCGGTAGGGGCCGCGCAGCACGCTGCCGGAGGCTGGGCACGCACCACTCCCAAAGACCGCGCCGCGCTGCTGCTGGCCCTCGCAGACCGTATCGACGCCGACGCCGAAATCTATGCCCGCTTAGAGGCTGAGAACTGCGGCAAACCGTATGCGGCGGTGCTGGCCGACGAAATCGGGGCCATCTCGGACACGTTCCGCTTTTTTGCTGGGGCAGCCCGCACGATGCAGGGCGCGGTGGCGGGCGAGTATTTGGCCGGGCACACGTCCATGATCCGGCGTGATCCGGTGGGCGTCGTCGCCAGTATCGCGCCGTGGAATTACCCGCTGATGATGGCCGCGTGGAAGCTGGCCCCCGCGTTGGCGGCGGGCAACACCTGCATTCTGAAACCCAGCGAGCAGACGCCGCTGACCACGCTGCACCTTGCCCGCACGCTGGCCGAACTGTTCCCGGCGGGTGTGGTGAACATCGTGACCGGCGTGGGCGAAACGGTGGGCGCGGGCCTGATCAACCATCCCGGCGTGCGGATGGTGTCGCTGACCGGCGACGTATCCACCGGGCGGCGCGTGCTGGAAGCGGCGCAGGCCAGCATCAAACGCACGCATTTGGAGCTGGGCGGCAAAGCCCCGGTGCTGATTTTTGACGACGCCGACATTGAAGCGGCGGTGGAAGGGATCAAGATCTTTGGCTATTACAACGCGGGGCAAGACTGCACGGCGGCCTGCCGCATTTACGCCCAGCAGGGAATCTATGACCGTTTTGTGGCCGCGTTGGCCGATGCGGTGGGCAGCATCAAAGTCGGCACGCAGTTTGACGCCAGCACCGAAATGGGGCCGCTGATCACCGCCCGCCAGCGTGACCGAGTGGCGAGCTTTGTGGAGCGGGCGCGGGAGCAGGCACACATAGAAGTCGTGGCAGGCGGCAGCGCGGGCAGCGGCGACGGCTTTTTCTATGCGCCCACCGTGATCGCCGGGGCGCGGCAATCCGACGAAATCGTGCGGAGAGAAGTGTTCGGGCCAGTGGTCAGCGTGACGCCCTT
The DNA here is from genome assembly GCF_004801315.1 of Deinococcus sp. Arct2-2. Classification (GTDB taxonomy): domain Bacteria; phylum Deinococcota; class Deinococci; order Deinococcales; family Deinococcaceae; genus Deinococcus. The sequence goes on from NZ_SSNW01000065.1 coordinate 19,449, forward strand.
CCAGACCGCGGAGCAGGCGGTGGGCTGGGCCAACGATTCCGATTATGGACTCGCCAGCAGCGTGTGGACGCAGAACGTGGGGCAGGCCATGCAGGTCAGCGCCGCGCTGGAATACGGCTGCACATGGGTCAACACCCATTTTATGTTGGTGAACGAAATGCCTCACGGCGGCTTCAAGCAAAGCGGCTACGGCAAAGACATGAGCATGTACGCGCTGGAAGACTATTCGGTGGTGCGGCACGTGATGATCAAGCACTAAATGAGCGGGTGCTGAGCAAGCAAGTTCGGTGGGCCATCACATCCCGCGTTGAGCATCTCAAGGCAGCCGAAAACGCCCCACTCTGCGCTTATAAGGCGCAGAGCGGGGTTAGTGCGGTTGATTGGATTTACTTGTTCTGAAGCGCCTTGCTCACATTGATCAGGCTGACCGATCCTGCTGGGTCAACCGAGTAATCGTCGTTCGGCTCACCTTCGTTGGCGACCAGCAGGAGCGAGCCGTCAGGCGTGAAGGTGAGCATGTCGGGCAACGCACCCACCGTAACGGCAGGGGCGCGTTCGGTGCCGTCGCTGTTCAGGAAAGCCACTTTGCCGGGGTTGGTTTTCACGGCGTCTTGCACGGCTACCGCCACCACGCCATTTTTCACGGTCACGCTGTTAGCGCTCGCCCCGTACTTGCTCAGGTTGGCCGCGCCCACCAGTGCGGGTTTGGTGGGATCGGAGATGCTCAGAATGTCCAGCCCGCCCGTCGCGCCGTTTACCACGAACAAACGCTTGCTGGCAGAGTCATAGGCGGGAATCTCGGCTGCGCCCTTATCGAAGGCGTAGGGCGTGACCTGAGAGCGCCCCAGCAAGGTCAGGTTACCTGCATCGGCCACGCTGTAGAGCGTTGTGGAGCCGCTGACTTCGTTGGCTACCACCAAGATGTTGCTGCCGTTGGGACTTTCGGCGGCAGGAATAAACAGCAGTCCTTCCGGGCCGAGGTCGCCTGCCAACCCGCTGTTGGGGGCAGCGGTGGGCGTCACGGTATTCGCGTAGCCCACAAACGCCGGGGCAGTGGGCGTACTCACGTCCAGCACCATCACGCCGCCTGTGCGCTCCAGACCTACGAAGGCCAGAGTTTTTCCGGCCACTTGGCCCACCGTGACGCCTTCCGCTTCCGGGCCTTTATTGTCGCTGCGGGTATCGCGGGTGCTGTTGGTGCCGCCCGAATTAAAGCTGGAAGGCGTCAGTTCCGCCGTTTTGCGCTCGAACAGGTCGCCCGTATCGGCCACGCGGGTTAGTCCAGTCGTCCAGACACTCATGCTGCGGCCCCCGAACGACACCAATTGGTCAGCGTCGCCGTCGCCGTCGGTGTCGGCGTCTACACGGCTGACCAGCAGGCGGCCCAGCGCGGCGTCTTTTTGCAGGTCGGCGGCGTTGGGAAAAGCGGCAGCGTCCAGCTTCAGGTCAGCCACCTTAGCGGCGTCGGCAAAAGCCGCATATTCGCGGGTATCGCCCTCATTGGCGGTCAGCAAGTAGGTCTGGCCGCCGCTGGCAAAGCTGGCAATGGCGTCGGGCATATACGCGCCCTGCACGGGCCAGTTCTGAATGTTGATGGCGCCGTCTTTGTCGCTGGCGTCGAGGCCCATCCCCGCTGCCGAGTGGTCTTTGAAGCCCAACGACTTGAGGCCCGCCCACGTTCCGGTGGTCAGGTCAAGGGTCGCCACCGCGTTGCTTTCCTGAACCGTCACGTAAGCCGCCTTGCCGTCCGGCGCAACCGTGATGTATTCGGGTTCGGCGTCTTTGGAGAGCAGGGCGCTGGGGGTGCCGCCGCGCAGCTTCAACGTAGGCTGCTGGGCATCGAACCCCTCAAAACCAAGGGTCGTGACCAACGGAAAATCAGGGGTTTGGGGCTGCACGCAGGCCGTCAACGAGACACTGAGAGTGAGGGTCGCCACAGCCAACCGCGCCGAAACAGGAAGTCTCATGCGGCCCGGTTTATCAGGGGAGTTTCAGGGCGCGGTCAAGCCACTGTTTGTTCCTATCCAGTTTATTTCTATTCGGTCTATTTCTATCCAGTTTATTTCTATTCGATGGGCTGGATTTCCGACAAAGTCGTCGACGCCGACTCGATGCGCTGCTGGCGCAAGTTGCCGAGGTCTTGGGCATTCACGGCGTGTTCGGCCATCACGATGGTCTGGCACAGCAGCATCAGCGAGCCGCCCATGCTGCGGCCCAGCACCCGCACGCCCGCCGTGCCCAAAATCACGCCCTGTTGTCCATCGGTCAGGATCAGGACGTGTGGCCCCACCAGCAGCCCCGCCTGATCAGGCGACGGCCAAGTGCGGGCGCGGCAAGCCATCAATTCTTCTCGCCAGCTGTCGGTTAGGCCTTGCTCTGGCCCGTCCGATAAGGGCGCGGACGGATTCCCGGCGTGGGCCTGCGCGGTCACGGCCTCGATCACGCGCCGGATTTGCTCGCCGGACAGGGCCACCAAATGTTCGACGGTGGCTTCGGTGGACGCTTCTTCGCCGGGGAACGCCATCAGCAGGGCCAGCACGTCGGCCAAGTCGGGGGCAGAATCAGTCAATTGCAAGTGTGGTTGAGCATTTTTCACGGGGAAACCTCCTGAACTCGGTGGGCCGAATGAGCGGCCACAACCGCTGCTTGGGCGCACGATACCGCTTGTGCGCCCAGAAGGTGACACCCTGACTTGGTTTGCCTGCCGTACCGCACGGCTCTAAACAGCACACTAGGCCGACGGGAAGGGTCTGGGGGGCATGCCAGAAGGCTTCTAGTCGGCCGAGAGGTTTCCTAAACCTACCGTGTGTTTTTTATTGTGACTCTGCCCCGGTAAAAGGCTAACTCACCCCTTTTCACCGCAGGCTTTATTGCTGCGTGCCGATCTTCACGCCCGCCTGCGTCAGTTTGTCTTGCCAGCGCACGAATTCTTGCCGCTCGATTTCAAGGGTGACGGACACGCCGAGATTGGTGGTAGAAATGGTGGCGCTGCCGTTCAGCCCCTTGGCGGGCCACCAATAGGGGTTGCCGTCGGTCACGCCGCCCCGGATTCGCGTCCAGCCGATGGTATTGAAGCGCACGATATTTTGGCCGAAGGTGGAGGGGCTGAGTTTGGCTCCGGAATTGGCGTCCCAGAGGTACATTCCTACATTTTGGGCAGGCACGGGCGAACCGTCAGGAAGGCGTCCACTGGACAACACGCGGTTGTTTTCCAGCACGCTGCCCATGCCGCCCGCGATGGCAATGCCGTAATTGGTGGTGCTGACCACCTGATTGTGATACACGTGCGCGTAGCCGTTTTTGGTGGGATCGCTGACCTTGCCGTCTCCGACCAAGATGCCGCCGCCAGAGAATTTTGCGTCGGTGGCGGGCAAAGCGTTGTACGCGCCCTGAATATAATTGTCGTGAATTTTAATGGGGCTGCTGGGCGTGCCGCTGCTCACGAACAGGTTGATGTTGTCTTCGACGCGGCTCTTGCCGGGTTCGTTGACAACCTGATTCCAAGCAATTTCGGCCCCCGCGATCCGGGTCACGTCGTTGAACTGCACAAACTGCGCCCAGCTAAAGGCATTGTCGGAGTAGCCGCCGGTGCCGTCGCTTTGGCGGCCATCGACGTTTTTCACTACGTTTCTCAGCACGCTGATGGTTTCGCCCCGGCTGGCCTCGCCCCGGTACTGGCGAATGTAAATCCCGCCCGTACCTTCCAGCAGGTTGTTTTCCATGTGCACGTCGTACACTTCTTCGAGGTTGGCAAAGCGTCCGGGGCTGCGGCCCGCCACCAAAGGATTCAGGCTGACGCCGTGAGTATTGCGAACCGTGAGGCGGGTTTGCATGCCCTGAATGAGTGTGCCGCGCCCGCGAATCCGGCTGTTTTCGATGACCACTGGCTCGCTGGTACGGATGCGGACGGCAGGCACACGGGCGTCCAGCGACTCCCAGTTGCCGGAGTAAGTGCCGCCCTGCGTAATCACGAGGGGGCCAGAGAAGGCGTCCTTGGCATCTATTTCGGCGGCAGAACTGGCGGCGCAGCCTTGCAGGGTCGGCGCGGCCCAGTCGGCATGGTCATGAGAAGGGCCGTCTCCGGCAGCCGTGACCACCAGTTTCAGTTGCTTTTTTCCAGCCACGTTCACGGTCAGGCGCTTGATAGCGTCGGTGCCGCGCAGCACGCCGGAATCGGAGAGCAGCACGCCGTCGGCCCACACCTGAAACGTCACGCTGCCGCCGCTGACTTCATCGTCTACGCCCACATCGGCCGCAAAGGTTTGGCACTGGTCGCCCAAGGCAAAGACCAAGCTGGAAGGCGCATGCACCCCGTACCCTAGCGCGTAAGTTTGACCGCCCAGCGACAGCGCATGCCCATCGGCAGGAGCCTGCTCGCCGTTGCTGCGGTCTCGCTCTGCTGGCCCCCAGCCACTCTCGGCACTCAGGAGCAGCCCATAAGCCAGAGGTTGTGCGCCGACAGCGGGAAAGCCTTGGGCCGTGAGGGGACGGGACACCGAGTCGGCCAGCAGGTCTACAGGGCCCGCAGCGGCGTCATTCGGCGCGGGCACCGAAGTGCAGGAAGCGAGTGTGAGGGCAAGGGTGGTCAGGGCCAACAAAGACCGGGGTTGAACAGAACGTATACGCACGGGAAAACTCCTGACAGCACGGCCTCACCCGGCTTGGCACGCCGCCCCACCAGCAGCGGCAGCGTGAATCCAAACAGGAACATCAGGGGAAGGCAGGACTGAATTTGCAAAACTGCAGTAGGGAGGCTCGGTGCCCCCACTCAGAGGGCACGGGGACTGATAGACGGTCGCACCACTGGCTCTCCCTGTCCGAGGTGCCCGGATTACAGAACAGGTGTCATCGCCTCGCTCAGTCAGGAGCATCTTTACCTGACGCGTAGACTATACGCAGGGTTGTTCTTACGAAACTCTGACGCAAAAGATCAGAATATAAGTTGCTTTTCTTTCGGCTGAACCGGGGTTAGGCCAGCTTCGCAGACTCATCTGACCGTCGCGTTTCTAATGTGTGAGCGATGAGCTCCAGAGCCGATGCAAAGGCACTTATAGCAAATGGAAGGTCTAGGACACATTCAATTCTCATCTTAAAGAGTCGATTTGAACCGCTGTAGCTTAGGGCTTCGGAATGGGCGTCTTTATGCAGTGCTTTACCCACGGCAGGAGCGTTCCTGACCATTCAGTGCATATTCCTTCCCCGTGCGGCGTCTCTAAATGTTGCTCTTTTTCTAAATATTAAAGAAAGCGGGCCGTGTGTATTCATCACCCACAGTCCTTATCTTTGCCTTCTAGAATCACCGTGTTCGGCGTAGTGTTCAGCGTGGGATTCACCACCTCTCAGCCATTCCCAACGTCTCAAACGCAGGAGCAGCGTTGCTTCCTCTCCCCCGCCCTCTTTCCCCGCCGGACACGCTCTCAGTTGGCCCGGCAGCAGGAGCCTCCGTGCCGTATTCCTCCCACCCCACCCCGCTGCTGGAGCGCGAGCATTGGCGCGACCTCGGCGGCACTTGGCGATTTTGTTTTGAAGACGCGGGGCTGTGGCAGCACCCCAGCGAAGTGGTTTTTGACCGTGAAATCGAGGTGCCTTACGCCCCCGAAAGCGTGCAGAGCGGTATTCATGACGAGGGGTTTCATTCGGTGGTGTGGTACGGGCTGACGCTGACGCCCACCCCCGAAGAGCGCCCCGGCCCGCATGGCGGTAGGTTGCTGCTGCACTTTGGAGCGGTGGACTACAACGCGACCGTGTGGGCCAATGGGCGCTTGGTGGCCCAGCACAGCGGCGGCCACACGCCCTTCTCCGCCGATATTACCCAGCAGGCGCGGGCGGGCGAAAGTGTGGAGATTGTGGTGCGGGCACAGGACAACCCACACGACCTTGCCAAGCCACGCGGCAAACAAGACTGGCAACGCGAGCCGCATTCCATCTGGTATCCGCGCACGACCGGCATCTGGCAAACCGTGTGGCTGGAGCGCGTGCCAGCCACCTACCTTCATGCGTTGCGTTGGTCGTCCGATCCGTTGCGCTGGCAAATCGGTGTGGAGCTGGAAGTGGCGGGGCCGCTGCTGCCGGGCCTGAGCGTGCGTGTGCGCCTGTACCGCAACGAGGCGCTGCTGGCCGATGACCGCTACGGGCTGGCCCAGTCTGACTTGTCGCGCCAAATCGCCCTCTCTGACCCCGGCATAGATGATTTCCGCAACGAACTGCTGTGGAGTCCGAACCATCCGCAACTGCTGGACGCGGTGGTGGAATTGATGCTGGGTGAAACGGTGCTCGACCGGGTGCAGAGCTATACGGCGCTGCGGTTCGTAGGCGTGACGGGCAACCGTTTTTTGCTGAATGGGCGGCCCTATTACCTGAAAATGGTGCTGGATCAGGGGTATTGGCCAAAGAGCCTGATGACCGCCACCGACGCCGAGTTGCGCCGCGATGTGGAACTGACCCGCCAACTGGGCTTCAACGGCGCACGTAAGCACCAGAAGATAGAATCTCCGCGCTGGCTGTACTGGTGCGACGTGCTGGGCCTGTTGGTGTGGGAGGAAATGCCCAGCCCGTACCGCTTTACGCCGCAGGCGGTGCATTGCCTGATCCGCGAGTGGGGTGAGGTGCTGGAGCGTGACCGCTCGCATCCCTGCATCGTGGCGTGGGTGCCCTTCAACGAGTCGTGGGGCGTACCCGACCTGCCTACCAACCCCGCGCACCGCGACTATGTGCGCACGCTGTACCACCTGACCAAAACCCTCGATCCCACCCGCCCGGTCATCGGCAACGACGGCTGGGAACACGTCGCCACCGATATTCTGACCATTCACGACTACACCGACGACCCTGACCTGTTGCGGCGGCGCTACGGCACGCTGGAATCGACCCGGCTGTCGCTGGAGCAGCAGCAACCCGCAGACCGCGCCCTCACGCTGATGGGGTTTCAGGCGGCGGGACAGCCTGTGATGCTCTCGGAGTTTGGCGGCATCGCGTATATTCCCGACCACACCAGCGGCTGGGGCTACAGCCAGTCTCAAAACGAGGCCGATTTCGTGCAGGATTACGCGGCGTTGCTGGCGGCCATCCACGAGTGTCACGGCTTGTCGGGCTTTTGTTATACCCAACTCACCGATACGTTTCAGGAAAAAAATGGTCTGCTGTACGAAGACCGCACACCCAAAGCCGACGTGTCGGAACTGGCCCGCAGCACGCAGGGCACCCGCACCGCACGGGAAATGACCATCGACCCGCTGATGAACCCGTATGGACACGCCCTGCGCTGGCCTGACCAGACTCTGGGCAACCGCGATCCGTTTGCCGTGACCGACCAAGAATGAGCCTGATGACAGGGTGAGAAAATGAAGACCAACGTGGAAAATCTCTCTTCCTAGCATTTCAAAAGTATCACGGGGTCATTCGGCCGCCTTCATGTGCAGAGTGGAGGCGGCTTTATTGTGGCAAGTGGTCAAAAACACCTGTACCAGAGACATAAACTACTGAATATCTGCTCTTCTGCTTCGGCTGCAGCCATCGGCGATCACCCAGAAAAGTGTTAACAATTTCATGTCAGAAAAGCGTCAGTGAAGAGGTATTAAATTAACATGACCTTATGAAACCGCTCACGGCGCTTTTCCCGAAAGTGTTGGCCAACAAATGGTTGGGTAGAAAGGTATTCCCCAGAGTGTTCCACCCCGCTGCCGAAGACTTGCCTGATCCCAATGTGCTGCTGGCAGAGCAGGGTTATTTCGTGTACGCCACCAACACGCCGGGAGTCAATGTGCCTGTGGTGTTCAGCGCCGATTTGCAGAGTTTTAGCCTGCTGGGAGACGCCATGCCGGCGCTGCCCCGCTGGGTGCAGCGCGGCTTTACGTGGGCACCGGAAGTGGCTGAGATGGGCGGGCGCTACGTGCTGTACTTTACGGCCCGCCTGCGCCGCAGCGGACGCCAAGTGATCGGGGTAGCCACTAGCCAGCGCCCCGAAGGCCCCTTTGTGGCCGCCAACCAACCGCTGATGACCATGCTGGAACTCGGCGGCGCAATCGACGCCAACGTGCTGACCACCGCGAGCGGCGAGCGGTACTTGTACTGGAAGAACGACGGCAACGCAGTAGGGCAGGCCACCCGGCTCTGGGGCGCAGCCCTCAGTGACGACGGCCTGAGCCTGCTGGGCGATCCGGTCGCCCTGCTCACCGCCACCGAACCTTGGGAGCGCGAACTCGTGGAAGCGCCGCAAGTCATCGAAGGCGACGGCGTGTTTCATCTGCTGTATTCCTGCGCCGATTTTGGCGATGAAACCTACGCGGTGGGGGACGCTTCCGGCCCTACGCCGCTCGGGCCGTTCCATAAAACCCGCAACGCCCCAGTCTTGGCCTCGCATGGCCGGCTGGCTGGGCCAGGCCACAGCCACGCCTTCCGCACCGCCAGCGGGCACTGGCAACTGGCCTACCACGCGTGGGAGAGCGGGCGCTGCGGCTACCCCAAAGGCCGCCGGGCACTACACTTTTTACCCCTACAACTCGACGGCGGGCACCTGCGCCTGACTTTTCCTGAACTGGTGGCCGAAGCCTGCGATTAGGGCAGGCAGCAACAGAGGGTTGCGGTGCGTCCTAGTGGTAGGAACGCACCGCAACCTTATATGGAGGACTGAGCAGCGTTACTGCCGAGGCCCGATCACCACGTTGGACGCCCTGAGTTTGGCCTGCCAGCGCTCAAATTCCTGAGCTTCCATCGCGCGGGTAATCGTGCCGGGAAGCGCCGTGTTGTTTTTGCAACTCTTGTTGCTCCGGGCCTCAGCATCGCAATTGGGAAACCAGAAGGGATTTTGTGCGGTGGCCGACTTGACAGGCTGCGCCCAACCCACCACGTTGCCGTACATCACGTTATTGAAAAAAGTACTGCGGGCCTTGTCGCCGTGAAGATCCCACACATAGATGCCCACGTTCTGGGAAGCGATGCGGCGACCATCAGGCAGCAGGCCGCTGGAAATGACCCGGTTGTTGTAGGCCTCGTTGTTGTGCCCCGCAGCAATGGCGATGCCCTGATTGGACGTGCTGACGATCTGGTTATTGTAGGCCCGCAGATAGGCCGACGCTTTGGTGACCGAACTCGATTGGCCGTCACCCAGCATGATGCCGCCGCCGCCGTATTTGTCGGTGGCTGGGTTGGTAGGATAAGCGCCCTGAATATAGTTATCGTGAATCAGCACCGGACTATTGGGCGTGCCGCTGCTGACATACATATTGATGTTTTCTTCGACGCGGCTTTTACCGGGTTCATTGACGATCTGGTTCCAAGCAATTTCAGCATTCGGAATGTTTTTCACGTCGTTGAACTGCACGAACTGAACGCGGTAAAACCCTGTCTCCGAAAAGGCATTGGGGCCGTCACTGTAGCGCCCATCGATGTTCAGGGCCTTGTTCCGCATGACTTTGATGGTATGACCCTTGTTGGGATCGCCCAGATATTTATTGAGGTAGATGCCTGACGTACCGATCAGTTCATTATTTTCGATGCGGACATTCTGAAACTCTTCCAGATGCACGAAATAGCCGGGCGTGCGGCGGTAACTGGCGGCCAAACCGGGATTGAGCGCCACCCCCCGCGAGTTGCGAACCGTGAGGTTGGCTTTGACATAGCGGCTGCGAATCAGGGCACCCCGGCTCTGAATATTTGAATTTTCGATGACGACCGCCTCACTGGTATCAATCGTCACAGCGGGCTTGTCGGGGTTGAGGCTTTGCCAGTTGCCCGAATACACGCCGCCTTGCGTGATGGTGATGGGACCACTGAAGGTGATTTGGGCCTGAGCAGAAACGCCGAGCAAGGCGGCACACAGCACGGCAATGGCAGCAAGCCCTGAGCGCGTACCACTGGCCGGGACAACCCTAACGTTCTCGTTCATGCCCAAACTGTGCCGCAGCCGACGCAACAGATTCGTTAACGGTGCCTGAAGGGGATAGTGGTATTGAAGGAGCAGGGGAATTTGATTATCATCAGTCACACATCTTGCTAATCTACGGCCATCCGTTTCATTTTGGTGGGCATCACTACATCTATCAAAGTAGCTCACCGATTATATTGCCATTACTTTTACCCGATATTTAAAGGAGAGTGGCATGAGCGACTACCAGCAAGACCTGTTCCGTTATGTGGCCGAGGAGTTTACCGAAGATTACCGTGAGGGCGAACTGGAACGCCGGGAATTTCTGCGCCGCAGCGTGTTGCTGGGCGGGTCGGTGGTGGGCGCACGCACCCTCTTGGCCTCACTGGGGGTAGCAGGCGTCAGCGCCGCCGAACTGGCCGCCGCACAAACGGCCCCGCCGCAAAACGAGCCTGCCAAGAACACCTATCAGGTTGCGCCCGATGACGCCACACTCGACGCTGGCCGGGTCACTTACGAGGCACTGGGGCGCACCAACTTTGCCTACTTGGCCCGGCCCAAAGGGGTGACTTCCGCGCCTATCGTGATGGTGATTCACGAGAACCGGGGCCTGCAACCCCACCTCGAAGATGTGGCCCGCCGGGTAGCCAAAGCAGGCTACATCGCGCTGGCCCCCGATTTCGTTTCTTCGGAAGGGGGAACGGCCAAGTTTACCGACACCGCCCAGATTTCGGCGTTCATTGCCCGCACGCCCGCCGAAACGCATGCGGCACACGGGCTGGCTGCGGTGGAGTTCCTGAAAGCGCAGTCTGGCGCACAAGTTGACCGTTTCGGCATGCTGGGCTTTTGCTGGGGCGGCGGCATGACGTGGCTGCTGTCGACCAAGTTGCCCGATCTCAAGGCCGCGATTCCCTTCTACGGCCCCTCGCCCTCTTTTGCAGAAGTACCCCAAATTAAAGCCGCCGTGCTGGGCATCTACGGCAAAAATGATCCCCGCATCACGGGGAACGCGGCCGCAACCCAAGCGGCACTCACCGCGGCGGGTGTGAAGCACCAGTTCCTGATCTATCCGGGAGCCAACCACGCCTTCCACAACGACACCGGAGCCAATTACAAGCGCGACGCTGCCGAGAATGCTTGGGCCAGCACGCTGGTGTGGCTGCGGGGCAATTTGTAAGAATTGGGGAGCTGAACTGAGCCAGAGTTGGCATGACAACAGAGAAGCGGGAAGAGGTCATCAATCGGCCCCTTCCCGCCTCTCTGTTACTGCAACTTAAACAACGTTACTGAGGCGCCACCAGCCACCCGCCCCGCGTACTGCCGCCGGTGTACACAAAGCCTTGTCCGGCTGGGCCTGCCACGCTGGAACCCCGCGCCACCGGAAGGGGCGTGAGGGCGGCCCAAGTGTCGGTGCCCGGATCGTAGGCGCTGACATCGCTGATCGGCTGCCCGTGCCCCGATTCTCCACCGGCCACGATCAGGCGTCCACCCAGCACGAACGTGGTGTTGGCGATGTGGCTGCGGGCGCGGGGAAGGTTGCGCAGGGCCGTCCAAGTGTCGGTGGCCGGATCATAGACATGCAGCGAGGGTTGCGTCACCGACGCCTGATCGTGTCCCTGCTGGCCCCCTACGGCATAGATTTTGCCCCCCAGCACCGCCGATCCCATGTGGTGGCGCGGATTGGGCAAGGGGGCCGCCACCGTCCACGCCGGGGCACCGCCCGTCAGGTCAAGGACGTAGTGGTCGCCCACGTTTTGGGTGCGGGCGAGGTTGGTGCCGCCGAAGTAATGCAGCTTGCCGTCCAGATACTCCAACTGTCCGGCGGCCCGCTCGATGGGCAAATCGGGCAGGCGGCTGTAAGTGTTGCTGGCCGGATCGTAGCGCCACACGGCTTTGGTGCCGAAAATTTGCCCATTCCAAGTGGCGTTGGCGAGGTAGCCGCCCGCGTAATACAGGCTGGCCCCGTCGCTGGTCAGGCCCGCGTGGGTCACGCCTTTGTCGGGCATGTAGGCCAGCGCTGTCCAGAGGGTGGTGGCCGGATCGTACAGATAAGCGCGGTTGGTGGGCGTGCAGCACCCCTTCAGGCTGTCGAAGCCGCCAAAGGTGTAGAGCCTGCCGTTCAGCATGCGGCCCTGAGCTTCAGACACGCTGTAGGGCTGGTTGGCGAGGGCGGAATAAGTGTAGGCACTGGCCGCCGGAGCCGCAGGGCGCGGCGCACTGGCAAGGGCCGCTGCCGACGCATTTCCGCCCGAATCGGTGGCCACCACGCGGTAAAACGAAGTCGCATTTTCGGGGGCGTAGGCGTCGGTGAAGGTGGAAGTAGTCAGGCCTTGAGGCGTGATCAGGCTGTACAGGCCATCGGCCCGCGCCGCCCGGTATACGCGGTAGCCCGCCAAGTCGGGTTCTGCATTGTCGGCCCAGTCCAGAACGATGCCGCCCGCCCCAGCCGAGGCGTTCAGGGCGCTGGGGGCAGCGGGCGCGGTGCTGTCGCCCTCGCAGGCCAGGCGGGCGTCGGCCCAATCCGCATGATCGTAACTGACGCCGTCGCTGTTGTTGGTCACCACCAAGCGCAGGTTTTGCACACCTGTCACATTTACGGTCACGGGCTTGGCCGGATCAATTCCGCGCAGCGTGCCCGAGTCGTGCAGTTTGCTGGCTGTGCCGTTCCAGACCTGAAAAACGACGCTGCCCCGGTCGCCCACCTCATCGTCTAGGCCCACTTGCGCGGCAAACGTGCTGCACCTTCCGCCCAGCGCGTAGCTGACTTCCGACGCCGCGTG
>NZ_SSNW01000066.1 GCF_004801315.1 Deinococcus sp. Arct2-2
TTGACACCACACGAGTTCGAGCGCCAAGCAGGGGTGGCTTAACCAGACGTGCGCAGAATCGACTCAAGCCCATTACCGGAGCTGCAAAAGATCTCTCCTGAGGGCCTCAGCCTGCTGGCTGTTCATCTGTAATCACGGACTTCAAACCTGCTCTTGAGGTTCTAGTGAGTTGTTGCACAGCAAAGTGTGATGCGCGTTGGTCAGTCCCGATATGAGACCTGGCGGCTTTGGCTTGGCCTTCTCCTGTTCGCCCTGATGACCGTTTTCATGCTGGTAACCGATCTCAAGGCGCTAGACATATCTGTCGCTCCGAGCAAAGCGGTGATCCAGCCAGAGGGCGTGCTGGATGATCTTCATCGGGTATCGGTGTCGGTCGGGCCTGGCGTCGGTTACGGCAAATCAGCCGGCCCTGATCCCATTCATGCTCCACCATCATGTCAACAGCCCTACAACTCCTCAAGAGCCAGCATCGGGCGAAGGTAAATCGTTGTCCGATTTCCCCACACGCTCACCGTGCGGGTAAAGAGGCTATGCATGGCCCGCGTTGCGGCGTCGTGGTCAGGCCAGGTCGGGCGGATGGCCTGGACGAGCGCGCGGTAGGGTGCGGCATCACCGCTCTGAGCTTCCAGCCAGTTCTCGACCCGCTGAACGGTGGTCTGCAGAGGGAGAAAGGGCGTAGGGAAGGCGCAGGCGGTCATCAGTTCTGTGATCTGGCCCGTACTGGGGTCAAGCCGTACCCCAATCCCGGCCCGGCTTTTGGTGGCCAGACCCACGCGAATCAGGCCAGGAATATCGGGGGTGAGGTCTTTGAGCAGGCCCGGCAGATTGCTGATTTGCAGCAACTCCTGAACCAGTGCGGGCCGCCAGCCAGACAGTTCGTAGTACACCTTGCAGGCCACCTGCCCGCGTGGGCCGAGCGCAAAACCGAGTTCCTGCGGGAATCCAGCGGCGTCCAGCAGGGTCAGGGCTTGTTGCAACAGTGGGGTCACAGGAAGCTGGGCGGCGTGCAGGGCGTCCGCCACGCGGGGGCGTCCGCCGCCCAATTCACGGTGCAGGGTGTTCAGGTACAGCTTTAGCGCGGGCGGTGGGTAGAGCTGATTGGCCATAGCCGCCGCCTGATCCACGCCGCCCCAGACGGTAAAACGTGTGCCGTCCGGGGCGTGTGGCATGGGGGCGGTCAGCAGCCTCACGGCAGGCCAGAGCCGCTGCCAGCTGTCCTGATACCCCACAGTTTCGGCCACTTCCCGCAAGATCGTCAGCCCACTTTGAACACGGGCAGGCGGCGGCAAATATGGATCGCTGACCTCGGTGGCGTAGCGCAGGGCGGGGCCAACCTGTGCGCCCACCGTGGCGGAAAACTCCAGCGGCATTCCACCCGACAGCGCCGTCAGTTGACGCGAAGGCCAGGGTGCAGGCGGGCGCAGGCTCAGGCGGGTCAGGTGCCCAAACAAGTCCCGCGCCTGTGCGGCCTGAGTGGGCGGAAATCCAGCAGCCTGCGCGACTTGCCAGACCAATTTGGTCAAGGGCGAGTGATCTGGGTGCGGGGGCGAAATGGGCTGGCGCGGTTGCCGAAAGGGGCTGAATTCTGTAGGCGCTGTAACATCTGGCGCACCCAACACAAGTGCCCGCAGCACACTGGCCGACGTAAAAACGCGCCGAGTATCCTGCGCCCGCAGAGTCACGCCGCCGCTGGTGGGATGGGCAGGGGGCACACGCAACAGGGGAGAGGAGGGCCAGGCGCCGTCTGCGGCCTGCAGGGTCAGGAGTTGGGCCGCGAGTTCAGTGCGCTCTGTGTTCTGCAGGTCTGGATTCTCAGAAGGTGTGCCGTCCAACAGTGTCTGGGCGCGCAAAGACCAGGCCAGGTCAAAGGCACTCAAACCACTTTCGGGGACAGGCCAGCGGGCCGGAACCCAGCGCAGCGGCGGGCGGCCAGCGGTGTTCCACACTTCGAGGGCCAGCCCGGTGGGGTAGGCGGGACTGGGCCACCAGTAGCCTTCCCACAGACCATCACTTTGCTGCTGCCCGCCCACCATAGACAGCCAGGCAGCCTGCAGTTGCGTCTGCGTCAGTTCTCCCAGATCGTGCAGGCAGCGCAGGGCGGCGGCGCTCACGTCCGGGCAGGGCTGTGTCCACAGGTGTACAGAACTGGATGGCCAGGCGTAGGTGCAAAAGCCCACGTCGTCCACCCGGTGGGCGTTCAGAAAGGCCACTGCCTGCGCCGGAATATCCATGTTCAAGCGGGCCAGCAGCGAGAGGGCGTGCGCGGTGCTGTCGGCATCGGCACTGACGGAAGCGTTATAGCCCCAGCCGCCGCGTGGATGCGCGTGATCCAGCAGCCACCGGGCGGCGCGGCGGGCGGCGGCATCGGTCAAAGCACGGGTATCGTCCGGCAGCCAAGAGCAACCCGATACGGCGTGCAGGGCAAGGCCCACATAAGCCGTGACCCACGCATCCGACGTGCCCACAGGCAGCCAAAAATCGGTGAAGCTGCCTGCCGGATGCTGGCAACGCAGCAGGTAGGCGAGGCCACGTTCGGCGGCAATTCGGGTGGGGATAACCTCGCTGGCTCTAGTCATTGAGCACCGGATTGGGAAACACGAACAGGTTGGAACCCTCGCCGTCCTTCAACTCGCTCCATTGGCCCTGATGATCGAGGTAGATGTTCCGCACGCGGTACTTGAAGTGATTCACGCTGCCGCCCGCATTGCCCACGATGTCGCGGAGGGTCTGATTCATGCTGAGCTGCGCCTGAGCCTGCGCCGGACTCAGCACCACTTGCTGACCCTCAAACCCGGCGCTCTGAAGCTGCACTTCTACCCGGTAAAGCGTTTGGAAGGCGTCGGGCAGCGGACTACGCGTCAGCGGTGGGCACTCGATTTGCACCTTCCAACTCACCGAACCACTGGGCGCGACTTCGTGGATATGTTCCAAGATTTGGCTGCTGGGGGCCATCAGCTCATGTCCGGTCAGCTCGATCTGAATGGCGTTCCAGAGTTCGCCTTGCAGGTCGGCTTTGGGGGTCACGTTCAGCGTCAGTGGCCCGGTGGCAGGCAGCGTCAGCGGAAAGGCGGGGCTGTCCACCACGGCCTCGAAGACTTCCAGCGGCGTCACCGAATTCTCGTCGTATTGCAGCAGACGGGCCGCGCAGCCGCCCACGCGGGTCTCTACGCCCGCTCCGCTGCTGAGTACGATTTGGCCTGGAGACAGGGTTTCGGCGGGCAGCGTGACGGTGGTGGGCAGGCTCGCCACATCGGCCAGATTCAGGCGCAGCGGCACATGAAACACCTGAAGTTGTGGGGTGGGGTCGCCGGGTGCGGCCATGTCCAGCGTCACGGCCACTTGCCCAGTCAGTCCGATAGGGCCAACCAGCAGTTGCGCCAGCAAGCGGTAAAACTCCAGCGACAGGTCGATCACGATTTCAAAACTGCCTTCCAGTCCAATTTCTATCTCTTGTGCGCCGCCTAGTGCCTTCACCTGATCGGGAAAGGCTCCGCCCAGTTTCAGCACCGCTTTTTCGTAGCCGCCCATGACCACGTTGGCAAAACTGATCGCGCCGCCGCTGGTTTTGCGCAAGGTATCGCGCAGCTTCACCAGGCTTTCGGGGTCGTACCAAGGCGCGGCCCGCAGCAACACGCGCACCCGGATGTCCTCATCATCGTCGCGGTACAGCGCAGGAATAACGTGTGGGGCAGCCAAATCCACGTTATAAGCCAAGCGGATTTCATCGGGCAGCCGGTACACGGTATTGGGAAAGTTGGCGGCCCGCACCAAGCCGAAGCCGATGTTTTGCCACACCGTCCCTAGCGAAGAATCGCCCACCACTGCACTGAACACCGGGCGGTTGTGTTCCAGCGCCGGGTCAAAAAAGAAGGGGACGCTGCGGGTCAGGGTGACTTGCCGGAAATTGCTCTGCGTTTCGCGCTGACGCCTTTTGTCCAGCAGGTCGCCAATTCGCACGGCGTCTAGGCGCAGCGTGGCGTCGAAGCGGTCAAATCGGCGCAACTGTGGAGCCGCGTCCGCCCTCAAACTCAGCATCGGGGTCAGCATGAGCGGCACGGGGATGACTGGAGCGGTGGGTGGGGGCGTGGGAACAGCAGTGACCATCAAAGGCCGCAGCAGCATAGAATTCCGCAGCAGCGACGCCGAACGAACCCCGTCGGCCAATCTGCGGTGATCTCGAACGATGGGCGGGGTAGGCGGCGTCACGTCCACCTGCTGATCCAGCCAGTACCCATAGGAAAAATTCACGTTCAGCGCGGCGTTTGCTCCCAGTTGGCTCATGGCACGGTACAGCGGGTCAACTTCCTGCGGCAGCAAGTCCACGCCCACCCGCAACCGGAAATTGGGCTGCGCCGGATTGTTCGGGTCGTCCGTGCCGATCAGGGTGGGGCTGTCGAAGGTGCGCGAGCGGGCTTGGCCGTCTTCCAGCCACGTCAGGCTCACGCTTTCTACCTTGACGGCCAGCGGTTCGGCCCCGGCAGGCAGGCCCACTTGCGGCGCTTCTTCCAGTTCAAATTGTAGCCGCACCTTTCCGGCGGGGTCTTTCAGAAAGCGCACTTCTGGCCCCAGCAGTTCTACCGTGCGCTGCGCCACCCGCAGGGCTGGGCGGTACAACCATTGCCCACTCACCGCCTGCGCCGCCACTCCATCGCGCAGCGGCTCCTGCGCGGGCGTGAAGTGCGGGGCCAATTCGTCGCCCGCCACCTGCATCAGGTATTGCATCCGAGCCATAGGCAACCCCACCGCAATTTGCGGGATGGCCGCCCCACTGAACTGCTTGAGGCTCCGAACATCGATCCGGTTCTTGTCTGGCATAGTGGTTGGTCTCCTCTGGGTTGGGACTTAGCGCGTGTGTAAAGGGTCGGAGATTGTTGGACGTTGTGTTCAGGACAGCATCCGCTGCGCTCACCTCCCCCCCTCTGCTGGCCCAGCTCTGCGGGTCCCCAGCCCTCCCCCGCAAGGGGAGAGGGAGCAAAACCCAATGACAACTAGAGTTTTGTCAATAGACTTGAGCCTGCCTTCCCATCTTTTCTTAGACCCTCAGACGCTGTTCCTACGCCACACCCCCTAAGGCACCACCAAAATCGGATCATCCGTAGGCGTCCAAGCGATCTCATGGTTGTCGGCGGTATTGGCGGCTATGTAGCGGATGCGGTAGCTGTAGCCGCGCATCTGGGCGTTCCGGAGCAGCACTTTCCACGTCTGGTCGGCCTGCGCGTCGGGCTTGAAGGTGTAATTCACCTGTTCGTCGATTTGGTTGGCGGCGTCCTGATAGCGCAGGTACACCAGCACCAACTTGTATTTCGTCCAGTCGGTGGTGCTGGGAATCACGCTGACTTCGAGGGCGTCTACCGCGCCTTCCCCGCAGGCCAGCGACGCACCCAGTTCTCCGGCCTTGTCTTTCTGGTCGCTGCGAGCGCCGTTTTTGTACAGAATCAGCACGTCGTAGACGAAGTCGCGCTTATTGGGGTCGCGCAGGCCCAAGGCCCAAGCACTGGACTCGCCGTTCTTGGTGTACTCGGCGTGATGCTCCGCCGAAAAATCGTGCGCCGCGTCGCGGTAGCGGGCGTTCACCTCTATTTTTTCCACCACCCCAAAATCGGCCTGCGCCATAAACCGCGTCGTGATGGTCTGCTCGAACGGGTTGGTGATGCTCAGATTCTCGGCCTGCCCGCTCTGTTCGGGCAACTCCATGCGTTGGCCGTCGGTCAGGATAAAACTGGGCTGGTAATGGTAGGGGCCGGGGTCGCTGGCCGCGCTGCCGCCCGGTTTGCCCGTATAGGTAAAAAAGGTGGCGGTGGGCTTGTTCTGGGTCAGCTCGAAGGTCTGCTGAGCGCTGGGGCCGTTGTAGCCGGGGTAGGTCATGGCGACTTGCACAGCCTTCACGTTGTCGGGCATGCTGCCCAGCATCAGATTCACTTTCACGAACCCCAAGCGGCGGTAAGAAATAACCAATTGCCGCTCGTTGCTCTCGTTGGCCCCCGTTGCAGGCACCCGGATCGTTTCCCCGGTGTCCTTGTAGCTGATTTCGCTCCAGTAGCGGTAATGGTCTTTGGGTGCGCCGTCGCTGGCCTTTGCCATCACCTGCCGGAAACGCCCCGCCTGATCTGCGGTCTTGAACAAGAATTCTTTGGCCTTCTTGACGTGAATACCGCGCACGTCGTCTTGCTGGTCGTATTCCATAAACACTTTCAGGGCGTACACCGGGTCTTCGGCAAAGTTCACGTTGGCATTCACGGTCACGTCGAGTTCCTGAAAAAACGTGTTGCTCAGATCGAGGTAACTCGTCAGCGCCTTCACCTCATCTGGCGTGATGGCCTGCGAAAACTGCACGCTGGGATTCACCGTCTTTTCCACAAGTTGCGAGCGCGTGATTTCCATATGAATGCGCCCGGTGGTTTCGGTGTTGATGGGAATGGCCGTCGCCGGATTCTCCACTTCCTTCGCCACGTCTTGCAGGGCGGGCTGAAAGAAGGTGGGCAGCACGTTGGTCTGGAAAATCTCGAAGGCCATCTTCTCCAGATCGTCTTTCTGGGCGTCTTTTTCGGTTCCGGGCAAACTGGAATCGTCCACCGTAATGGTCAGGTTGTGAAAGGTGTTGCGGAACTTGGTGATGCTGCTCAGCTCGTCCCACTCGTGAATATAGGAGCGGGAATAGTAGGCGATGCCGAAAACGCTGCTTGAGTGGTGGCTTTCGTAGCGTTTGTGGATGTAATTCTTGACTTCTTTGTAAAATTCGCCCCGGTCTCCGTCAATGATGATTTTGATGGCCGGAATCCGCGCCGCGAATTTCAGTTGGTACTGCACGCCCGCCAGCACGTTTCCCTTTTCCAGCGCCTGCCGAAACAACTCCGCGCCGTCTTGGTTCAGGTCTGCCGAAAAGCTGGCGAGGTTGCTGTCGATCAGCGACGGTTCCTTAGAGCCTGCGGTGTAGATGACCATACTGGGCGTGACTGCCGAAAACTGCACCGTGCCCGACAACCAAATGGGCGGGTAACCCAGCTCTAGCTCCTGCTGGACAAAGGGCAGGCTCAGGAACCACCAGCCGCCCCGCTGTTCGTCGGCCAGTTTTTGCTTCAGATAGGCGCGAATCTTGTCTTCCTGCGCCCTACTCACCCCGGCGCGGGTCGTGACCTGCAAGTAGCCGCGCTCCACTTCCAGATCTCCGGTGGCAAGGCGGTCTAGGTCGCGGGCGTACAGGATGAAGGTAAAAATCGGCTTGTCGTCATCGTCCCGCGCAATAGAGGCGCGTTCGGACACCATATAGAACTTGTGGCGTTTTTCGTCGTCCCGGTAAATTTGCACGTTCGGTACGTCCGGCACGGTAAAAGAGTTGAACAGCGTCAGCATGGGCAGGCTCCTTGTGTAAAACGAAAGAGGGTTGGAATCAGAACGCCGTGACTTGCAGGCTGCCGTCTAGGTCGCTGCGGGACAGTCCCAGCGGCCCCTCCAGGCGCAGCGAAGCGCGGGCGGTGCGGGTCGTCTGGGACGTAAACGAGGTGCTGAAGCTAGAGCTGTTGGTTTGGTTAGGGTCGCTTACTGCATCGCCCAGAGAGCTTGTGTAGGCCATGCTGTCCCTGTCTTGCGCGGTTTCAACCTGTGCGGCAGAAAAGCTGAGATCGTAGCTGAGGCGGGCCTCTGGCAGTCCTTGCTTCCACGCTTGCTGCACGGCTAAGGCCGCTTCCGGGGTCAGGTCGGCGCTCAGGACACATTCGTTGGCGG
This sequence comes from Deinococcus sp. Arct2-2, assembly GCF_004801315.1. Classification (GTDB taxonomy): domain Bacteria; phylum Deinococcota; class Deinococci; order Deinococcales; family Deinococcaceae; genus Deinococcus. The sequence continues at coordinate 7,723 of NZ_SSNW01000066.1, forward strand.
CCATCAGCGACGGTGTTCCGGTCAGGATCAGACCGGGTAACAGTTCGGCCTGCACTTTTCCATCCAACCAGTCCGGGCTGACCAGCGTGACGTGGACGGGCGACGCATCTCTTGGCAGCTTTAGATTCAGGAGCCGTTCCAGAGCTTGGGTCAGTGCCTTGCGTTCTGTATCGGTCAGCGCCAACGTCAGCGTCAGCAGGATTTGGCCGCCCAACAGTTTGAGTTGTGGCCCGCTGCCCCGGCCATACACCAACAGACTCAGGGCGGAGCGGCCTTGTTCATCCCGCGCCACACGCGGCGTATCGGGGACGGCGTAAAAGCGCGTGGGATCGGCGTGATCGGGGTAGACCCGCAGACCGGGGGTTTCGGGGACGGCAAACGAATGGTGGGTGTCCAGCATAGTGACCTCGGAAACAGCCGGCAGAGGAAGGATTCACAGCTCAGGGCCAGCAACCAAACAGAGTTCAGGGCGCAAAAGAGCCTGCTCCGGCCTGCTGCATGAACAGCCGCATCAGTTGCGTGCCCCATTCCTGCCGCGAATCGGCGTCCATCACTTCGTCGTACATGACCTGTTCTTGGGCATTCAGGGTGGTGGCGGGCAGCGGCAATTGAAGCCGCACGATGCCCCTCGGCGGTGGCGGCCCGGCCCCCTGAAACGGCAGGTTGAACCACGCGCTCAGGCCCGCCTGCACAGCGGGAATAGACTGCTGATGGTGGACGCCCCACAGGGTTTCGCGGTAACGCGCCACGCCCCCGGCGTCGTCCGTGAAGGCCACCGAATGTTCTAGGTCGGTATACAGGCTGCGGCGCATGGCGTTGGCCGAGCCGATGATGGCCCAAGCGTCGTCTACAACGGTGCTTTTGGTATGAATGGTTTTGGTCAGGTGGCTGAACACGCCCACGCGGGCCAGTTGTGCGGCGCTCAGGCCAACGATCAGGTGGCTGTTGACGGTGACGCGGAAAAACTTGGAGGTGTCGTTGTTCGGGTCGTCGTTCGGGTCGAACAGTCCGGTCAGCACCACCACTTTCAGCGTATCGCTGGCTTTCACGGCGGCATTCACCCAATCGAAGGCTTCGGCAGCCGTAAAACCCTGATCCTCGATATAAATAAAAGTTTGCGCCCCCTGAATGCCCTTTTCCCAAGCGTTGCGAACCTCGAACAGGCCGCTGGGGGCAAAGCTGAGCGGCGAATTGCTGGGAATGCTGGCCCCGCCCAAGCTGGCAATGCTGCCCACCGAACCAAAGCGCATGCGCGGAAAAGTGCGGGCGCTTTGGGCGCGGGAAGAGCCGCCACTGGTTGTGGCAAGCGTGCGGGCGGGCAAATCGGGCATGCCGCCGGTGCCAGTGCTGAAGCTTCCGCCACCCGAAGGAGCTGTATGGCTGGCACAGTTCACCCCGTTGGCCGTCAGCGACACCGGAGAACGCCCCCGAATTTCGTTCCACATCACCCGGAAGGTGTCAAATAAGCCCTGCACGACGGGGCCGTCGACTTGCACTTCTACATCGTGCCAACTGGGCAGCAAGCGTGAATTCAGCAAGTCGATACCACCCGTGAATCCGGTAGCCGCCGCGCTGCTGCCCACAACCGCCATCTTCATATGCACCGCGCCTGCTGGGTGCGCCAAAATATTCAGCACCGCTTTGTCGGCCAGCCTCGGTTCGGCCCGCAGCGCATTGATACAGCTCATGGTGTTGCCATTCAGCCCGAGAATGCTGCGAAGTTGCGGCGCGGCCTGTGCCCGGCTGTTGGTCAGAATAGACGGGGCCATCACCCAGCCCAACACGCGCACATCCACGCCCGCACGGGCTTTGGCGATCAGCAGATCGGTCAGGGCCGCGCCGCCCAGCGCCGTATTGGTGTTCAGCCACCACCCGGCGATATAGACAAAGTCTCCAGCAGCCCCGGTCAGGGCGTCGATTTTGGCCTTCAGCGCGGCAAAGTAGGGCGGCCCGCCAATATGCGGCGTAATGGTGCAGCCCGCGTGGGTGGTCAGTGCAGAATCGAGGGAGGGCATGGCTTGGCTCCTTTTGGGGTGCGTAGAGGGGGGAGGATCGTGGGTTTTTGGCTCCCTCACCCTTGGCTTGCAAAGCTCCATAGGAGAGGGGGGAGGGCTGGGGACTCGCAGAGCTGCGGAGCAGAGGGGTGAGTGAGCGCAGCGATTGCCTTGACTCCCACCTAGCGCGGTGGCGGGCGCAAGATCAGTTGGTCACGGGTATCCGTCCTGACTTCGGTGCTGCTCTCGCTGCCGTCTTGGGCCAGTAGCGTGAGTTTCCATGTATAGGTGCGGGCCGTGCGGGTGGGTAGGCGCACCTTCCAGTCCTGCGTCAAGCTCTGTGGGTCGTCGGTGATCAGCAGGGCGTCGGCTTGGTCAAACTTGGGGTCTCCGGCGGGGTCTGTGTAGGCCAAATCCAGCAGCAGGGCGCTCAGGCCAATCTGCGACGGCGGCGGCCCGATGTAGCGCACCGACACCGCCAGCACGCCCTCCGCCGGAATGCCGACAACCAGATTGGGGCTGGTGGGTTCCTGCCAGTCTCCGGTTTCCAAACCGCCGTCCTTAAATACGCGGCGCTCGCGGTAGCGCATCTGGGCAGGCTGGCCCCGGTGTGCCAGACGCACCGAAAACAGTTCGCGCTTGCCGGGTGTGGCGAGTTCTAGGCTGCGGCTGTCCAGCACACTGCCGCCCTGACTGACTTCGGTGTCTACCACTACGCTTTGCAGTTCGTTCAGTGGGTCGAGCATGATCACGTCACCGTTCAGGTGGCCCCCACGCGGGGTATCCAGCACCACCACGTCATCCGACTCGCCCACGTCGGCATCGGGCAGATGCAGGGTCGGCAAGACCTCGTTGGTGCCGTCGGTGTAGAACACGGTGGGCGTCACCTGAACCTGCTCGCTGTCGCCCGCCAGCCGCACATGCACCAGCGTGGAGCGATTCTGCGCCCCCAACACCACTTGCGCCGAATCGTCGACGTTGCGGTCAGGGTTCATATACCGCACCACCGCATGCACTTCGGCCACGTCGGCGGGCAGGCTGGGGGCCAGTTGCAGCGTCACGGGCAGCACGCGCCCCAGCCAACTCGGATGCACCGACAGGCTGCGGGCTTCCGTGCGAATCCAGCCGCTTTCCACGCGGGTGTCTTTCAGACCGATGCCGAAGTTGTTGCGGTAGTCCACGATCAACTTGTATTCGTACCACTGGGTCTGCTTGCTGTCGGCAAAAAAGGTGAAGTCCTTGCTGTCGGTGCTGGTTCGTAGGATCGCCTCGGCGGTGTCTTTGGGGGCGCTGCCATCGGGCCGCGTGCCGTAACGCAGTTGCACCGTCATCTGCACCACGCCCTCTGCCGCGAAATCCACCCCCTGAGCGCCGATACTCAGATTGATCCGCGCAAAAAACGGATGGTTCAGGTCGACGACGTGCAAGTGGTCGCGCAGGTCGTGTTCGGAGGTCAGAAACTGAATAAAGTTTTGCGGCGCGATGCTCTGGCTTTGGGCGCTGACCTGCGACAGGTTGTAGGTCACGGTGCGCTGTTCCTCCTGACTGATGTTTTTCAGGACGAAGGCAGCTTGCGGGCGGCCCATCTGGTTCCATACGTCGCCCGCAGTTTTGACCGGGGGAGTTGCTGCGCCCGTTCCAGACGTGCCGCCCGTGCCTGTTCCGCCCGTGCTTGCCCCACCCGTTCCAGAAGTCCCCGACGCCGTTCCCGTCCCTGTTCCCGGCGTTCCCCCCGTTCCCGCTCCGGCGTCGGCTTCCACATGTTCCCGGCCTGCCAACATCGCCCCGGTTCCGGCAGCGGCGGCGGCGCTGGGGCCGTGCTGCAAGGCCGCGCCCACGTTTCCGGGTATCTGTCCGGCAGTGGTGGCCGCAGGAATCGAAGTGCTGGGGTCGGCAGCCGTGATGGTGTCGCCCCGCACTTTGGGTTCTCCCGGCGTCAAGGTCGGCTGAAACAACGCCCCCGTCGCCAAGTCTTTCACCAGCGTGTCTATGCGGGTCTGCCGCTCGCGGATGGCGGCTGGGTCAGACAATTCCAGCGTGCGGGCCGTTTCTTTGATGCGAATATGCTGCTCCTGCTTCAGCGCCTCCACGATGTTGTCGATGTCGGCCCGGAACAGCAGGGTGCCCAGCGTAAAGCGGCTGCGCGAATAGTTGTAAGACGACTTGAAATCGATGCTGATTTCGAGGTCGTAGGCGGGCAGCAGGCCCACGTAGTCGAGGGTATAGATGACCCCGATAGGGCGGGCGTTCACGTTGCCGCTCAGAATGCCCATCATGAACGCCGCGCCGTCTTCCGACAGGGAAAACGAGAAAATAGCGCGGTTGTCGCCGTCCAGCGAGGGTTGCCCAGCCCCCAGAATGTTTTCTATAAAGCGGGGGCCACGTGCGGCGGCCCCTCCCGCTGCCGGGGCCGGACGTGTTCCCCCATCTGCCGTGCCGCCTGCACCGCTGTCTTCTCCCAGCGCGATCACCCGCGCCGTGCCCCGCGTAAACGGCACCGGGGCGAGCGTCACTTCGTCGCCGTAGCGTTCTTTCAGTCGGCCTTCCAGGCGCGGTTTCAGGCTGCCCAGCCCCACGTCTACCACCATGTTCAAAAATCCCCCGGCCACGTCATGCCCCGCTTCGCCGCCCTTGCGGTAGCTGAACAGGTCGAACATCGGTTGCCCGCGCTCCACCGTGATGTGCGGCGGTACGGGCAGGTGATAAAAGCGCGTGGGCAGATCGGCGTCTTGAAACACGGTCACGCCCAGCAGTTCCGTTCTGGTCTCCAAATTCAACATAGGGCCGCACCTCCGCAGCAGGGGAATGGGGGCAAATGGGGCGGGAAATCGGGCGGGAGCTAGAGCGTGCGCGTAGACAGAATCAGCGGCGAGGTGGTCATGTCTTTCCAAGCCGATTCCTTGGCAGAGCCGTCGGATTTGAAGGCGGTGGTCTGATAGCGGTAGCGCAGCGGTTGGTTGGGCGCGAGGTTGAGGGTCAGGGTGGCCCCGGTGTCCGTGCCCTGCAACAACACGCTTTGAGGGTCGCTGGGCGGGTCATGCGCTCCGGCGGGCAACAGTTGCACCTTGACTTGCAGGGCGTCCAAACCCACTTCGGCCAGCGGCGGCCCGATCAGTCGCACGTCTACCCGGCCTACCCGGTGCGCCGCCGAACCCACGATCAGCGATGGCTCGTCGGTCTCCTCCCACTCGCCCTCACTCAGCAGGCCACTTTCATGCACGGTCACGCGGTAACGCAACGTTTGGCGGGCCGCGTCCAGAATCGGCCAAGTGTGGGTCAGGCTGGCAAACGGCGGCACCAGTTCCACCACCCGTGTTCGGCGGTACAGCCCGCTTTCATCGTGGTAATCGAGTTCCACCGTGATCTGCGTGATCTGATCAGACGCCAGCACAGGCTTGATCAGCAGTTGCCGCACGGCTGAAAATGGCGAATCTATGCGCAGCAGCGCGTCTGACTGGGGGCGTGGGGGCGCGGTGTAGCTGCCGCCATCGCTGAAGACAAAAGTGGATTGCGCGGCGTAGAGGCGCAACTCCACAGCTTGTGTCCGAACTTGCCAGCGCAACGGGCCGGAAGCTGTGTCAGTCGGCGTCAGTCGGAAATGCTGCTCGGCCTTGAAGTCGGTGGGGTGGCTGTTTGATGCGCTGGCCGCAGCCTCCGCCGGATAGGTCAGCACCACGTCCACTTCCTGCGTGTCAGGTGGCAGCCGTCCAGCCTCCACTTCCACATTCAGCACGCCAAAATCTGCCGAAGGATTGATCAGCAAAGAGCGGCCCGTGCGGGTACGCTCCGGCAGTTCGTAGCGGAAGCTGTCGCCGTCGGTGGCGCTGCGGGGCAAAAATTCGTAGGTGAGGGCGGCGCTGTAGGCGAGGCTGCGGCGGCCCCGCCGTTTCACGGCAAAGGTTTTGTCCCCGGTGGAATCCGGGCGGAAGATCAGTTGGGCCGTGTCGGGGGGCGGGTTGCCCTGAGCGGAACCGCCGTACCTCAGGTTCACCGCAATCTGCCGGATGCCCAGCGCCTCCAGTTCTTCCCGGCTGGGGCCAGTCACCAGCACCTCCAGCACCTCAAAAAACGGGTCGTCCAAGCTGATCTGATGAACGTGCTGCGCCGTCTCTGCCGGACTCAGCATCACGTTCAGGAAGCTCTGCGGCGCGTGCGTGCGTTCCTCCGGGGCGCGTTCCCGGAAGCTGTAGGTTACGGCCTTGTCTTCGTAGGTGCGCTTCAGCTCCAGCGTCAGGTTCACTCCTGTGCTGCTGCCAACGCTCCCTGTTCCTGCGCCTCCTAACCCGCCCAGCAAGCCAGCGGGCGGCGTCGGCGCGGCCTGCGTGATGGGCCGGAACATCTCCTGCACGATTCGGTCACGGAACAGCGACAGCGCCAATTCCTTGCTCTGCTTGGCTTCCTCGCCTACCGCTTGGCTGGTCAGTTCTATTCGAATGTCGCTCGTTTCGGTCAAATGATCGATTCCAGCCTTGATCTCGGCTTTGGCCCACGCATAACCCACACCCAAAGAGCCGCCGAAATGCTCGAAAATCCGTGACAGGTTGGCATGAACCACCGCTTCTACGGCGGGGCGCAGCCCGTAAAACTTCAGGTCGTACACCACGCCCACCGGGGCGGCCTTGTCCTCATACAGCCCCTTCAGAAACGCCACGCCCTCCTGACTCAGACTCAGCGAAAAAATGCTGCGGAGGTCGCCCAGCAAAGCAGGCTGGCCCGTGCCTAAAATTTGCTCCACGAAGGTCGGGCGGCCCTTGACCGGAGTGGCCGAACCGGGATCGGCGGCAGGCTCTCCCGGCACACTGATCTTGTCCAGCGCAATCACGCGCACATTGCCCGCGTGGTAAGGAATGCCCGCCAAGCTGATCTGGTCTTGCGCCTGTCCGGTGCGGCTGGCCAGTTCGCCCAGCACCGCCGAACGCTGCGCGGCGCTCAGCACGCACTCGCTGCCCAGCGTCAGGAATCCGGCCCCCAGTTCTTCGGGAATGGCCGTGCCAGACAGCACCGAATGCTTAAGCTCTACGCTGTAGGCCATCAGGTCAAACATGTCCCGCCCCCCAGACCGGGCCACCACCGGAGGCGGCGCAGCACAGTAAAACTGCGACGGCAACGCATGATCCCTGAACACGGTCAGGCCGTTGATTTCAAAAGCAGGGACTTCAAAACTCAGCACGGGGTTCCTCCACTGGGGTAAAACGAGGGGCGTTTTAGGCGCTGACGCTGCGGGACTTCAGTTGCACCACCAGCAGATCGGCGTCGCTGGAAGCCCAAGGCGTGCGGGTCACGAAGCCCGACTCGTCTATAAATACGGCGCTATAGAACACGGTTTTTACGGGCGGATCACCCAACAAGACTTCCCAAGTGGCGGGGGCGGGCGGTGTTCCCCGGAGAAACGTCAGTTCCGTTTCTTCTTTCGCCTCTCCTTGCGCGTCGCGGCGCTGAAGCTGCACGCGCACTTCACGCAACGTGGTGTCATTCAGCGTGCCGCCCACACACTGCACCCGCACGGCGCGGCGCTCTACCAATCGGCGGTCTATGACAAGGCGGTCATCCAACGTTTCTCGCCAAGAGCCTTCCAAGAGAGAACCGCCTGTGGTGAGCAGGGTCAGGCGGTAGCTGAGGGCCTGTGTGCCGCCCGCAGCGATGGGGTAATCGCGGCGCAGGTAGGGGGTGGCCGCATTCAGGTCGATCTGTTCGTCAAACTGCACTCCGCTGGAGCCGTCGCGGTAGCGCAGTTGCACGAAGGCGGTGAGCAGGTCGGCCCAAGGCAGGCTGACGAACAGATTCAGCAGGCGCTTGGTCGGCAGCGGGTCGGGCACGCTGAAATAATCGTCGTTCCATCGCTGCGGCGGCGGGGTCAGGGGGCCGCCTGCACTGCCGGGGCGGTGGTACGTCAGGCTGACCGTGTAGGGCGGAGGCTGGAGCGCCTGCCCCGTTTCCGCGCCCCCCGGCGGCAAAAAGTACTGAAAACGCCAGCTTCCGCCCGGCTGGGCCGCACTCAATTCCACCCGGCCCGATTGGGGGGCCGTTCCCGCTTCCTCATACACCAGTGCTGCCGTCACCTGCGGAAACTGGGTGAAGGGGAAACTGGGCGCGGCGCTGACCTGCACCTCCTGCACGCCGTACACCGTGCGGGGTTCCACCACCAACTCGGAAGCGTGCCCCACATACCACCCACCGCTGACCACCGGATGCGGCCCAAAAGCACTGGCGGGATCGAACTGTACCTCCAGGCGGTACTGATACAGCCGCGCGAAGTCCGGCCCAGTACCAGGATGACCAGTGCCCTGACCCAGCAGATTTACCACATAGGCTTCTTTCTCGGCGGCAGAACGCAGCGCCACCGTTTTCAGCGGATCGGCGGGTGTTCCTGAGGCATCCACGCGGGCCAGTTCCACCCGCACTTCCGCCAGGCCGTCGGAGGCGAATCGGTCTTCAGAGGCCACCTGCACCTCCAGGCGCGGAAACCCGTCCAGATTGATCTGCGACACCAGCCGGGAACGCAGCGCAGGCCAGTCGGGGCGCACTTTTCCCTGTTCATCCAGCCGCAATTGGCGCAGCAGCAGTCCCAGCGTGCCTTGCGGCAGCACCTCGCGCCGTTCGGCCACCGCCTCGTTCATGCGGGCCGACAGGGTTCTGAGTTGCTCGTCGTTCATCACCTTCAGTGAATAACTGACGCCGGGCACGATGGTACGCACCAGCCCGGACACCACGCCCCCAATCGCGTCCCCGATGGCGTTGGCGGTGGCCGCCTGCGCGTTCGCCATCGGCGTAAACAGCCGCTCCAGCACCCAATCCGTCAGTTGCTTGCGGGCGCGTTCGGCGGCGGCGGCTTCCTGCTCGCCCGCGCCCAGCACCGTCACGTCAATTCTCACGCCGCTGTCCTCCACCGCTTTGCTGATCTGCTGCTGCACATCGGCGGCCACGTAGTACAGATTGGCCTTCAGTTGCTGCTGCAAACTGCGGTACACCCGCGTCCAGTCGGCTTCCACCACAATATTGAAGCTGGGGCGCAGGCCCGCGAAACTCAGGCGGTAGGTGGCGATGATTGGCAGGTCGGGGGCGTCCAGCGCCCTGTCCACCAATTCGGCGGCCTGTTCGTCCAGCATTAGTTGAAACGTGGCGGTATTGCGCCCACCCAGCGAGGCCCGGCCACTGCCCAGAATCTTGATATCGAATGGGCTTTGCGTGGTGGGTGCGGCGGCGTTCCCCGGTGCAGCAGGCGTGGAAGCCTGCCCCAGCGCGATCAGTTCCACCGTGCCGGAATCGAAGAACACGGGCATCAGCTCCAGCTCGGCGGCGGCGTGGCCTACCACTTGGCTCAGTTTGCCCCGCAAGGATTCCAGCGCGTCGTCCGGTACGGTGAGTTCGGTGGTCAGGGTCAGCAGGCCGCCCGCGATTTTGGCGGCTCCGGCCCCGCCGCCCAAGTACTGCACCAGCGAAAAGGCGGGCAGATCGTCGGGCGTGCGGGCCAGCGTGGGCGCGGTGGGCAGCACGTACCAGCGGCGCGGATCGGCGTGATCAGGCAGCAGGCTGTAACCGCCGATCTGGTGGTAGGGGGGCGCGAGCGAAAGCACTGGCCCACGCCCCTAAACGCCCGGCTGCACAGGCACGATCAGGAATTCCTGAATGGCCCCCAGTGTAGCCCGCACGCCGGTCAGTTGCCGCTGCGTGTTGTCTTTCATGTAGTAGGTCACGTCGTACACGTAGTCGCGCACCGTCGGCCCCAGCGTCACCGTCCAGGTTTGCGGCGTGGTCTCCCGGAACATCAGCGCGGTTTCGTCTGGCTCCGGGAGGGCCGGATCGAGATACTTCAGGCGCACCAGCACGCGCTTCACGTCATCTGTAAAGTTCAGGTCGCTGGCGTCCACCTCCACCTTGATCAGGCCATTGGGCGCGTTGCCCACTTTCAGTGAACCGTCGGTGTCGTGCGTGACCCAGCCGCCATCTTCCGACGCGCCGCTGTGCATCAGCGTGGTCTGGCGGGAGCGGAAGGCCCGCCGCGCCTTGTCGCGCAGCATGAAACGCCAGGGCAACATGCTGGTCTGATCCTTGGAAAAACTCAGTGTGCGCTGCACCCGGTAGCGATTGGGCTGATCCTCGTATTCCAGATCCACCAGCAGTTCCCGCACCTCTTGCCAGTCCACCAGGGGAATCACGTTCAGAGTGAAGCTGTCTTCAAACGGCGTGTGAATCGCCAGATTCTGCCCGTCTGCCGCGCCTTCCAGCCAGTCGCCTGCGCTGCGCTGCATGTTTCCGGCGTCGTCTTTCAGCACGTAGGTCACGCGGTAACGGTAGGGTTTGTCCCACGGCGCGTAAATCACACGTGTGTAGGTGGCGGCGGGCGTTTTGGCGTCCAGCAGCACCGTTTCTACCGCACGCGGCACGTTCTGGCGCGGGTCGGCATACTCGATGTCTACCTCTATTCCGGTCAGTTTTTCGTCGAAAGCCCCCGGTGCCGTAGACAGCTTGATCTCGATGATGCCGGGATTAGGCACGTTCAGCGTGCAGTGGCGCAGGGTGCTGTCGCGCCTGTCCAGTACCGTCTGAAGCACCGGGCCGGACTTGTAGTTCACCTCTATATCCACGTGGTAGCTGTCTTTGCCCACCGCCGCGATGCGGGATTCGAACTTTTTGGGTTTGTTATCTGCCGCGGTGAACGCCACACTCTCGCGCTTGGTGATCCGCGTGCCGTCGGGCCGCACCTGGTCGTAACTGAAGTGGCCCACCACGCTATGCACGAAGTCGCCGTACTTGCTGAAATCGAAATTGGTGTCGACGTCCACAGTCAGGGTATTGAAGAACCAGGGCGCGTTGCCGAGGTCGATCTCGATCAGCACGTCGTCGACGGGCACACCCAGGAAACTGGGGTTGATCTGGGCGCTGGGGTTGTACTGCCGCTTGATCACGTCCCGGTACGACACGTCCAGATCGAAGCGGGCCTGCACGTCCTGTTGCAGGTAATTCATCCACTGGCTCTGGCGGTCTTGCTCGGTTTCTACGGTGCCGCCCTTCAAGAAGTGTTCCTTGATAAAGGCGTCCATCGCCTGAAACGCGAACGCCCGCAGCGATTCCAGATCGTCCTGGCCCAGTTCCACGTTCCCCTTCAGGATTTCAAGCTGAATCAGGCCCTGAGACTCCATCGTCTCGGCAATGGAGGAGCGGTGCGCCACCTCGTGGGACTCGTCGTTGCCCCACGTATCGCTGGAATTGACCTGTTCTTTGGTGTACCCGATGACCGCTTCCTTGACTTCCCGCGAGTCCACATGGCCCCGGATGGTGATGGCGGGCAGGCGCACTGGAAACACCAGGTCGTATTCGATGGCCGCCACGCTGCCCTGCTTGCGGAGCGCCTCATAGAACAGGGTCGCGCCGTCGGCGGTCAGTTCCACCGCCAGCGACGCCGTATTGTCTCCAAACAGGGACGGTTTGCCCAGGTTCAGCGCCTTCACAAACTTGTCGTTTTGCATGATGATCAGCCGCACTTCGCCCTCGGTAAAGTCCACCGGAGCCAGCGTGACTTCCGGCAAGACTGTGGTGGTCGGCATCTCCGAGCGCAGCCTCGATTGCAGCACCTGGCGCACCTTCGCCAATTTCTGCTGATCCTCCCGCATCACGGTTGTAAACACCAGGTAGCCGCCCCCCGGCTCAGCTCCGGGCCGTTCGATGGCAAACTGATAGCGCATGAAGGTAAATTGCGGCCTGCCGTTTTCGCCACGGGCAATGGTGGGTCGGCTGGGCAGGTAATAGAAACTGGCGGGATTCTCATCGTCACGGAACACAGAGACGCCCTCGATTTCGGCCAGAACAGGAATACTCAGCATCCCCTTGCCTCCTTAATACAGAAGAAGACGGTGAAGCCGACTTGGCCTCACCAGCCAGCGGCGGGCCAACTGGGCCTTTCACCCTTTTGCGTATCCTCTAGACCCCAGCTCAGCCTTTCTCACACCTGGACAAGATGGTAAACCTGAGATCTTAGGTAGCAGTAAACACCTCGCAGCGTGATCAAGCCATGATCAGCACGGGAGCCGGTGCGGACTGAGGGATGGTGGTGCCTTCACCTCTGGGCGGGTACCCCGGCGGCTGTCATCCTGCCATCATCCCCGGCAAGTCACCCTCGCGGGCATAAAAGGGAATCTGTTCACTGTGCCCCCAATCACCCCCAATTATCAAAAGGTCAGAGGTAACAACAGATTGTGGTTTCGTCTATTTCGTTGAATGAGGAGAGGAGGTTCTCAGTGACCACCTTGTTCTCCCTCACTCCTGCGGATCAGGTGACGGCCCAAATTCAGCTGGAGCAACTCCGAGTTCCAGCTGGAAAGATTCCAACACCCTTGACTGAAGCGTTGGAATCTTTCCTCGCCCAACTGACGTCTGGCAAGGCCATGCAAGGGGTCACCCTTGAACCTGAGATCGGTACACAACAGGCAGCTGAGCTCCTGCAGGTCAGTCGTCCGTACCTGGTGAAACTGATTGAGCAGGGCGCTCTTCCCCACCGCAAAGTGGGGCCTAGTGGACTGCTACACGTGTTGCGAGGATTGGGAGGCGAACCGGGGAGAGCATCTCGGTGCCAGACGCGCCCAGCCACTCGCTTCCCCTCCATGCCACAACGCCTCTGCATTGCCCTCACGGCGGAAGAACGTCAACACCTCCTCAAGTTCACCACCACTGGCACCGCCAAGGTTCGCGCCGTCACTCGAGCCCGAATCCTCCTTCTCGCGGATACGTCTGAAGGTCAGCGGTTATCAGCCAAAGACATTGCCACATCATTGGAGTGCAGTCAAAGCCGCGTGGCACGAGTGTGCCACCGGTTTGATCAGCAAGACAAAATCCTCTTCTGGAGTTCTGACATTCTGGCGAGGCCGCCTCTTTTGGGTGCCTCCTTGTCTTCTGGCGCTGGAGCAACTCCAGCTCGCCGGGCTTTTCCATGACCTCAAAGGATTGATCTACCACCACGTTCAATAAGACTCGCCCCTTACTCGGCAATAACATTCTGACAAAACATAAACAAACTTCTGGTTTTCTGACAAATTGATAAGACAGAAAATCTACTCGCCACCTCCGCCCACCAAACCGGGATAGGGCTGTGACGAGGCCGTGTTCCCAGCTGTTGCCCTCTCCGCGCCTTCCACTCCCCAGCCGTGCCACGTGACTGGTGCCCGAACGCCTCCAAGCGGATGCGCCCGCACCAGCAGAGCTGCCCCCTAGAAAAGCAGTCGCGGTTGCCCAGCGGCGAAATTTCATCCCTGTGCCACCCTGACCCCTCTGAAGCTCTTCCGATCCGGCAGAGCGTTCAAGCGCTCATACTGGGCCTGTGACGCAACCCAACCTCGACTGGCACAACCTCGGCTTCCAGTACATCAAGACTGACCAGCGCTACGTGTCCTCCTGGCGAGACGGCGCGTGGGACAGCGGCACCCTCACCGAAGACCACCTGGTGCATATCAGTGAGGGCAGCACGGCCCTGCACTACGGGCAGCAATGTTTCGAGGGCCTCAAAGCCTACCGGTGTCAAGACGGTTCCATCAACCTGTTCCGGCCCGATCAGAACGCCGCCCGGATGCAGCGCAGTTGCGCGCGGCTCCTGATGCCGCCCGTCCCCACAGAGATGTTCATCGAGGCGTGCCGTCAGGTCGTGCTCGCCAATGAACGCTTCATCCCGCCCTACGGCAGCGGTGGGGCGCTGTACCTGCGGCCTTACCTGATCGGCGTCGGTGACAACATCGGCGTGCGGACTGCCCCGGAGTTCCGGTTCTCGGTGTTCTGCACGCCGGTGGGGTCGTACTTCAAGGGGGGCCTCACGCCCGCCAACTTCATCGTGTCCTCGTATGACCGCGCCGCACCCAACGGCACCGGGGCCGCCAAGGTCGGCGGCAATTACGCGGCCAGCCTGCTGCCCGGACAAGAAGCCAAAAACCAGCACTTTGCAGACTGCATCTACCTCGATCCAGCCACGCACACCAAGATTGAAGAAGTTGGTGCGGCCAATTTTCTGGCGATTACCAGAGATGGACGGCGCTTGGTGACGCCCAAGTCCCCGTCCATTCTGGAGAGCATCACCAAATTCTCGCTGCTCGACATCGCCCGCGACCGACTCGGTCTGGAGGTGGAGCAGGGGGACGTGTTGATCGACGGACTAGACGCCTACAGCGAAGCGGGCGCGTGTGGCACGGCAGCCGTGATCACGCCCATTGGCGGCATTCAGCACGGAGAGAAGTTCCATGTCTTTTACAGCGAAACGGAAGTCGGGCCGGTTATGCGGGCGTTGTATGACGAACTGACGGGGATTCAATATGGAGACCGGCCTGCTCCAGCAGGGTGGATTGTCAAAGTGAAGTGACACCGCACGTGGGAGCAGGGGTATCCTCCTTTTTAGGGTGAACAAGAGTGAGGTCTGGAAGAGAAGTGTAGCCGTCTCGGCGGAATCTCGGGAGGCCGACGAGCAGCGGCAATCAGGTCAGGTCAATTGGCCCGGCAGCTTCGCCCTCTTGGCGTTTCAGCCAACGCAGCCAACCCGGTCGGTCTGCAATTCTGACATTCTGGTAAAGACGCGAATGATTTCGGCTGGGAGTCCAGTGTCCAGAGGCGAATGAGTCCGGCTGATGCCGACGCGATGGCCGTATCCAAAAATGACTTTGTCGGTACGCTACGCTTAGCATCTGCGTTTTATTCCTTAATAAATTCTTCGGCATCCACAGAACGTTGTTCGCCAGACTGCTTCTGTCGTTCTGTGTTCTCATTTTTCTGACATTCTGACAAACACCCGTCTGGCTTGGTTCGATGCCTGGGCTGTTCCAACCCCTGACCCTCCCTTTGACGTTGACTGCTGCTGTCCACTTCAATTCGTCAACAAGAAAGCGCACCTCAGATCCACTGCTTCACTGCGTTTCTGGCAAATGTGCAAGGCAGAAAGCCAGAAGCCAGTCTGCGTTCATGACTGCTGAACCTGTTGGGCCACTGGTGGTGGCTCTGGCCAGCTTGAAAGGCGGGGTGGGGAAGACGACCAGCGCCATGCACATCGCCGCCCACCTCGCCTACGCCGGGGAACGCGTTCTGCTTGCAGACGGCGACCGCATCCGGACCGCCACTGCTTGGGGCCGCAGCGGGAACCTGCCGTTCACTGTGGGCGGCATGGCCTCCCTGAGTCAGGCGGGCAAATACACGGCGGTGGTGATCGACTCCCGAAGTGGCCTCGAAGACGCCGACCTGCTCGACCTGGCCGACTCCTGCGCCGCACTGATTCTGCCCAGTACACCTGACCTCGGCGGCATGGACAAGATGGCCCAGACCGTGGAAGTCTTGCGGGCCGCCGGGATTGCTCCTACCCGGTACGCAGCGATGCTGACCATGGTGCGCCCGGGCAACGACCGCGAGCTGTCCGATGCCCGCTCCGCCTTGGCCAACGCCGGCATCCCCGTCCTGACCCAGACGGTTCGGCTCTCCGAAGCGTTCCGGGATGCCAACAACGCGGGCACCCTCGTCAAGGATGTCCGTAGCAACAGCCTCGCCAAAGGCCTGTGGTTCAAGTACGAACGGGTTACCGAAGAATTCATAGCTATGGCTGGAGCGAACGCATGAGCCTGCGCGATGGACTGGCCAACTTGCGCGCCGCGCGAGAAGAGGTGCCGGAACCACAAAAACCCGCCTCACCTCCTCCGGCCCAGACCCCTCAGCCCGCCCCCGAAAAGCGCGAAACCTGTAGCACTCGGCTGCGGCCCAGCGTGCGCTACGCCCTCAAACGGCACTTGCTTGAAGTGCAGGAGCAGGGTCAGAAGGTGAAGATGGAAGCAGTCTTGGAGACACTGATTTACCGCTACGTCCAGGACGCTGAATTTCGTGCCGAAATCAATCGGCAAGCCGTCCAAAAAACTCTGGAGTAGAGCTCACGCCCTTAACAAGGCGTTGTCAGAGTTGACTCGAAGGATTGGTGATGTGTGCCTGGACTTCCCAGTGCTGCTCAAACAGTCTTGCCGGATCCTGTTTTGCCGAAGGTGAGCCACGAGTGCAACATCAGTGACGCAGGCGGCTTTTCTGTTGCGCCAGCACCCGCAGCGCATAGGCCACGGCCGAGAGCAGCGTCGCGGTGGTCGTTCCGCCGTCTAGGCCCAGATACGCCACCGAATGCAGCGCATGGTACGCCGCAGGCAACGGTTCGTCGCGCTCCGTGACCAAGCGCTCGTAGTAGCCTTGCCCCAGCGCTGGCAAATCGAGGTACCGTTCGCCCGCCAGTGCGGCAATCTCTCCCGCATGCCGGTCCAGTTCCGCAGCAAACGCTAATAGGATCTCCTGAGTCGGCTGGGTGTGATGTAAAGCTGGAGCAAATTCCACGGCTGCCAGCACTTGTAGGGTCGTCGCAACACAGGTTTCAAACGCCTGCTGATTCCGCAAATGCGCGTGCAGAGGCTGAGGCAGAGCGGTCATCCCCTTGAGCATGGCGCGACCCCAAAACAGGATCAAGGTCAAGTGTCGCAAATGACGTGAGGATGAACCTCTCCGAATAACATAGGGTCTTCACGGCTCTGCCACCTGACTCAATTTCGCGAACGGTGAACGGTTTGATTGAGTGCTCAGAGCTCACACATTGCCGTTAAGAAAGGGGAGAGCCCTCCTGACACGGTATAAAGCTACGCCGATTAGAGTTCAACCCTCAGCAGCGCGCAAACCAGGGGCAAGGCTTCCGCAGCTGGACGCTCTAGTGCAGCCCGGACTGTCGTGACCTGCTCTGCCGTCAAGCCTTGCAGCGCCGCCAAGGCCACCGTTGAAGGTGCCCGACTCAGTCGCAAACGCAGCAACACCCCTAACGTCTCACGGGCATCCTGAGGGCCAGGCAGCTCCTTTTCCGGGTAGGGCAGCCCTTCTCCGCTTCGGAGAGGCTTTACTGGGCTTGCTAGGCGCCGCAATCGCTTCAAAGCCCCACTTGCTGGGATTGCGCACCGCATCCACTAACGAAGCAAGTAGTGGTAGTCCGTTGACTGAGCCTGATGAACGAGCCAGAGGCCGTGTCCATCGCTGAGGTCGACCAACCCACGCCACGAAAAACGACGTGTTTCTGGGATCACCAAGACAACTCAACGGACTACCAGTAGAGAATGGGGCCGCCACACGGCAGCGAGCCGTTCGTCCACCTGCCGCAGGGCCGGGGTCACCCGGTCAGGACGATCCGCCGCCAACGCTTCCGCCACCGGACGGGTCACCTTCCAGTCGAGCAGACCATCCAGCAGTTTGAGGTTCCAGAACAGCCACGAGAGCCATTCTTGTCCGGTGAGCCACCGGTGAATTAAGATCCGCATCTACTGATCAGGCTCTTCCTCCCTCTTGGGTGTTAGAAGGCCTCAGCGGCGCACAACATCGCCTCTACCTGTGGCACTTTGTGGAATCAGAGCTTGTCCACCTGTGGCACTTTGTGGAATCACCTGAGGCACTTTGTGGAATTGAGACAGAATTCGGGGCAGCCGACCTGCGGCACTTTGTGGAATCAGAGCTTGTCCACCTGCGGCACTTTGTGGAATCACCCACGGCACTTTGTGGAGCCCTCCAAGCTCTACCTGTGGCACTTTGTGGTGCTTCCGGTTGCTTGCCTGTGGCACTTTGTGGAATCAGAGCTTGTCCACCCGTGGCACTTTGTGGAATTCTCCTCGTAAATGCTGTCTGACACAATATTTTTTGCTTTCCCTTGAGTGATGATCATTCATATGTTTTAACTTCTTTTAAAAAGATTGATCATCAATCAGCACTGGCAGCACCTGATTCGCGAAGTCTGAGAACCCTGTAAACTGCTCTCATGGCGACCAGGGACGCAGACGTAGAGCTACGGCATGACGAACCGAACCTGGCCCGGCTCAACTTAGTCCTTGCACCCAACCGCACAGACCTCTACGAATGGACTAAGCAGTTGACCCTAGACGCGTTGGGGGGAATCCACATCACCTGTACAGCGCCGCGCAACAGTTTGGTTCCGCACGGTGTCGACAACGACATCTTGCTGGGATTGGTGAATGCCGCCGTCTTGCAGGGCCTGCCAGAAGATGACACGGTGCGGGTCACCAGCCGGGAACTGCTGCGGCTCAGTGGAATTACCCCGAGTGCGCGTGCCTATGAGAAGTTGCGCGAGTCGCTCCGCCGTTTGCAGTACACCGCCTATGACGTCATTGACAGCTGGTATGACGGCAGCAAGCACCGTTGGCGAACCATGAGCTTCAGCCTGATCGTGAAGCATTCGGCAGAAGACAACACGGCGGACGTGACCAACCTGGGGCAGTGGCGTGCCCAGACGGTACTGGCCATCAAACTGGATGACGGCGTCATTAAAAATATTCGGGCTGGTCATATCTTGCCGCTGAATTTTGAGCTGTTGGCCCAGTTGACTCAGCCCCTGACCCGCAACCTGTTCCGCACCCTGTCGTTTCAGCGGCAGGGGGGTGGGCAGCCGGTGTTGGCTTACTCGGTTCCGCTCGGCGTGTGGGCCAGTCACCTCGGCATGCAGGAGATGCGGCCTGATACAGTCATGCGCGCGCTCCAGCCGGCCCATGTCGAGTTGAAAGCGACGGGCTTCTTGCGGGACGTGACCTATCAAGGCCGGGGGAAATCGCGTGTGGTGCACTACACCTTTGGCCAGGTGGATGCCACAGCCCCTGACCCTGAAGCGGCCGCCCTGTTGGCTCGCTACGGGGTCAGTGGAGGGCGCACCCTTCTGCTGGCCCAGAGCCACGGACTGCAAGCGGTGAAGCGGGCTGTGGGGGTCTTGGAGGCCCTGCTGCGAACGGAGTACCGCACCAAGATCCGGAACAAGGCTGGAATCCTGACCGATATTCTGGAGCAACCGCACAAGTACGACACCCTGCTGACCCAAGCTGAAGGTCGGCAATCCAGCACTCCAGCCGCTCGCCATTCAGCAGCCCAGCCCCCCAGCGATGCGGATGCACCAGTGGCTGTCCGGGATACCGCGGCGGCACACATTATTTTGATGGGGACTTACGATCAACCCACTGAACGCCGGGAAATTCGGGATCGGGTCTCGGCTTTGTATGTCGGGGGCCGAGTCACGACGCTCGACTTGATCGGCTTGTTGGGGAAAAGCACTGCTGAGGCTCAGGCCGTGGTTGCCCAGTGGACAGCCTAGATTGGAGGGTGCTGGCGCTCTTGAAACGGCTCTGCTGAATCCGTGAAGAGGTGCCTTGGGGAACATCAGGTTGGCGTTGACTCGACGAGTGGAGACAGCCGGCCAGTATAGCCTCAACCCCCGGCAGGAGCAGAAGGAAGGAAGAGATGAAAAGCGGCGGGTAGATTCGCCCCTCTTACTGGAGTGATCAGGCAAACTAGGGTCATGACGGCCTCCTCACTTCCCCAATGGCAGGTGGTGTTGCGCTGGGACGATGGAGCGAGGTCAACGGTCAGGTACACCGGTCGGCTGTGGGTGGGGGCGATGAGTCAGGGCGTGCATCAGTTGGCGGTGGCCTGCTATGCCCAACGCCAAGCCCGTGAGCCGGGCCTTCCCGAACACATGCCCTACCTGATCTTGAGCTTCACCCCTCTTCAACTTGACACTGCGAGTGCCTTGCCGATGATCAGTGGGTGCAGGCCTGACGAGTGTGTTTGCTCGGTCAAGGCCTGCTGAACGTCGTGGCAAGTTGGAGCCGTGTGAAGGATGGTGATCGTGGTTCAGCTGCAGTTCGCAACTGTGGGAGTCTCCCCACTCTGCAGCTTGAGCGAGTTTGATGTGCCCAGAGCGGACTCACGGCTGGTCTGCCTGCGCCATGATGTGGCGTTCGCGGGGAGGTTTTACACCACTCTCCTGAGACGCTTCTTTCGGGAGACGTCGGGGAACACCCGAGGAACCTGGACACCTGACGGCGAGGCGCGAGAACGTCCTCGCCGTCAGGCCGTGTCATGCGGCACTCTGGAGCCATGACCGAAGTCACTCCACACCCTCCCCCGTTCATGCCCGCCTTCTGGCGGGGGCTGCGTGCTTTTACGCCGCTGATCCCCGGCGTCGTACCGTTCAGCATGGTGGCCGGGATTGCCGCGGTGCAGGCGGGCTTCACGCCCGCTCAGTCCATCGCCTTTTCTCTGATCGGCTATGCCGGGGCGGCCCAACTGATCGCCTCACAGCTGGTGGCCAGCCACACGCCCACCGTGCTGATCCTCCTGAGCACGGTGATCGTGAATCTGCGCTTCGCCCTGTATTCCGCCTCCATGCTGCCGCTGTTCGTGGGTGTGCCTCTGCCCAAACGCTGGCTCCTCGCCTACGGCATCACCGATCAATCCTATGCAGTCGTCATGGGGCGGCCCTTCACCGAGCCTCACCCCGTCGCCTATTACGCTGGAGCCGCCGTCCTGATGTGGCTGACCTGGCAGAGTGGCACCGCCGTCGGCGCGCTGCTGGGCGCACGCATTCCTGCCACCTGGCCGCTGGATTTCGCCGTGCCGCTCAGCTTCATCGCGCTGCTCGTGCCGGTCTTGAAGAGCAGGCCGCAGGTGGTGGCCGCGGCCGTGTCTGCTGGGGTGGCGGTGGCCGCCCATAACCTGCCGTTTCGCCTCAATCTGATTCTGGGGGCGGTGTGCGGCGTGGCCATCGGGTACTGGGTGCAGCGTTCGCAGGGCAAAGCCGCATGAGCATCTGGCTCTTGATCGTCGGGATGGGCCTCGTCAGCCTGGGTCTGCGTGCGTCGTTTCTCGTGCTGCTGCGGGGCCGACAGCTCCCAGAACACCTCAGATCTTCATTGGGACTCGTGCCTGCCGCCGTGCTGGCGGCCCTGATTGCGCCGGAACTCCTGCGTTCGGCAGCCACCGGCATCTTGGATGTGCTCAATCCCCGGTTGCTGATCGGCCTCATCGCAGCGGCAGTGGCGTGGAAGACGCGGAACGTGTTGTGGACCCTCGTGGTGGGCTTGGGCCTGTTGTTCGTCGCTCAGGCGATCGGCTGGCGCTGAAGGGCAGTCATGACTTTCAGTAGGCTGAGGGACGGAAAAAGGTGTGAAAAGACTTGACTTCGGTCGACATGTTAGGCAGATCACCTCGGCCGAACTCTGCCCTCGCTCCATTAGGCCGGAGACCGTGTCAGTCCGAGCGCCTCCCACCGAGTTCTTTGGCCATTCCGTGGTCTGAACGAGTCATCCGGGCCAAGTCACGCTTTGGGGTTGGCCTGACTTCCCAAAACTCTGGCCCTCGGCATCGTTCTCAAGTTCGCTGGCCCCATCCTGCCTGTTCTCAAGGAGATTTCATGTCAACTTCCCTCTTTCCACGTGTTTCTTGGGTTCAACATGCGGCCCGGCTCCTCCTGGGCGGCGCGTTGCTGCTGGCCGGCACCGGTCACCTCACCACCCAGCGTGAGGCGTTTCAGGCGCAGGTGCCCACTTGGCTCCCCCTTGATCCAGACTTCATCGTGGTGGCTTCGGGCGTGGTCGAACTTGCTCTCGGCGCGGCACTGATCGCACTGCCACGGCGCCGCGTCCCTGTTGGCGCGCTGTTGGCCGCTTTCTTCGTGGCCGTGTTTCCGGGCAATATCTCGCAGTACCTGACCCGAACGGATGCCTTTGGCCTGAACGCCGATCAGGCCCGGCTGATCCGGCTGTGCTTTCAACCGCTGTTGGTCGCTTGGGCACTGTGGTCAACTGGAGCGTGGGCGGCTTGGCAGGCAAAACGCCGTGCGGCGAGGTAGGCCTGCGCTGCTTAACCCACAGGAAAACGGCCAAGCTCTTCGTACCTGAGGTGGTGTAGCGGAGGGTCATAGGTTTTGGTGACTCCTCTCGCCCATATCCCCTTTGTTCGGCGGCCAGCACGTCCTTCAATGGCTTTTGAGGCCTCTCAGCCAGAGTTGCTCTCTACCAAACCTGAGGCTGGGCGCCAGAACCTGTGCTCAGGGGTCTGCCCCGTCAAGGCCTATTCCACTTCAGAGATGCAGGACACCACAGAACACCCGCCGGGAGAGGCGGGACTGTTCAGATCGTCCACTCTCGGTGACACAACACCAACCGGTACCCGTCCGGATCCTGGATGGTCACCCCATACGTGTCCCAGTACGGATTGAGCGCCGGGACGCGCGTGCCGCCGGATTCGGTGAGATGCTGAAGGACAGACGGCTCCACTGGACGCCCTAGATACAGCACCAACAGGTCGTCTTCCGTCGGTGTGGGGAGAAGCGGGTGGCCAGCCAGATGCGTCAATTCCAGGTGCCAGGCCGCGCCCCTCACGCCCAGCATCAGCAGGGACGCCTCCTCTCCCATACTGTCGTGGTGGTACAGGACGCTCAGGTTCAGGCCCGCCGTATAGAAGTGTTGGGCAGCGCGCAGGTCGAGGCTGGGCCGGGCCAGGCGGATGTGGGTGGCCGGGGTCAGCAGGGGCGGGTTCATGGTCGCTCCAGGACACTGCTGTCGTCGAAGTGCTGGGTCGATCCGCCGCCGTTGAAGGTGACCTCGAACGGCGCGGGAACAGCAGGTCGCCCGGTGGGGAACCAGCCCCGGCCCTCCCTCACCACGATCAGCAGGCCGTGGTGATCTCCGACCGGCGTGAACGTGTCGCTCTGCTCATGGAAGGTCAGGAGGCCGAAGCGGCGCTCCAGATCGAGTACGGCCGCAGGGACATCCGGCACCACGAGGCCCAGTTCGCTGACCTGCAGCACGCTCTCTGAGGTGAACGGGGCGGTGTGGTCGTTCGGCAGATCATGTCGCGCAATGAATTCGAGGAGATTGCCGGCAGCGTCTTCGAAATACAAGCTTTCGCTGTTCCAGCCCTCGCTCAGCGGAAAGCGGCTGATGCCCTGTGCATCTTCGAGCAGCGGCACGCGCGCCCGGAGCCACGTTTCCGCCTGTTCCACCTGGTTACGCGGAATGTCGAAGGCAAGGTGGGAGAAGCGCCCAGGATCACCGTGCTGCCGAAAGGTAAGGAAGGTTCGTCCGGCTTGGAAAGTCACGCTGTCGGACGTTCTTGTCGCCGCGTTCAGGCCAAGGACTCCTGAATAAAAGGCGTACTGGACGTTCAGGTCAGTGGTAAACAGGGTCAGGCTCTCGATGTGCATGGGTGTCCTTTACGGCATTCATCCGGTGGGGCAATGGGTGGACAGGCTCAGGATTGGCTTTATGGGTTCTCCTCGGGGTTATTGCCACCAGCTTAAAACCTCAAGTAAGGTTGAGGTCAAGCCCCCGGAGGTGCCTCATGTCTTTCCCCACTCCCCACTGGACGCCTGCCCAATTGGCCGAACGCAGCGGCCTGACCGTCTCCACGCTGCACTTTTATGAGCGTGAGGGCCTGATCGTCAGCACCCGAACCACGGGCAACCAGCGCCGCTACCCGCGCGACACGGTGCGGCGGCTGGCCTTTGTCCATGCCGCCGCACATGTGGGTGTCCCGCTGGCCGACATTCGCGCCGCGCTGGCGGAGCTGCCCGCCGGACGCACGCCGACAGCGGCAGATTGGGAACGCCTGTCGGAGCGCTGGCGTGCGGAGCTTGATACCCGGATTGCGACGCTGACCCGGCTGCGTGACGATCTGGGCGGGTGCATCCGGTGTGGGTGTCTGTCGCTGGAGCGTTGCGCCCTGTTCAATCCGGGCGACGAGTATGGCGGGCGGCATCCGGGGAAAAATACGCTGACAGGAACGCGGGCTGGATGAAGTGCGCGGTACCGGGCATGCAGTGCGAGAGGCGGAGGTGGCCCGGCGGAGGCCTGTGCTGCGTGACCCATCCTCGCTGGAGGAAGATCTTCACCGGACTCTTGAGCTTAGGTTGTGCTGCTTGGTTTCCAATCAGCATCCGTAGCGCGTTGTCAGCGCCTACCTTTGAACACAGCGCGGAGTAGAGGTTCAGCGCAGGGGTGTCTTGAACAGGCTCTGTCAGGTTAATCCTGCGGGTGGCAGACGAACAGCAGAGGTCGCCTAAAGTTCAGGCGACCCCTGCGCCGACCTCACGCCACATCTGAAATGCCTGGTGTTGGTTGCTTCTTCTGATGTGGGCGGGAACCGTCGTTCGGGTGTGGCGGTGAAGGTTGGTGACCCGGGCGTGGAGATTCAGAAATTCCTGGGTTCGCTTGATCTTCCTGAAACCAAGTTGACCACGCTCTTGTTGTCGCGTGGGACGGTGGGATTGCTCAATCAGGTTGTTGCAGCGGGCCGCCCTGATCACCTGTTGATGGTCGACCGCCTGAAGTGCTGGAAGTTCTCGAATGGCAGCCCCGTAGCTGGCCAGCTTGTCCGTACAGATCGTCTCTGGAACGTGGAATTCGCCGAGCAGGCGGATCAGAAAC
>NZ_SSNW01000067.1 GCF_004801315.1 Deinococcus sp. Arct2-2
CAGAGAAAGCGTAGCCCCTCCGGGTCACGCTGTGCGCTAGCAACTAGAATTCACCTTATTGACAGCATTTCAGTTTGAGAAGCATCAAATATTTGAGGGCGACAAGGCAACAGCCTAAGCCATTCGTTCGCAGACGTGATGCCACAAATTCCCAAATTGGGACAATCAGCGGCATCACACAGCAAAAATCCCACCTGTGAAGGTAGGACATTTTGTCTTGGTGGGCGGTATAGGACTTGAACCTACGACCTCTCGCGTGTGAAGCGAATGCTCTACCACTGAGCTAACCGCCCGAAACCGTACTGCTGCGCTGGAGAATGTGGTGGGCCCTGCCGGATTTGAACCGGCAACCAATCGGTTATGAGCCGACTGCTCTGACCGTTGAGCTAAGAGCCCGGACTGCCCCAGAGTTGAACGGCACAGGGTTGAACAATCCACAAGGAATCATCCAGACGGGCGAGAGGAAGTGTAGCAACGGGGGCGGGCCTTGTCAAACTGACGGCAGTGCTCAGCAGCGTACTGTGTGAATACCGGCAGTCGGGCGGGGTAGAGTGCGGCCTATGCGGGTCATGCATGTGGGGTCAGAAGTCTTTCCTTTTTCGCGTTCGGGCGGGCTGGGCGATGTGCTGGGCGCACTCCCGGCAGAGCAGGCCCGACTTCTCATGGGGTTGAGCAACACAGAACCGAGCGATGAGGTGTCGGTGATTTCGCCGTGGTACGCCAGCCTCAGCGGAACGCCGACAGAGCTTTGGCGTGGGCGCTTGCCCGAGCTGGGGGCCGATGCGGGCGACGTGACGGTGGGGGAACTGCGGCAGGACGGCGTGCGCTACCTGTTTATCGGCATGCGCGAGTTTCACCGTCCGGGGCTGTACCACCCCGACGACGTGTGGCGTTACTCGCTCTTCGGGCGGGCAGTGCTGCCGGTGCTGAAACTGCTGAACGCCGTGCCCGACGTGCTGCACGGCCACGACTGGCAGGCGGGCTTGGCGCTGGCCCACGCGCATTTGGCCGGACTCCGCACCGTGTTCAGCATTCACAATCTGGCCTATCAGGGCAAATGGAACATGGCCGAAGCCTCGCGCTGGACGGGTTTGCCGGGCTGGGCGTTCGGGGCCGATGGGATAGAGTTTCACGGCGACCTGAACCACATGAAGGCCGGGCTGATTTTTGCCGACCACGTGACCACCGTGAGTCCCACCTACGCGCTGGAAATCACGACACCGCAGTACGGAGAAGGCTTGGAAGGCCTCCTCATTCGCCTGAACCGCGAAGGCCGCCTGAGCGGAATCATCAATGGGCTGGATCAGGAGCGCTGGAACCCGCGTACCGACCCTGATATTCCGGCGTTTGGCGACCTCGCGGGTAAAGAGGCGGCGCGGGCCGTGCTGCGGGCCGAATTTGGGCTGGACGACGCCCCGATTCTGGCCACCGTGAGCCGCTTGGCCGACCAAAAGGGCATTGATCTGCTGATTGAGGCGATGAGCGACCTCGTGCCGCACTGGAATATCGTGGTGCTGGGCGGCGGCGACCCCCTGCTGACGGCGGCCCTGACCGGCTGGAGCCAGCATCCACGTGTGGCGTTTGCACAGGGACTGAACGAGGCCTTGGCCCACCGCATCTACGCCGGGGCCGACGCTTTTGCCATGCCCAGCCGCTTCGAGCCGTGCGGCCTGTCTCAGATGATCTCTATGCGCTACGGCACGTTGCCGGTGGTGCGCGAAACGGGCGGGCTGGTGGACACCGTGCCGCAAGATGTCGGCTTCCGCTTTGCCGACGCCACACCCGAAGCGTTGGCCGCTGCCTGCCACGAAGCCCGCCAAGTGTTCGACGACCGCGCCGAATGGCAGAGCCGCGCCGAGCGGGCCATGTCGCTGGACTTTAGTTGGGACGGCCCCGCCGAGCAGTATTTGGCGCTGTACCGCCGCTTGGGTGAAGGGTGAGCGCAGGTCTGAGCGTCCTGTCTCTGCTCCCCGAAGACTTGCCACCGCTGCTGGCGGGCCTGTACGAAGCGCCCGAAGAAGCGGTGGCGTGGATGGCCGGGGCGAGTGTGGCCGCGTGGGTGGCCCTGAACGAGGAAGAAGTCGTGCTGGGCGCAGTCGGCGCACGCCCCAGCCCCCGCCACGGCGCAGAGTTGGTGGGCGGCGCGTTTCCGGGGCCGGGCCAACACGCGGCGGCGCTGGCCCTCGCCCACGCCGCACAGGCCGAACTGGGCCGCGTGTACGCCTTTGCCGAGCCGCACCTGTGGCCCTACGAAGCCCTGCTGGGCGCAGGCTGGCGCGAGGTGGGCGCGTACCGCCGCCTGACCGGGCGAATGCCCCTGCGTCACCTCGACCCGCCCGCCGGAGTGACCCTGCACCCGTTGGCCGCTGTGCAGGATTTGGCCGTCAGGATGGACGCACTGGCTACTTTTGAAGACCGGGTGGGCCATCACGCCGTCTTACCCGAATTCGCCGCCGACGGCGCAGCGGGCTTCGATTCGCACCTCAGTTGCATTGCACTGGACGATCAGGGCCGGGGCATCGGCCTGTGCCGCGCCAGTATCGAAGACGGATTGGGGCGCATGGATGCGCCGGGCGTGCATCCCGATTGGCGGGCCAGTGGACTGCGGGCCGCCTTGTTGGACGCTGTCAACGCGCGGTTGCGGGCAGCGGGCATCACGCAAATCAGCCTCGATTCTTGGGGCGACACGGCGGCGGAACTGGCGCACGACTTGAAGCTGGGGCTGCATGTGGTGGATGAAACGCCGATTTATTCGGCCCCCTAATCCGGCTTGGTTTTTGGAATGGCTTGTTGGGGCTTGTCCCACGCTTTGCCCCACCCCCCAGCCCCTACCCCACCGGGTAGGGGGAGCGGCGCTGCGCTCGGCAGGATTGATCTTGTCGCGTCCAGACTCGGCTCAATCGTTCGTTTGAAGCGGAATCGCCAGTCATCTTGATGATGGAATTGGCCCGCCCACTGCGTGGACGACGGCCTCACACGCATTCGGGCTGGGAAGATGTAGGCCTGCTTTCTCCCTCTCCCCTTGCGGGGGAGGGCGCTGCGAAGCAGCGGGAGGGGGGAAGTGAGCGCCAGTGATTGCCTTTGCTCTTCTTAAACCTCTCAACCCTTAGACCACCCCCACACAACCCGTATCCCGCCCCCATCCCACCCCCGAATGCTCTACCATTTCCGGCGTGAGCGGCGACGAAGGCAAGCGTGAAAGCAGAAGCGAAGGCAGCAGGAACGAGGGCCACACCGAGAGCAGTCATCTGAATTTGGCGGTGGTGCTGGTGTCGCCCAAAACGCCCGGCAACATCGGCTCGGCGGCGCGGGCGATGTTGAATATGGGGGCCAGCGACCTGCGCCTCGTGGCTCCGCGCTGCAACCATTTGGATTCGCAGGCGGTGGCGATGGCTGTCCACGCCGATATTCTGTTGCGTTCGGCCCGTGTGTATCCCACCTTGCGCGACGCTTTGGCCGACCGCGACATCAGCGTCGGCACCACCGCCCGCCAGCGCGGAGATTTGCCGCCGCCACGTCATCCGGCGCAGTTGCGGCCTTTGGTTCGCGCTGCTGCCGCCCCCGCGTTGGTGTTTGGCCCCGAGGAAACTGGCCTGATCAACAGCGATTTGGAACAATGCCAAGTCACGGTCAGGATTCCTACCGGCGATTACGCCAGTCTGAACTTGGCGCAGGCCGTGCTGCTGGTGTGCTACGAGTTTCTGCAGGGACTGGACGATGTGCCCGACCTAGAGCGCAAAACCGCCACCCGCGAAGAGATGGAAGCCATGTACGGCCACTTGCAAGAGACCATGCACCTGATCGGCTACACCGACGCCGTGCGTGCCCGCCATACGCTGCGGCTGTGGCGAGCCATGCTAGACCGCGCCTTGATGAGCAGCGCCGAGAGCCGTCTGTTCCGGGGGTTGTTGCGGCAAGTGCATTGGAAGGTGGGCGACGCGGGACGGTGGGGAGCAGAGGAGGGGGCGACGAGAGAAAACAACGACGACCTCAGCGAATCCTGACCCCACTCCCGCATCCCTTACCCTTCCCGTCCCCCCGTTTGCCTATGCTACGGCTATGACCGAGGCCCGCCCCTCACCTGTGCCTAGTACGCCTATGCCAGCGCCCATGCCCGCCGCGCCGCCTGCCTATGTCCCGGGCGAGGTGCGGCTGTCTGACCGGGTGCGCTTAATCCGCAACACGCTGCCGCCCCTGATCGTGCTGGTGGTGGTCACGGTGGAATTGCTGATTGCCCAACTCCGCAATGCGGGGGGCGAGGTATGGGCGCACCTGCTGTTTTACGGCCTCGTGGGGCCAGCCGTGACCTTTTTTAGTGTGGAATGGATTGCCGAAGGCACGCGGGCGCGGGAGCGGGCCGAGCGGGAACTGCGCGACTTGTACGGCCAACTGAGTGCGTCTCATGCGCGGCTGCGGGCAGTGCAGGAACTGATGCGTGACCTGACCGACGCCCCCGATATGGGCGCAGTCGTAGAAGTAGCGGCACGCGGCGCGGTGCGGGTCACGGGGGCCACGCACGCCACCCTAACCGTACCGGGTGGGCTGAGCGGCACGGCACGCGGCGAAACCCTGCTGGCCTCGCCTAGCGCCGACCTGTACGCCCTGAAAGTGGGCATTCCGGGCGGCGGCGCGATGGCCCTGCACTTTGAAACCCCGCCTACGCCGGAGATGGAAGCGCTGGCCCAAGCCCTCGCCGCCGAAGTTGCCAACGGCGTAGAAGCCGCCCGCCAACGCACGCTGGATTTGATGACGCTGTATTCGGTGGATCAGTCTATTCGGGCCGAACGCAACATGCGCCGATTGCTGTCGCGGGTCACGCGCAATATGGCGGGGCGCTTGCGGGTGGATGCGCGGGCCGCCTACCTGACCGATCAGGACGGCCTCTTACGGCTGGAATACGCACAGGATAAAACCGGAGAATCGGGCGCGGGCACGCCAGCCCCAGCGTTTGCGTTGCGGGTGGCGCAGGCCGGAACGCCACTGGTGGCCACCCCCGAAGAAGCCGCCGAAGTGTTTGCCGGAGCCGCCAGTGCGCTGGGCTTTCCCATGCGCGACGACGAGGACTTGGTGGGCGTGCTGGTGCTGGGAGACGCCCGCGCCGACGCTTTCGAAGACGCCCGTATTCCGCTGCTGGCCCTCATGGCAGGGCAGGCCACGCTGGCCGTTCGCAACGCCCGCGCCTACCTCTATTCCGAAGAACTCGCCATCAGCGACGAACGCGCCCGGATTGCCCGCGAGATTCATGACGGCGTGGCGCAGTCGCTCGCGTTTGCCGCCCTGAAACTGGACGTGGTGGCCCGCCAAGTTCACACCCAGCCCGAGCAGGCCGAAGCTGAAGTGAAAGCCGCCAGCGCCCTACTGCGCGAGCAGATTCGGGAAGTCCGGCGCTCTATTTTTGCGCTGCGTCCGATAGATCTGGAACGCTACGGCCTGCTGGAAACTGTACGGCGCTACGTGGAAGACTTTGGGCAGCAAAACCGCGTGAGGAGCGTGCTGAGCGTCACCGGAGACATCACCCTCTCGCCCAGCGACGAGGCCGTCGTGTTCCGCATTTTGCAAGAAAGCCTGAACAATATCGCCAAGCACGCCCGCGCCCACGAGGTGAAAGTGAGCCTGCACGGGGCCGCCCACGTGACCTTGCGGGTGCAGGACGACGGCGCGGGCTTTGACCCGGAGCAGGTCAGCGGGCGGGTCAGCAGTGCGGGCGGGCTGGGACTGATGCAAATGCGCGAGCGCGTAGAGGCCAGAGGCGGCACTTACCGCGTGCTGAGTGCGCCCGGACACGGCACGGTGGTAGAGGCGGAAGTGCCGCAGGCGTGAAGGGTGGGGGAGTTGAGGCTGCGTGTAAACCCCCAGTCTGCTTCCGCAGCCAGCCCCCCTTAAGGGGAGCGCAAGAGCTTTTAGTCCTCCCCTTGAGGGGGGGCGTTGCGCCAGCAAAGGGGGGAGCAACGACTACAAGGAATAAACAGCCGCCCGACTTTTCCCGCCGCCCCGCGCTACAGTGAGGGCAGTCATGTCGGAAACCATCAGTATCAAGCAAAACATCATGGTCAGGTCGCGCCCGGACGTGCTTTACCGCCTTGCGCTGGAACCCAAGCGCCGCCTGAAATGGGATCCAAATCTCACCAAAGCGGAGTACTCGGAGGCCGACGCCCGCCTGACCAACAACGTGCTGGTGCGCTTTAAATTTTCGCGGCGGCTGTTGGGGCTAGGCTTTACGGCCAAATACGGGCAGTTGCAGGCTCCGCAGCGCGGCGGTTGGGAAAGCGTGCGGAACGTGGGGCCGCTGGAAAAACTGACCCAAGGCTGGACGTTCAAGGCCACTCCCGGCGGCACCGAAGTGACCATGACCCTGAACGGGCGGGTACGCTACAAGTGGATCAAAACCCCGATAGAGCGCATCCTGAACAACATGGTCGTGTCTACCCTGATGGCCCTCCAGCGCACGGTAGACGCGCAGGGCGCACAACTGATGGAAGACGTGAGCCGCGACATGCAAAAGCGCCAAGAAGAAGAGCGCAAGGCCATGAAAGAGGCTGAAAAAGCCGCCCGCAAGCGCAAAAAGTAACGCGAGTCGTAGAGCTGCCCCACCCCAAAATGGGCCGACTTGATTAAGCGACTCTCTATACCGGCAACCCCCACATCCTGAACCCCGCGTATATTGCCTGACAGTGATGGCACGCGGGCTGGAAGCGGTTCCGTGCCGGGAGGTCGCGCATGAAAATAGGCATGATTGGTCTGGGGAAAATGGGCGGCAACATGGTGCTGCGCCTGACGCAGGGCGGGCAACAAGTGGTGGGCTATGACCGCACCGAAGCGAACGTCGCCAATATCGAGGCGCACGGGGCACAGGGCGCACGCAGCATGGACGAACTGATTGCCGCGCTGGGCGAGCCGGGATCGCGGGCCGTGTGGATGATGGTTCCTGCCGGGCAGGTCACGCAGGCTGTCGTGGATGATCTGGCGTCGCGCCTTGCACCCGGCGACATCATCATCGACGGTGGCAACTCCAACTTTAAGGATTCCAAGCGCCGCGCCGAGGAACTGGCCGTTCAGGGCATCGAGTTTGTGGATGTGGGCACGTCGGGCGGAATTTGGGGCCTGAAAGAAGGCTACGCTATGATGATGGGCGGCACCGTAGAAGCCATTGAGCGCCTGCGTCCCGTGTTTGAAGCGCTTGCACCCGCGCCAGATAAGGGCTGGGGCCGCATGGGGCCGTCCGGGTCAGGGCATTACGTAAAAATGGTGCACAACGGCATCGAGTACGGCATGATGCAGGCCTACGCCGAGGGCTTTGAGATGCTGGGGGCCAAAGAGGAATTCGGGCTGGATCTGGCCCAAATTGCCGAATTGTGGCGGCACGGCAGCGTGGTTCGCAGTTGGCTGCTTGACCTGACCGCCGAAGCCCTGCAAAGCGACGCCTCCTTCCATGACCTGTCCGACTACGTGGCCGACAGTGGTGAGGGCCGCTGGACGATCATCGATTCGATTGAACTGGGCATTCCCACGCCAGTGATTACGCTCAGTACCCAGATGCGGTTCCGCAGTCAGCAGGAAGTGAGCTACGCGGGCCAGATGCTGTCGGCCATGCGCCGCGCTTTTGGTGGACACGCCGTGAAAAAGCTGGAAGTCGGCAAGCAGGAAAGCGTAGTGCCCAGCGTGAAAGCCGGAGAACATCCCAGCGCCGCCGCGCCGCAAAACATTTCTAACAAAGTGGCTGTCCCCGACAGCGGCAGTGCGGCTGAAGCACAGCAATTGGGCGAAGCAGGCCAGCAGCGCGTGAAGGGCGACGCGTGACCCGAAAAGCGAAAGAAACGGCGAAGGCAGAGCCAGCAGCCGTGAACAAGGCCGCTTCCAAGAAGGCGGGGGCTGTATCCGCAGCAACCAAAGCCGCAGGCAGCGCGGCCCTCAAGGCGTCGGCACCTAAAAAGACCAGCGCCAAAAACGCCGCCCCAGCCGACAAGAAGCCCCGCAAGACCCGTGCCCGCACTCCCAGCGATGTCGGTGCAGACGGCCAAAACCCCTTCCGGGCCATGATGCGCCGCAGCCGCGCTCCCGAACCTGCCACGCTGGTTATTTTTGGCGTCACGGGCGACCTTGCCAAGCGCAAACTCTTGCCCGCCGTGTTCGGGCTGTGGCAAGACGGCCTCTTGGGCAGCGCGTTCAATATCGTGGGCGTGGGCCGTCAGGACATGACCGACGAAGCATTCAAGGACTTTGCCATAGAAGCCCTGAAGAGCAGCAAGGAAACCGACGCCATTCAGCCCGGCAACTTGGAAAAATTCCGTGAACTGCTGTACTACGAATTCGGTGATTTTGCCGCCGACGACGTGTACGACCGCGTGGGCAAAGAACTTGACCGCGCCGAGGAAGCTCACGGCGGACGCAAGAACGCGCTGTTTTACCTGTCTACGCCGCCCAGCTTGTTCGAGCCGATCAGCAACGGTCTGGGCCGCTTGGGATTGGCCGACGAATCGGAAGGCTGGCGGCGCATCGTCATCGAGAAGCCGTTCGGACACGACCTGGGCAGCGCCCGCGCCCTCAACGACGCCATCCACAAGGTCTGGGACGAGTCTCAGGTGTACCGCATCGACCATTATTTGGGCAAAGAAACGGTGCAAAACCTGATGGCGATCCGCTTCGGCAACGCCATTTTCGAGCCGATCTGGAACCGGGGCTACGTGGATCATGTGCAAATTACGGCCTCTGAGGATTTGGGCTTGGAAGGCCGCGCCGGCTACTACGAGGAAGCGGGCGTGGTGCGCGACATGCTGCAAAACCACCTGATGCAGCTCTTTGCTCTGACCGCGATGGAAGCGCCCGCCGCCTTTGACGCCGACGCCATTCGGGACGAAAAAACTAAGGTGCTCCGGGCCGTGAAGCCCATTCCCAAAAGCCGCGTGAAAGAGGTGGCGGTGCGCGGGCAGTACGGCCCCGGCACCATGTACGGCGAAAAAGTGACCGGCTACCGCGAGGAACCCAACGTGCGGGTAGGCAGCGCTACGCCCACCTACGTGGCCGTCAAACTAGAAGTGGACAACTGGCGCTGGCAGGGCGTGCCCTTCTTCCTGCGCACGGGCAAACGCCTGCCCAAAAAAGTGACCGAAATCGCCGTGGTGTTTAAGCGTCCGCCGCTGGGCATCTTTCCGGGCGGCCTAGAGCGCAACGTGTTGGCCTTCCGCATTCAGCCCGACGAAGGCGTGAGCCTCAAGTTTTCTTCCAAGATGCCGGGCCAAGAAATGGTGTTGCGCGAAGTGGTCATGGACTTCCGTTACGACGCCTTTGGTGCCCAACTGGAAAGCCCCTACAGCCGCCTGATTCTGGACGCGCTGTTGGGCGACGCCACCCTGTTTCCGCGTGAGGACGAGGTGGATCATGCGTGGCAGATCGTGTCGGGCATTCTGGAAATGTGGGACACCAAGCCCGGACAGGCCGACCACGCGCCCGAATTTCCCAACTACACCAGCGGCACATGGGGGCCGGACGCTGCCGACGCCTTAATAGGCCCGGATCGGCGTTGGCGGCGACTGTGAGAGGCTTGTCTCAGGGTCTAGGGTCTAAGAGACTAAGGGCAAGAGATTCAGGCGCGTGTGGGCCATCTGTTCTTAGACCCTTCGACCCTTTGACCCTTAGACTTCCCCCCGCCCAACCGTTACACCGCACCAGAGGCACGCCATGACCTACGCCACCGACCTGAAAGCCATCGGCCCCGCCGACACCACCGTGCGCCGTGCCCAACAGACCCTTGATGAACTGTGGGCGCAGACGCAGGTGGAAACGCGGGCCTACACGGGAAATATTGTGGCCCTGACCGTCAAGAAGCACTTGGGGCGGGTAGAAGAAGCGTTGGCTGGACTGGAAGGCCGCTACGCCGGACGCCAGATTATCGGCGTGATGGACGGCACCGAAGACGTGGTTGTTCACGCGACGTTGGTGCCGCAACCGGGCGGCCTGTACGTAGAGCGCCTGATTCTGAATGCCAGTGCCGAACAGCTTCAGGGCGCGATTTTGCCCCTGCTGCGGCCCGCCACCGTGAACCATGTCTGGTGGGGTGCAGATTCAGCCCCCACAGGCGTGCTGATGGCCGAATTGACCGATATTGCCGATCAGGTCATTGCCGACAGCCTGACGCTGGACATTCCGCCTGCCCGCCACTACGCGCTGGCCGACTTGGGCTGGAGCCGCAGCGCAGGCTGGCGTGAGGCGCTGGCACAGGTGTTCGATTCCAGCGACGCCGCCCGCCAACTGCCCCGCGTAGAACACCTGACCGTGCGCTATTCGGGCAGCAAAGACCTGCCCGCCCGCCTATTTGCCGGATTTATTGCCGACACACTGGGCTGGAAGAATATGAACAACGTAGAACTGAAGCGCTCGCGCTGCCACCGCGAAAACGGCGACCTGTGCGGCGCAGAACTGACCGGCGACGGGGTACGCTTTGCCCTGAGTGCCGAAGACGGCGACCTGACCCGCGTGGAATCCCGCTGGGACGACCTGAGCCGCGTGACCGAAGTGAACGTGCCACAGATGAGCCTTGCCGAAGGACTGGCCCGCGTGATGGCCCGCCCCGAACGCGGCGAAGGCTTTGAGCGGGCTTGGAAATTGGCGAAAGCGAGCTTGTAAGAACAGTTAGTGGTAAGTGGTTAGTAGTGAGTGGGAAAAACACTAAAGAATCTAGGTCTTAGCTCCCTAACCCTTGGCTTGCAAAGCTCCGCAGGAGAGGGGGGAGGGCTGGGGACTCGCAGAGCTGCGCAGCAGAGGGGGTGAGTGAGCAAAGCGATTGCCCTTCTAACCTCAGCAATCCTCCCAAAAACACACCTTTCGTTCCCTCTTTTTGGCGGTGCAAGCATGAATATCCGAACTTTTCCTACTCCTGAACTGACTGCGGCTGGCGCTGCCGAAGCTTTTGCCCAAACAGCGCGGGCGGCGGTGCGTGACCGGGGCGCGTTCCGTGTGGCCCTGTCGGGTGGCAGCACGCCCAAGCTGATGTACCGCATCCTGCGCGACATGCCCGAAATGCCGTGGCACGCAGTTCACATCTATTTCAGCGATGAGCGCAGCGTGGGCGCAGACAGCCCCGACAGCAATTACCGGTTGGCGCAAGACGAACTCCTGAACCATGTGCCGGTGCCCACTGCCCAAGTTCACCGGATGGCGGGCGAGGTAGAGCCGCTGACAACGGCAGCCGAAGCTTACGCTGCGCTGCTGCCCGCCCAACTGGACGCCGTGCTGCTGGGCATGGGCGACGACGGCCACACCGCCAGTCTGTTTCCCAGCACCGACGCACTACAGGCGAGCGGGCGCGTGGCAGCCAACTTTGTGCCCCGTCTGGATACGGGCCGCCTGACCTTCACTTACGCCGAAATCAACGCGGCACGCGAACGCTGGATTTTGGTTACGGGTGCGGGCAAGGCGGGCGTGTTGCGGCAGGTGCAGGGAGGCGAGGGCGGCTACCCCATCGCAGGCGTGCAGAACGCAATTTGGTTTGTAGACGCGGCGGCCGGGGCAGAGTTGCAACAGGCCTGAGCGGTTGCCCCTGCCTACCTTTCAAACTCAACTCTTGATTCCAGCCGAGTTAGGCAACACTGGAGAGACATGGAGTTGGAAGGTGAACCCCCCCGTTGCTGACGCAACGCCCCCCCTTAAGGGGAGGACAAAAGCTGTTGCGCTCCCCTTGAGGGGGGCTGGCTGCGAAGCAGACTGGGGGGTTCGCCCGAAATCGTCAACGCTCAACACTTGCCTACCACTCAACCCCAAGAAGGCCGCTCCCCCAGCGGTCTTTTTTCTATCCAAGCCGGATGCACAACTTCTAAACTCTTAGTCATTTGTCACATTTGGGGGCGCTAGTGTGGCCGCAGTTCTGTATGTTGGAACCTGTACCCGAAACCTATTTCTCTCCCCCATTCCCCGGAGGCTCCATGCGCGTTCCCACCCTGCCCGCTACCCTGCTTCTTACCCTAGCCCTCAGCTTCGGCGCAGTCTCTTCTGCTCAGTCTTCGGCCCAAACCGCAACGCCTGCTGCCGCCCCCGCCGCCGTTGCCGCGCTGAACTTGCCCGCAGGCGTAACCTTTGTAACCGAGGTAGAGGGCATCCGTGAGTACCGCCTCCGCAACGGCCTGCGCGTGCTGCTGTTTCCCGACAACTCTCAGCAGACGTTTACCCTAAACGTGACCTACCAAGTCGGCAGCCGCCATGAGAGTTACGGCGAAACGGGCATGGCGCACCTGCTGGAACACATGCTGTTTAAGGGAACGGCCACCAGCGGCAACATTCTGGAGGGGCTGGGCAAGCGCGGCGCGGATTTTAACGGCACCACCAGCGAAGACCGCACCAACTATTTTGAAACCATGACCAACACCGGAGACAATCTGGAGTGGGCCATCCGGATGGAAGCCGACCGGATGGTGAATTCCAAAATTGCCGCCACAGACCTGAAAACAGAAATGCCAGTAGTCCGCAACGAGTTCGAATCGGGCGAAAACAGTCCGTTTGGGCTGCTGTACAAGCGGGTACGTTCGGTGGCGTTCGATTGGCACAACTACGGCAACACGGCCATCGGCAACCGCAGCGATGTAGAGAATGTGCCGATTGGGGCGCTGCAAGCCTTTTACCGCACCTACTACCAACCCGACAACGCGGTAGTCACGCTGGCGGGCAACTTTGACGCACAGGCCACGCTGAGCCTGATGGCGCAGACCTTCGGGCAGATTCGCCGCCCCTTTCGCAGCCTGCCCACCCAGTACACCGAAGAAACCCCGCAAGACGGCGAGCGCAGCCTGACCGTGCGCCGCGTAGGAGACGAGCAGATTGCGCTGGCGGCCTATCACATGCCCAGCGTGCGCCACCCCGACATGCCCGCGTTGCTGGTGCTGGATGAAATCCTTGCCAACGAACCCGCCGGGCGGCTGTATGCAGCGTTGGTGCAGTCCAAGCAGGCCACCGCCATTGGCAGCCTGACCAACAGCGCCAGCGATCCGGGCCTGATGCTGTACGCGGCGGTACTGGGCAAAGAAGACGACATGGCTAAAGCTCAGGCGACGCTGCTGAGTACCATAGAAAGCGCCACCAAGACGCCTTTTACCGAAGAAGACGTGACCCGCGTGCGAACCCGCGTTGCCAACGGCTTCGAGCAACTGCTGACCAAACCCGAATCGGTGGGCGTGACCCTCAGCGAATACATTGCCGCCGGAGACTGGCGCTTGCTGTTCAAACTGCGCGATGATTTGGGCAAAGTCACGCCCGCCGACGTGCAGCGCGTGGCCGCCACTTACCTGAAACCCACCAACCGCACGCTGGGCCTGTTTGTGCCCACCCCCACCCCCGACAACGTGACCGTTACGGCGGCCCCCAGCGCCGCCCAACTGCTGAAGGGGTATCAGGGCCGCGCCGCGATTGCTGCCGGAGAAACCGTTGCGCCCGAACCCGCCGCCATCGAAGCCCGCGTGACCCGCGAGAAGATTGCGGTGGGCAGCGTGCAGGCTGAAGTGGCCCTGATGACCAAAAAGACACGCGGCGAGCGGATAGAACTCGTGCTGAGCGTCGATTTTGGCAACCCCGACACCGTGAAAGCCGACCGGGGAGCCGCCGACTTTATTGCGCCTCTACTAACACGCGGCAGCACGGGCCTGACACGCCAGCAGCTCAGTGACCAACTGGAAGCCACCAAAACGCAGATCGGCGTGAGCGGCGACGCCACCGGAGTCAGCGTGAATGTCAGCACCGACCGGGCCAATTTGCCCGGAGCGTTGGCCCTCGTGAAGAAAGTGTTGCGCGAACCCGTCTTTCCTCAGGCCGACTTCGACGAACTGAAAAAAGGCAGCATAGACGGACTGGAATCCGGGCGCGGCGACCCACAAAGCGTGGCGAGTTTGGCGTTGGCGCGGGCCTTTATGCCTGCCGGAGCCAAACCCGGCGACCTTGGCTACGCACCCACGCTGGACGAACAACTGGCCGACCTGAAAGCGGTGACGCTGGAGCAGGTGCAGGACTACTACCGCCGCGTCTGGGGAGCCGCCCGGATTCAGGTTTCGGCGGTAGGCGACTTCGACCCGCAAACCATTCGCGCCGCCGTGCCCGACATCCTGAACGGTTGGACAAGCGGCGTGCCGTATGCCCGCGTGATTACGCCGCTGGTCACGCCCGCCGCCCAAAATCTGGTGCTGAACGTGCCCGACAAGGCCAACGCGATTTATCTGGCCCGCCTGAACTTCCCCCTGCGCGACGACCAGCCCGATTACGCGGCCCTGTTGGTTGCCATGCGCGTGTACGGCAGCGGCACCGACTCGCGCCTGTTCAACCGTCTGCGCCAACAAGACGGCCTGAGCTACGGCGCAGGCGGCAGCACCAGCGTGTCGTCGCGTGATGAAAAGGCCAGCTTTACGGCCTACGCGATCTTTAATCCGGACGTGACGGCGAAGGTGGAAACCGCCATGCGCGAGGAATTAGACCGCGCCCGCAAAGACGGCTTTACGGCTACCGAAATCGCCACCGCCAAAACTGCCCTACTGCAAGAAGCCCGCGTGGCCCGCAGCGCCGACAGCACGCTGGCCGGAAGCCTCGCCAACCAACTGGATTTGGGCCGCACTTACGCCTTCAGCGCCGAACTAGAAGCCAAAATCAGTGCCGTGACGCCCGAACAGGCCACCGCCGCGCTGGTGAAATACGTGAATCCGGCGAATCTTGTGATCGTGCGGGCGGGGACGTTTAAGTAAGGGTGTGGGAAGGGCGGAAGGGCAATCGGGTTGCTCACTCACCCCCTCCCAACCTCCCCCCTCAAGGGAGAGGAGCAAACAGCCTCAGATTCTAGGTTTTTCCCTCGCCGCTTGTGGGAGAGGGGCGCTGCACCGCAGCGGGGTGAGGGGGCAGTTCAGCGACGCCCCCGCCCCAGCCAATCCGACCAAAGCAAGGCGGGGAGCTAAATTTGCGCTCCCCGCCAGCTCTGTTTCAGTCTTCGCACAACCCACGACCTACACCCTAAATCATGCCCCCATGTCGGTCTCGGTGCATCACGTACGCCAGCCCCAGCGTACTCAGCGTACTGACCAGACTGCTGAGGCCGTAGCTGATCAGCGGCAGCGTGATTCCGGTCAGGGGAAGCACACTCAGGGCCGCGCCCACATTTTCTATGACCTGAAATCCGATCTGGCCCAAAATGCCCGCGAAGAGAATCTGGTCTTGCAGCCGGGGGGCTTCGGCGGCCATGCCTGCCAGCCCCCAAAACAACATGCCGTACAGCACCAGCACGGCCAGCGCCCCCACCAAGCCCTGTTCTTCGGCCCATGTACTGAAGGCGAAATCGGTGTGTGCTTCGGGAAGGAAGCCGTTGTGAGACTGCGAGCCTTCCTTGTACCCTTTGCCCTGCAAGCCACCCGAACCCACCGCAATCGTGCTTTGAATGACTTGATACCCGGCCCCGCGTGGGTCTTGGTAGGGGTCTAGAAAAATGGTCAGGCGCTTTTGCTGGTATGGCTCTAGCTTGGGATACAGCACGGTGGGAAAAGCCACGCCCAGCGCCAGCACCGCGAGGGTCGCGTGCCACCACGGAATGCGGGCGGCCAGCATAATCACGCCGAACATGACGGCCAGCACCAACGCACCGCCAAAATCCTGAATGACCACGAGGCCGATGGCAGGCAGGAACACCGCCAATGCAAAAGCGTAGGTTTTGATGCCCTGATAGCCGCTCCTGAGAACCACCGGCAGCATCAGGATCATGGCAAATTTCAGGATTTCTAGCGGCTGAAATTGCAGCGGCCCCAGTTCGATCCAGTTTTTCTGGCCGTTCACTTCCTTGCCGATGACGAAGGTGCTGGCCTGCATCAGCAGCGCGAGGCCGTACAGATACGGGGCAATGCGGTAAATGCGGTCACGCCCCGCCCACCACAGCAACGCGATGGGCACCGCAGCCAGCGCTACGCCAATCAGTTGTTTGTTGAATACACCGGGGGCCACGCGGGGAGCCAGCGCCGCTGTACTTACTGTCAGCAGGCCTACCGCCAGCAGCGCCAGAATAATCACGGGAAAACGTAAGTCGTACTTCACAGCACTTGCCTCAACACAGTCGCAACCGTCACGCCACTAGGCTAGGGCAAGGCGCATGGACTGTGTGTGAGGCAGGCTGGATGGTCTAGAACTTGATTGGAATAAGGAGGTCAGCGTCCCCGATTCGACGTATGCCCCGGCGCGTTCTCGTCAATCGGAATGTTCGCCATCAGCACTACCATGTCGCCGCGCTGCTCTATTTCGATGCTGCTGCTGCCGGTGGGAAAGTAGCGCTTGACGACTTCCAGCAGGTCTTGGCGCAGGGCGTCTACCTTGCCGGGTGGAATTTGGGCGCGGTCATAGGCCAGCACCAGCTCTAAGCGGTCTTTGAGGGTTTCTTTGGTGCGGCCCCGCTTCATCCATGAAAACATCTCACGCCCCCCCAAACAGACGACGCCACGCCGACCAGAAGCCCTTGTCTTCATCAAACTTGGGATACGGCACGTCTTCGCCCTTCATGCGGCGGGCGGTATCCATAAAGGCCTGTCCCGCCTTGGTTTTGCCCAGTACCGCAGGCTCCCCGACGTTGGTACTCACGATGATTCCCTCGTCTTCCGGCACCACACCAATGGGCTTGACGCCCAAAATATCCAGAATGTCGGCCTCGCTGAGCATGTTCCCGCTGGCGACCATCTTGGGCCGCAGGCGGTTGATCAGCAGACGGATCTCGTTGACCTGTTGCGATTCCAGCAGGCCAATAATCCGGTCAGCGTCGCGCACGCTAGAGACTTCGGGGTTCACGACCACCAGCGCACCTTCGGCGGGGGCGGCAGCGGTGCGGAAGCCCGATTCGATTCCGGCGGGGCTGTCGATCAGCACGCGGTCAAACTTCTCGTCTTCGATCAGGCCGCGCACCACCGTCTTAAACACTTCGGGATCTAGGGCGTCTTTGTCGCGGGTCTGAGAAGCGGGCAGCAGATACAGGTTCTCCACACGCTTATCGCGGATTAAAGCCTGACTCATGCGGCATTTGCCTTCCAGCACGTCGATCAGGTCAAAGACCACGCGGGATTCGAGGCCCATGACCACATCGAGGTTCCGCAGACCCACGTCCACGTCGATGACCACGACTTTTTCGCCCAATTTGGCAAGCGCCGCACCGATGTTGGCGGTGGTGGTGGTTTTGCCCACGCCCCCCTTCCCGGACGTGACCACGATGACCTTCGCATTCATATGCGGCGCAGTCTATCAACTGACTCGCCCCAGTGGGTGACATGCCGCCCAGCCTCTCCCCCATGTGACCTGTGTCCTTCTCGCCTCCCCGTGCGCCCTGTATAATGCCGGGTTGAAGCCGCTGCAGTTCAGCCACAGCGCCCCCA
Source organism: Deinococcus sp. Arct2-2 (assembly GCF_004801315.1). Taxonomy (GTDB): domain Bacteria; phylum Deinococcota; class Deinococci; order Deinococcales; family Deinococcaceae; genus Deinococcus. The sequence goes on from NZ_SSNW01000067.1 coordinate 17,358, forward strand.
ACGGCATTACGGGCGTGGCGCGTGAGCAGGCGGGTATCAAGATCATCAGATCAAGCAAGGACAAGGCGGCGGGCGGCCCCAGCAGGAGCCAACGCACGGCGCGAGGAGAACACATGACGGCAACAACCCAGCGCCCCGCAGACAGTATGCTGATCGCCCCCAAAAAAGTAGGATTCATCAGCCTCGGCTGCCCCAAAGCCCTCGTGGACAGCGAGCGAATCCTGACCCAACTGCGGGCCGAAGGCTATGAAGTGGCCGCCAGCTACGAAGATGCACACGCTGTGATCGTGAATACGTGCGGCTTTATTACGCCCGCCGTAGAAGAAAGCCTGAACGCCATCGGTGAGGCGCTGGACGCCACAGGCCGCGTGATCGTGACCGGATGTTTGGGCGAGCGTCCCGAAAAGATTCTGGAGCGTCATCCTAAGGTGGCCGCCATTACGGGTTCGGAAGCCGTGGACGACGTGATGGAGCATGTGCGGCGGCTGCTGCCGATAGAAACCGACGCTTTTACGGGGCTGCTGCCTGTGGCCGCCCCCGGCATGCGCCCCGATGTGGCCGTGCCTACCCGCGAGGACACCCGTCACGGCGACGTGTTTGCCCCAAGCGTGCGCCTGACGCCCCGGCATTACGCCTACGTCAAAATTGCCGAGGGCTGTAACCACACTTGCTCGTTTTGCATCATTCCCAAATTGCGCGGCCTGCAAGTCAGCCGGGATGCGGGCGCGGTGCTGTACGAAGCATTCCGCTTGGTGGCAGGCGGCACCAAGGAACTGATGGTGATTTCGCAGGATACGAGTGCGTATGGCGTAGATGTGCGCCACCGCGAGAGCGAGTTTCAGGGTGAGCAAGTCCGCGCTCACCTGACCGACTTGGCCGTGAAACTGGGCGAAATGGGCGCGTGGGTGCGGATGCATTACGTGTACCCGTACCCCCACGTAGACCGGATCGTGGAACTGATGGCGCAGGGCAAAATCCTGCCGTACCTGGATATTCCCCTGCAACACGCCTCGCCCAAGATTTTGCGTTCTATGCGGCGTCCGGGCGCGGGCAAGCAACTCGATACCATTCGGCGTTGGCGTGCTATCTGCCCGGAACTCGTTATCCGGTCTACCTTTATCGTGGGCTTCCCCGGCGAAACTGAAACCGAATTTCAAGAACTCTTGACCTTTTTGGAAGACGCCCGCCTAGACCGCGTGGGAGCCTTCCCTTACAGCGATGTGGACGAAGCCGACGCCAACAAACTGGAAGGTGCAGTGCCGCAGGCCGTGAAGGAAGCCCGCCTCGCCCGCTTTATGGAAGTCGCGCAGCGCATCAGCGCCGAAAAGCTGGCCGAGAAAGTGGGCCGCGTGATGGACGTGATCATCGACGAATTTAACGATGAAGAGGACGACGCCCCCGGCACCCGCCTGATTGGCCGCACCAAAGGCGACGCGCCCGGCATCGACGGTCAGGTGTACCTGTTTGCAGGCGAATTGGCCGGACAACTGAAAATTGGCGACATCGTGAAAGCCCGCATCGAGGACAGCGACGAATATGACCTCTACGGCGAGGTGCTGGAGCGCCCGGAATGGAAGCCGAATGTGCCGCAGTTGGGCCATTTTGGGAAGCACTGAGGGACTGACGCTGCGTGTAAACCCCCCAGTCTGCTTCGCAGCCAGCCCCCCTTAAGGGGAGCGCAACAGCTTTTGTCCTCCCCTCAAGGGGGGGCGTTGCTACAGCAACGGGGGGGGGTTCACCTTCCAACGTAAACCCGCCCCCCAACCCTGACAGACCCGTGTGACGCCCCTTCCCCTACACTTTCCGGGTGAATCTCGACGTCTTCATCGTGGTGTGCGCCGCCGTATTCGGCCTGCTGGTCGGCTCGTTTTCCAACGTGCTGATTTGGCGGCTACCACGCGGCGAAAATATCGCCTTTCCACCCAGCCATTGCCCTCACTGCGATCACGCCCTGAGTCCCCTAGACCTCGTTCCGGTGGCCTCTTGGCTGGCGCTGGGGGGCAAGTGCCGCTACTGCCGCGCTCCCATCAAACGGCGGTATCCGGTGGTAGAACTCCTCACCGGCCTCGGCTACGGCGTTATTGCCGCGCTGTTTCCGCTGGCGGTGTACGGCGTGGGCAGCGTTGGCCTGATGGTGCTGTTTACGCTGCTGCTGGTGGCGAGCGCCATAGACCTCGATACCTACACCATTCCCGATGAACTGACCCTGCCCGGAGTGGCGCTGGGATTGGTGTTCGCCTTCTTCGGGGCGCGGGCGGCGGGGGCCGAATACGACTTGCCCAACTTGCCGGAAGCCGTGAACGGGGCGCTGCTGGGCGCGGGCCTGCTGGTGACTATTGACGTGCTGGCCTCGTGGGTCTTGCGGCGATTTAAGGAGCGGCAATACCCCGATTTTCCCATCGGCTACCAGCAAATCAGTCTGGCGTTGTTGGCCGGGGCGTGGCTGGGGCCGTGGTGGGGCGCGGGCGTAGGCCTGTTGGCGGTGGGCGTGAACTTGGCGGCGCGGCACTTGGTGCGTGTGCCGGAACTGCTGACCATCGGCGGCTTTTTGGTGAGCGTCATGCTGGGCAGCGCAGGCTACGGTATGGGCCTGATTTTGATGGTGCAGGGCGCACTGGCCGCCGCAGGCGCAGTGTCGTTGGTGGCGGGGCTGTATTGGTGGATTCAGTTTCGACTCACGGCCAAAGCGGAAGCCGACGCACCCGCCGAAGACGACGCCCCCTATGACCCCAGCGCGATGGGCTTTGGCGACGTGAAACTGGCCGCCGTCATCGGTGCGTTTTTGGGCTGGGAGCGGCTGTTGGTGGCTGTCGTGGTGGCCGTTGTCGCCGGGGCCTTGTTCGGCATCGTGCAACTGGCACTCAAGAGCGAAAACCGCGTGAAATTCGGGCCTTATTTGGCGCTGGGCGCAGTGGTAGCCCTGATCTGGGGCGCGGCGATTGTGGAGGGGTATAAGGGAATGCTGGGGTTATAAAACTGCCGAGGAAATGAAACAGGCCCCGTGTCGTCCTGACATTCGGGGCCTGCATTTTCTCGAACGCTGTCTTCTTGAAAGCTTCGGCTTCAGCTTTCCGGCTGCGCTACCACCGTAATTCGCTGGCCCTGCCGCACCCGGTTCAGGCGCACATCGGCCAATACCTTCACTTCTACCCGCGCTGCGTTGGCCGCGTCTTGGGCAACCGTCTGCACGAACAGTTCCATATCTCGCACGACTGGGTGGGCAAAAAAAGCGTCGATGTACGTATCGAGGCTAAACAGTTCCAGCAGCCATTCTCCGGCCTGATAACTGACGGTGAGGGTGCTGCTGGGAGCCGGATTCTGCGTGGCGGGGCAGAGTTCGGGCAGGTGCAGAATGTGTTCTACAAAGGTAGGCAACTGGGGACGTGCGTTGGCAATCGTCTTCAGCAGTTCGGCAGGAATGATCTCAGATGCGGCAGCGGTGTGGGCCACCGGACATCCACTGGTCATGAAGTGGCGGCGCGGTTGGCGGCCCGCACCCGGAAGGCAAACAGGGCCGCGATCAGGTATTTGGCGAGAATGTCGGCAAAGATAATTTGGGCGATGTCGCGGTTACTCATGTCGCCGTAAAAAGCCAGCAGCGTAAAGAGGATGGAATCCAGCGGCACGCTTACGGCGTTGCTGGCCAGCACCCGCGTCCACCAGCTGCGGTGAATAAGGCGTTGATACACGCCCGTATCGGCCAGTTCGCCCACCAACAGGGCCAAGAACGACGCCCCGATAAAGCGCCAAGGCGTCCCCGCAAACAGCGCAAACAGCGTATTGACCAACAAGGCCAGCGCAATAGCGATATACACAGCCCGCAGCCCGCCTGCTTGATGAATCCGGTCTCGCAGCGTAAACACCGCCGCAAAGAAAATGGTGCCTACACTCAACAGGCCGAAAACAGGCAGGGGAATAAAGCTATTGAGCGTGATGTTGGCGAGCAAAATGCTCAGCGCGTACAGGGCGATCAACAGCAGGGGCAGGCCAGTCAGGGCCGCCATCGTAGAACTCTTTCTCATACAGCCTCCAGCCGCAGCGACAGCACAGGTCACGGGCAAGAAGAAAGCCTAGCAGGAATAGGGTGGGGAAAAGGGGAAGCGCTCCTGAGTTGGAAGGTAAACCCCCCCGTTGCTGACGCAACGCCCCCCCCTTAGAGGGGAGGACAACAGCTTTTGCGCTCCCCTTAAGGGGGGCTGAATGCGAAGCAGACTGGGGGGTTTACACGCGGCTCAAATTAAAGTTGGAAGGTGAACCCCCCCGTTGCTCCGCAACGCCCCCCTCAAAGGGGAGGACAACTGGGTTGACTGGCTTGCCCTCTAACTCAGCGCTTCCGGCCAAAGACCGAGGGCGGCGGCGTGGGCGCGGCAGTGGTCTGATATTCGCGCACGGCGGCGTGCAGCCAATCGGGGGTGCGGTTGTCGAAGCTGGAAGGGGCCATCCATTCGGCGCTGTACAGTTCGGCGGGCTGAGGATTCAGAATGCCGGAGCAGTATTCGGTGCCAAAAATCAGGTACAAGCGGGCGTCGGCTTGCCCCGATTCGGTGCCGCGTGCGGCGTGGCTGCCCACCAAGCGCAAGTCGGAAACCGAAATGCCCACTTGGGCCAGCAGGGCGCGACGTAGGCCCAATTCGGCTACGCTGCTACCCGCTTGGGCCTCCAGCAGCAGCCCCGGCAAGCCGTAATTGCCCCCCGGCAACAGCGGACGGCGCGGGCGCACCAGCAAATATTGGTTGCGCTGATGCACAAGGGCGAACACGCCCACCTGATAGGCGACGGGCGGGGCGCGTTCGGGTGTGGGCGTGGTCACAGCTTCTCCTCAACAAAGGGCGGCCCAAACAGGCTCGGCTTCCAACTTCTGGTGCCTAGTCTAGCGACTCAGCTTGGGCGGACGCCACACCCGTTGCAGGGGGGGCACCAATTCCTGTGCCTTCAGGTGGCGGGCCAGTTGCCAGAACGCCGCGTCGTGGGCCGGACTTGTCCACGCCGGAGACTGTACCAACAGCACGCCGCTTACCTGTGCCGGGTCGGGGAGGCCGTCATCAGGGTGGGCCATGCGGTGCAGGGCAATGCGGGGCAGCAGTTCGGGCGGCAGGAGGCCAGCGACTTCGGCGAAGGTGCGCTCCAGATCAAAGCCCTCGGCCACCGCTAAGCCCGCGTGCCACGCCGGATACAAGCACTCATAGCGCCCAATCAGGCCCGCGCTGAGGCCAAGGCCCGCCCAGTTTCCGGGCCGCACCCGCGCCGGGTCTCCACTGCGGCTGGCAAGGTCGTGGTGGGAATCTATGTTCAGCACGTCGGCAGCGGCCCCAGTGCGGGCGGCGTGTTCCTCCAGCCAGCCCCAAGCATCGGCGTGAGACAGCGTGACCCACGCCGGGCAGCCCGCGTAACGTTCCAGCGCCTCCCAGCCGGGATACAGCGGATAGTCGGCGTCCAGCGGCGTCCAGTTTTGGGCCTCTGGATTGCGTTTCAGGGTGCGGGTTTGCCAAGCTTCCATTCGGTCGGCGGGCAGGTCGCGGGTGCCCCAGATCGGCGCGTCGAATACCAAGTCGGCGCACCCGCTGTAGGCGTCCCAGTCGATACTTAACAGCATGGGTATTGACGGTGAGGGGCTTTGTCTAAGGGTCTAGGGTCTAAGAATCTAAGAAAGTATTTCAACTCTGATCGTTCGCCCCCAAGTCCAGCACCCAACTGACGCTGGCGGGGTCGCGCACGAAGCCGAAGCGGTCGTTGATGGCGAGCATCGGCGCGTTATCGCTGGCGTTGTCGGTTCGCAGGAACACGTCGCCGCCTCTTTGGACGGCCAAAGCCTGTGCCACACGCAAAATGTGCAGCTTCAGCAGCGTGGCCACGCCCTGCCCGCGCCAGTCCCGCGTCACGCCCGTCAGTCCGGTCAGCAGGTCGGCGCTGGCCTCAGACCGGAACAAGGTGGATTGGCCGAGCCAGTCGCCGTTTGGGGCTTGGGCAATCAGGTAGGCATCGGGCAACAGGCAAGAATCGTTGAGGATCGCTTCGTTAAAGACTTCAAAGGTCAGCGGTGTGGCGGGTTCCGAACGCGGGACATCCTGCCGCACATCGGACATCAGGGCGTGCAGACGGCGGGGCAGGTCGGGCGTGCCCGCTTCCCGCAACTCTGCGAGGCTCAGCACGCGCACGTCCAGAGCCGCCAACCGCGTCTCAGTGGGCGAAAACGGCGTTTCGTCAAATGCTTGATTCAAGTTTAGGGCACTGGTGAAGTACCGCTTACCGGGACTAAAGCCGCGCCGGGTCAGAAAATGGGGCGCGAGCGGATGATCTTCGCGGGCAAGGGTACGAACGGAAAGGGCGTTCCAGCCGCGCAGGAGTCCCTCTAGCTCCCGCCACAGCGCCGCGCCCACGCCCTGCCCCTGCCATTCAGGGCGCACCGCCACTTCCAGCTCGAACCGCTGCGGGTGGTACATGCCCGGATTCTGAGACAGCAGACCCAAACCCACTACCGCGCTTCCCAACACTGTGTTTCCCAACGTTGCGCCACCTTCAGCTTCGGCCACCAGCGCCGTATGTCGGTAGCCCCAAGTGGCTTGCTGCTGCGTCTGGTGCTTCAGTTCCGGGCCGCTGAAGGGATCGTGTGGGTGGGCCGCCGTCCAGACCTCGGCAGCGGCGTCCCAGTCGGCATCCTCAACAGGCCGAACCCGCCAGCGGCTCATTGTTTGGCCTCACTCTCCGGCGCAAACCACTGCATCTCTATCCACGCGGGTTCCTTCACGAAGCCGAGCCGCTCGTTGATGTTCAGCATGGGGCGGTTGCTGCTGGCGTTGCCCGTCCAGATTTTCGCCGCGCCCCGCGCCCGCGCCTGCTCTATGGACTTCAGCTTCAGCGCCAGCCCCAGCCCCAATCGGCGGTGGTTGCGCGTGGTTCCGGTCAGGCCGGTATTCAGGCGGGCGGGGTCGGCGGGATCAAGCCAGAGTTCGGTGAGGGCCGCTACCTCTCCGGTGGGTTCATGCACCGCCAGCAGCACCGCTTCCGGCCAGAATTGCGGGTGCGTCCCCCGTTTGCGGAACTCGGATTCCAGCACGGGGCTGGCCTCCCCGGTGCGCGGCACATCGGCGCGGGCCTGCACAAATCCGGCGAAATAGGCCGCCCACGCCGCGTCCGGGCCACGTTCGGCGCACAGGTCGGCCAGATGGACGGCGCGGTAGCCGGGTGCAAGCTGGGCAGCGGCAGCAAACGGCGCAGGGTCAAAGGTCTGCACGTCTAACACGTTGTCGAAAAAGCGCATGGCTTCGGCAAAGCCCCAGTGTGCAAGGAACGCGAGGCCGCGAGGCCGGTCTTCTTGCGTGCCCGCCAGAATCTCGCGTGCGCCGCGTTCCTGTAGGTGTGCCCACAGCGCTTCGGCCAACGCCCGCCCCACGCCCCGGCCCTCAGCTTCGGGCAAAACCATCAGCTCGGCGTGGTAGCGGTGGGGATCGAACATGCCCGGCCACTGCACCGCCGACGCCGCGCCCACGATTTGTCCGCTGTGATCTTCGGCCACAATGCGCCAAAAATGGGGCTGCCGGGGATGTTCGCGCAATTCCTGATCGCCGTGCTGAAGGTACTCGGCGGTCACGGTCTGCTGCGGCCACACCGCCTGTTGAACGGCAGCAAGGGCCGGATAATCGGCGTCGATGAAGTCCCGAATCTTCACAGTCAGCGTGGAAGGTGGGGTCATTTTGCCTCTCCTGTTTCTGATGCGGCCAACTCCGCCCCCGCCAATTCCCCCTCCGCCAAGTGCAGTTCGTAGCGCAGATGCGTTGGCCCGCGCACAAAGCCGAGCGCCTGATTCATGCCCAACATGGCAGCGTTCGGCGCGTCGTTGAAGGTGCGGATTTCGCCGCCGCCGCGTGCGTTCAGGGCTTGCATGGCCGCCACTTTCAGCGCCTTCGCCACACCTTTGCCCCGGTCTTCACGCCGCACGCCCGTCATGCCGATCACGTAAAACCCGGACGGATTTTGCATGAGTGTGGAATAGCCCACGTAACTTCCGGTGAGGGGGTCGTTCAGGTCAGGGCGCACCGCCACAAACGACAGGTCGGCGCTGAAGGTGGTGTCTTCGACTTCCTGTTTGACCCACGCCTCGAAGGGTCGTTTGGTCAGCGCCGTGCCCATCGGCACATCCTGAAACAGTTGCCAGTCCAGTTCCCACAACTTGCGGTTGCGCTCCGGGTCGGCGGCCAACGACGCCACCGAATGCAGTTCTATACCGTGCGCGGCCACTCCGTTTAGCAGCGGGCCAAAGCGGGAGAGATCGGTCTCCAACGTTTGAATCCGGCTCTCGTACCGCTGCCAAGTCTCCTTCCAACCGTGTGCCGTAAGGAAGGCGCGGCCCCCCGCAAAGTGCGGCGCGTCCGACAGCATGGTGCGAATTTCCTGCGCCCCACGCACCTGCACGCGCCCCAAGAGTTCTTGGTACATCGCCTCGCCCACGCCCTGCCCACGTGCGTCCGGATGCACGCTGAAATTGCCCCAATACCGCCACTCCTCGAAAGCAAAATCATCGTGCCCGACGCGGCCCACACCTACCACGCGCCCGCCCATCTCGGCTACGATCTCGGTGCGGAACAGGTTCGGGTCTTCGGCCTCGTCCCACATTTGCAGCAGTTCGGGTGTTACGGGCCATTCGGGGTTTGCGGCGCTCAGCACCCACGCTGCGCCCACATAATCGCCGGGACTCTGGAATTCGCGCAGGCTAAAAGCAGGTGCGGCAGCAGCGGTGGCAGCGGGACTGGCAGTGGTGGAATCGGTCATGCTTCTATGCTGACGGATGGGGGCGGGAAGCGCATCGGCCAAGAAACGTAGAGGGGCGCTGGGGGGCGGGTGTGGAACGTGGATTGTGGTTTGGCCTTTCCCACATTCTGCGATCCACGATCCACACTCTATTCTGACCCCCATGACCCACGCCCCTGTTTCACCTGTCCCTGCTTCACCCTCCCCACGCCTCAAACTGCTGCTGATTCTTCCCCACCCCGACGATGAGGTGTACGGGGCGTCGGGCACACTGATGACCCTGCTGGCTGAGGGCCACAACTGCGGCCTCGTGACCCTCACGCACGGCGAGGCGGGGCGCACGCTCGGGCTGTGCGATACACCGGAAGAACTGGCGGCGCTACGGGATACAGAACTGCGGGCCTGCCTCGCGGTCATCGGCCTGACCACCACCCCCGGCAGCAGCTTCGAGCAGCACAATTTTCCCGACAAGTATTTGCAAGACCAGCCCATCGAGCCGATCATTGAAACGGCGCGTGAGGCTCTGGCCCGCCACCGCCCCGAAATCGTGCTGACTTTTCCGCCCAACGGCAGCAACGGCCACCCGGATCATGTGACGACTCACCGCGCCGTAAAAGCCGCGTGGGACGCCCTGCCGGAAGGAGAGCGCCCGCGCCTGTGGTACTACGCCAGCGACACCGCTCCCGAAAATGAGGCATTGCTGCCCGAATGGCTGCCCGCCAACCTGCGCCGCGACGTGACACCCTTCATTACGCGCAAGCTGCAAGCCATCGCCTGCCACCGCACGCAGGCGCTCAGTACGGTGGATTTTATTCGCAGGTTTCCAGAGCGGATCGTGGAGGAAACGTTTTACGAAGTTGGGGTGTAAAAAATTGAGGGTGGAAGGTGGATCGTGGGGTGTGGGAACGGCAAAACCACGATCCACGATCTGCCTTCAGTCTTCCCACTCCGCCACCGGCACAAACTCCACGCCTTCTCCGGTGGTGGCCGTCACGTTGTAGCGCTTGTCGAACGTGACCAGCAGTTCGCCCCGGTCAAAGTGTTTGGGCGACACGACGGCTTTGCGGAACAAGTAATTCCCATCGTCATCTAGGCCGATGTGAGCACTTTTGGTAAAGCGGAATTCCACGATTTCGCCGTGCAATTTGGTTCTTACGCGCACGCGGTAGGTGTGAATATCGTCTTGCTTGACGTTGGGGTTCTTGCCGCCTGATTTTTTGCCGAACAGTCCGAACATGGTGGGTCTCCTGAGGGGTGTGGGGTCAGTCTAAGGGTCGAAAAGTCAAAGGTCTAAAGGCTTTTACTCCCTCTCCCTTGAGGGGGGAGGGTTGGGGAGGGGGTGAGTGAGCAAAGCGATTGCCCTTCCTTCACACCTCCCGCAAAAGCCCTGTCAGCAGGGCCACATGCAGGGGCCAGCGGTCTAGGCGCACATGCTCATGGGCCGCGTGTGCGCCGTCGCCGGGTGCGCCGAGGCCGTCCAGCGTGGGCGAGAGCGGCGCAGTAAAATTGCCGTCGCTACCGCCGCCCACCACTTCCTCAGTCAACTCGAACCCCAACTGGGAAGCAATCGCCTGCGCCCGTGCATACAGCGCCAGCGTGTGTGGGCCGCGCTCGAAGGGGGGACGGTTCAAGCCACCGCCGAGTTCTAGGCGGATGCGGGAATCGGTAGCGGTCAGAGCATGCATGCCAGCCGTCACGCGCTCGCCTTCCGCCAAGCTGCCCGCACGCACATCCACTTCCAGCGTACACAGGGCCGGAATCACGTTCACGGCGCTGCCCCCCCGGATTAGGCCCACACTGACATTCGTTCCTGCGTCCGGGCGGGCCAGCGCGTGAATGGCCGGAATCAGGCGGGCGGCTTCAGCTACGGCGCTGGCCCCTTCTTCCGGCTTGTTTCCGGCGTGGCTGGCAACACCGTGCAGCGTGAGGATAAACGAGCCGACGCCTTTGCGTCCGGTTTTGAGGGCGTGGGTATCGGCCACCGGAGGTTCGACCACCAGCACGGCGCGGGCTTGGCGGGCGGCGGCCTCAATGTGGGCGCGGCTGCTGTGCGATCCCACTTCTTCATCGGGTGTGATCAGCAGTTGCACGCCGCCCGCAGGCCAGCCGCCCGACTTGTGCACAGCACGCAGAGCATGAATGGCCGACACGATTCCGGCTTTCATGTCGTAGGTGCCGGGGCCGTACAAGCGGTCACCTTCTGCCCGGAACGGCATGGTTTCCAACGTGCCCAACGGCCAAACCGTATCGGCATGGGTCAGAATCAGAGCGGGCCGATCTTGCTTGCCAAACAAAAATGAGCGCGTGCCACCCGGCAGATGCTCTACTTCTGCCCCCAGTGCGCGTGCCCAACCTTCCACCACGTCCATCACGCGGGCGATGGCCTGTGCGTTGCCGGACGGCGATTCTATTTCCACTAGCTCATGCAAATCGGGCAGCAAGTGGGCCACATCGGGCAGGGGGGCGGCAGCAGTCATGCGGTCATGCTAGCGCCACCGGGCAATACACACGCCGCCCACCGAAACCACAGGCAGGCGGCGGGTGAACTGGAGCTTCAGGTCAGCAGTTGCACTTGTTGAGGATTGGCCCGCACGATGGCGCGGCCCCGCATGTACAAGTCATTCAGGGCCTGCGAGCCGAAAATACGGGCGAGGCGTGTGCTGGTCAGTTCGATGGTGCGCCCGCCGATCTTCAGACGAACGATGTCGATGGTTCCGGGAACCCATGTGCAGGAAAGTTCTTGCATAGTCAACCTCCAAGGTGGCGTGCTGCGCCAAGTGTGAGAGGGTGGCGGGTAGAGCGGGATAAGACAGGACGATACGCCGCCCAAAGAGGGCGCACCGAGGGCAATGACCTTGCCGGGCCTGCACCCGAAGAACGCTGCTAAGCGACACTGGGCAGGCAGAAGAAGCCGGTAAAACAAGCATAGGATTTTGAATTGCGAGAAAGGAAAGAACAAATAGGATTTGCCTTGAGGGAGTCATCATAAATCTCTGGCCCTCTCAGTCCACTGGGCATTTGTGCGCGTTGTGGACGAATTCAATCCTGAGGCGAAGCTGACGCAAGATGTGAAAGCTCGGCAGAGTGGGCAAGTGCTCTAGGCAAATTGAGACGAGGGTTACAAAGCTAGGTTAGAAGGTTTGGCTTCAAACTACGTCTGCTCCCCCAGACTTTTCTGTGCCGCCGGAATGTGCTTGACTGCGGGCGTGATTCCACCCAATTCAAGCGTTGATGGTTTGGTTGTTGCCGAGGCCGCGCGGCCCGATTCGATGTTGGCTCTGCACTTTCCCTCTGACCCACAAGTGTCGCCGGACGGCAAGCAGGTGGCCTTTGTGCTGACCCGCACCGAGGAAGAAGACCTGCGCCAGCCTGATCCGGCCTACGCCAAACCGCGTCTGCGCTCGCAAATTTGGCACTCGGACGGTGGGCCAGCCACACAGCTCACCCGTGGAGAAGGCAACGACGCCTCGCCGCGTTGGTCGCCGGATGGCAAAACGTTGGCCTTTACGCGGGCAGCAAGCGGGGCAAAAGCGCAACTGTACCTACTGCCCTTATCTGGTGGCGAGGCGCAGAGAATCACCGACTTTGGACAGGGCGTGCAGGACGTGCAGTGGAGTCCAGACGGGCAATCTCTGAGCTTCCTGAGCGCGGGCGACGATGAAGACAAGCGCGACGAACGCGGCGAGGCGAGGATTATCACCAAGCCCCGCTACCGCTTCAATGGCCGCGACTGGCTGCCCGACACGCCTGCCCGCCTGTGGCGCTACGACGTGGCTACAGGCGAATTGATGCAGTGGCACGCGCCCGCCGTCGAATTGACGGGCTATGCGTGGTGGCCGCATTCGGGCGGCGTAGTGTTTGCCTCTAGCACCGATGAAACGGCGGCCAGCCAGTGGCAGCAAGAATTGTTTACGCTGACGTTGGCGGGCGAAGTGACGCAATTTGGGCGCTGGAACGCCTCGGTTTCTACGCTGGCCCCGCACGCCGATGGGCAACGCGTGGTCGTGACCGGGCGGCCCGAAGGCAAAGGCAGCCCCGAAGACGATCATCTGTTCGTGCTGCACGCAGACGGCACGTGGGCGCGGTTGGATGCGGGTTGGGATTATCCGGTTGCGCCGCTGGTGGGCGGGGACTGCCATGTGGGAACCTTTCCGGCCCGCCCTGTGTGGCACGGCGAATCCCTGTTGGCGCTGAGTACGGTGGGCGGCAGTTGCGGCCTGTTCCGGGTGGAGTTAGGTGGAACGGTCACGGCGCACGATCATCAACCTGAAGGCGTGATTTCGGCGTTTACGAGTGCAGGCGGCGGCCTCGCCCTGATCCGTGAGAGTGCCACGCAGTTTCCGGAAGTGGAGTTGAACGGCAAAGCAGTCACGAACTTACATGGCCGTCTGCCCTTTGCCGTCCACACCCCCGAACGAGTCACGTTTTCCACCGACGACGGAGAGGGTGAAGGCTGGGTTCTCTTGCCAGAAGGTGACGCCCGCGTGCCCGCCCTGCTCAGCATTCACGGCGGGCCGCACACCGCTTACGGTCACGCCTTCATGCACGAATTTCAGGTGTTGGCGGCGCGTGGTTACGGCGTGGCCTACAGCAATCCTCGTGGCAGCGTAGGCTACGGCCAAGCGTGGTCAAGCGGCAATTACGGACGTTGGGGCAGCGTAGATTACGACGACCTCATGGGCTTTTTCGATACGGCGCTGGCCGCCCATCCCCGCTTGGACGGCGAGAATGCAGCCGTGATGGGCGGCAGTTACGGCGGCTATATGACCAACTGGATCACGGGCCACACGCACCGGTTCCGAGCCGCCATCACAGACCGCAGCATCTGCAATCTGGTGTCGTTCAGTGGCACGTCTGACATCGGCCTGCGCTTCTGGCACGATGAATTGGGCCTAGATGCCCACCGCAGCGCCGACGCCGAACAACTGTGGGCCATGAGTCCGCTGAAGTTTGCCGAAGCCGTGCAGACGCCCACCTTGATCGTGCATAGCGTGCTGGATCACCGCTGCCCGGTGGAACAGGCCGAGCAGTGGTACGCCGCGCTGACACAAATGGGCGTGCCCGTGCGCTTCGTGCGTTTTCCCGGCGAGAACCACGAACTCAGCCGCTCCGGTCGCCCAGACCGCCGAATCCACCGCCTAGAGGAGTATTTGGGCTGGCTGGATCGGTATTTGGGGGCGGGCAAGACAGAGAAGGGCGTCTAAGGGTCTGAGGGTCTAAGGAAAGGGCAATCGCGTTGCTCATTCACCCCCTCCCCCCTCAAGGGTGAGGGGGCTAAACCCAGATTCTTGCCCTTGACCTTAGCCCTCGCCCCTTGCGGGAGAGGGGCGCTGAGCATCAGCGGGGTGAGGGGAGTGA
>NZ_SSNW01000068.1 GCF_004801315.1 Deinococcus sp. Arct2-2
CTGTGCCCAAGGCGAGCGCGAGCGCGCAGAGGGCGGCAAAAGCGGTGGTCTTGCGAGCGCGGTGCTGGGGCATAGGGTCAACTCCTGTGGTGGTGTGAGTGCTGTGCGGAACAGCCGAGGCGAACGACGGGACGGGAAGGTCAGAGCAGACAGGCGCGGAGACGCTGCGCCGGAAACCTGATGGGGGCAGAATGTTAGGTTGGCTTGAAAAAGGCCGAAGGCTGGAAGGTGCGTTGGAGAGTCAGAACGTCAGGCGGAGATCCTGGATACCGTTCACTGCGCGGAACGGTTCAACAGTGCCCGTGCCGAGGGCAGTTTCACCGCGGGGCACCAGACCCACACGCTGCGGACACTGCTGGGCAGGAGCGTGGCAGGCAGCAGAGACCGAACGTCTCCCCGCTGGATGGAGCTGATCCGAATGGCCCCCTGCCCTGGCCCACCATGATCTCCGGCCCGCAGCGCGCGGCTGGAGGCCGACACCAGTAACTCCAGATTCGCGCCTGCTGCCCGCCCTGCGCCCCGCACCTGCACGTACACCCTGCCGTCTTGCTGCTCCAGGTGCACCTGTCCAACTTCTTGGCCGTCCAGATTCAACAAGGGGCCGCTAGCCAACACCGTCTTAGAGGGCACGGGCGTGGTTTGGGCCACTGAAGGAAGGAGCAGCAGGGCGGCGGCCAACAGCGAGTGGGACAGGGTATGGGGCAAGGTCATGGCGTCTCCGTGATTCGGGAGCTTCGGCAAGTCTTTTGAGACGCGGTTATTTCAAGTCGGCGGCGGCGAAAGCGGTCTTGACGTTGTCGCAGTACAGCACCACACTTTTGAAATCAGACAGCTTGGTGCCTGCGGGCGCGGTGAAGCTGAAATTCCCCTTGAACATCTTCAGGTCGCCCACTTTGACGTGCTTGACAGCGGCGATAGACGCGTCGCTGGCTCCCTTCTTAGGCGCGGCGGCGGCGTAGAGCCAGACTTGCAGGCCGGGGCCGGGTTCCGTCTTCAGATTGCTGAGCTTGACGGTGACTTTCCCGCCTTGCTGCGTCGCGGAGACGTTGCCCGTGGTGGGCGCACCGAGGGCATGGAAGCTGCCTGCGTGCATCATCATCGTTTGGGCCTGGGCGGAGGCACTCAACAGGGCGGCGGTGGTCAGGAGGCTCAGAGTGGTCAGGATCTTGTTCATGGGGGTACCTCGGAGTAGGGAAAGAGGGCGGAGGGAACGTTCGGAACCAGGGAAGCGCGGTGAGATTCGAGAACTAGGTACGCGTAACTCTCTAATTAATTTAGAAAAGTCACCTATCCGGAGGATATGAATCGTCACCACCCTGCTTGCTTCCTCGAATACTGTTACGCAGCCGACGATCAAAAGGTTCAATTTTAGAATTCCGAAGAATTCGCCAACCTTCTAGAGCGGCTTCAGGCAGTTAGGCAAATGGAGACCGGAACCTGTCGCTCCTGGTGTAGGACGACAGGTTCCGGCGCAGTGCGTGGCCCTACCGCTGGCTGAGAATCAGTCCGAACGCATCAATCGGCGACAGATGCCCCTGCGGCCCGCTGTCATACAGCGCGAGTTCAACTGTTCCATCTGGACGCACGACGGCTGCCGTACTATGCAGCCGCGTGCCCGCCTCATCCACGTCTTGTCCCACGTCGTACAGCAGGCGGGTGACCGCCTCGCCGCTGAACATTTCTAGGAGAGGACGGGCCTGCCAAGGCCACCGCCGTGTGGGTTCATGACCGCGTTCAGAGAGTGCCACGACCTGCACCCCCTCCCGGCGCAGATGAACCACGTGCGCCCTGAAGCCCTGAAGTTGCGCTGCACAGTACGGGCACCCCGGTTCCTGATGCTCAAACAAGACGACCGCCCAGTGCCCATGGAGCCGTGGGTTTGGATGGCAGTTGGCCGAGGTGCAACGGCACCTGAACGATCATGCCCTGCGCGAACGCACCCGCCGCAGGCGTGGACATCGGTTCGACCTCGAGCTTCGCGTATTTCTTGATTTCCGGCAGGTGGTTGTGGTTGGGGTTGAAACCGTAAGCGCGGTACGCACCGTGCAAATGATGCTCGCCGCGCCCGTGGAAGGCATCAATCAATTGGCGACCACCGCCGCTGTAACCAGACACGCCCTGAATGCTAATCGGGTACTCGGCTGGCAGCGTGTCTGCATCGGTGAGCGGGCGCAGCAGCGCAATCGCGCCCGTGCACGAGGTCAGGTAAGGGCACCTCGCGGGTATCTCAGTCTTGACACGGTGCTGGGCAGCGATGCACACTGGCGGTTAGGAAACAAGTTAACTTGCCTGCTGAACTGCTGTCTGCAGGAGCGCCTTTTGGCGGTGTGGAGTCCAATGTCCCCCAAACAAGCTCAAACCGTACCCCACCTGCTTTCTGGACGTGCCGCCACCGTTCGTGACGTCGCGCAAGCCGCAGGAGTCAGCATCGCCACCGCCTCCAAAGCTTTAAACAGCACCGGCAGTATGCGTGAAGAGACGCGCGAGCGTGTGCGAACGGTGGCCCGGGATCTCAACTACCGTCCCAACGAGCTGTTTCAGAGCGTGTTGCGCGGCCGGAGTTTCACCGTCGGTCTGGTGGCCAGCTCCGGCCGGTTCAGCTTGCCGCTCTTGGAAGGCATCGAGGACGCTCTGGGTGAGGCGGAACTTTCAGTTTTTTTGTGTTACGCCCAAGAAGCTTCTGAGCGAGAGCTCCGCCACCTGGGTTCGTTGCTGGCCAAGCGCGTGGACGGCATCATCGTGGCCGGTGCCAGTACGGATCCCCGGCCAGCCATCCTGCTCGATACCAATTTGCCCCTCTTGTACGCCTACACGCGGCCAGAGACCCCAGGCAGTCTGGCACTCCAACCCGACGACCATCAGGGGGCAGCGCTGGCTGCAGAGCATCTCATTGGCCTGGGCCGCCGACGTTTTCTGCATTTGACTGGGCCCCCCGAGTATGAGGCGGTTCAGCAGCGGCGGAACAGTTTGCAAGGCAGCCTGGCGCGTGCGGGCCTTGAACCCGCGCAAGTCGTGCATGTTCCCTGGAATGAACCCAGTGGTTACGAGGCGATGTGGCACTTGCTCCAACACCACCATTCTTTTGATGCGCTGTTTTGCGGCAACGATCAGCTGGCCCGCGGTGCTCAAGAGGCCATGATCAAGTTTGGTCTCTCCATCCCAAACGACGTCTCAGTTGTTGGATTTGACAACTGGACTGAACTCAGTGAGGCGGCGAGGCCAGCCCTCACCACTGTAGACATGAACCTCCACGAACTCGGGCGCAGTGCCGGAAGGCACCTGCTCGAGTTGATTAATGGCCAACAGAAGTCCGGCGTCCAGCGGTTACCCTGCCATCTGGTCGTCCGGAACTCCTGTGGCGCCTCTCTTCGCCCCCCTCACCGTCAAGAGAAGGAGGTGCCTCTAGTCTACCCCCCATTGCCCTGAGCTGTCCCAGCCTCCGATTGTGTTCAGCCAAGTCGTTCCCGCCTTGGTAAGCCTTTCTGTTGTCTTTTTTTCAGGAGACCCTATGCGACGCAGCACCTGCTTCATGCTCACAGCCCTACTCGGCAGTTCAACCCTCTTCGCCGTTGCCCAAAACAACTTGACGCTGACCCACTGGTGGCACGTTTACGGGGCAGACGGACAGAAAGACGCCGTCTACCGCTATGACGCAGAGTACGCCAAAGCCAACAATCTTAAGATTGAAGTCAGTTGGATTCCAGGCGATTACACCAGCAAACTGCGGGCGGCTCTGGCAGCGGGAACCGCGCCGGATATTTTTGAGTATCCCGCCGGAACTTTGGAAGATTTTGCCGACGGCCAGCTGGCCAATCTCGACGACCTCTTTACCCCTGCCCTCAAGCGTGATTTTAGCCCAACAGCGCTGCAGCAGATGACCCGCAATGGGCGGATTCAGGCCGTCAAGATGCACTCGGATGTCGCCGTCGTGTTCTACCGCAAGAGTTTGCTCAAGGCTGCGGGCCTCCAGCCGCCCAAAACCTTTGCAGAGCTGCTGGCGGCCTCCAAAAAGCTGACCCAGGGCAACCGTAAAGGGCTGTTCGTGGGCAACAACGGCGTTGGTCCGCTCGACCAGATTATGCCGTGGTCTGCGGGAGTGACCTTTATGCAGGGCAACAAGATCACTTACAACACGCCCCGAACTGTCAAGGCGCTGCAAAGCCTGCGTGAGCTCAAGAATTCCGGCAGCCTGCTGGTGGGCGCGCCCGCCGACTGGTACGAGATCAATCCCTTTTTGCAAGGTCAGGTGGCCATGCAGCTGTGCGGCGCCTGGGCCATCGGCCGCGCGCGTGAGGCCCTGGGTGATGATTTCGGTATCGTGCCTTGGCCCGCCTTGGACGCGCAGGGCAAACCAGCGACCTGGGACGGCGGCTTCGTGATGATGGTCAATGCCAAGAGCAAGAATCTGGCGGCCGCCAAAGCCTACATCAAAAAGGTGTGGCTCGATTCCACAGCGGTGCCTGTGGACTGGAACACCAAGTATGAGTTCCATGTCCCGCCCCGCAAGTCGGTGGCGACGGCTGCGAACTTCGACCCCAGTGGCCCTGAAGCGGCCGCAGCGAACGTGCTGAACCGGTATGCCCGGCAAAATCCGGCTGCATTCGCCGGATCGGTGGCCGATGCGTATTACAACATGGTCGGCAAGGCAGTGAACGGCACTGGGGATATTGCCGCCCTCGTCAAAGCGGCCGCCGCGCAATCTCAGCAAGAACTCGCGCGGCCTTGAAGGTGAGCGGCGTTCAACAAGGATTTTCGCCATGCGGAGCCTGAACCTCCCGACCTCGCGGAGCCAACGTGCCCCTCGTCCAGATCGCTCGGCCACTTGGGCCTTTTGGGGACTCGTCGGGCCACTGGTGATGGGCTTAATCGTATTCACGATTGTGCCGCTGGTTTGGGGCTTTGCGCTCAGCTTTCAAAATGCCCGGGGCACCATTGAGTTTGACGTCAGCCGCTGGGTAGGCCTGGACAACTTTCGGCGGACGCTGGCTGACCCGGCCTTTCGGGAGTCACTCATCACGGGAGCGCTGTACGCCGCGCTGGTCGTTCCACTGACCTTGGTGTTCGGTCTGGCCCTGGCCCTGTTGGTCAATAGCGTGCGCCGCGGACAGGCTTTCTTCCGCACAGCGCTGTTTATGCCTACCGCCGTCTCGTTCGTGGTTGGTGCCTTGATCTGGAAGATTGGGTTGTTCAACGGCTTGTCGTTCGGAATCGCCAATACCGTGCTCGGCTTGTTCGGGTGGGATCCCATCGTCTGGACGCTCACGTCACCGTGGGTGTGGGTCGTCTTGGTCAGCCTGCGGTTGTGGCTGACCCTCGGCTTCAACATGCTGATTTTCTTGGCTGGCCTCAAAGAAGTCCCGGCACAACTGTACGAAGCGGCCCGAATCGACGGCGCGTCCTCTTGGCAATCGTTTTGGGGCATTACGTTTCCCCTGCTGCGCAACACATCCATCTTTTTGCTGTTCGTCAACGTGATCGGCGCGCTGCAAGCGTTTGACGAGTTTTACAACGTCTTGGGCTCCGGCGTGAGCAGTCTCTCTTCGTCCCTGGCAGGGCGGCCTCCCATCTGGTACATCTACGACACAGGCTTTGCCACCGCTGATTACGGCCGGGGCAGCGCCAGTGCCTTCCTCCTGGCAGGCATCATCTTGCTGGCCACCCTCTTGCAGGTTCGGCTCTTCGGCCTGGGCCAGCGGCAAAACGATTAAGGAGTTCACCGTGCGGGCCTGGCCTGTCAAGCGGAAGCCTATTCCACCGGGGCGCGTGGCACTCTATGCCGCGCTGATCCTCCTCGCATTTCTCTTCCTCTTTCCATTCTTTCTCACGGTTCGCAACGGGCTGATGGCCGACCGCGACATCATTGGCGACCAGTTTATTCTCTTTCCTCTCCCTCCCCACTGGGAATACCTGCCTCAAACCCTGTTTGACAGCCGAGACGTCAACATCTTGTTGGGCCTGCGCAACTCCGCCGTGGTGGCCGCGTTACAAACCTTTTTCGGGGTGCTGTTCGCCTCAATGGCAGGCTACGCTTTGGCCCGGGTGCCTTTCCGCGGTAAATCGCTCGTGCTGGGGTTCATCTTGGCCACCATGCTGGTGCCTGGCATCGTGCTGTTCATTCCCAAGTTCGTGTTGGTGGCCAAGCTCGGTTGGGTCAATACCCTGCAGGGCATCGTGGTGCCTGAGATGTTCAGTGCTTTCAACGCTTTTATGTTCCGTCAGTACTACCTCGATTTTCCCCGGGATATGGAGGAGGCGGGCCGGGTGGACGGCCTGAGCTGGACAGGCGTATACCGGCAACTGGCCCTGCCCAACAGCAAGGGAATTCTGACTGCCCTCGGCGTTCTGACCTTCATCAGCAGCTGGAACTCATTTCTCTGGCCCCTGACGGTCGGTCAGAACGAAAAACTCTGGACGGTGCAGGTCGCGGTGTCGGCTTACAACAACACCAACGCTTCGTACCACGAGATTTTTATGTCGTCGGTCATCGCAGTGGTTCCCTTGGTGGTTGTGTTCCTGCTCTTTCAGCGTTGGATCATTGAGGGCGTTAAGTTCACAGGCTCCAAAGGCTGAGCCAGGAGGCACATGGATTCCACCTTGACTTCAGCACTCAACAGCTTGACGCCGCTTGCCGCGGGTAGGATTCAGCCTCAGGGGTGGTTGCGCGCTCAGCTGCAGCTCCAAGCCGACGGCCTGACCGGACATTTGGAAGAAATTTGGCCAGACGTGGGTTCCAGCAGTGCGTGGTTGGGTGGAGACGGCGAAGCCTGGGAACGGGGGCCGTATTACCTTGACGGTCTGCTCGCCCTCGCCCTCGTCTTGGCCGACCCTCCTCTACGGCGCAGAGCAGAGCGGTGGCTTGACGCCGTGTTCCACAGCCAGCAGGAGAGCGGAATGTTTGGCCCTGCCACGAACAGCGATTGGTGGCCGCGGATGATCGTGGCCAAAACGCTTACCGAGTATTACGATGCCACAGCCGACCTACGGGTCATCCCCTTTTTAAGGCGGTACTTCCAGCATCAGTGGCAAGAGTTGCCTGGACGCCCCCTCAGTGATTGGGGCCGGGCCCGGGGGGCCGACAACGCCATGAGCGTGCTGTGGCTTTACCGTCAGCTTCAGGAGCCGTGGCTGCTGGACTTGGCCCGCTTGGTACTGCAGCAGAGTCAAGACTGGCGTGCAGCCCTCACCCACGACCTGATACCAGAGGCCGCGCAACAGTTTGATCACCGCTGGCACGTTGTGAACGTGGCCATGGGCCTGAAGTGGTTTGCAGCGCACGCGCTGCTGGAGGATGAGCCCGCTTGGCAAGACAGTCTCCTCTCGGCCCTCGGTCACTTGGATGAGCAGCACGGCTTGGTGCACGGCATGTTCAGCGGTGACGAGTGGCTGGCGGGCCAAGCCCCGCACCATGGTGTGGAAACCTGCGCGGTGGTCGAAGCCATGTACAGTCTTGAGCAGCTCATCCGGGTGTTTGGGGTAGATCAACTCGCTGACCGTCTCGAACGCTTGGCGTTTAATCTGTTGCCTGCCAGCTGCGGCCCAGACATGCGCACCCACCAGTACCACCAGCAGGCCAATCAGGTCAGTGCCACCGTCGACCGCCGCGACTGGACGTTTAGTGGGGATGACGCCAACATCTTCGGGCTCGAACCTCATTTCGGCTGCTGCACCGCAAACGTTCATCAAGGCTGGCCGAAGTTCACTTCACACCTCTGGATGCAAACGGCTACGGGCGGCTTGGCCGCCGTAGCATACGCGCCCTGTACGGTGTCGGCTTCACTTCCAACAGGCGACATTGAGCTCCGTGTCGCCACGTCCTATCCGTTTGAGGATGAGGTTCAGATCGAGGTTCGAGCCCGCACGCCTCTTACCTTTCCACTGACACTCCGAGTGCCGCACTGGTGCAGCGCTCCCCGCTTGACGGTGAACGGCGAAGCGCAGCCGATTCAGGTGGATGCCCGGGGCTGCTTCCAGGTGCGGCGCCTGTGGCACCACGGGGATGAGGTTTCGCTCTCACTGCCGGGGAGTTTGCTGGTTCATCCTCGTCCACACGGTGCGGTGGGCTTGACGTGGGGGGCTTTGACGCTGGCCCTGTCTCCTGGAGAAGCCTGGACACGCCTGCCCGATACGCCCGGCTTCGGGGATTGGGAGGTACGCCCACGCACGTCTTGGAATTTTGCCTTGGCTCTCAGCGCAGACAGTCCCGCGTCCGCTATCCAAGTGGAGCGGACTTCAGTGGGCAAGCTGCCCTTTGCCCTGGAGAATGCGCCGCTCAAAATTCAGACTTTCGGCGCGCGCGTCAAGGGCTGGAAAGTCGCAGAGGGGTCGGCTGGGCCACCTCCCCAAAGTCCGCTTTGGACTGGTCAACCTATCGAAGTCCTCAAGCTGGTGCCCTACGGGTGCGCCCGGCTGCGTATCACTGAATTTCCGACCCTCATGCCCTTGCCAGATGCGACCGATTAATCTCTCACCCATCCCCTGAGGAGCGTCTTATGCAGCTGTTCAAATGGATTTTCGCTGGCCTCGTGCTTGTTCTCTTCGTAGGGTGCAGCACTGCTCCCACTTCTGAGCCGCCTGCCGCCCTGAGCCCTGCCCGTCCCGTAACAGCCCTCTCCACCGTCACGCAGTTTCAGACCCCACTGGTACGTGGGTACCAGGCTGATCCGATGATGGTCACCCACAACGGCTATTATTACCTGCTGTACAACGACAATTCAGACGCCCAAGGCGCCCGCATCACCAAAGCCTCCAGCCTCGCCGGTCTAGCGACAACAGCGCCCACGACGGTATGGACCGGCGCCGCCGACGGTATTAACTGCACCTACTGTGTGGGCTTTATCCTCCATTCAAACGCTCGTTGGTATCTGTACGGTGCGGACTTTGTGCTTGAGAGTGCGGCGGACGACCCGATGGGCCCTTATAGCTTTAAAGCTAGATTAGCGACCGTCAATAACAGCGCAGTGATTGCAACTTTCCCTTTTTACGTGGGATCTCAACTGTATTTGTTTGAAACGTCAATCGTGGGTGGGGCAAACTCGATTCACATTGCCAAAATGAGCAATCCTTGGACTGTCAGTTCAAATTTCACTCGCATCGCGCAACCCACTGCAGCTTGGGAATGCCGCACTGGATATTGTGTGGATGAGGGTTCAAGCGTTATTGTAAAGGGCTCCAAGGTCTACAATATCTTCTCAGCATCAAGCTATGAATCCCCAGATTACTGTGTTGGAATGTTAGTGGCTGATATTGATGCCAACCTTTTAAACTCAACTTCTTGGGTCAAATCTCCCAACTGTGTTTTTTCAAGAAATAACGCAGCTGGTGCTTATGGTCCAGGCTCAATGCAATTCTTCAAATCCCCTGATGGAACTCAAGATTGGGTGGTATATCATATCAAAACACTTACTGGGGACATTTTAGATGGCGATGACCGACAGCTACAGGCCAAGCAGGTCACCTGGAATGGAGACGGTAGCCCCAACTTTGGAAGCCCAGTGGCTCCAGAAACTGCTCTCCCCTTGCCTTCAGGCGACGCAGGTACTGTGACCGATCTTGGCCCTCAAGCGATCTACGAAGCGGAGCAGGGAGTTGTCACAGCGGCCCGCATCCGCAAGTCGGCCTCAGCGTCGGGTGGGTTTTTTGTGGGCAACATTGACGAGGCCTCAAGCAAGGTCACGCTCCCGATCAAAGTTACCTCAGCTGGAAGCTACACGCTGACTCTGCGCTACGCCAATGGCACTGGGGCGGCCTCCACCCACGCGCTGTCCATCAACGGCGCCAGTGCGCAGATGGTGAGCTATCCACCAACCGCGGGCTGGGGGCAGTTCAGCACCAGTCCTGTGACCGTGAATCTGATAGCAGGCACCAATACGCTCCGCTTCACTAAGGGGATGCAGTACGCTGAACTTGATTCGGTCGGCGTCACGTCAAGTGCTCCGGTACAGGAGTACGAGGCTGAGAATGCAGATGTCACCAACGCATCGAGACGCAGTTCAGGCAACGCCTCAGGCGGATCCTACGTTGGGGGCATCGATTTTGCCGACAGTGCCGTACAGTCCACCGTGAACGTACCGTCGGGTGGCTCATACGTGCTCAGTATCCGCTATGCAAACGGCACGGGCAGTGCCTCAAGTCAGCGGTTGGCAGTCAACGGGGGAGCGTCTCAGACCGTGACGTACCCACCGACGGCAGGGTGGGCGCAGTTTGACAGCGTGAACCTCAATGTCACGCTCAATGCTGGGAGCAACACGGTTCGGTTGAGCCAAGGTGCCGTCAATGGTTACGCCGAACTTGATGTTCTGCGGATTTTCCCGCGCCTAGAGGCAGAGAATGCGGCAGTCAACAATGCGGATCGCCGGACGTCAGGCAACGCCTCGAACAACGGGTTTGTGGGAGGCATTGACTTTGCCAGCAGCTTCGTAGAATTTGCCAATGTCTACGCCAGTGTGCCGGGCAATTACTTGCTGCGCATCCGCTACGCGAATGGGACAGGTGGCACGACGACCCAGCAACTGACGGTGAACGGTGCAGGTAGCACGCCGGTGAGCTATCCAGCGACGCCTGGCTGGGGCCAATTTGCTCTGGTGACCGTGCCAGTGACCCTCACGGCGGGGAATAACACCCTACGGTTCACACATGCAGGGTTCGCGGAACTGGATTACATCGAAGTCTTCCGCTGAGATGACCGCCAGAGTGGGGAGCTGATCTAGAGGGCTGAGCACGCTACACCCCTCCCCTTCAAGTGTACCGGTCAAGCGCGGCCCAGCAAGCGGGTCTGCTGCACTTCCCCGTTGTGTCTCAGGGCTTGATCCAGCACTTTCCGCCTCTTCCAAAAATCATGGGCAGGCTCCGCCAAGCTGGTGACGCCAAGACATCAGCGGTGGAGCCTGATCACCGAAGGCAACAGATGCATAAAATTCTTCTCGATACGGACATTGGCACAGATATCGACGACATTCTCGCCCTCTCCTTCCTGCTGGCCTCGCCCGAGATTGAGTTGTTGGGTATTACAACAGCTTACGGCAACACGGTTTTGCGCGGCAAAATTGCTTACCAGGTACTCGCCCATCTGGGCCGCGCAGGCCAAATTCCAATCGCAGCTGGGCAGCCCGCTACCCTCACGTCTTCCCGGCCCATCTTCTGGCCCGGTCACGAAGGAAAAAACATCGATCATGTCGGTATTCCTGATCATGTTCTGCTCGACCAACCCGCGGAAGACTTCATTCTTGAGACGGTGAAAGCGCAGGAGGGCGAGGTCACGATCTTGGCCATCGCCCCACTGGGGAATCTCGCCCGCGCCATTCTGAAAGCGCCAGACACCATGGCCCGTGTCAAACGCATTTACATGATGGGCGGTGTTTTTGGGCGGAACGACCCGACATTCCTATTGCCCGTCACCGAGCACAACATTCACTCCGATCCAGAGGCCGCGCAGGTGGTGTTTGAGTCCGGCCTGCCCATCACCCTTGTGCCACTTGACGTCACCACCAAAACGCGTCTGGGACAAGAGGAACTGCAAGCTTTGGGCGAAGTGGATCACCCCCTTGCCCGCTTGCTCCATGCTGAACTGAGCGCCTGGCTTCCGTTTGTGCAGGCGCATGATGGCCGGGAGTTTACCCACATGCACGATCCCCTGACGGCGGCACTCTTGCTGAGGCCCGCACTTGTGGTTCACAGCCAGTCGATGTGCATAGGGGTCGAAACCCAAGGGGTGTATACCACGGGTCAGACTGTTCCCATCTCAGCAGCAGGATTCAAGCACGTGGAGGTGGTGCTTCAAATTGATGCTCCGGCGTTCCAGAGCTTTTTTTTAGAACGAGTCCTGCAGCTCCCCGTTGCCAATCCCCCAAATTTAGAGCCTCTCCCTGAAGAGAGTGGCCCGCGCTAACGAGGGGCAACGTCAATGCCTGTTCCATCGATGTTGACCACACGCTGAATCTCCTGAGGCGGAGTTCCGTCACTCCGAAGCTCATGGGGGTGAATGATCTCTAGAACGTTGTATTCACCCATCCGCTTCCCTCTGCCGATCAGGCACTGCCAGATTGCTCGGAACACGCTTAAAGCATGGATGCACCGTTTCAGCGCCAAACTTGCTGCGGGCCGGAGATGGCCGACCGCATGACCGCTCCGGCGCAGGACGCCTCCGTCAGTGGGATCCGGCTCGCAGTGGAGCCGCAAGGTTAAGGCAGGCTCACCACGACAATCAATACAGGCATGAGCGCTTGGCAGGACAAGGGCCAGTCATTCCTCCAGACTCCTGGATTGGAATTGGATGATCTGTGCCCGCCTATGGGCGTCAACCATCAACCCAAAATCCAAGCGTCTGCGGTGGTCAAGCGTGCTCCAGCAGTGGTCAAGATTCGCACGCCCAGACTGTCGGGGCGCGTTGGGTAGATCCGGCTCGTGAGGCTTAGGCCGTCCCGGACAAACACCTCCAGCACTGAGCGATCTACAAAGACCGTCAAGCGGAGCTGGTCGCCCTCTAGAGGATGCAGCGCAAGCTCCTGCAACGCTGATACGGCCGTTGGGTCGGCAGAGGATCGGCTCCGGTCAATAATAAGGCGTCCCAGGCCCCGGTCATACACAATCACGGTCTCCTCGCGCCCATCGGGAGAACATCTCACGGCGACCCCACAGCTACCGCTGCCCGTCACTTCAAATTCAATCTCTAGTTCTAAGGCGTCTCCGCGCAGTCCCAGAACCGTGCCGTCCTCCTGAAGCTCACCTGTAGGCCGCGTAGATCCGCGCAGCCGCCGCAACTCGGGAACCGGTGTGACAGTCAAGCGGCCTTGCCGATCCAAGTCCAGGATCCGCGGCAGCGAAGCCACGCCGGCCCATCCCGCTGCCCGCCGCACGGCCTCACTGCGGGGCTCATCGATCCAGCCAAACAGAATGCGCCGGCCCTGATCATCCAAGAAGGTCAGCGGCGCATAGGAATCGTCAGCACTCAGCCGCCCTTCTGTTTCCGGCTGAAACGACCGCCCATCAAAGCGTCCCACCACATAGAAGACTTGCCGGGTCAGGCCGTTCGAGAAGAGCAGCACATGCTTGTCCCGCAGCGCGAAAAAATTGGGACACTCCCACATCCAGCCGTGCTCTTCCCGGTCCCCCTGCAACAAGGGGTGCAGGTAAGTCCAGTGTTGCAGATCCGGAGAACTGTACAGCAGAGCCGCGCCGTACCCCGTATCAAGGGCCGCGCCCAGCACCATCAACCACAGTTCACCCTCCCGCCAGACAAAGGGATCACGAAAGTCGCCTGGTTTGGTGCCTGCAGGCTGCACCGAGAGCACCGGGTTGCCCTCATCCTTCACCCAGGTTCGCAGCCCACTGTCGCTGCTCCGGGCCAAGCACTGCACCTGTGCGCCTCCGGCAGCCCCGGTATACAGCAGCGTCGGCACCCCCTCATAGTCAACGGCACAGCCTGACCAGCAGCCGTCCGCATCGGGGCCGCCCGGTGTGGGAGCCAAGGCCAAAGGCAAATGCGTCCAGTGCACCAGGTCGCGGCTGACCGCGTGCCCCCAGTGAATGCTGCCCCAGACCGGAGCGCTGGGATTGTGCTGATAAAACAGGTGATATTCGCCGCGCCACTGAATCAGGCCGTTCGGGTCGTTCATCCAATTGGAGCGTGGAAGAAAATGGAAGCGGGGGCGGTGTGGATCATCCAAGACAAGCGTCATTCTGTGCGTCCTCGTTTGGGCCCAAAAGCCCCTTGAAGTCAGGATCAGCAGACCAGCACCGAGCCACCACAGCGCGGCGCGGCGTGAGAGAGACCAAGGCGCGCGGGTCAATCTTTGCTTCCGGTGCTTGCCACGCTGGCAACAAACCAGCGCTGAAACACAATAAAGAGCACGAGCACTGGGAGAGTGATCAGGGTAGCGAACGCCATGATCTGACCCCATTCATTGACGTACCCGTAAAAAACTTGAATGGCGGGCATCAGCGGCCGGGCTTCTTCGGACTGAACGGTCATGGTGGGCCAGACATAG
Organism: Deinococcus sp. Arct2-2; assembly: GCF_004801315.1. Classification (GTDB taxonomy): domain Bacteria; phylum Deinococcota; class Deinococci; order Deinococcales; family Deinococcaceae; genus Deinococcus. Next base: position 13,983 of record NZ_SSNW01000068.1, read on the forward strand.
GCATTCCACGCTCCCAAGAAGCGCAAGATGGCCACTGTGGCAAAGACTGGGCCGGAGAGCGGCACGATGATCCGGCGGTAGATCTGAAAAGGGGTCGCGCCGTCGATGACCGCCGCCTCATCCAGTTCCTTTGGCAGATCCAGGAAAAATTGGTAGAACAAGAAAATGCCGCCGACGTCGGCCAGAAAAGGAATGATCTGCACCCGTAAGGTATTGATCCAGGTGGACACCACCTGTACGCCGTCCGGCCCCACCTCGATCCAAGGCAAGCGGCTCACGATCAACAGGAGCGGGATGATGATGGTTTCGCCGGGAATGATCAAGAGGATGATCAAGAGGGCCACCACCCCCCGTTGACCGCGCCAGCGCAACCGGGCCAGCGCGTAAGCCGCGAGGCTGTTGAACAGCAGGCTGAACACCACCGAGATGACGGCAATCAACACAGAATTACGGAAATACAGCTCAAAGTTGGTGGCCTGGAAGACCGCCTGGTAATTGGCCAGCGACAGGTCGCCCACCGGCAGGAGACCCCGGATCGAACGCAGATCCAGCAGCACCTGCTCCCGCGGCTTGAACGATGACATGACCATAAACACCAGTGGAAAGAGAAACACGAACGCGATCGCGCTCATCAGCACGTAATGGCCCAGCACGCTGAGCCGGGCCCGGGTCTGCACCGTCAATCCCGGTCTGCGCCGCACTACAGTCATGTGCTCTTCCGTTCGGCCAGAAGACGGCGCTGAATCAGGGCGATCCCGAAAATCAGCAGGATATACACCACGGACATGGCCGAGCCGGACGCGATGTCTTGTTCGCGGGTGCCTTTGGTGACGATGCGGTACATCATGGTGCTAGTGCTGTCGAGCGGCCCCCCCTGGGTCATGATGTCCACCTGGGTAAAGAGGCTAAAGGCCTGAACCGTGGTGAGAATCACCACGAACACCGTGGTATTGCGCAGCGACGGCACCGTTACGAAGCGGAAGCGCTGCCACGCAGAAGCGCCGTCAATACTGGCGGCCTCATACAACTGGGCGGGGATCCCTTGAAGTCCTGCCAGGAAAATAATCATCTGGAAGCCGACCGCCGACCACGCGGACATCAGGCCGATAGCCAACATGGCAGTACGGGGACTCCCCAACCAGTCGATCGGTTTGACCAAATTGAAGGTCAGCAGTGTCACAAACTGATTGATCATGCCGACGTCGCGGTTGTACAAGAACACCCAAATAATCGAGACGACGGCGATGGACGTCACCACCGGCAAAAAATAAATGGCGCGAAAGAGGCCGACGCCCGGCACCCTGCGGTTGACAACCACTGCCAGCAGGAGGCCCAACACAGTTTGGAGCGGCACCACGATGAGGGCGAACAGGGTGGTGTTGCCCAGCGAGCGGTAAAACACCGGGTCTTTGGCCACGACCGCGTAGGATTGCCCGCTCCACTGGAATTCGAAGCCTGGCCGGTACTCGGAGAGCGCAGGAGTATTGGCCAGCGCGGTTCGGGTGGACTGAGGCTGCACCTCTCCCGCAGCGCCCCGAGTGGGCTGTCCAGAAACCGGATCCACTTCAGGAGGCCGGGCAATCACCCGCACACTGAGCAGGCGGTCAAAATTTCGCCACCCCACGAATTCGGTGGGATTGGGTGAAAACAGGCGTTGGTTGGTGAAACTCAGCGTAAAAGCCAAGAAAAAGGGCAGGACTAGAAAGACGGTCAGCAGCAGCAAAGCGGGGCCGCCCATCCAGAGGGCGGCCCCACCTTCTGAACGCCTGCCGATCGGCCTGCGCTGCGCCGTTGACCGCCGCGTGGGTTTGAACGTCACGTCACTCAAAATAATTCACCGACCTCCGGTTGGACAGGCGGGGACGCCCTACAGCGTCCCCGCAGCGCATTTACTTGTAGCCTTTGTTGTCTTTGATGTTTTGGTCAATACTTTGCACCGCGTTGTCCAAACTCGCTTCGACATTGGCGCCGTTCACGATATCTGACATGGCCTTTTGAAAGTTGGTTTTGATGGTGGGCCAAGCGGGCGTCGGTGGACGGGGCACCGCGTACCGACGGGCGAAATCGAGAAAGGCACGGAATTGTCCCCCTGGCTTGTAGTTGACGGTTAGGGCGGCCGCGGCATCAGACACGGGGATGGCGCCTGTCGCCACCGACATCTGCGCCACTTGGCGCGGGGCAGAGAGGAAGGTGATGAAGGCCCGGGCCCCGTCAGGATTGGCGCAGGCCGCGCTGATGCCGAACCCCCACGAGCCAGAGCCGATCTTCGGGCCACTGCCTAGATCGGGCGGTGGCAAGATCAAGAGATCGTTTCCCCACGTTTTCTTCCAGTCGGCGGCGGCCCAGCTGCCCTCATAGGCCAAAGGAACCGTCCCGGCTGGGAAGGCAGGCCCAGCGGGGTTTTTCTCGGCGTAGCCCTTGGTGAACAGGCTTTGGAACCACTCGCCAAATTGTACGGCCTTGTCGTTATTGAGCACGCCTTGGGCCGATTGGAAGTCTCGGCGGTTGATCAGATCGGCCCCAAAACTTTGCAGCATGGGCGAGTACCCGTAACCCCACCAGTCCGCCCCCTTGTCAAAATTGCGCAGATCAATCGCGTACTTGTACTTGCCGCCCAACTTGGAGAGCTTGGCCAGGACGCCTTCGAACTCAGTTTTGTTCCAGGGACGGGTCACTGTGGGGATGCGCACCCCCGCTTGCTGCAACGCCGAACGGCGGGCATAGAGCGCGAGCGCTTGATCAATTTGGCTGACGGCGTAGACTTTGCCGTTGTACTTGCCGAGGGCCGTGGGCAGGAGGCCCGCCGTCACTGAAGCGGGAAGATTGAGGGGTTGCAAATACCCGGCCCAAGCGTAGTTGGGGAGGTCAGGCTGATCCATATCGACGAGGCAGGGCAGGGTTTTGGAGAGGGCCGCCGACGTGACAGCCGTGGTGTAACTGCCCTGCGGAATATTTTGCTCGACCACCCGGTGGCGGGTCTGGGACGCATTAAACGCCACCACTTGGGCTTTAAAGACGCTTTGTTCCGGCTCTCCAGCTTGGTGATGCCACATGGAGATATTGGTCTGGGCCGAAGCGGCACCGAAGGAGATCAGAAGGCCGAGAGTGATCAGATGGGCGACTCGTTTCATAGGGGAACCTCGTTCAGCAGAGAAAGGGGAAAGGGCTGGTGGTGGAGCAGGGAGCTAAGGATCCATACTCACCCACCTGCTTGACACCGGGACGAAGACCCTCATGGCACCTGAACCAGAGACCAGCGCTGCTGGGGAGAACCGAGGTCACTCCATTGCTGAATTTGAGTGGCGTTGTTTTGGTAGCCCTCGTACGGCACGTCTAATACCTTGCCGCTCAGCCGGTTGGTTAGTTTGAAGGTGCTGCCCACCGCCTCGACTTTCCACTGCTGCTGCGGGCCGCCGCTGTCCGTCCACTGCTGAATGACTGTGCCGTTGTTGAGACGGGTCTCATAGGGAACGTCCAGTGCTTTGCCACTCAGGCGGTTGATGATTTTGTGGTACCCATCGCCGACATCAACCAGTTGCCACTGCTGCTGCGCGTAGCCGCTGTAGGTGTACTGTTGAAGCTTGGTGCCGTCGGTATTGACGGTTTCGAAGGGGATATCGAGCGCTTTCCCACTGAACTGATTGGTCATGGAGTAGAAGCCGGAGAAACCAGGGGTGGTGGGAGCCGCAGCGTTGTTGAGCGTTCCACTGACCTCCCAGAGGTCGTAGCTCCACTCCCCCACGGGACAACTGGCACCCCCAGCACGGGAACAGCTTTTGGTGAACACGACGTCCAGTTGGTTGGCACTGGGCAGGGTGCCTGAGGGGGTGCGCTTGAGGCCCGCATTGTGGTTCCGGTCAAAGCCCGTGGTTGAAGGCGTCAGCAGGCCCTCAGCCCGCCAGGTTCCGCCTCCGTTCCAAATGCTCGATCCCTCAATGCTCACGACTTGCAAGTTGGAGGTGATGTAGTTGGGATACACGTTCGAGAAGGGATACTGCTCCAGAACGGCGTAAAACCGGTCACGGCTGGGATCGTAGGTGACGTCGAAACTGGTGAATTGGCCGGTCGCGCCATCGGAACGGCTCAGCCCAGCGTCAGTAACCCGCACGGCCGCGCCGATGGAAGGCGAGTTGAGATTACTCAGGTTGATGTCGCGCCGGTAGCCCCGGCCCTCGGTATCCCCTTCCGAATAAAAGAGCAGGAAGCGCCCATTACCGTCCACACTGGTAGCGCTGGGTTGCCCCACTCCCCATAGGTTGGTGTCGGCAAAGGGAAAGGTGACGATGGGACTCGGATATTTGATCCAGGGCCCCTCCACGGACTGGGCCACTGCGACGCCGATGGAGTTGTGACAGCTGCACTCGGCGTCGTTCCCCAGGTAAAACATCACGTAGCTGTAAGCCGTGCTGTTGTACGTCACGTTGGCTTTCACGACGCTGGGATCACACACGTGCACCTTGTCCCATCCAGCAGCACTCGCTTCTAGGACAGGAACACTGGACACCACGGCCCCGTTGACCCGCTTGGTGTAATAGATGTAGTCCTTGATCACGCCACTGTCGCGGTTGTGGCACGTCCAGATATGCTCGGTTTGTCCCTCCACCATCACCGAGGGCGCGTAGCTGTAGCGGTCGCCACTGGGGTTATAGACCTCCTGAACTGTGCTGGAAGTCCAGGTCACCGCTTGCCCTTGGAGGGGAGGGCGGGGCTGTTCACTGGAGGCCGCTGGAGGGGTGGGGACACTACACCCTGTGAGGGCCGCCAGCAAGAGCGTGGACAGGCCTTGGTTACGCCGGGAACGGGAAAACCAATCGTGCGGATCTGCCTTCATCTCAACCTCCTGGGTGTGAAGTGCTGTGCACCTCTGGAACGCGGCGAAAGTGCGGCAGCTGATTCAGGGCAACGCTCACCGTGAGGGCCTGTGGGCCGGTGAAGTGCTCGCCCGATACGCTGCGCCACTCCCCTGGCGGCAAGTTCACGTCACGGTGCGTGCCCCCCTTGGACAGCATCGGGGCGACGAGCAGGTCATTCCCCAGCAGGAACTGATCTTGAACCCCTTCATATCCGCAGTCTGGACAGACGTAGGCCAGCGAGCGAATGATCGGCTCTCCATTCTGTGCGGCTTGACGCGCCAGCTCAAGGATGGTTTCGCCGTACTGCACATGCAGCCAAGCGGCTTCCCGGCAAGCATTGACACCAGCCTCATCCAGCAACCGCCACGGTGCGGCCGAGAACTGCATCATGGGCATCAGCGCCGCCACCTGCGCGCTGCGCACAAAGAGCTCACCGTCAAAGCGGTCAGGCTGAGAAAAATCGAGGGCCAGATAATCGCCGCCGCCAATCATGTCGGGACAGGTAAAGGGGTAGCCGAGGAGGCCCTGAGCCAAGCCGTCCGGAATCAAGGAACTCAGGCCGGTACTGCCCCCGTGCATCGGATGTTCGTTTGCCCAAGCATGCGCCTTGTCGCGTTGGCGCTGGGCTAAGGCCTGTCCCCCCATCTTCCACGAGGCCCGGAATTCATTCAGAGGGTAACGCAGGCCCAGTTCGGCCCAGCGGCGGCACTGGTCGGTGGGGCTGCTTGCGGCGTGGTATTGGTCATCATCGCGGTAAAAAACGGGGTCTCCCGCGTCGAATTTAAAGCCCTGTACGCCGCACTGCTCAACCAGGTGATCCAGCTGGACTTGAAACCACGCCACCGCCCCAGGGTGGCTCAAGTCCAGCACAGCGCTGTGCCCGTTCCACCACTGGCGCACGGCCGTCTGTCCGTCCGCCGCCCGGAGCAAAAACCCCTGACGCTCTAGGTCTAGAAAGTGAATGCCGTCAGGACTGACGAAAGGACATACCCACAGCATCACCGGAAACCCAAGGGCCTGCAGGTCGCAGGTCATCTGACGTGGATCCGGAAAGCGGCCCGCGTGAAAGGTCCAGCGGCCGTAGTCGTCCATCCAGTTGTCGTCGATCATGAGGACACCAGAGGGGAAACCGTGATCGAGCACAGCCTGCGCGTACTGCACAACCTGAGCTTGGGTGGGCGTGTAGAGGAGTTCAATCCAGGTGTTGTACTGGGGCCGGGTGAACAGCAAGTCGTGCGGCAGGTGACCGCTGGGGGGAAAGTGCAGGTGAGCCGCGTGCAGGTGGGCGTCCCTCAGCGAGAGGTGGCCCTCACTCAGAGTCAATGGCGCGCCGTGTTCAATCGTCAAGGTGCCATCCTGAAACTGAAAAGCGAAGGGCCACTCACTCCAGAGGTATCGGCCCCGGTTGGAGACGAAAAAGGGCGCAGCCTGATTGGCGCGGTGATCGGAGGCGAGGTTACGCGCTTGAGTGTGCTGCCCGAACGGCATCTGTGCACCGTCCGCGGCAAGGCCGCCCCACCAGCCTTCGCCGGGCAGCAGGTCAATCTGCTGGGTATACGACGTCATAAAGAGACGGAACCAGAGCAACAACAGTACGTCGGCATAGAGTAAGTCCTTCCCGGAACACTCCGGCGGTAAGCGCTGAGGCGGTGCAGCAAACAGGTTGAGGTTTGTGTCTCGAAGCGTAGGGCAAGTCACTTAGACAGTCGCGCAGCATTCCACGCTCACAGCAGACGATTGATTGCGCTCCGCGTCAGGCGGTAGGGTGAGCAACACATCAACGGGAGGAACAACCATGCAGGACAAAGGCACCGTGCGGTTGGGGCTGTGGTTCTGGGCCGACGAGCCGGTGTGGGTTCAGGCCCGGATCGCGGTGGAACAGGCAGCCCAAGAACACAGAGTTGAACTGGTCTTCGTGGACGAAGATCCGCAGCGCGCCCTGCGGGACGGCACTGGCGCGTTCCTTGAAGACCTTCAGGCCTTGACGCTTGACGTGTTGGTCTGCTCGTTCTTACCTCAAGACGTGTTGTCGATGGTGTTAGGCACGGGGTTGCCCGTGATTCACTTGGGAGAAGCCGAGATGAAGCATGCCCGCCTGTGGTCTCCAGGGGGCCTGTATGAGGCGGCGCTGACCGCTGGGCTGTACCTGGCAGGCCGCTTGCCACCGCAGGCGCTGGTGCTGGCGATCGGCGGAGGCCAGCCACATGTTCACAGCGGCTCTGACCGCCTCGAAGGCCTGCGCGACGGGCTGCGAAGGGTTCCAGGGAGCACGGTTTACCAGATTCCCACACCTTGGGAACCCGAGCAGGCGCGCCCTGAAGTGTGCGCGGCTTTTGAGGCCCTGTCACGTGTTCCGGACGCTGTGTTCGCGCTCTCGGATCCGCTGGCCCTACTGGCGCGCGACGTGGGGCTGGCGACGGGGGCGGTTGATCGGCAGGTGCCTGTGGTGGGCCTGAATGGCGATCCCTTAGCACTTGCTGCCCTGATCCGCGGCGAGTTGAGCGCCACCGTGGATCTGAATCCGGAAGACCTGGGCCACCGAGCGGTTCAGCTGGCCCTCGACATTGTGGCCGGAACCGCCACCCGCGCGTTTGTGGCCCGGCCTCGACTGATTACCCCTGAGAATGTGGGGGAGGAAGCGGTGCGCAAATTGATCGCGCTGGCGGACTTGCCCAGCCGCCTGGTGGGCGTCAACCGCGACCTAGAACGTGGGCGGCTGTCCCGGCTGGAGGCCGCGATGGAACTGGGGCGGCGGATGACCCGTTTGGTCAGTGTGCGTGAATTGGTGGGTGAGATCCCGGAAGCCGTTCGGTTTACCTACGGCTACGATCTGGCCCGCCTCTACCGCTGGTCTGGGACGACACTCCGCGACCTGTGGGGTGAAGGTGAGCCGGTGGTTCCCCGCTCCGACGAACCGCTGGGCGCAGCGTTGGGGGGCCGCGCCGTCTTTGTGGCCGATGCCCGGCGGTCAGGGGTATTTTCACCTGATCCCCAGTGTCCTGAAGTCCGGGCCCGCGCCGTCTTGCCGGTGCAGGCTGGACGCGAGCTGTTGGGGGTGCTTGACCTCCAGGGGCTGCAGCCCGCCCGGCATGCCCGCCAGGAGTTGGAGAGTTTGCAGTGGTTGGCAGATCAGCTCGGCAGCGCGCTGCGCGCTGCCCAAATGCGCCAAGACTTGAGGCCTGTTGCAGAGGGAAGATTCTCTGTCCCTGCGGGCGGCTTGCCTGCGGTCTCCAGCGCCTCTTCCCCCCGCTCCTCATGGGTAGGCAGCGTCCTCATCGCGGACGCCGATCCGCAGATGCGCACGCTCTACCGCGTCCTGTTGGCGCGGGCCATGCCGGGCCGGAACGTTCATACCGTTCTGGACGGCGCAGAAGCGTTGGCCGCCTTGTCGCGTGAACTGCCGGGTCTGGTGATCCTGGAGTCGAGTTTGGCAAAGCTGGACGGCTTCGGGGTACTCGCGGCTTTGCGGGAGCGCTCCCGTACCCTGCCGGTCTGGATGGTCAGTGGGCAGCCTCTGCGGCCGGAGGACACCGAGCTGCTCGACTCTCCCCATACCCTCTGGCACAGCAAAGCGGTGCTGGCACCCCACGAAGTGGCGGGCCGCTTGACGTATTTGGAGGGGAGGGCCGTCTTGGCCCCCGCAGCCAGTGGTCTGGTGAAACGCGCGGTGGCCACTCTTCATCAGGGATTCAGCGGACCTATCCAGCGGGACGCCTTGGCCCGTGACCTGGGTGTCAGTGCCAACCACCTCTCTGCCCTCTTCCGCCAAGAGATGGGCCTGACCCCTTGGGCTTACTTGCACCGCGTCCGGATCAATCAGGCCAAGCTGTTGCTGCGGCGAACGGGACAGGGGGTGAACGCGGTGACCCAAGCTGTGGGCTTCGAAGATCCGTCGTACTTTGCCCGTATTTTTCGCCGCTTGGTAGGCCAGTCTCCCCAGGCGTTTCGGCGAGGTGCGGAGCGTCTTGAAGTATTGTCCGCTTGGTGCGGTGAATCGTCTGGGCCAGAGGAGTAGTGCCGCTTTACACTGCCTCCACATCAGCAGCGAAAAGGCCCAAGACTGCCCCTCACGTGGCAGGGGCGTGGGGGCAGGAATGATCACAGTCGTGGGCAGCGTCAACATGGATCTGAGTGCAGTGGTGTCCGCCTTCCCTCGTCCGGGGGAAACCGTGTTGGCACAGGGGTTGCGCATGGGCCTTGGGGGTAAAGGGGCCAATCAAGCCGTTACCGCGGCCCGGCTGGGCGCCCAGGTGACACTCTACGCCAGCGTCGGTTGCGACGTCTTTGGCCTGATGGCCCGCAAACAGCTGAGGAATGAACCCTTGTCCCTCAAGCTGCAGGACAGTGAGTCCCCTACAGGCATGGCCCTGATCGGGGTCACCCCCGCAGGCGAAAACAGCATCATGGTGGTGCCTGGAGCCAATGCCGATTTGCAGCCTGGGCATTTCGATTCCGTCCAGCTTCAACCCGCAGGGGTCGTGCTGGTGCAACTGGAGATTCCGCAAGAAACGTGGCGGGCAACGCTGCACTTGGCCCGTCAAGCGGGCGTCCGGGCGGTGGTCAATGCCTCTCCGCTGAGTTCAGACGTGAGATTGGCTGATTTTGTGGATGCCGACGTCTTGGTGGTCAATCAGCATGAGGCGGCGGCCTTGCTGAACCAGCCGCCTTTCCACGGTATTGCACAAGCCCAGATGGCCGCCCGCCGGTTGGCCGAGCAGATTCCCGAAGTGGTCGTCACTCTGGGGGCCTTGGGGGCCGTCTGGGCGGGCCGCGCTGGGGAGGGCCATGCAGCGGCCCCAGTCATTCAGGCCGTCGACACCACGGGAGCGGGGGACGCCTTTTGCGGCGCGCTGTGTGCAGCCCTTGAGGCCGGACTGCCGTTGGGTCAAGCCGTCGCGTGGGGCAACGCGGCAGGGGCCTTGACCGCCACCAAACCCGGCACCGTTGCCGCCCTTCCCACCCGATCTGAGCTGCTGGCCTTCACCCGTCAAGTTTCCCTCCCCGTAAAGGACTTCGCATGAATAAAGTTATTCTGGACACCGACATTGGCACCGATGTGGACGACATTCTCGCCTTGAGTTTGCTGCTGGCCTCTCCTGAACTGCAGTTGCTGGGCGTGACCACGGCTTACGGCGATACCCGCTTAAGGGCCAAAATTGTCCATCACGTGCTCGCGCAGATGAACCTTGCGGGTCAGGTGCCCATCGCCCCGGGGGGGCCGGCCACCCTCAACGGGGAGCGGGAGATTTTTTGGCCTGGTCATGAGGGGAAAAATATTGACGCCGCGACCATTCCCGACACCGTGATGCTGAACCAAAGCGCTGAAGACTTTATTGTGGAGACAGTCAAGCAGCATCCTGGGGAAATTACCCTGATTGCCATCGCGCCGCTGGCCAATCTCGCGCGCGCCATCGAGCAAGATCCCGACACCATGCGCCAAGTCAAACAGATTTACATGATGGGCGGAGTCTTTGACCTGTCGCGGGACGACCTGCCGGTGGCAGAACACAACATCGTGTCAGATCCCGAGGCAGCGCGGGTGGTCTTTGACTTTGGTCTGCCCATCACGCTCTTTCCGCTGGATGTCACGACCCGCACCGCTCTGGGGCCAGCGGAAATGGCGCGCCTCAGCCGGGCGGCACATCCTCTCGGACACTTTCTGCACGCAGAACTGGTCAATTGGATGCCGTACATTCAGGCCCGTCATGGCCGGGACTACACGCACATGCACGACCCGCTCACTGTAGCGGCGCTGCTGCGCCCCGCCCTCGTCACGCAGTGGTTGCGCACGCGGGTGGGCATTGAGGTGCAGGGCGAATTTACGGTGGGCATGACTGTGCCGCACCGGGGGGCGAGTCAGGCCCAGGTCAACGTGGCGGTGGGGGTGGATGTGCCTGCGTTCCAAGAGTTGTTTGTGCGCCGGGTGCTGGCGCTGGGGACACCAGTCATAGCTGAGTTCCACTGAGATGACGGTCTCCCCTGTTTGGTTGTGGGGCTCACAGTGGGGCTGTGCAGTGAGCAGTGTGCTTCCAGCGGCCCTGACGCGGCCAATCTACTGGCGGCGCCGGGTATCCCGGTGATCTTGCTGAGGGGTCAACTGCATCCTGAGACTCGATCGTTCCATCAGCTATCAGAATATCTTGGGCCGCAAATGAACACCGTGTTTTCCTCGTGTAATGGTGTGGAAGGAGAGACTTGAGAGAAGTGGAAGCGAAGGAGAGACTCCTACAATGAGCGAGGCAGCAGGTGGCCCTGTTCGATCACACCACATCCGGTCGCACGGCCGCGGACTGACGACTGGAAGAGGGGAACGTTCAGATGCTGATCAGTGACCAAGCGCATCCCATCAGCTTCTCGGCAGGGGGCGTCTTGTGCTCGTCTGGCCCAGATGACTGATCCAGCGGTTGTGTTGCCTTAAGTTGGGTTCAGGTGTGAGGAAGGCAGGGGTGGCCTGAGATTCAGGCCACCCCTGCTGCGACGACTGACCACGTCTGGAACGCTTGTTTCTGATTTCTTCTTCGGGTAGCGGCGGAAACGCTCGTTCGGGAATGAGGGTGAAGGTTCGTGATGCGGGCGTGCAACCCCAGGAATTCTTGAGCGCGTTTCCGTCGTCTGAATCCCTGCTGACTTCGCTCCTGTCGTCGTGTCGAGCGCTGTTCCTGCTCAATGACAGTGTTGCAGCGGGCCGTGGAGATCACCTCCTGGTGGTCGACGTCAGCCAAGCTCGGCATGTCTCGGATCGCGGCTCCGTAACTCTGGAGCTGACCCGGTATGGATGACCTCTGGGACGTCGTATTCACCCAGCAATCTGGCGAGGAAGGTTTTCGCCGCTTCGGTATTTCGGTGCCGTTGAAGAAGAATGCCCTGCACGAAACCGTGCTCGTCTACCGCACGCCACAACCAAGACCGGACACCAGCTCCCGTCGTACAGACATCAATCAAAGACCACCGGGAACCCTGCCGGGGTTCCCGGTGACGCAGTGCGTCAGCGAACAGGGAACTGAAGTTGATGCACCACTCGCGGAGGGTCTCGTGGCTGACTTGGATGCCGCGCTGGTAGAGCAATTCTTGAACATCTCGGTCACTGAGCGGAAAGCGGTGGTACAGCTGTTTGGGCGTGCTGGATGATGGTCATTGGGAATCGGTGGCGATAAGGTTTCGGCTCGGTCACGGCGGGTTAGCCTACCCCAAACTAGTTAAGGCAACACAACCCTGCCAACACCTTACAGCGGTATTCAGCACTAGGTTTTGTCGAGGATCATGCGGTCTCCCTCTCCTTTGAACCTGTGGACAGGCTCAGTAAGCTCCATACCGCCAAGCCTGCCAGAATCGTCAGTGACCACCTGGACACCACACGAGTTCGAGCGCCAAGCAGGGGTTGCTTAACCACAGGTGCGCAGACCGACTCAAGCCCAATCTGGCATAAGCGTTTTTGGGTTTGCATACCCGAACCTTGACCTTCACCATCAGAAGAAAAAATCGAAAACAGGCATTCCAGACACGGTCAACGGTCGCAGTAGGAGGGGGTAAACCTCGGTTCAACCCTGCCCTCTGCGTGGCGTGAAGCCAGTTCAGGCAGATTGCGGTACCACCGCTCAGCACCTCACCTCTCTCGGGATTCAGAGCTTCAGACGCCCCATTCGTGACGGTGTGCAGGATCAACATCGGACACAGGGTCAAGACAGAGCTAGGAGTGCTTTCAGGTGGGCCACCGTTTCGGTTCGTTCGTCTTGAGGACGGCCGAGAATGCGGCTATGCATGTCCTGCAACACTCCCAGGGGCAACTGCACCAAGTCTTCTCGCCGCACGCCTTCTGAACGCAGCAAAAACGCCAAGGTTCGTGCCAGATCACCAGCAGACACGGGCAGGTCTTCAGGAGCAGGGTCCTGAATCCTCAGCTTTGCTTGAGGTGCGGCGGTAACGCTGTTGCCGTTGATCTGTGGTGGAGCGTCTGGCCAGGCGTATTTGCCGTTGCCGTACGAACGCACCACATCCAGAACAAAGCCCACATGGTTTTGCGGTTTGTACCCCCGTGCCAGGATGGCCCTCGCTTGCGCGGCGCCGTCCTGGACGGACTGTGGATAATCTGCTGCAGCCTTCTTTGCGGCAACCAACGGGACGTTCAGAGCAACCAGCAAGGCCACCAATCCTGTGTCTGGCTCGGGCTCCGCTTGTCCGAACACGTAGCTGAGCAGCTGCTTTTTACCTCGCCCAGTGACTTTCACCTCACTGAGGTACTCTGCCTTGATCAAATTCTCGTGAATCGGCTCTAAAGTTCGGCGAATCTTGTCCGGTTTGTCGCTGGCGATGCCGCAGCGCTGCGCCAAATCCATCAAGGTGATCTGCAGAGTTGCTGCACGGTCTTGATGCTGAACCGGATCATGCCGCAACGCATCGAGCACACGGTAGGCCGCGCGAGCCGGTTGACCCAGTTGACGCAGGAGTGCTGTGCTGACCGGCTTGAAGTAGCCGTTTCTGATGTTGCGTGTCAATTCACGGGGGAGCGTGACAGAGATCAGTTTGGCCCCTTCCATGTCCCGCCGCGACCGGGTAAAGACCAATTTTTCGATCAGACGAAAGCCCACCGTGACCCAATCGTCCTCTTCATGGTTGCGCCAAGCACCACTGATCCAGTACTGGGTGGCGCTCAGGCGCTCCAGGCTCTCACGCATCATGCGGCGGTTGGCCCCGGTGTCGTCCAGGCCACACATCTGCAGCAGGCGGTACATCGTGAAAGCGATCAGCCCATGTTCCGGACATCCCTGCTCAATGTACAACTCCTGAAGAGCCAAGTAAGAATCGTTGTCGATCCCGTGAGGCACGCCGTATTTCTGTGCGCCGTTGCATTCAATTTCACTGGGAATGCCCGCCCGGTTGAAACTCACCTTCCAGGAGGCGTAGTCGGCAGCGATCTTGCGTTGGATAGAGATCAGCCCGAGATGACCGACGTTCAAATCTTCTCTCAAGACCAATTCCTGCTCGGCTTGCTTTGTCACGGCTCCTCCCAGAGAGTTCAGTGTAACGACAAAGGCGCACGATCACCACGCCGTTATGAATGGGGGAAGTCTGGACAATGCATCCCGTTATGGATGGGGGAAAGTCACTGAAAAGCGTGTGCTCAAGGGAACTCGTTCGTCTTAGGGCGATATACCGTTACGAATGGGGGGAACGGAGAGGAAGATGCCGTTACCAATGGGGGGTTTGAACCATTGATACCGTTATGAATGGGGGATATTCCCCCGTTATGAATGGGGCATCCGTACCGTTATGAATGGAGGGAACCGACTCAGGGATCCCGTTATGAATGGGGGGAACCAGTCAGAAAATACCGTTCCGAATGGGGGGAAATACCGTTCCGAATGGGGGGAAATGGCTGAAAAACACTGTGTAGAACGCTCTGAGGCTGTGGCCTGATGATGTTTTTCGTATCATTCTTTAAAAGAGAAAACCATTAAAAGAAAACAACAATCGGAAGAGCTTCGCTGGAGGCTTGGCCGTTTGCGTTGCCGAACAGGAGGAGCCCTGCGTGGCATGACGTTAGCCGTCATGCCATTAACCCCAGGTCAGTGCCCAAGCGACAAGAGCATCTCTCCTGTGCTACATCTCTATCCGCGATGAACTGAAGGCCGTATAAGCCATGAGATGAAGCGGTTTTGGAGCCCTGCGCGACTGAAACCAAGCAGTTCTTCGACACTGTCCTGCTTCTGTCTGGAACAAGCCTGAGATACAAAATTTAATGGCGATCCACAACATGAAGTGATGGATCTCACTCAACGTTTCGTCTGACAAGCGGCCGGCACCTTGACGGCGAAGGCAAGCTGAACAGCTGGAAGCACAAGAGGAGGAGCGCGCCTGCCCTCTTGCGAGAAGAGCGGCGGCCGGGCCGCATTGAACAGTAAGGGGCTGGCCGCCGCTGTGGGCTGAGCTGCCAGGCACACGGGTTTCCTGATAGACGGTGAGCGAATGGGTGGCCAGATTGGAATTCAGGGGCTGTGCTGTGGTAAGGAAGTTGGCGCTGAGGGCAGGACTCAGCGGGAAGAAGGGGCATCACCTAAGAGGCGGTGCAGGGCCTCGTTCAGCTGCTCCCACAGGGGGTGTCCCAGTTCGGCCTGGTACTCGTCTTCAATCGCACGTTTGGTTTCCTGCGCGTCCAGCAGATACTGCCATCCTGCTGCCGTGAATTGCACCCGGGTAGCCCGTCCGTCTGCTGGGTCAGGTTGGCGCTCGACGTAACCGTGGGTTTCCAGCTCGGCCACCAGCTGTCCAGCCGCCTGTTTTGTCATCCCGGCCCGCTCAGCCAGGGTGACAATGCGGGTACCCTCTGTATCGAGGTGGGGCAGCAGATTGGTGTGGGCGAGACTCAATGAAGTATGCCCCTGGGCATGAAGTTTTTCGAGGGCAAGAACGTTGTAAGCGCGGGCGGCGCGGTGCAGGAGACGGCCAATGTGCTGCTGGCGGGCTTGCTCTAAGGTGGTAGCATTTGGTCTTTCTTGCAAATTAGTCATCCCCCTTGTCTAAATAGACAGGCTGCTTTACTATGGCGTCGGTTGTGCCCCAGCAGGCATCACCAGGAGGCTCAAATGATCACTATCCGCGCTGGAGATACACAGGCCATGGAAACCCCGAACGGGAACCACGGTACCAGTCTCGCGACTCCCCGGCTCGGGGCCACTGACGTAACCGTCGTTCGGCAGCGTCAAACCCCCGGCGGCTTCAATCCTTCCCATGTCCAAAACCGCGAAGAAATCATGGTGATGCTCTCAGGCCGGGTCACGGTCACCAGCGGTGATCAGCGCATCGAGCTGTCTTCCAGCGACACGCTGATCGTGCCTGCCCACACCCCGCACCGGGTCGACAATACTGGGGATACCGACGCCGAGTGGCTGATCATCTCTCCCGCCGGAATGCAGTTGTTCCGCGAAACGGGCGAAGAGGCCAGCCCACCTTGGATCAAGTGATTTCCAGTCTGAGGGGGTTTAAACGAGCAGGATGACCTCCTGCCCCCCTTCCTGAAAGGCGCACTCAGGTATGCCTTCTGGCTCAATGGTCGTTGCCTTGCCGTTCTCGCTGCGCTGGTGCTCTCTAGGTTGCTCTCGCTTCTGGGTGACCCCGGGCCTGCGGCCAGTGGATGAGCGGCTGGCCGCGGGGTGGTGGCCCCGATCGTGACCTGCTTCGGTGATGGATGTGGTGCGCAAACCCAGCAAGTGAAGCTTCGAAGCGAGTAAAGCCCCCAGCACGCTCAGCAAGGCCGCTCCAAAGCGGGAAACGCCTCCTTGGCCCGGGAGAGGAGCGGCCTGGCCCTCAGGATGACCGTAAGCCGCTGGGCGTGCTCCTGCGCTTGCGTGTAGAGCTGGGCGCCTTCGTCTGCAGCAGTGGCGGTAATGCAAGGGGTGACAGCAAAGCAGATTTCCACAGTGCGAGCTGCCCTAGAGCGTCCGGGTGGAGAAGCCCTGCTACTCGTGCGGACGCTCTTGAGGACTGAACTTTGAGCGGGTGTGCCCTCGGACCAGATCAGGACATCAACCCATGATCCCTTGACTTGGTACGAGGCCCTTTGACCTGAGATTGACGCGATGGATGGAGGACAGGGGTGACGTCGTGAAGATGAGGTACGGGTCTTGCTGCCTTCATCCGTCTGGTGAGCCATCGACCTGCTGCCTGACCGAAACAGCGAACCGAGATTCAGTCGGGCGAAGTGAATTGGGCAATGGACGAGGAGGCCAGGCTGGAGTGACGCATCAGTATCTGCCAGTCTCGGCCAGCGTGGCTGGCCACTTGGTCGAGCTGAAACCCGACTTTCTGTGCCAATCGCAGCGACGGCGCATTCTCCGGCTGAATGATGCAGAAGGTGCTGCCGGGTCCCAGCGACCTGTCACGCCACTCCAGGACAGCGCGAACCGCTTCGGAGGCCATCCCCTGACCATGACACCAGGGCAGGAAGACCCATCCCGCCTCGGGCACCAAATCCAAAGTGGGCAGGTCAAACAGCAGGTCACGCTTGAACCGGGCGATGCCGACCTCGCCCGCAAACCGTCCAGAAGCGCGGTCAAAGGCAAGCCAGTAGCCGAAGCCGAAGAGTGCCCAGTGACCGGAATGCCGCAGCAGCCGAGTCCACACGTCCTGCCGGGCGAGCGGCGTGCCGGTCGTATATCGCGTGACCTCCGGATGACTCCACAGCGCGGCGCAGTCGTCAAGGTCTTGTTCCTGATGGCCACGGAGGAGGAGGCGTTCCGTGTGCAGGACGGGTGCAAGGTGCATACCGGAGTCTAGACCGTCGCCGTTCGGTACAGCTGACTTTGAGGGTGTCCTTCCACTGGCCCAAGAGGAGGCGAGGCCTCTGGGCCAGACTGTTGAACAACCCTCGCTGGACTGACCGTGGGCAGGCGCGGAGTGAGGTCGTAGAGCAGTGAGGATATCTTCCAGTTGGAGCGGTTCATCTTTAGACCATCTGCGACTGCTCTGCCCTTGACCCTCTTTCCGAGCCGCGCCATGCTGAAGGCGATGACCGCTGTGCCCCACCCTCCCCACGCCCAGCTGCACAATCAGCAGGCCTTTGAGACCTGTATCGCAGGGCTACCGCAAAGTCAGGGCTAGGATGAAGCGTGGCTTTTCCTCACCCCAAC